>NZ_JBFAAB010000027.1:0-77435 GCF_040639505.1 Nocardia sp. NPDC023852
GACAGACGGTTCACGAGTCAACCCGCCCGATCTCCTGCGGCACGCTACGGGGCAGCTGACCCCGGACCACGAACCGCTCCCATCAGATAAGTCGACGGTTCCCACTGTCACGGCCGTGTAGTGGGCCTTCACCCACTCGGTAATCTGGTCGGCCGCCGACTTCGCGCCATCGGTGCTTGGCCGCGAGCCGCCTTGTCCCTGTGCGATGAAGTAGTGCACCTCGCCGTTGGCGACGTATTGCTGGAACTGTGCCAGCGTCGGCGAATTATCGCCACCGTTGAACCCGCCGATCGCGATCACCGACGTGCTTGTGCGCAGCTCGAGGCTCGACGCGGTAAAGGAGCCGATGCTCGCTGCCGACCATCGGTTGTCGGTCTTCGCAAGGAGCGTGTTCAGTTCCGCGTTGTTCGCGCTGTCGCCGCCGGGGCTGCCGAAGCCGCCGTCGCCGGCGGGTGCCCCGTCGGCGGTGGTCATCCCACCTGACGTCCCCGTCCTGTCCGCGCCGTCTCCGGTGGCGGTGGCCGACGCGCCGTCCGCCCCAGCGTCGTCGCGCCCATCCGGACGCGGTCCGTCCATCGCGTTCGCCTGCGCCGGTCCGGAAGAGGGCATGCCGCCGCTGTGCATGTGTGTGGCCGTCGCTACGGCGTATGCCGTCGACCCGGCGAACCCGGCGAACAGCCCCGCTGCGGCAAGAGCGACCGCGACTTTGCGGGATCGATGCGCGCCGACCATCAGGGCCACCGCCACGACCAGCGCGGTGACGAGCACTGTCCAGCGCAGCCAGGGCAGCCAGTCCGGTATGCGGTCCAGCAACACGAACGCCCAGACCCCGGTAACTGTGGACAACACCGCGAGGATGATCCTCGCCGCCACGTGCCCGCGCCGCCGCCACAGCTGCGCGACCGAGATACCGGCGACACCGGCGATGCCGGGCGCCAGTGCCACGGTGTAGTACGGGTGGATGGTTCCGCTCATATAGCTGAACACCAGGCCGGTGCCCAGCAGCCAGCCGCCCCACAAGATCATGCCCGCGCGCAGCGGATCGGTGCGTGGGGCGCGGCGGCTGAGCCACAGCCCGGCGAGCAGTCCGATCAGCGCGGCCGGAAGCAGCCAGGACGCCTCGGTGGCCATGGTGCCGCGGAACAGCCGGGTGAGTCCGGTGTCGCCGCCGAACGCGCCGCCGGGGCCGCCGGAGTTTCCGCTCCGGTTGCCGCTGCCGCCGAGCAGTCGCCCCATCCCGTTGTAGCCGAGGGCCAGTTCCCACAGGCTGTTGTCGGTAGAGCCGCCGATGTAGGGACGGGAATCCACGGGCCACAGCTCGACCAACAGCACATACCAGCCGCCTGTGACAACCATGGCCGCGCACGCGGTCACCAATTTGCCGACCCGAGACCAGAATCCCCCTGTCGCGACGACCAGGAACACCAGCACCATCGCGGGCAGAACGAGGAACGCTTGCATCATCTTGGTCAGGAACCCGAATCCGACTGCGACACCGGCCAGCGCCAGCCAACCTGTGCTCGCGGAACGCCAGCGCGCATCGCGCGCGTCGATGGCCCGCACCGTGCAGTAGGCCGCCGCGACCAACACCAGCGTCAGCAGCGCATCCGGGTTGTCGAAGCGGAACATCAACGCCGCCACCGGGGTCGCGGCCAACGCCGCGCCGGCAAGGAGGCCCGCGCCTGGGCCACTCCATCGGCGCACCGCCGCCGACAGCAACGCCACCGACCCCACGCCCATCAGCGCCTGCGGCAGCAGCAGCGACCACGAGCCGAACCCGAGCAGCCGCCCCGACAAGCCCATAACCCACAGCGACGCGGGCGGTTTGTCCACCGTGATCGCGTTCCCCGCGTCGTGTGAGCCGAACAGCAGCGCCTTCCAGCTCTGGGTGCCCGCTTGCGCCGCCGCGGCGTAATACTCATTACCCCAACCGGACAAGGTCAGATTCCACAGATACAACATCGCGGTCGCGGCGAGCAGCGCGAACAGCGTGGGCCGTGTCCAGCGTGGCTGCGTGACCGAACCGAAGAACAGTCGATCCGTCCACGATCGTCCGGTCGGCGGGGCGCGGTGGGCGCCGGCGGACCTCGCTGCGGCCTCCACGCCCTCCGGGGCACTCGTTATCGACGCCATGACCTGCCTTCCCTTTTCCCCGTGGAACTCTTCGACTATCCGAAGGCTAGGAAGGCAGCCTGCCCGCGACCTCGGGCAAACCTGGGAGTGCGCTGTGAGGCGGTACGCAGGTGACACTCGGCGGGCGTGGATGCCGAGTGCGTCACCGGCCGTGGCCATCGCGCATCACCGCACGAGGGTCAGGACACCGCCTCGCTGACCGCGTTGGGTCCGTTGAACGTGCGATCCGGCATGTGCTCCAGAGCGTCGATGACGTCCTCGCTTGCCCCGTTCTCGCGTGCCGTTTGGACGATCTCGTCGCGGTCGCACGGGTAATCCACTCCGGACAGGTACTTCTGCACCTTGATCGGGTTGACCTGGCTCATCGTGTACTCCTTTCCGTCGTCGGACGGTGGGGCAGTACCACACGGCTCACGGGCCAAACCACCACCGCTGGACTGTGCTGACCACCTCGCTGAAGTCCGATCCCGGTGGGCGCGGGAACCAGGCGTCCACGCCCGGCCGACCGATGTCGACCACCAAGCCGGCCGGCGTGCCATCCGCGGGCTCTACTCGAACGGGGCCGACGGTCGCGATGCCGTCCCGACCGGGGAAGCCGAATAATCCCGTCCGGCCCCGGCGCGATGGCCTGCTGGCGGCGTTGCTGGAAGGTGTGGAAAGACCAGGTGAATTCGGTGTCCGGGTGATTCTGCCATCAGTGGGAATGACCGACTTTCAACCGATACGCGACCGGCCAGTAGGTTGAGCCTGTGAAAGACGTTACAAAGACGGTGCGAGTGGTTGCCGCGGCCGAGCGCGCAGAGACCATCGGCCCGCACGGACAGCACCTGGTGCCGTGCATAACGAAGGAAACCTGCGGAGCCGAAGGCATTTCGGCGGCGATGGTGAACATGGCGCCGGGTAAGGTAGCGAAAGCTCACTACCACGCGCACAGCGAAACCATAGTGGTGTGCCTGCGCGGACGGGCCGCGACGCTGATCGGGCCGGAATTGACGCCGCACGTGCATGGGCCGGGCGAATTCCTCTACGTCCCCGAGGGTGTAGTCCATGTGGCCGTGAATCTCAGTGACACCGAGGATTTGGTGGCAGTGGACATACGTACCGATCCGCTGTTCAGCGACGATTTGGTGTTGGTGCCCGAATATGATTCTGCGGCCGCGGATATCGCCGTGCGTTTGCGGCGTGAGCTCGCCGTGACATGAGCGAGCGCAGCGAGCGAACAATCGGCGAGGTGGAGTCATGAGTGTCGATTTCGCATTCAGTCGCGGCGCGGCGGTGAGCAGCGGGCCGATCGACGACATCTACGCGACGCTGCAGCGCCGTCCTGCGGCGATCTCGTTCGCCGTCGGCGTACCAGACCCGGCTCTGCTACCAGGCGATATGGTCGCATCACTGGCAGCTGGTGCGATCGCGAAGTATGGGAACGCCGCATTGCAGTACGGATTGACTCGGGGGTTTCCACCGCTGCTGGAGCAGGCGCGGATCCTCTTGTCCAACCGGGGAATCGGATGTCCGCCGCACCGGCTGCACATCGCGACGGGAGGCTCCGGCGCGTTGCATAACGTGTGCATGGCGCTGATCGACCCAGGTGATGTGGTGCTGGTGGAAACCCCCACCTACGGCCCCGCGGTGAAGGTATTCCGCAGTCACGGCGCGACGGTGATCGAAGTCGAGTCCGACGAACACGGCATTCTGCCGGAGGCGCTGGATGCCGCACTGGCACAATACGACACAGCCTTCGTCTACCTGTTGCCAACCTTCCACAACCCGACCGGGCGGACGATGCCCGAAGTGCGGCGCCTACGCATAGCCGAGGTGGTCACGCGGCACGGTGAGCTGGTGGTAGAGGATGACGTATACACCGACCTGCGGTATCGGGGTGAGCCACTGCCGACATTCTGGTCCTTCGCGCCGGACAACACCGTCTACATCACGTCGCTGTCGAAAACGGTGGCACCGGCACTGCGAATCGGCATCACGGTGCTGCCCGAATATCTGTTGGAGCCTGTGCTCGCGCTGAAACAGGGAATCGACATGCAGACCTCCGTACTCAACCAGGCCATCGCCGCCGAATTCCTCGGCAGCGCAGTAGCATCCACGCACTTGGCCCGTATCGTGGAAACCTATGCGGCCAAGTTGGATACGGTGGTGGAAGCGCTGGGAAGGCACTTCCCGACCGGATTTTCCTGGACCGAACCCGATGGCGGCATGTTCGTGTGGGTCGAAGGCCCTGCCGATTTCGACGCTGATGCGCTGATGCGACCTGCGCTGGAGGCCGGGGTGGCCTTTATGCCAGGGAGCGTGTTCTTCGCCGCCCCCGATTCATCACACAACGCGATGCGGTTGAGCTTTGCCAGCGTGCCCGAAGCCGACATCGACCGCGGCATCAAGCTGTTGGCCACAGTGTGCGAGACATCGTGAACGAGCGTTCACTGTAGTAGTCGTGTGACACCGGAATCGCCACCTATGCGGGTCTTCGTCTGCTGAAAGGTCTTCAGCGCTCGGAACAGACACGGCGAATTCGTAGGATGTTGTCTCTGCGGGTACCCGGTTGCCCTTCTGGTCCTCGGTGCTCGCGATCGACGACTTCCTCGAGTTCCACCTGCCATTCGGCCGGGTCGAGTTCGAGTCTCTCGCGTACCTCGGCGGTGGTCGGGAAGTGCACGCTCATCGGTGGCTCCAGCACCCACGTCGGCCATTCCGCGTGGCCGACGATCAGCAGCAGCCCACTGGGCGCCACCGCCTCCGCCGCCCTGCGCAGGATCTTCGTCCGCTCATCGGCCTGGGCCGGTGGTGAGTGCAGGTAGTGCGCCGAAACGAGGTCGAAGCGTCCGGAGGGAAAGGTCTCGGCGAGATCATGCTGCTGCCAGTCGATGTCGCCGGCCAGCTCGTGTTTTGCCGCCTGCGCTTCGGCACGGGCGAGAGCAGTCTCCGACACGTCGGTCGCGGTGACCTGCCAGCCGCGCTCGGCCAGCCAGATCGCGTCGGCGCCCTCGGCGCAACCCAGATCTAGCGCGGAACCCGCTGCGACCGAGTCGATTTCACGAACCAGGAGGAAGTTCGGCCGTCCCGACCAAACTTGCTCGCGCTCCTGGTAGAAAGCCTCCCAGTACTCGATCGTCGTCCGCGCGGTCCCATTGTCGTGCTGATGTGTGGCGCTCATGCTTCACACAATCCGCCCATATGGCCAATTCGGCAAAGATTGTTGCCGGTTCGGCAAAAGCCTCCCGCTGGGCCTTGTCTGTTCGGGCGAGCCGCCGGGTCCATGCCATGGCTCGGGTCTGGCGCCGGACCGGGGCGGCGAAGGGCGCTGTTCGTCGTGTCCGAGCGTTCGGCGGGCCTTCAGTCGTCGAGCGGGTCGCGCAAGATCATGCCCTCGGCGGCGCGCAGGCGGCCGCTCATCGTGGTCAGCAGATCGATGGAGTCGTCGGAAAGACCTATGGCCGTGTAGATCAGCCTGCGTATCGGCGAGCTGGTGATCTGGTCGGCCACGGCGGCATCGTGGTCGCTCGGTGTGGTGCAGAACTGTCGGTCGAGATCCACGGCTAGGTACTCACAATCGGTCATCGGGCCCCCAGGAACAATTGCGGGTGCGCCGGACCGCGCACCGGAAGGATGTGGAGACACGGGCGGGATTCCTCCGGCGCGCAGCGTACATCGCGCTCACTTCGTCGCTGTACGGGTCGCAACGGTTCGTGCGGTGTTCGTTGCCACGATCGGGTCGGCTCGTCCGTGCCGCGGACGTGTCCGATCCGGCGCTGAGCCGGCGCGGACGGTGCTCATTGTGCCACTGCCGGTGAGGTTTTCGATGAGCCGCGCCGTCGGCGTGGTCGATCATCGTCGACTAGGCGCTGCCCGGAGCGTGCAGAGTGCGCCTCGCCCGGGACCCGTTCCCATGAGCGGGAAATCGCGTCGACACTCGTCCGGAAACCTGAAATGCGACGTACCCGCGCGTGCCACGATGGGTGTGGCCGAAGTACATACCTGACTGGAGGAGCCCGACGTGGGGAATCTCGACGACAAGGTAGCCGTGATCACCGGTGGTGCCCGGGGACAGGGCCGCGCGCACGCGCTGGCTCTGGCGGGAGCCGGCGCCGACGTCGTGGTATGCGATATCGCCGAACCACTGGCCGGTTTGCCGTATGAGCTGAGCACGGAGGACGACCTCGCTGACACCGTCGAGCTGGTCGAGAAGACCGGCCGCCGATGCGTTCCGATGAAAGCGGACGTGCGCAGTCAGGAGCAGATGCACTCCGTCGCCGAGCGCGCGATCGAGGAGTTCGGCCGCATCGACATCCTGATCGCCAACGCGGGCATCGCGTCCAACTCGCCCATCGCCGAGATGGACGAGCAGCTGTGGCGGGACATGATCGATATCAACCTGACCGGCGTCTTCCACAGCTTCCGTGCGGTGGTGCCGCACATGATGGAGCGCCGGTGGGGGCGCGTTATCGCCACATCGTCCATCGTGGCCAAGATGGGCGTACGCAACGCCGGGCATTACGCCGCAGCGAAGTGGGGCGTGCTCGGCCTGGTGAAATCGCTGTCGCTGGAGGTGGCGGACTACGGCATCACGGTCAACGCCGTGCTGCCCTCCGGTGTGGACACCGCCATGATCCAGAACCCGGCCACCTGGAGACTCATGGTGCCGGATAACGATGATCCCACCCGGGAGGACTGGATGGCGATCATCGAATCCGGGCCGCCGAACGGTGATCTGATCCAGCCCGCCGAGGTAGCGGACGCCGTGCTCCTGCTGGTTTCCGAGCACGGCCGCCACTTCAACGGCGAGGCCGTGACGATCTCCGCTGGGCTCAGTGCGAATACGGCTTGACGGTCTGCGGCGCGGACCCACCGACGGGGAGCGGCTAGTGGAAGAGGTGGCGCCCACTCAGTGGCGTCCGCGCTTCGGCCTTATCGCGTGCGGCGTGCGTGGTCTTCGCCCCCCGTTCCCGGGCGGCGTGCGCGGTTTTGGCCCCGCGTTCCCGTGCGATCTCAGCTATTTCGGGTCCGCGCTGCTTGGCGCGCTCGGCCAGCTCCGCGCTGCGCTCCTTGGCGATCTCCGTCCATTCCGCACCGCGGTGTTTGGCCAGGTCGGCGAGCAGCGCGCTGCGCTTCTTGGCGATCTCGGCCCACTCCGCGCTGCGCTCTTTGGCGGCTTCGGCCCAGTCGGCTCCGTGTTCTTTGGCGATCTCGGCCCAGTCGGCTCCGTGTTCTTTGGCGGCTTCGGCCCAGTCGGCTCCGTGTTCTTTGGCGGCTTCGGCCCAGTCCGCCCCGTGTTCTTTGGCGGCCTCGGTCCACTCCGGGCCGTGCCGCTGGGCAGTCTCGGCCAGCTCGGCCCCCTTGCTCGCGGCTACAGCACCCAGCGTGCGCGCCCGCTCGGCCGCGTCGTGTGCGTGCTTGCGCAGCGCGGCACCGGTGGCCCCGTTCGAGGTCGCGCCGAACGGCAGCGACGCCGATACCGCGGCGGCGGCGTCGCGCGCGGCCCGGCGTCCACGCCAGCCCAGCGAGGGCTTGCCCTCGGTGTCGGCCGCGGCGATCATCAGTCCGCCGAGCAGCCCGAGGTCCTTCAGGAACGCGGTCCGCTTCGCCGACTTGCGCGCCGGGTCCTGCTCGTTCCAGAAGTCCTGCTCGGTGACAGCCGCGGGCACGACGGTCGCGGCGAGCACCAGGGCGGCCAAGCGCGGCGCCTTACCCAGCGCGAGCAGCACGCCGCCGCCGACCTGGGCGGCCGCGTTGATTCGCACCACGGTCGCCGGATCGGCGGGCAGCTTTGCGGCAACCTCATCGGGGAGCTGTCGCTGCCCCCGCTGCACCAGTTCGGTCGCCACCTTGACCCGCTCCTCCGGGCGCCGCAGCGTATCTACCCCATCCACGACGAATGCGGTGGCCAGCAGCGGCCGGGCGAGTCGGCGCAAAAACATGTCGTAACCCCTTCCCTAGATGTCCGTACGGACCGGATTCCCGGAAGACTCCAGGTCAAACACGCTCCCGGGAATGCGGGGAGGCGACGGTCTGGGCGAGCAGCAGCTAATTTATAGCCAACTATCACGGGATGGTTGAGGCTCCGCTGAGCCGCGCTCTATCGTGCCGTGCCGCCGTGAGCGTGCCACTCAGGAGCGTCGGTTCCCTTCGGAACGGATGCGCCGGCCGCCGGGGAGCCGGTGATGCTCGCAGTGACCCGGTCCCGGGTTCTCCACCATCGGGAGGGCGGTAATCGGGCGGCTCCACGGCAGTGATCACCGCCATGGAACACGTCGTCGCGGTTCAGCAACCGAGACGGTTGTCGAAAGTGGGCGTATCCACGTTTCACACCTCGATGGCGGTACGCACGACCTTGCCGGTCGCATTGCGCGGAAGGGCGGTGGTGGTGAGCCGCCAGCGGGCGGGGACCTTGTAGTAGGCGAGCCGGTCGGCGGTGAACGCGCGCAGTTCGTCCTCCGTTGTCGCAGTGGGACTTTCGACGACGACGAGGGCGGCGACCTGTTGTCCGAGGTCGGCGTCCGGCACGCCGACCACCGCGCATTCGCGCACGGCGGGATGTTCCTCCAGGCGCTGCTCGACCTCGGTGGGGTAGACGTTCTCCCCGCCGCGCAGGATGAGATCAGAACGTCGCCCGGACAGTCGCAGTCTGCCGTCGTCCAGGACACCGATATCGCCGGTGCGCAGCCAGCGGTCGGGGGTGATCGCCGCGGCGGTGGCCGCCTCGTCCTGCCAGTAGCCGAGCATCACGTACGGGCTGCGCACGCAGATCTCGCCTTCGGTGCCCTCGGCGACGGTGTTGCCCGCGCTGTCGCGGATCTCCAGCGTGACGCCGACGACCGGTCGCCCCACGGTGTCCGGAAACGCGGCGAGTTCGGCGGGACCGGCCAGTGTCGCCGCGGTGCTGCATTCGGTGAGGCCGTAGCTCGTCACCAGGGCGTTCCGTGCGACAGGGAGGTGATCGCGCAGTCGCTGTTGCAGGGCTGCCGACGAGGGAGCGGAGTTGAGGGAGAACGCGGTCAGCGAGGACAGGTCGTAGTGCGACAGGTCGAGTTCGAGCATCCTGGTGGCCATGGTCGGCATGGCGCCCCAATTGCTGATTCGTTCCCGCTCGATCAGCCGCAGCACCCGGTCGGCGTCGAAGGAACCCTGGTGGATGACGGCCGCGTCGCCGGTGACCAGGCGGGGCACCACCAGATTGTGCAGGCTGGCGATGTGGAACAGCGGCGAGGTGAGCAGATAGCGTCGCCGGCTGGGCAGCTCGGTAGTGCCGGTGAACGCGGCGGCCAGCGCGTCGTTGAACATGTGGTAGTCGATGACCGCCACTAGGTTTCGGTGCGAATGCACCGCCCCTTTGGGGCGCCCGCTGGTGCCGCTGGTGTAGAGGATCACCGCGGGGTCGTCCTCGTCGACCTCGATGTTCGGCAGCGTGGCGGTCGGGAAGTCGGTCAACAGTGCCGGCAGGTCGTGTTCCATGGTGAGCACCGGAACCTGGATGTCCAGCTCGGCCAGCAGTGCGGCGCGCTTCGCGTCGACGACGAGCACGGTGGGGCTTGTGTGCTCGACACCGTAGGCGATCTCGCGGGGGGCCCACCACGCGTTGTAGCCGACCGCGATCGCGCCGAGTGCTTGCGCCGCCCAGAACGTCAGGACCCACTCGGGTGTGTTCGCCGCGAGAATGCCGACGCGGTCGCCCTTTCTCACGCCGTAGCGCGCACGCAGCGCCGCGGCCAGCGCTGCGACGGCGGACGCGTGCTCGGTGAAGGACATCCGTCGGTCTTCGGTGACCAGATAGTCCCGATCGCCGTGCGCGGTCGACGCGGCGAGTACCTCGCCCAGGGAGGTGCTGCGGTGGCGCATCACCGGCATCTGCGCGCCGAGCACGTCTTCGACCACCAGCTCGAACCGTCCGCCGGGGCCCGTGAGCCGGGCCGCCGCCTCGGCCGCGAATGCCTGCGGATCGAAAGGCTTCGTCATCTCTTCCTCATCGCTACGCAGGCACGGGGGAGTCCGATCGCCGTCATTCACTGTCCTTGTGCTGGAGGGGCCGCCATCTGCCCACAGTCACGCGCGATACGGCGTCGAACCGTCCGGCGCGTGGCGGAGTGACGTAGGCAACAAGCTAACATCGGCTAGACGGTATGTCTAGTGAATGACGTATTGTCTAGCGAGAGCGATCGCTCGGCTGCGCGTTGCCGCCTTTCCCCTCGAAAGTCGCACGTCAGCACCTCTTTCAACGCACACGAGGGACCTGTTCACCATGCGCACGAAAGCGAACACCAGCCTGCGGGAGGAGCAGAAGCAGCAGACCAGGGCACGGCTCATGGCCGGCGCCAAGGAGCTTTTCAGCACCCGCGGCTACGCGGCGGTTCGGGTGGACGACATCGCGGCGGCGGTGGGCTGCAGCCGCGCGACCTTCTATCTGCACTTCGCGAGCAAGGTGGAGATCTTGAGCGCCCTCGCCGCGCAGAGCACGGTGCCCAGCACGCTGCACTTCTACGAGGACCTCGATCGAGTATTGGAGGCCGGTTCGCGCGTCGAATTCGTCGGCTGGGTCACCCGCGCGATCGAGTGGTTCCACGAGTACAAGGGCCTGCTGCCCGCCTGGGACGAGGCGACGGCGCTGGAGCCGGAGTTCCGCGCACTCGCGCGCGACGGAATACGCGCACTGCCGAACGCGATGACCTCCTACCTCGCGGGCTGGCCCGCCGATCGACGGGACGAGGCCCGGTTGCGCGTGGAGCTGCTTGTGGCGCAACTGGAACGGTTCTTCACCCGGTGGGCCATGCAGGGGACCATCGAAGTCTCCACGGAGCAGGCCGCCGAGGTTCTCGCCGACATCTGGTTTCCGGCGCTGCGGGCGCCCACCGGCGCGAGTGGAACGACCCCGCCGGCCGGTGGCCCGCGGAAGTCGGTGGGCGCAACCGCGAGGGCACGAAACGGACCGGCATGAGCTTCGACCCGAATGTAGCTCGGAATTCGCTGGATGCTCGAACCTGCTTGCGCTCGAACTCGATTCGGCAGTGGCTTGGATATCTGTCGGAGCAGTGCGGCATCATCTGTGCACGCAGCCATCCACGAACACCGCTCGGAGTGCACCATGCCGTCGCCAAGAACCAAGCCACAGCCATTGTCGGACAGTGAGATTCAGCAGATCGCCACGGACATCGCCGGTGGCCGCCCGCCCATGGTGTGGTTCACCGCGGCCGCGGTCGGCGTGCCGGAGGGACGGTCGGGAAAGGTGATCGCTCTCGGTGACCCGGCCGACGGAGACTTCCTCCAGGTCCGGCCGACCGGCTCGAAAGATGTACTGTCCTTCTCTCCCACAGAAGTGACGTTGACCAAGCCGCCGCGAGGGGCCGCGGTTTCCGCTGCCCCGCCCAAACCGACAACAAGAAAGGAATCCGCTGTGACCCAGACGTCGACCTCTACGAGCACCGCGACACCGCCCGCGCA
Organism: Nocardia sp. NPDC023852; assembly: GCF_040639505.1. Classification (NCBI taxonomy): domain Bacteria; kingdom Bacillati; phylum Actinomycetota; class Actinomycetes; order Mycobacteriales; family Nocardiaceae; genus Nocardia; species Nocardia sp. NPDC023852. The sequence continues at coordinate 11,572 of NZ_JBFAAB010000027.1, forward strand.
GGGGAGCGCTCCCGCGCCGCCGGTTACCCCGAAACCGCTGAGGAGCACACCGGATCCAAGCGAACAGGATGGTGCGGCCAAGGGCTCGGCCAAGCAGACGCCGACGGCGAATGCGGCCAAGTCCGCCAAGGCGCCTGCCGCGCGCAAGACGAAGGCGCCCGAGGTCACGGTGACGCTGACCGGCACTGCCGACGGCGAGTGGTCGGTCGATGTGGTCAGCGGTAAGAAGCGGACGGTGCGCGGCCTACCGGTGAACAGTTCGGCGGTGGCGCAGGCGGCCAAGGTCCTGCATCCCGAGGTTGCCGATGTGGTGGCCGGAATTCTGGAGGCGGCGCGCGGCGTGCAGGAGGCCAAGGTTCAGCAATTACAGGCCGAGCTCGAGGAGGCCAAGCGCCTGCTGGAGGACCTGCGGGACTGATTCACACCGCGCTGCTGGTGGAGCGATCGGCTGGGCGGCAGATCCGGCGCCTGGTGTTTGTCAGCGCGTGCGGTGCGTCGTCGTGGAACGTGTAGCCGAGGGAGTTTTCCTTCGCGTGGTACATGGCCGCATCCGCGTCGCGAATCAGATTGTGGACGTTGGTGTCCGAGCTGCGCGGACCAACGCACGCGATACCGATGCTCGCGGTGATCGGAATCTCGCCCGCGCTCAGCTCGAACGGCCGGACGAACGCACCGATCAGTCGTTCGGCCAGCACTGCGGCCTCCTGCCTGGCCAGCGGGGACAGCACGACGAACTCGTCGCCGCCGTACCGGGACACCACGTCCTCGCGGCGCACTACACGCCGGATCCGAGCGGCCGCGGTCGCGATCAGCTCGTCACCGACCGCGTGCCCGTAACTGTCGTTGACGTTCTTGAAGCCGTCCAGGTCGATGAACAGCAGGCAGACCGGCTGCTCGCCCGACTGCTCGCGATTGCTGTCGAGCGCGCGCAACAGCGCGGCCCGGTTCAGCAGACCGGTGAGCATGTCATGGTCGGCCTGGTACTGGGCGCGTCGCTCGCTGCGTGCACTACGCACGATGGCGCGCTCGCTCCGCACCAGCACTCCGATCAGCAGCAGTGCGAACAGTGACGACACCACGACGCGGTCGAGAGTGTCCAAGCTGGACCCGACCACCGGGACCAGCGAGGCCACGATCAGTGCGACCGCGATGACGCTGGCCCGCTGCCTGGAGTGGTGTGGATGGATCCGGCGCGGTGTCCCGAGCGCGGCCATGGTCGGATGCAGGGCCGCGACACCCACGGTGGCGTAGGCGGCCAGCAGTGGAGCGAGCAAGACGTCGCGCCCGATGGGGGTGCCCACCGTCTCCAGGCTGTAGCCCAGGTCGCCGAGCAGCAGCGCGATCAGCCCGGCGTGCAGCAGCCGTAGCGAGGTCTCCGAGCGCGTCGCGGTGGCCACCGAGTGCGCGACCAGGGTGAGCAGCAGTGCGTCGAGCACCGGATAGCTCGCCGCCACCACAGTGTCCAGCATGGTGGCGTGTAACTGCAGGATCGGCGAGATGAGAAACGCCCAGGAGGCCAGCAGCGCGCCAAGGCCGATCAGGGCGGAGTCCAGCAACAGGTCGTGGTTGTCGCGTACCTGGCGCGGGTACAACCAGATCAGCGCGGCGAGGCCGACCCCGACGTAGCCGAGCAGGGTGAACGCGTCCTCGACCGGATGGATCGAGTGGTGGGTCGCCTCGCGCAGCGCGGTCCCCGTCGCGAACAGCACGGCGGAGGCGGACAGCAGATACCAGGGCAGCGGATGGACGGGCCGGTGGATGTGCAGCCCGATGCCCATCATCGCGAGCGTTCCGATGAGAATGACCGCCATCGTCACCAACGACATCGCATGCGAGTCGATCGCGACATTCGCCGCGATCACGGCCGCGCTGCCCCCCAAAAGTGCTGCATACCAGCGAAATCCGAGCCGACGCCGCAGACCGCTCGATTGCTCTGCGCTGGGTGTCATCAGTCCCCCTCGGTCGCTCCATCCCCTGTGAACTGGGCCACGTAGTAGATCTGAGAATCCTCAACCGCGACTTCGACATTCGCCTGTTCATCGAGCATCGCCCGAATACCGTCGGCGAACGAGAACCGAGTGCTGTTGTACGAGCAGATGTCCCAACCGACCGCCGCGCGTTCGGCAACCAAAACCTGGACAATGGAGTCGATCATGGCATGGAAAGCGGCCCCTTGTCGTGCACTTGGCGCAACAAGGGTCAAACCGGCGTAGTAGATCGCGTCGCGCGCCGCGTGTTCGGGGTAGCGCGCCGCGAAGTAGTCCGGACTGATCCATGGGACGGTGTCGAGATGCCTGGTCAGCGTCGTCACGCCGATGGGCTCGCCCGAGTCGAGCCGCGCGACGTGCTTGTGCACGCGAGGATCGACCATCTCGGCGCGGAACTCCTCGCGCCGCAGTACCTGCCGTGCGATGGCCTTGGCCCGCAGCGGACCGAACGCCTCCTCGTAGAGGCGGTGGAACAGGTCGATCCGATCGTCCGGAATCGTCGTCTCGACGGTGACGTAGAGGCCGCTCATCGTGGGCCCCACGGCACGGTGTGGTAGGCGGCGAGAACGAGCGCGCAGGCCGGATCGCCGTCGGAGGCGGTCTCCGTGGTGCACAGGTGGACCGGGCCGAAGCGCTCCGGCCGGTGCCGCGTCATGTCGGTCAAGCTGGACCGGATCAGGTCGGACACCTGTTCGGCGGTCTCTGCTTCGTGCTCCACGAAAAGCCCTGCGCCGGAATGGTCGTCGCGCAAAACCCAGCCGATGCCCGCGGCGGCGCTCGCACCGGGCTCGTTCGCATGCTGAACCGCATACACGCAGTAGAGGCGGTCGCCCCAGGAGATCGGCTTGCGCACCCGGCCGGTGCGTTCCAAGGTCGCGCGCGGTGGAATGACCGACGACAGCCGGATCAAGTTGGCCTCACCAACTCCCAGACCGCGTAGCGCCGCGTCGAACGCCGCCATCGCGGTCGGCCCCACTCCGGTTGCGGCTCCTATCTCGATCGTCAGCGATGGAGCTGGCGTCGGCCCACCCATCGGCGGGCGTAAGCGATCGGTCCACTGCCGTCCCCTTAGGTCGCCACCTGGGGTGTTATGCATCATCGTGCCTCCGGAAACAGTTCGACCCCAATTTGCAGGCTTGAATTGCGTCAAAATCGACTGTGCGTCAGGAATGCGCATCGCGCATCTTGTGTGCCGAAAACAGTGCTCATGCGGCGTGTCTCTCACTCCGAAACGAGAGACGCCGACATCGAGGGACCATGGGTGGCACCGGGGCGAGTCACCGGGGTGTCACCGCGCGGCGTCGGGCATGGGCGATCCCGTTCGGCCTGGAGCCGCTGGTTATCGATACCGGGAAGCCATGCGAACCGGTCGAAGCGGCTACGCCGAGCGGCGCGCCCGATGGGTGGCGGCGGCCGGGAACTCAGCGTCACCGCCTTGCGTGACGTCGCGGCCCCGGTGTCAGTCGAACGGATCGCCGATGACGTGCTGCGTCGCCGGCTCGGCATGTGGTGACCGAGAACATTGCGATTGCTGAAAGATTGCTGAATTGCGTCGATCCACGCGGGATCGGCCCGATCCTGACCGAGGGGCACGCCTCGCGGTGCGACTTTGTGCGTGATTATGCCCCGCGGGTGGGGACAATCACGCAGAGTAGTGTCACCCCGACACCCAATCGGCGGGCGACGAGTAAGTCGCGCGCGCCTGGCAGTACCAGCACCACGCACGATTTCGCTCGACGCCCGGTTTCACCGCCAGGAGGGAAGCTGTGCCGCTTGCCGATCTACCCGTTCTCGCTTCCGCGCTGACCCCCGCCGACCTGCACAGGGAAGCTGCGACCACGTATCTCGACGCCGCCACCACGCTCCGGCTGGACGCGGGCGCCGTCGACTACGCGCTGGTCGCCCTGTATTTCTTGTTCGTGCTCGGCATCGGCCTTCTGGCCAGGCAGCGCGTCTCCTCCAGCATCGACTTCTTCCTGTCCGGGCGTTCGCTGCCCGCCTGGGTGACCGGTCTGGCATTCATCTCCGCGAACCTGGGCGCGGTGGAGATCATGGGCATGTCCGCCAACGGCGCCCAATACGGTTTCCCGACCTTCCACTATTTCTGGATCGGCGCGGTGCCCGCCATGCTGTTCCTGGGCGTGGTGATGATGCCGTTCTACTACGGCTCCAAAGTGCGCAGCGTGCCGGAGTTCATGCGCAGGCGGTTCGGCACCGGCGCGCATCTGGTGAACGCGCTGAGCTTCGCGATAGCGCAGATCCTCATCGCGGGTGTCAACCTGTACCTGCTCGGCTCCATCGTGAACGTGCTGCTGGGTTGGCCGCTGTGGGTGTCGGTGATCGTGGCCGCCGCGATCGTGCTCTCCTACATCACCCTCGGCGGCCTGTCCGCCGCGATCTACAACGAGGTGCTGCAGTTTTTCGTCATCGTGGCCGCGCTGCTGCCGCTCACCCTGGTCGGCCTGCACAAGGCGGGCGGCTGGAGTGGACTGAAGGAGAAGATCACCGCCTCGCCGGGCGGGCCGCAACAGCTGGATTCCTGGCCGGGCAATGCGCTGAGCGGGTTCGGCGACAACTTCCTGTCGGTGGTCGGCATCGTGTTCGGGCTCGGGTTCGTCCTCTCCTTCGGATACTGGACGACGAACTTCGTCGAGGTACAGCGCGCGATGGCGACGCACTCCATCTCGGCGGCGCGGCGCACCCCGATCATCGGCGCCTACCCGAAGATGTTCATCCCGCTGATCGTGGTGGTCCCTGGCATGATCAGCGCCGTGCTGGTGCCGCAGATGGCCGAGTACAAGGCGGCGGTGACGGCGAATCCGGAATTCGAGGGCGACACCACCTACAACCAGGCGCTGCTGTATCTGATGAAGGACGTGCTGCCCAATGGTCTGCTCGGCGTGGGCCTCGCCGGTCTGCTCGCGGCGTTCATGGCGGGCATGGCGGCCAACATCTCCGCGTTCAACACCGTGTTCAGCTACGACCTGTGGCAGCAGTACGTGCGGCGCGAGCGGGCGGACAGCTATTACCTCGGCGTGGGCCGGCTGGCCACCGTCGGCGCGACCGTGGCCGCGATCTTCACCGCGTTCATCGCGTCCGGCTTCAGCAACATGATGGATTACCTGCAGACCCTGTTCAGCTTCTTCAACGCGCCGCTGTTCGCCACGTTCATCCTCGGCATGTTCTGGAAACGGATGACGCCGACCGCGGGTTGGATGGGCCTGGTCTGCGGAACCGGTTCGGCAATCCTCGTTTTCATTCTGCACGAAACGAAGGTGTTCGAACTGTCCGGCCAAGGCGCTAGTTTCGTCGCGGCCGGGGTCGCGTTCGTGACCGACATCGTGGTGAGCGTCGCGGTCACCCAGGTGACCAAGCCCAAACCCGCGGCCGATCTGATCGGGCTGGTGTATTCGGAGACGCCGAAGGACGTGCGCACCGACCCCGAGGCCGACGCGCTGCCCTGGTATCAGCGTCCGGTCCTGCTGGCGGGCATTGCCCTCGTGCTCGTCATCGCCCTCGATATCGTCGTCGGATAAGGAGCTGACTCGATGCTTTTCGACATCCGCACCATCGTCGGGGCGTTGCTCGGCTGCTACGCGGTCATCCTCGTCATCACCGGTCTGTTGCACGACACCGCGGCCGACGAGGCCAAAACCGGCGGCATCAACGTCAATCTCTGGTCGGGAGCCGGCATGGGAGTGGTAGCGCTGGCCTTCCTGGCCTGGGTTCTGCTTCGTCCGGTCCAAGTACCGCCTGAACCGCAGGCGCCTGCGGACGAAACCGCAGAGGGGCCTGACCCTGCCTGAACAGTGGCGGCGCCCCCCGATCCCAGGGGACGCCGCCGCTTATCGCGTGGATCAGAGGCCTGGGCGGGGAATGTCGCCGCGCCAGGCACCGGTTTCGTGGCCTTGGCCCTCGATGAAGTGCTTGAAGCGCTCCATGTCGCCGTTCACCCGGTGCTTCAGGACGCCGAGCTTGTCGGCGACGTTCTCCACGAAGCCTTCGGGATCGACCTCCATCTGCGCGGTCACCCTGGTGTGGGTGTCGTCCAGCCGATGAAAAGTGATCACGCCTGCGTGATTGGGTCCGCTGTCGGACCTCCACGCAACTCGTTCGTCCGGATGCTGCTCGGTGATGGTCGCGTCGAACTCCCGCATCGACGGACCGACGTGGATACGCCAGTGGGTGTGCCTGTCGTCCAGCTGCTGCACCGTTTCCACACCCTCCATGAACTCCGGGAACGACTCGAACTGCGTCCACTGGTTGTAGGCGGTGCGAACCGGGACCTCGACGTCTACCGTGGCGGCCAATGTGCTCACTTGCTACCCCTTTCCTTACCCGACGCGCGGCCGGGCATCGATCGGTCGACAATCGCTCCCATAGGGGGCGACTCGGGTCATGGGTCGCTTACCCGGGCAGGGTGGGGACAAACAAGCCGCGGTGACCCAGGCATTTCCGCCCGGTGGGTGCGGCGGTGGATCACGCGGGTCTGGTGCGAAGGTCGTCCGGCCCATCGCTTGCCCGCGACAGGCAGGACGACCTCGTGGGTGCTGTGCTCAGAGGAAGCAGCCCGCAGCCCTCAAACGGGCGTACACATCGTCGGAGACGGTGATCGTCCCGCCGCTGGGACCGACAATCGCCAGCACACCCAGGTCCACCCGCGATCGGACGGAGCAGTCCAGCAGTTTCGCGGTGACGGTGATGGGTTGGTCTGCGTGTGCCGCGCCGGCTCCGCTGATGGTTGAACAGGCGAGTGCCAGAGCGATAGCACCTGTTTTGACAAGTCGCACGGGTGTCCTCCTTGGAATCGCAGTCGTGTACAGCTTGCGGATCTCTCGTCCGGGTGATCGTGCTGTGTGCGGAAGGCGTCTGTCGTCCCGGGCCGACCTATCGGCTCCCTGTGCAGGCCACAACGATAAGGGCTGTCACCTGGCCGAGCGTGTCGTCAGCATCGGCGATTCGTCACATCGTGCGCCAGTCTCGAAGGTTTGTCCCCGGATGGCCCGGCACCCGGCAGTCGTCGGTAGGCCGCGCAGCGTACTCGCTCGGCACGACAAGGTAGACAACCGTGTCAGGGGCGTGACAGGTGGGTGTCAGGCAGGGGGCCGATCGTGGGCGCATGAGAAATTCGGCGATCGCGGTCTCAGGGCTGCGGAAGACATCGGGGGCCTCGGGATCGCCGTCATCGGATATCTGTGGGCGTCCTCCACCTTCAAGAAGCGAGCGTGACCGCGACCAACTCCCGCAAGCTCGCCTGCGCGCCCTCTCCAGTCGCCTCGGCGAACCGCGAGTTACCGAGGCGACTTCGCGTGGCCTGCTCGATCCGGGCCACATCGGGATGGGAACGATCCGACAGACCGCGCATACCAGCGCTCGCCGCGAGCAGCCGCGCGGCCTGCTCGTACTGTTGCTCACGCAGCGCCAGGTCCGCGATCCCGACGAGCACCTGCGCGATCAGGGGCGTATTTCCCGCCTCCGACGCCGCCCGAAAAGCCGCGATGCGGTGTGCACGGGCCTCGTCGAGGTCCTCGGCAAGGTAGCCGAGCAAATCTTGAATCGGCGCGCGGACGATGGCCCGCTCGGCGTCATCGCCCAGTATCGCTGTCGCGACGTCGAGTTGCCGGTACGCCTGCTCGGCATCACCGCTCCAGCGCGCGAGCTCCGCCTTCGACATCGCCAGCGCGGCAAGCGCACTCGGCCAGGCGACTCGTTCCGCGGACCGCTGCGCCTCGGCCACAGCAGCAGCGCTGGACTCCACATCGCCCAGCAGCCAGTACAACTGAGCCTGCCGCAACCGCATCGGCACGACATCGTCGATGGCACCGACCTCGGTGACGACCGCGATCGCCTGTTCGTAATGGTCGCACGCAGCGGCGAACTCGCCGCGCATAGCGATTCGATTCGCCACCTCGGTCAAGGCGAACATGATCCCCCACCGGTCGCCGATCGCGCGAAACTCTGTGAGGGCCATCGCTAGATAAGTATCCGCATCCCGGCCGTCGTGACCGAGCTGGATCCGCATCTTGCCGAGATGTAGCCGGGCAAGGGCGCGTACCCAGGGGTCCTCGTCGACCAGCAGTGCTTCCCATGCGGGCAGGATCGCATCCGGTGCTTGCACCATGCGTACCAGTGGGGCGGCGAACTTCGGCGCCGGGTGCCGGGTCTGAGCACGCCGGCTGATGTCGTAAGCCTTGTGGATCCACTCCTCCGCCCGGTACTGGTCACCCTGCGGCCCGGCGGCCACGAACTGTACGACGAGCGCGTACACCACGGCCCGGCAGTCGTCGGCCACCTCGCCGGGCATGACAGCGGCCGCCATGATCAGCTCGTTGCCCTCCGCCTTGTGCCCGCCGAGCCACCAGTACCAGCCAGCGGCAGCGGCGAGCCGCATTGCCCCGTCTGCTTCACCCGCCGCGAGCGCCCCACGCATCGCGGCGGCGATATTGTCGTGCTCGACCTCGAGCGCGGCCAGCCATTCCAATTGCTCGGCGCGGCGAAGATGCGGCTCCGCGATTTCGGCGAATTCGGTGAAATACGCGAGATGCGCACGGCGAGTCGGTTCCGATTCCCTCGCCTCCGCGAGACGCTCCTCGGCGTACTCCTTGATCGTGCCGAGCATCCGGTAGCGCGGCACCCGATCGCCTGCGGTGACCACCAGCGATTTCTCGGTCAGCGCGGTCAGTAACTCGAGCACGTCACCCGCCTCGACCGCATCCCCCGCGCAAACCCGCTCGGCCGCTTCCAGGCTCGCCCCGCCCGAAAACACCGAGAGTCTGCGCAGGACCACCCGTTCGGCGTCGGTGAGCAGCTCCCAGCTCCAGTCGACCACGGCGCGCAGTGTCCGGTGCCGCGGCAGCGCGGCACGGCTACCGCCGGTCAGCAGGCGGAACCGGTCGTCGAGCCGGTGGGCGAGCTGATCGAGGGACATGGTGCGCAACCTGGCCGCGGCGAGTTCGATCGCCAGTGGCATCCCATCCAGCGCCCGGCAGACGCGCGCCGAAGTCGACAATGTGTGGGCGTCCGTAGCGAGGTCCTTGCGCACCGCGCCGGCTCGGTCCAGCAGCAGCCGGATGGCCGGTGCGGACTCGATCTCGCCGGGGCCGGCGTCTTCCGCGGGTAGGACCAACGGCGCGACCGGCCATAATGCCTCACCGGTAATGCCGAGGGGTTCCCTGCTCGTCGCGATGATCCGCAGCCGTCGGCACTCTCCCAGCACTCGATGGGCGAACGTCGCCGCGGACTCGATCACGTGCTCACAGTTGTCCAGAATCAGCAATATCGCCCGCTCGCGGACCGCGGCAATGACCCGATCCGTCGGCTCCGCGTCCGGTGCCTCACCGAGCAGCGCATCCCGCAGTTCGAGCGCGGCGAGCGTCGCTTGCGCGACGTTCTTCCCGCCCCCCTGCCCTTCGGGCCCGCCCGGGTCGGCACCGTCGGCGCCGATGGCCGCTAGTTCGACCAGCCAGACTCCGTCCGGCAGGTCGCCGAGCAGCGTGCGCGCGGTTTCCGTGGCCAACCTGGTCTTCCCCGAGCCGCCCGGCCCGATCAGGGTGGTGAGGCGATGTTCGGCACTGAGTTCGCGAACCGCGGCGACATCATCGTCCTTGCCGACGAAGCTGGTCAGCTCGGCACGCAAGTTGGTCTTCCGGTTCTCCTCCCGCCGTCCCAACTCGCCCCGCAACAGCGCGACGTGCAATGCGGACAGCTCCGGTGACGGGTTGACGCCCAACGCGTCGGCCAGGGCTTCTCTCGTGCGCTCATACACGAGCAGCGCCTCGGTGTCGCGACCGGTCGCAGCGAGGGCACGCATCAGCGCGGCGACAAGCCGTTCACGCATCGGATGCGCGGCCACCAAGTCGGTCAGTTCCGTGACCAGCTCCGCACCGTGGCCGAGGCTGATCTCCGCATCGAACCGATCCTCCATAGCTGTCAGGCGTAGCCCCTCGAGCCGGGTGACCACCGCGTCGAACGCCGCACTATCCTGCAGGCCGATGTCCTGCATGGCCGCACCGCGCCACAATGCGAGGGCCTCGCGCAGCCGCCGTACCCCCTGGGATTCCTCGTCAGTGCGGGCTTGGGCGAGGAGGCGTTCGAACCGCACCGCGTCGACAGCGTCGGGTTCCACCCTCAACCGGTAGCCGTCCGTCTGCCCCTCGACCAACCCTTCCGGTAGTGCCTTCCGCAGCCGGGAAACCAAGCGGTGTAAGGAATTCGCGGCGTCGGAGGGCGGGTTCTCACCCCAAATCCAGTCGATGAGCGTCGCCCTCGGGACTGCGTGACCCGGTTCGAGTGCGAGGGCGATCAACAGCCCGCGCAGCCGCGCGCCCGGCACGTCGGCGAAAACGCCGTCGTCCGTGCGAACTTCGAATGGTCCGAGTATCCCGATCTGCACTCGGCTGATCTTGCCATGGGCGATCGGCAGGCCTCCGACTGCTGACGCGGCGCAGAAAGTTGCCGAGGTATTGGCCCCTGGGCTGGTAGATGCCGTTCTGCTTGCCTGCCGGGGCGCCGTCGGACTTCGCATTGTCCCTGGATGGTTCGGTCGTCTCGGTCCGACAGCGGTCGGTTCGTCGTCGCACGGGCTAGCCGACCATGTGTCCGGCATGGTCGGTGTCAGAGCCGTGACAGTCGCATGTCAGATCCGTCGGCGACTGTGGTCGAAACAAACCGCCACGAAAGGAAATCCGATGAGTCGAACGGCTCCCATCCCGCACGGTCTCCCCATGGAGCGCAACGCGGGCCCCTTCGAGCCTCCTCGCGAGATCACTCGGCTGCGCGAGGCTCGCCCGGTCAGTCCCATGGTCTTTCCCGACGGGCACGAGGGCTGGCTCGTCACCGGCTACGACGCGGTCCGCCGGCTCATGGCCGATACCCGGTTCAGCTCCCGCCAGGACATCGGCATTCTCCACGTGCCGTACGAGACCCCCGGCATGCCCGTCGCCACCGAGCCGTCTCCGCAGATTCCGGGCCTGTTCATCGCGATGGACCCGCCGGACCACACCCGGCTGCGGCGCATGCTCACCGGCGCCTTCACCGTCAAACGCATGAAGCAGCTCGAAGAGCACATTATCGACATCACCGAGCGGCAACTGGACGAGATGGAGCACCTCACCCCACCGGTCGACCTGGTCAAGGAATTCGCGCTGCCGGTGCCCTCCCTGGTGATCTGCGAATTGCTCGGTGTCCCCTACGAGGACCGGGAGACCTTCCAGGTCAACTCCGCCAAATTCTTGGTCAAGGACCAGCCGCTCGACGAGAAGATGGCCGCGTACGGCGCAATGACCACGTACCTCGCCGAACTGGTCACGCGCAAACGCGCCGAACCCGGCGACGACATACTGTCCGACCTGGCCCGCCAGGACGACCTCACCATCGAGGAGCTGGTTGGCATCGCCTTCCTGCTGCTGCTCGCGGGCCACGAGACCACCGCGAACATGCTGGCACTGGGCACCTTCGCGCTCCTCGAGCACCCCGAGCAGCTGGCCGAGCTGCGCGCCGACCCGGGTCTGATGCCCGATGCCGTAGAGGAACTTCTGCGCTACCTGTCAGTCGCCGATATCTTCTATCGCTACGCCACGGAGGACATCGAACTCGGCGGTGAAATAATCGGCAAGGGATCGACCGTTGTCGTCTCGCTGCTGGCCGCCAACCACGACCCCCAGCGCTTCGACAACCCCGGCACTCTCGACATCCGCCGCGAGGCCCGCGGTCGCCTGGCCTTCGGCCACGGCATCCACACCTGTCTCGGCCAGCAACTGGCTCGCATCGAGATGCGCGCCGGTTTCGAGGGGCTGCTGCGTCGCTTCCCCACCCTCGAGCTCGCCATTCCCGCCGATGAGGTGAAGCTCAGGACCGACATGAATATCTACGGTGTCCACGAACTGCCGGTCACCTGGACGGAAACGGCCCGGTAGAACCGTCGGCCGAGCAGGTCGTCGGCCTACCTGTTGGTCACGAAAGGAGATGACGAGAGTGCGAATCTCTGCGGATCGAGAGCGCTGTATCGGCTCGGGCATGTGCGCCCTTCTCGCACCGAAGGTCTTCGATCAGGACGAGGACGACGGAAGGGTGCGGTTGCTCGACCCAAGACCGCAGCGCGGTCACTCAGCGGTGCGGGAGGCCTTGGATGCTTGCCCGTCCGGGGCACTCGAAATCGACGAGTCTTGGGACTAGAGGCTGATCGACTCGGGCCGCTGGTTGTGGCTTTCGCCGGCGTCGGGCGCAGTACTCGCTCGGCTTCTGGTTCACCGAAGCACAGCCGCCGCAGCTGCGGACAACACGGACCTCGACCTACGCGTCGAGGTAGAGCTGGCCTCCCGTGCTGAGCGCTCGCTGTGGGAGTCTTCAGGTGGCATTCAGGTTGTCTGTGTGAGACTCCGCCGATGCAGACCGAATCAGTGGACGTGACCGAGGTCCGAATGGGAGATGTCATCCAAGATCCGCGTGGCGCGGACAACTGGAGGACGGTGCGGGAGTTGGGCTACGACTCTCGTCCGAAAAATGATGGATCGGGTGAATACTGGGAGCTGTACGCCTTCATCGGGCCACCGGTGGAGTCCCCCGCCCGCCCTGCTGTCATGGAAAATCGGCCGGGCTTCGACCGATTCATTTTTCGTGAGGACGAACAAGTCACCCGTAGGGTCTTGTCGTAGCCGGCCCATTGTCGCCCCTGTCGGGGGTGGCACATAGGTGGATCGCTAAGGCCCCCGCCGGCACGTGGAAGTCAGCGAGTTGGAGATCCGAGAGCGGTATGCCGATGCTGGTGGTTGTACCAATCTCCTTGTACGCCGCGAAATGTCGTTCTTCTTCGGAATCACGAGGGTCTACGAGGCGGCGCGCACCCGCCCGGCGAGGCCGATCAAAACGTCGACGATGAGGAAAGCGAGCAGGCTCAGCCCGACCAGCGGGACGAACCAGCCGATCACCAGCGCGGCGGCCAGCAGCGGCACGACCAGCCACGGTGAGGTCTTGCGCAACGTGCCTCGCCGCGGCGCGCGGCCCGGCGCCAACCCACCTCCGCCGCGGGTTGGGCGCCGGCGCCACCACATGAGGTATCCGCGGATGATCACGGTGATCAGGCCCAGCATCGCCGCGAGCAGCAGCAGCTGGTTGAGCGGCCCGAACAGGAGACCCATGTGGAACTGGATGCCCCAGTTGGTGAGCTTGGCCATCAGCGGCCAGTCGGCATAGGCCAGGTGGTCGGTGACCACGCCGGTGGCTCCGTCGACGGCGACCGCGTCGACGGTGTAGACGCCGGATATCCGTCGTTCCTTCACCGCGAACGCCGCCCCCGGCGCGGCGGGGACCGCGATCTCGGCGGCCTGGGTGACCCCGTGGGCGCGGGCGGTCTCATACACCCGGTCCAGCTGGCTGATCTGGTCGGCCGGGTCGGCGGGCGCGGGCGCTCCATAGTCGCCGCCGTGGTGATCGCCACCCGAATCATGGACGCGTGCGGCGGTTCCGGGCAACACGGTGCTGACCGCGGGCGTGGTCCAGCTGAGCTGCTGACGTAACTCGGTGATGTTCGCGCCCGCGTAGGTCGACCAGGTCAAGCCGGTTGCCGACAGCAGAAGCAGCAGCGGAAGCGCCCACATGCCCACCGCGCCGTGCCAATTCAGCGTGCGGCCGCGCCCGTTCTGCGACCGGTCGGGCACCAACAGCCAGCCTGCGGAATTGCGGACGCGTCGGCCGTGTACCCGGCGGATCCAAATGACCAGACCGGCCAGCGCCACGATCCACAGCCAGGACGCGGCAAGCTCGCTGTAGATCCGGCCGGACTCGCCCAGGCAGAGATCTCGGTGCAGGCGGTCGATCCAGGTGCGCAGCGGCAGCGCGCCCGAGCTGCCGTAAACGACGGAATCGCCGACAGGCCGCGCGGTGTATGGGTCGACGAACACCGCTCGCCGCTCGGACTCACCCAGGGAGGGGTCGTCGAACAGCACGCGAGTGGTGTCCTCGGCGTTTGCCGCCGGGGCGACGGCCACAAGCGTCAGGTTCGGCTGGGTGGCGACCGCCCCTGTGACCTGATCGGACAGCGGTTTCGGTGTTTCGGCCGCCGTGACCGTCAGCAGGTCGCGCGACATGATCGACTCGAGCGTCGGCGAGATCGCGTAGAACCCGCCCGTGACGGCGGTGACGAGAAGGAAGGGCCCAACGAATACGCCTGCGTAGAAGTGCAGCCGCAGGGCAAGTGCGTACCAGCCGTTGCGTGACCGGGGCCGGGATTTGTCCGGCAGTTCCGGTAGTTCGGCGTCGGACGTGGTGATTTCTGTTGTACTCACGGTCGTTTCGTTTCTGAGGGTCGGGAAACTGGGCAGGTCGCAGGCCGTCGGTCACGATGTGCCGGTGCGCACGGTGCGGCGCGAAACTTCCGCCGCGCGTATCTGGCCGGTGGCTGTCTGGACGACGTGAGATGGCGCGAAAGACGTTCCGACTGATGCGAAGGCACGGCAGCGGCGCAGTCACCTCAGTGCGGCGCGACGCCGCGGTGCTGAAGTACGCGGACGCGATAGCGTGCCGCTCCCACAGCGCGTCATGTCCACGTGACCGCGAAATACTGACGAGCGTGCGTCCGCAACGTTGTGTCGCACGGTGAAAAGCCGTGGAGTGAGCGGCGCTCACACACGAACGCTCCCGTGCACCGGGTATGGGGAAAGATCAGATGCTGACCGGAAGCGGCGGACCGCGGGTGCACAGGGCTTGGGCGGCGAGAACGCGCAGGATGACGCGATCCCGATGGTCTGTGCGCAGTAGCGCCGGACCCGCGACAGGCGCCCTGCGGCACACCGGAATCACGCGGGCCAACACTGCGGTCCCCACCCGGTACGCGGCTTCCGCGCCGCGGACAACGATAGCGGCCGCGACCGCCGCGGAGAGGTGTGCGGTGAGCATGACCGGAGTCAGCTGCGCATCACCGTGATGCAGGTGCCCTGAGCTGAACCCCATGGTGAGGTGACCGAGCACCTGCGCAGTCACCAGCGCAGCGACCAGCCCGGTCGAGGTGTCACGCAACAGAGCGATTCCGGCCACCGTGGCGCCGATCACGGTGGAAGCGGCGGCGAGCAGCACCAGCACGGTGGCAGTCGGCGGCATGCCGCCCGCCGCCCACCCATGTGCGGCAAGGGAAATGACGCCCGAGATCGCACCGGCCGAACCACCGCGCACCTGCGCGACGGCACCGCGTCGCCCCGTCGCGGGCCGGCCGAACTCGATACTCACCCGCTGATGATAGCCGACGGATTGCACGCCATTTTTCGTATCGATCCGATCCGAAAACGGTCGAGAGCAGTAGTTTCCATCTGAGCCGGTCAGCTCGCGTCGACGTCCATCTCGATCAGCGGCTTGCGCAAGAGTTTGCCGGTCGCATTGCGGGGTAGCTCGTCGAGGAAGATCACCTCGCGCGGCACCTTGTAGCGCGCCAGATTCGCCTTGACGTAGTCCTTGATCTCCTGCGGATCCCGCGCGGAGTCCGGGCCGGGAACGACGAAGGCGCGCAGCCGCTTTCCGAAGGCGCGGTCGTCCACGCCGACCACCGCGGCCTCGAAGATGTCGTCGCGGCCCGCGATGAGGTTCTCCACCTCGAGCGGGAAGACGTTCTCGCCACCGGAGACGATCATGTCGTCGTCGCGGCCGTCGATGAAGAGCAGGCCGTCGGCGTCGAAATGGCCGACGTCGCCGCTGGACATCATGCCGTTCACGGTCTCCTTGGTGCGGCCGTCGGTGTAGCCGTTGAACGCGAAGCCGTTGTTCACGAAGATGCTTCCGGTGATGTTCGGCTCGGTGATCGGCTTTCGGTTCTCGTCCAGCAGCACGATCCGGATGCCGACCGGTGCGCGGCCCGCGGTGGTCGGCGCCTTGCGCAGGTCCTCGGGGGTGGCGACGGTCATGACGGCGCACTCGGTGGAGCCGTACAGGTTGTACAGGCTGTCGTTGAAGTAGTCCAGCGTGCGGGTAACGACGTCCGGCGCGATGGCTGACCCCGCCGCGAAGATGACCTTGATGGTGCTCGGGTCGTACTTGGCCAGGACCTCGTCACCCAGGTCCAGGATGCGCTGCAGCATGGTCGGCACCAGCACCAGCGAGTCCGCACGGTAGGTGGTGATGTTCGCGAGGGTCTTCTCCGGGTCGAAGCGGCGCTGCTGGAAGACCACCCGGTTGCCGAGTGCGAGACCGAGGGCGAACTGGGATAGGCCGGTGCCGTGGAAGATCGGCGCCGCCATGAGCATGGTGCCGTTGTTGGGCAGCGGCACCCGGTCGACGAACTGGGCCGAAGCGAACGGGCTCACCCGGTCGCGTGGCGCGCCCTTCGGGATGCCGGTGGTGCCGCTGGTGAGGACGACCATGCCACCCGGCTTGGACGGCGGTGGCAGTGATGCGGTGGAGCGGCCCGCGACCAGCGACTCGATGGTCGGGATCGACGGGTCGGCGTTGTCCTTCTCGTCCACCCAGGTGAGCACCCGTGGAATGTCGGCGGGGATCGCGCTCATCAGGTCGAGGAATTCGCTGTCGTGCAGCACTGCCTTCACGTGCTCGCGCCCGGCCACGTCGGCGAACTGCGGTTTCGCGAAGCCGGTATTCATCAGGACGGTGCGCACGCCGAGCTTGCCGGTCGCCGCCAGGCTCAGCACCATGCCGCGGTGGTCGCGTGCCAGCACCGCGATCACGTCGCCCGGCTCGAGACCATGGTCGGCGAGGCCGCGGGCGAGCGCGTTCGACTGCTCGTCGAGCTGGCGGAAGGTCAGCTCCCCGCGTTCGTCGACGATGGCACCCGCGCTCGGCCTGGTCTGCGCACCGTGCATGACCACACCGGCGAACGGGCCGAACTTCAATACGTTGAACGCCGACCGCACGGCGTGATCAGGGCGCAGCGGATTGAACAGTCGTCGCTTGACCATGACATTCACGCCGCGGGCGAGATCGCCCGCCTTGCGCGCGGTGCCGCTGAATGCGGGGAGCAGAGACATCGACGACAACCTTCCGGCGGCCCCCGCCTGTGTGCGTCAGGTGGTGCGGACCGCAACCTCGGGATCCAGTGCTGTGGCTAACATTAGCAAGAGAGTGTAACCGTGTGTGTCATGTAACTCGGCAAGTCCTACCCGTTGGTAACCTGAGGGCTTTCCCGGCCACGCTCAGCCCTGGACCTCGTAATCCACCAGCACCCGGCGCAGCAGCTTGCCGGTTGGGTTGCGGGGGAGGTCGTCGAGGAAGACCACTTCGCGCGGCACCTTGTAGCGGGCCAGGTTATTTTTGACGTAGCCCTTGATCTCCTCGCCGTTCGGCGTGTGGCCCGGCTCGGGAACGACGAAGGCGCGCAACCGCTTGCCGAACTCCGCGTCGTCCACGCCGATCACCGCGGCGTCGAAGATGTCGGGGCGCTCCAGCAGCAAGTTCTCCACCTCCTGCGGGAAGACGTTCTCACCGCCGGAGACAACCATCTCGTCGTCACGGCCGTCCACCATGAGCAGGCCGTGCTCATCGAAGTGGCCGACGTCGCCACTGGACATGTAGCCGTCGATGACCTGCTTGTTCCTGCCGTCGGTATAGCCTTCGAACGGTGCGCCGCTGCGGATGAAGATGCGCGCGGTCGTGTTGATCGCGGTGACCTGTTTGTCGTTGTCGTCGTAGAGCCGCACGTCGCAGGTGATGGGCGCACGACCGACGGTTCCGGGCGCGAGGGCAAGGTCCTCCGGTGTGGCCACGGACGCGACCGCGCATTCGGTCGAACCATAGAGGTTGTAGAGCACGGGCCCGAACACCTCGGTGGCCTTGATCGTGAGCTCGGGGGACAGTGCCGAACCGGACAGCATGATCACCTTCAGCGATGACGTGTCGTACTTCCTGCGGATCGCCGGGTCGAGTTCGACCATTCGGTGCAGCATGGTCGGCACCGCCACCAGCATGTCCGCTGTGTGGTCGGCGACCATCTTCAGTGTCGCCTCGGCGTCGAAGCGGCGGCGCACCACCACCTTGTTGGCCAAGGCCGCGCCGACCAGCCAGGCGGCAAGGCCGGTGGCGTGGAAGATCGGCGACGCGATCACCTGGGTACCGCCACGCGGGAACGGGATGCGGTCGACCATCTGTGCGGTGGACAGCGGGCTGAACTTGCTGCGCGCAGCCCCTTTCGGCAAGCCGGTGGTGCCGCTGGTCAGGATGATGAAGCCGCCGGGCTTGCTCGGCGCGGGCAGCGGTTCGGTCGAGTTGGCCCCGATCAGGTCGTCGAGCGCTTGCGCGCCTTCTGTCAGTTGGGCTTCCTCGTCGATCCAGGTGATATACCTCGGCAGGTCGGCGGGCAGCGCGTCGAGCAGGCCGAGGAACTCACTGTCGTGCAGCACCGCCTTCACCTTCTCGCGCTCGCACACCTCGGCGAACTGTGGCTTGGAGAACCCGGTGTTCATCAGCGCCACCCGCACGCCGAGCTTGCCCGCGGCGGCGATGGAAAGAATCAGGCCGCGGTGGTCGCGCGCCAGCGCGCCGATCACCATGCCCTCGGTGATGCCCGCCGCTTGCAGGCCGCGCGCGATCGCGGTCGACTGCTCGTCCAGCTCGCGGTAGGTCAGCGTGCCTGCCTCATCGACGATGCCCGGCGCGTCCGGCTCGATCCGGGCGGAGTGCCGGATCAGCGTGGCCGCCGGGCCGAGGATCCGCGACTCCTTGATCGTCCGCAGCGTCTCCAAAGGCCTGCGGGGATCGCTGATGCCACGGGTGCGAAGCACCCCTAGCGCTTGCACAGCTTCCAGCGCGTGCGCCACCTTCATGTCGAAAACCTCCACAACGTCGGTACTCGACCTAGCGAACCGATATGGCCCATTGTCACCGTAGCAAGTTCGGTGTGTGACAGGTCACAAATAAACCAGACAATTTGGGCATGGTCCGATGCGCTTACCAGGCCAGTCATGAACATGGCCAGTGGCAAACCGAGAACCAGATAACCGGTGCGCTTCGTGGAGCCGCACCGGTGTCGAGGTTTTCCTTGCTATTTCAGCTCGGCACTGGTCTTCCCGAGAATTCGGCGGGCCACGATCAGCTGCTGGATCTGCTGGGTTCCTTCGAAGATGTCGAGGATCTTCGAGTCCCGCCCCCACTTCTCCAACAGGGTGCGCTGCGAGTAGCCGATGGCGCCGGCCAATTCGACAGCCTTGAGGGTGACGTCGGTGCCGGTGCGGCCCGCCTTCGCCTTGGACATGGAGGCCTCGAGCGAGTTGGGCTTCTTGTTGTCGGCCATCCACGCCGCGCGTAGGGCGAGCAGGTAGGCGGCCTCGTAATCGGCTTCCATCCGCAGGAATTCGGCGGCAGCGGCGTGCTGATTGTTGGCCGGGATGTCGTAGGAGATATCGACACCAGCGTCGGTCAGGATGACACGCAGCTCCTCGAGTGCGGCGCGGGCGACACCGACCGCCATCGCGGCGACGAGCGGTCGGGTGTTGTCAAAGGTCTGCATGACCCCGGCAAAACCCTTCTCCACGTTGACTTCCGGGCTGCCGAGGATATTGTCTTTCGGAATCCGGCAGTCCTGTAGCAGTAGCACCGCGGTGTCGGAGGCTTTGATGCCGAGCTTGTGTTCGAGGCGCGCCACCGACAGACCCGGAGCATCCCGCGGCACGACGAACGACTTGATCGCCGCGCGGCCGAGGCTCTTATCCACTGTCGCCCACACCACGATGTGGGTGGAGCGCTGGCCGGCGGTCACGAAGATCTTCTCGCCGTTGAGCACCCATTCGTCGCCGTCCAGCACGGCGGTGGTGGACACGGCCGCGGAGTCGGAGCCGAAGGACGGCTCCGTGATGGCCATCGAGGCCCACACCTTGCCGAAGCGCTTCAGTTGCTCGTCGGTGGCGACGGCGGCGATCGCCGCGTTGCCCAGACCCTGGTAGGGGATCGACAGCATCAGGCCGACGTCGCCCCAGGATGTCTCCAGCGCGTTCAGCAGCGCGGACATATTGCCGCCGTTGCTGTTTCCGAGTAGCTCGGTGGCGTGACTGTTCGTCTCGCTGTCTTCCGCACGGCCACCGGCGGCGCCACCGATCTTCTGGGTGCCGGAGTCGGCTAGGCCTTCCACCATGGCGGCCATGGTGTCCAGCTCGACCGGGTAGTCGTGCTCGGCGAGGTCGTACTTGCGTGAGATCGGACGGAAGATCTCCTGCGCGACCTGGTGGGCCTGGTTAGCGCTGGCCCGCAGCTTCTTGGGGAGTTCGAGGTTGATCATGGTGAAGTCTCCTGGAATAACGAACAGGCCGATCAGATGAGCACGATGCCTTCGGCGACGCCGATGGCCCGCAGGTCGCGGTACCAGCGCTCGACCGGGTGTTCCTTGGTGAAGCCGTGGCCACCGAGCAGCTGAACGCCGTCGAGGCCGATCCGCATGCCTTTGTCGGTGGCCAGCTTCCTGGCCAGCGCCGCTTCCCGGGCGAAGGACAAGCCCTGCTCCGCGCGAGAGGCTCCGCGCAGCGTCACCAGACGCAGGCCGTCGAGTTCGATCGCGATATCGGCGACCATGAAGGCGACCGCTTGACGGTGCGAGATCGGTTCGCCGAATGCCTCCCGCTCGTTCACATACGGAATCACGTAGTCCAGCACCGCCTGGCCGGTACCCGCGGCGAGCGAGGCCCAGCCGAGACGCGCCAAGCGCACAGCGTCGGCGAAGTCCTCGGCGCGGGTCTTGGCGTCACCGTCGCCCAGGATCGCGTCGATGCCGACGGCGACGTTGTCCAGGATCAGGCGACCGAGGCCGGCGGCACGCAGACCCATGCTCGGATCGGCCTCGACGACCAGGCCGGGGGTGTCCGATTCGATGATGAACAGGGCGGGACGGCCGTCGAGCTCGGCGGCGACGAGGAACAGCTCGGCGTCGGCAGCGGCAGGCACCAGGCTCTTGACGCCCGAGATGCGGTAGCCGCTCGGCGAGCGCACCGCCTTGGTCTGCAGCGTGAACGGGTCGAACAGGGCGCGTGGCTCGCTGATCACGACCGCGGCCTGCGGTACGTTCTCGCCGGTGAAGGACGGCAGGTAGGTCTTCTGCTGCGCGTCGGTGCCCCACTGCGACAGCGCGACCGCGACGCCGCTCGGCGCCAGGATGGGCAGGGCCAGCCCCATGTCGCCGTGCGCCAGCGCCTCGGCGACCAGCGAGTTGGTGACCGCGCCGCGCTCGGAGGCGACGCCGTCGAGTTCCTCGGGAACGTTGATCAGGGTGATACCGAGTTCGGCGGCCCGCTCGAGCAGGTCGCGCGGCGCCTTGGCGGCGTGGTCGGCGTCGTAGGCCGCCGGGCGCAGGATCTCGGCGGCGAACTCGCGAACCGTCGCCACGATCATCTGCTGGTCGTCGCTCGGTGTCAGGTCGAAGAAGCCCTTGCTCTTCGATTCGTTGTCCGCGAGACGCTTGGGCGCGCCGGTGCCCGCGACCTTGGCGAACGCACGGGTAGCGGCACCCAGGGTGCGGAAGCCGGTCTTGGTGCCCTCGTAGGTGACTCGCTCGATCGGCCTACGCAGGTTGTACTTGTGTGCGAGTTCCGACCCGGTCAGTGTCGTCATGACCCGCATCGCCGCGCCCATCCAATCCCGCTTGGGTTGGTTCAGGCCGACCGCGGAAGTGTCCGGACGCCGCGTCGTTGCGCTGTCTCGAGTGCTCATCATCACCATGTTTTCTCGGATGGGCGGGTGCGGTCTGCCCCAGCTATCTTACTCCTGAGTAAGGCTACCTTACTCTAGAGTAAGAAGGGCGTCGAGGTGCAGCCGACTCCGACTCCGTTGCCGACCGCGGTGAGGGTGGATTTCGTCCGGATTCGTCATTGGACATGCGGATTTCGGCCATCACCGGTGGTGGGGCGGCCGGAGCAGGAAGTCTTCGATCGTTGTGCGCCAGAGATCCGGTTGTTCGACCATCAGGACATGACCTGCCCGGATTTCGGTGTAGTCGGCTCCTGGGATCGCGGCGGCCAGGTAACGCGAGTTGTCCGGGTCGACAAGAAGGTCCTCGGTGGCGTTGACGACGAGGGTGGGGACGGTGACCCGGGGGAGATCGGCAGTGATGTCGACGGTCTCGACGAGTCTGCTCTGCTGCAGCGTACCGCCGGGAACAGATGCCGCGGTGTCACGGACCAGGTCGGCGACGACGTGAGCGGACAGGCTGTTGGTGTATGCGGGACTGAATGCTGTCGCGAGGGTGAACCGGGCAAAGGTATCGGTGTCGCCACGCCCGAGGAGGCCCTGCCAGGTCTGCATAGCGAGGCGAATGCGGTTGTCGGCCTTGGCGAAACCGGCCGCCAGCAGGAGTCCGCGCACGCGTTCGGGGTGCCGGGTCGCGGCCCGCACCGCCACCGTGGTGCCGAGCGAGAAACCGAGCACGACGCAGGTTTCGACGCCCGCGTCGACCGCCGCGTCGACCAGCGCGTCCGCCAGGTCGTCGAGGGCGAGCGGGAAATCGTCGGCGGGGTACTCGGGCGCGACCACCGTGTGCGTCATCGCGAGCGTGGGGATGATCGAGCCGAAATTACTGTCGATCGTTCCGCTGGCACCGTGCGCCAGCAGGAGGCCGGGGCCGGTGCCGGTCACCGTGGTCTGTAAGGGAATCGCTGTCATGCCCGCCAAGTTATGAATTCACATGAGTGTGAAGGTCAAGCCGAACATGATCGGAATCACATGTTGATCGGAGAACTGGCCCGCCGGACGGAGGTGAGTCCTCGCCTGCTCCGGTACTACGAGCAGCAGGGCCTGCTGGAACCACGGCGGGACGCCAAGGGCTACCGCTACTACTCGGACGACGCGCCGGCAAGGGTACGGCGGATCCGGGAACTGCTCACCACGGGCCTGTCCACCGACGACATCCGCGGCCTGTTGCCGTGCACCTACGACGCGGACCGCTGGGTCGTGCCCTGCGACGAATCCCTTGTGATCGTCGAAGGTCGGCTCGCGGCACTAGATACGAGGATCACCGAACTGCAACGGCAACGCACCCTGCTCGGCCGGCAGCGCGACGCCATCAGCACGTGGCTGGCGGCACCTTAGTACGGCCGACCAGACATCCGGCGGAAAACGGTTACTCGCGGACGTAATAGCGCAGCGTCGCGTACGCCGTCAGCGCGGCGAACACCACGCCGACAGGTGCGATGACCAGCGCGGTCGTCACGATGTCGTCGCCGGTGATGCGCGGGAACACCTTGCTGGAAAACAGGTCGCCCAAGGCACGGTCGATCACCAGCGGCCGCGCGACGAGCAGGCCGAGCATCGCGAGCAGCGATCCGGCCAGCGCGGCGACCACCGCCTCCACGAGGAACGGCAGCTGGGTGTACCACCGCGTCGCGCCGACCAACCGCATGATGCCCACCTCGGTCCGCCTGGTGAACGCGGCGATCTGCACCATGTTCGCGATCAGCAGCAGCGCCGCCAGCGCCTGCAGCACGGCCAGACCGAAGGCCGCGTTGCGCAACCCGTCGAACAGGCTGACCAGCCGGTCCACGATGTCCTTGTCATTGCGCACCATCCCGACGCCCGGCCGGTCGTAGAAGTTCTCGTAGATCGTCGGGTACAGCTCCGCGTTGTCCATCTTCACACGCAGCGACGCGGGCAACGGCGTCTCGCTGACGTACTTGGCGAGCTCGGGCTGGTCCTTGAACGTCTTCTCTTTCGCCTCGCGCACCGCGTCGTCGCGGTTGAGGAACTGAACCGACTGCACGCCGCTGGTTGCCTTCAGATCGGCCATGAGTGATCGGCACGGGTCCTGCGAACAGTCCGGGTCGTTGGCCGAGACGTCCTCGGTGAGATACAGCCGCACCTCGAGCCGGTCGAGGAAGTACTGCTCGGTCTTGTCCGCGATGCGCACTGCGAGCAGACCGCCACCGAGCATGGTGAGCGAGACCGCGGTGGTCAGGATCATCGCGATGGTCATCGTCACGTTGCGGCGCAGGCCCGCGAAGACCTCGCCGAACAGGAAGCTCGCACGCATTATCGGCCCACCCCGTAGACGCCGGTCGCCTCGTCGCGCACCAAACGCCCGTGGTCGAGCTCGACCACCCGCCTGCGCATCGCGTCGACGATGTGGTTGTCGTGCGTCGCCATCAGCACCGTGGTGCCGATGCGATTGATCCGCTCCAGCAGCATCATGATGTCGCCGCTGGTATCAGGGTCGAGGTTGCCGGTCGGTTCGTCGGCCAGCAGCACCAGCGGGCGGTTCACGAACGCCCGCGCGATGGCCACACGCTGTTGTTCACCACCGGATAGCTCCGTCGGTAGTCGATCGGCTTTGCCGCCGAGTCCCACCATGTCCAGTACCTCTGGGACGGTGCGGTCGATGATCTGGCGCCGTTTGCCGATCACCTCCAGTGCGAACGCGACGTTCTGGTACACCGTCTTCTGCTGCAGCAACCGGAAGTCCTGGAACACGCACCCGATCCGCTGGCGCAGCTTGGGCACCCTGCGGTTGGGCAGCCGGTCGACCCGGAAGTCGGCGACCTGGATCTCGCCGACTGTGGGAGATTCCTCTTTGAGCAGCAACCGCATGAAGGTCGACTTGCCCGAGCCGGACGGTCCGATGATGAAGACGAACTCGCCCTTGCCCACATCGACGGTGATGTTGTCCAGCGCGGGTCGCGTCGAGGTCTTGTACGACTTGGTGACGTTCCGCATGGTGATCACGGGGAGCCAGTGTAACCAGCACCCGCGCGTGTCCTGCTTTGTCGACCACGGGTGATGAGCTGGTAGCGGCACATTCCGCGCGGCTCAGCGGATCGGCGGCTCCGTAATCACCGCTGCGGGAATGGTGTTGACCGGGGTCGGCGCGGAGGCAGTCTCATCCGGTTTGACTATGACGTACAGCACGAAGGTGGCGACCCAGGTTGCCATCAGGATCGCCGTGGATCTACGTGGTCTCACTGATTCCCTCCCGGCGCAATGCCGCGGCTACCCGCACCCGCAGTTCGCGTCCGACTTCGAATTGTTTGCCTGGCAACGTGCGGGCAACCATTCGGATGTTCATCTGGTCGACGGTCAGGTCTTCCACACCCATCACGGTGGGCTCGTCGAGCAGCAATGGCTTGAGGCGAACGTCGTCGTACGCCTTTGTACCGACCTCGTGCAGGATCTCGTTGACCCTGGTGATGTCAGCGCTCGCGGCCACTGGCACGTCGATCGCGGCACGCGCCCAATCCTTCGACAGATTCGTGACCTTCACGATCTGGCCATTAGGCACGGTGATCACCTCGCCATCCGCGTTACGCAAGGTGGTGATCCGCAACGTGACGTCCTCGACCGTACCCTCGGCATGCTCCGCGGATCCAGTAACCGCGATGCGGACCACATCGCCGAATCCGTACTGCCGCTCGGTGATCAGGAAGAACCCGGCGAGAATGTCCTGAACGATGCGCTGCGCGCCGAAACCGAGTGCGGCGCCGAGCACGGCGGCGGGCGCGACCAATCCGGTCACGGCGAAACCGAGCCGCCGCAGCACCTCCATGGTGATCAACACATAGACGATGGTCAGCACCACCCAGGTGATCACCTGGGCCAGTGCATGCCGGTGCTTGGCCGCCTCGGTCCGCACCAGCGCGTCGCTGCTGCGGAATCCGGCGTCGATCTTGCGAGTGACCCGGTCTCGTACGAAGGTGGCGAACCGGCTGAACAGCACCGCTCCGAGGATGAGCAGCACGATCTCCAGGCCCGCACCGCGCAGCCAGGTGGTGAAACCGGTGGAGCCGACCGCCTGGATTTCCGCGATATTCATCTAGCTCGCCTGCTCTCGCATTCGCCAGCGGATACCGGACTCGATGAACCCGTCGATGTCACCGTCGAGCACCGACGACGGGTTGTTGACCTCGAAGTTCGTTCGTAGGTCCTTGACCATCTGGTACGGATGCAGCACGTAGGAACGCATTTGGTTGCCCCAGGACGCGCCCTCGTTGGTTTTCAGCGCGTCCATTTCGGCGCGCTCCTCCTGCCGCTTGCGCTCCAGCAGCTTGGCCTGCAGCACTCGCATGGCGGAAATCTTGTTCTGCAGCTGAGATTTCTCGTTTTGGCAGGTCACCACGATGCCGGTGGGCAGGTGGGTGATGCGGACGGCGGAGTCGGTGGTGTTGACGCTCTGACCGCCAGGGCCTGACGAGCGGTACACGTCGACGCGGATCTCGGTCTCGGGAATCTCGATGTGGTCGGTGGTCTCGACCACGGGGAGCACCTCTACCTCGGCAAACGAGGTCTGGCGGCGGCCCTGGTTGTCGAACGGGCTGATCCGCACCAGTCGGTGCGTGCCCATCTCGACCGACAGGGTGCCGTAAGCGTATGGGGTCTTCACCGCGAAGGTGGCGCTCTTGATGCCCGCCTCTTCGGCGTATGAGGTGTCGTACACCTCGACCGCGTACTTGTGTCGGTCCGCCCAGCGGATGTACATGCGCATCAGCATCTCGGCCCAGTCGGCGGCGTCCACGCCACCGGCGCCGGAGCGGATGTTGACCAGCGCGTCGCGCTTGTCGTACTCACCCGACAGCAGGGTGCGGACCTCCATCGCCTCCACGTCACCGTGCAGCGCGGCGCGTTCGGCGTCGGCCTCGGCGAGCGCGGTGGCCTTGGCCTCGCCGCCTTCCTCCTCGGCAAGCTCGTAGAGGATGGGCAGGTCCTCGAGCCGCTGGCGCAGTTCCTCCACCCGGCGCAGCTCGCCCTGCGCGTGCGAGAGCTCGCTGGTCACCTGCTGGGCGTGGTCCTGGTCGTTCCACAGGTCGGGATCCGCGGCCTGGTGCTCGAGTTCGTCGATACGACGGCGCAGCTCCTCGATGTCGAGGACCGATTCGACTGTCTTCAGAGTGGCGTCGAGTTCGGCGAGATCAGCGGAAACGTCAGGTTGCACGGTCGTCAAGCCTAGCTGCCCTTCGGAGGTCGCAGCACACTAGTGGGCGCGGCGGTATTCGACACAGCGTCGGCGCGAGTGCGAAGCGGGGCGGAGGAGTGAGACGGGCGTCTCGCCTCGGCGGTCCACGTTCGCCGACCGCCCGACGTCGGGAGGGCGCGATGTAGTGGACACCTCGAGGAATTTACCCCGAACGGTGACCGGGTTTGGCGCAGTTGATGTTTGGAAGTCTTGGGGTGGGGTCGCATCCGTGCAGGAACGGAGCCGATGTCGCAGGTGGAATAGGTGCGGTGCCATAGGTGCCTGGGATCGTCAGGTCGGGCGTTCGAAGGTGAGGCGAGGGCGCCAGGCGCAGAGTGGCGACTGTGATCGTGGGGGATCAGCCGGAAACCGCGCGCAACGCGCCGGGGCGGCGGCCGGTGAGCCGGTCGAGGGCGGCCGCGGTCGCTTCGTCGGCTGGGAGATGGACGATCAGTTGCTGGTCGTCGTCGGCGGAGAGGTCGAGAATCTCGTAGGCGAGGCGGAGGGCACCCGCCTCGGGGTGGGCGAACCGCGTGATACCTGTGGCGGCGGCCAGGCTGGGGATGGTCTCGACGCGGTCGGCGAAGGCGGAGCCCGCGATGACGGTGAGCTCGTCGGCGAGCGCGGCGATGTGCGGATCCGCGCGGAACGGGCCTTGCTTCAGCGTGGCGACCATTTCGTCGGCGACATGCCCCCAGTCCGGGTAGAGCGCGCGGGCGTCGGGGCCGGTGAAGAGGAAACGGGACAGGTTCGCTGGGGTATCCGTTCCGGTGAACAACCCGGTCGGCGCCATCAGCCGGTGGTAGCCATCGGTGTAGGCGAGAACCTCGGTCAGGCGGTTCACCACCACGGCGGGCGCGGGTTCGAGGCGGTCCAGGATCGCCCGCACGGTGGGGCGAACGTCGCGCTGTGGTTGCGCGCCGCCCATGCAGTTGAACCCGGTGTCCGCCGCCTTGGTCAGGCGGTGCAGGTGGACCCGTTCGGCGGGGCTGAGGCCGAGCGCGTCTGCCAGCGCGGACAGTACCTGCGGCGAGGGGCGCCGGTCGCGGCCCTGTTCGAGCCGGGTGATGTACTCCACGCTCACCCCGGCCAGCGTCGCCAGTTCCGCCCGACGCAGCCCGGGGGTGCGGCGCCGGGGTCCGGTGGGCAGGCCGACCTGGGCAGGTGTCACCCCTTCGCGGCGGGTGCGCAGGAACAGACCCAACTCGTTGTCGCTCACCCTTCGAACGTAACAAGTACAAACCGCCCGAGGGTGTCCCTGTCACTACCACTCTTGCGGCGGTCTTCCTTGCCTGCGTGCAGGGCAGCAGATTGGACCTGCGGCCCGACCGGTCGTTCTCGATCCGAGGAGGAACAACATGTCCAATGCCCCACTGAAGCTCGCGGTGATCATCGGCAGCGTCCGGGATGGCCGCTTCGGACCCGCCGTAGCCTCGTGGTTCGCCGAGCAGGCACAGCGGCATGATGCGTTCGAAGTGGACGTCATCGATCTGGCCGAAGCGCACTTGCCGCTCGAACTGCCCGCCGTTCCCCCGGCGCTCGAGCCGAACCCGCAGCGCCCAGCGGGCATGATCGAGCTCACCCGTAGGCTCACGGCGGCCGACGCGTTCGTCATCGTCACGCCCGACTACAACCGCAGCATCCCGGCCGCGCTGAAGGCCGCTATCGACTGGCATTACACCCAGTGGGATGCCAAGGCGATCGGGTTCGTCGGCTACAGCGGGGCCAGCGGCGGCTTGCTCGCCATCGAGCACCTACGCCAGATCTTCAACGAACTCAACGCCCACACCCTCCGCGATTACGTCTCGTTCCCGCGCTACTATCTACTCTTCGACGCCGAAGGCCGGCTGCTCGAGCCCGATGAGCCCGCCGCGGCCGCCGCGACGATGCTCGACCAATTGCATTGGTGGGCAAGTGCATTGAACACCGCCCGCGCAGTTCAGGCGGCAGCGTGAGCGATATCGATGGTTGCGGTCCCCAGGGTGCTCGGGATTCCGGAGCACGGGGGAACTGGGCAGGGTGGCGAACACGTCGAAGAGCTCGAGTGCGTCCAGAGTTCGAGGATCTCGCCCTGCGATGCGCTGCCGATCCAGTGCTGGAACTCCACCTCGACGGCGACCGACCGGCCGCCTGGCCGGTGCTGTTCAGCGCATCGTCGTACTGTTTTGCTGAGGTACGGTCGGCTGTCGGAACTCAGCCGCCCGTGAGCGCGGTCGGCCGGCACTCGAACCGATAGGGTGCGTGGCGTGGCTGTGTACTCCTCCGATCTCGAACTCGCCCTGTGGCTGGCCGATGCGGCCGATGCCATCACCCGGGCTCGCTTCGGTGCGCTGGATTTGAAAGTCGACGCGAAGCCGGATCTGACGCCGGTCTCGGATGCCGACCTGGCCGTGGAGAAGGCAATTCGGCAGGTGTTGTCCGAGAAGCGGCCGGACGACGCGGTGCTCGGTGAGGAGTTCGGCGGCACCGCTGAGTTCAGTGGAAGGCAGTGGGTGGTCGATCCGATCGACGGTACGAAGAACTTCGTGCGGCGGGTGCCGATCTGGGCGACGCTGATCGCGCTGCTGGAGGACGGCGAGCCGGTCGTCGGTGTGGTGAGCGCGCCCGCGCTGGCCCGGCGGTGGTGGGCCGCCGCGGGCTCGGGAGCATGGTCGAGCTTCGAATCGGGCGCCGGCAAGGAGATTTCGGTTTCCGCCGTCGGTGAGTTGAGCTCGGCCAGCCTGGCGTTTTCCAGCCTGTCCGGCTGGCGCGAGCGTGGCCTGCGTGACGACTTCATCGCACTGACCGACGACGTGTGGCGGGTGCGCGGCTACGGCGATTTTCTCAGCTACTGCCTGGTCGCCGAGGGCGCCGTCGACATCGCGACCGAACCCGAAGTATCCCTGTGGGATCTGGCAGCCTTGGACGTCCTCGTCCGGGAGGCCGGTGGCCGCTTCACCTCCCTTGACGGCAAACCTGGCCCGCACGGCGGCGACGCCATCGCCACCAACGGGCTCCTCCACGACGAGGTCCTCAACCGGTTCCCGGGCTGAGCGATGACATCCCGAACAGATCCCGCCGAACGGATCGTCGACGGAAGGCGCAGCAGTCGGACTCGCGGCTTGCCTGGTTAGAGGCAGCATGGCCACGCAGTTGGTGCCGCAGTGGCATGCGGCCCCGATGCATAGCCGTGCCCGGGCACTATCGGGTCTTGCCCGGTGTCGCAGGGGTGATGTCAACACCAGCAGGTGGGCGCAGGCGTCGAAGAGTGCCGTCCATACTGGTCACGAACAGTGCCCAATCTCCATCCCGAGCGATGCGAACCGAGGTGGCGCCGTCCGGTGGGTTCCGCAGGGGGCCGGGCTTGATCAGGCCGGTGATAATCGCGCAGGTCGCGCCGGTGGCCGTGTCCACCTGGTAGACGGCGCCGAGAATGTGATCGGCGACGAACAGGGCTCCGGCGCGGGTGGCCTCCATATCGTCGGGTAGCGCGACCAAGTCGGGGATGCCAGAGGCGAGGGTGTGGCGGCTGGGGTCGTGCAATGGGATGCGGTAGATCTGCAGAGTCATCGTGTCGACATAGATCGACTCGCCGTCGGCGGCGAGCGCGATGCCGTTGGCCGGCGGCAGGCTCGCCCAATCCCGCTCGTACTCGTTCGCCGCCGGCCAGTAGCGGGAGATGCCGGTCGGACCGCCGAGGCCGATGGTGGTGAACAGCAGGCCGCCGTCCGGCAGCAACAGCAGTCCGTTCGGACCGTTCAGCCCGGTGAGCAGGATTTGCACCCTTCCAGTCGCGGTGTCGTAGCGCTGTAGCGTGCCGGGCGGCTCGCTGAGTCCGTCACCGGTGAGGAAGTAGACGTACGGTCCCGCGACGCGCACTCCTGCCGGACGCCACAACCCCGTTACCAGCTTCTCCATCCGCCCGGCGCCGTCGACGTGCGCGAGGTACCCGTCCATGATCCCGGTGACGTAGAAGCCGCCCCGCCCGTCGGAGTCGAGGTTCTCCAGATTGCCGACACCCTCGACCACCGTGGTGGCTTCCCATCCTTCCGAGCACATGGTGGGGACTGTTCCCGCCTGCGACGTCGGCGTGGCCGCCGCGATGCCCGCGAACACCGCAGCGATGACCAGCGCCACCCGCACGCGATTGCTCCCCATTCCTGTTGCCATGAGAGTGAACGTAACAGCGTCGAACGATTCGGACAGCTCGACGAATTGCCACGGATGGATGAATCCGCACGTCAGCGGGTCGGGGTCGGGCAAATGACATTCGGTTCTCCACATGTGGAGAACCAGGCGGCCGAGCACGGTGAACGACGACGCGTACCCATACCGCGGCGGGCGAGCGCTCGTAGGATGGGCCGGGTGACTTCCCTCGATGATTTCGCGGCTGTGGCGATCGACGGCGAGCCGGGCATGGACGCCGGATCCGGTGCGGCGCAACAGGTTCTACGCCGAGTCTTCGGCTACGACAGCTTCCGCGGCGACCAGCACGAGATCGTCGAGCACGTGGTCGCGGGTGGCGACGCACTGGTCCTCATGCCGACCGGCGGCGGGAAGTCGCTCTGCTACCAGGTGCCCGCCCTGGTGCGCCCCGGCGTCGGGGTGGTGGTCTCGCCGCTGATTGCGCTGATGCAGGATCAGGTGGACGCGCTCAGTGCCCTCGGCGTGCGCGCGGGCTTCCTGAACTCCACCCAGTACCCCGACGAGCGCCGGATGGTGGAAGCGCAATTCGTGGCGGGGGAACTCGACCTGCTGTACCTGGCGCCGGAGCGGCTGCGCTTGGAATCGACCGCCAAGCTGCTCGATCGGGGCAAGGTCGCGTTGTTCGCCATCGATGAGGCGCACTGTGTCTCTCAGTGGGGCCACGACTTCCGCCCCGACTATCTGGGCCTTTCCGTATTGCACGAGCGGTGGCCGGACGTGCCGCGGATCGCGCTGACCGCGACCGCCACCGAGAAGACGCGCGACGAGATCATTCAGCGTCTCGACCTCGGCTCGGCCCGTCGCTTCGTCGCCAGCTTCGACCGACCCAATATCCAGTACCGGATCGAGCCGAAGAACCGGCCCGAGCGCCAGCTGCTGGAATTCATCCGCACCGAGCATTCGGGGGATGCGGGCATCGTCTATTGTCTCTCGCGCAACTCGGTGGAGAAGACCGCCGCCTTCCTCACCGAGAACGGCATCACCGCCGTGCCGTATCACGCTGGCCTGGACAATCGCACTCGTGCCGTGAATCAGTCGCGGTTCCTCCGCGAAGACGGTCTGGTCGTCGTGGCGACTATTGCCTTCGGGATGGGCATCGACAAGCCCGACGTGCGCTTCGTCGCACACCTCGACCTACCGAAGTCTGTCGAGGGCTACTACCAGGAGACCGGCCGCGCGGGCCGAGATGGGCTGCCCTCTACCGCGTGGATGGTCTATGGCCTCAGCGACGTGGTGCAGCAACGCAAACTGATCGAGGCTTCCGATGGTGACGCCGCTCACCGGCGTCAGCTCCAACTGCACCTGGAGGCGATGCTCGCGTTATGCGAGACGGTGAGCTGCCGCCGCACCCAGCTGCTGGCGTACTTCGGCCAGCCGGGCTTGCCGTGTGGCAACTGCGACACCTGCCTGTCGCCACCGCAATCCTGGGATGGCACCGTGGCCGCGCAGAAGCTGTTGTCCACGGTGCTGCGGCTCGAGCGGGAACGGGGCCAGCGTTTCGGCGCGGGCCATATCGTCGACATTCTGCTCGGCAAGAAGAACCCGAAGGTGTTGCAGTACGACCATCACGAGCTGAAGGTCTTCGGCATCGGTACGGATCTGCGCGATACGGAATGGCGCGGCGTGGTACGGCAACTGCTCGCCTGTGGCCTGCTCGCCGTGCACGGTGACTACGGTGTCCTGACGCTCACCGAGGCCAGCAGCGAGGTGCTGTTCGACGGACGCCAGGTGTTGCTGCGCCGGGAACCCGAACGAGCAGCCAAACCGGCGCGCGCCGCGAAAGTGGGTAGATCCGTGGCCGCCGAGCTGCCGCCCGCCGACGTGCCGCTGTTCGAGAAGCTGCGCGAATGGCGCGCGGCCACCGCCAAGGAGCAGGGTGTGCCGGCGTATGTCGTCTTTCACGACGCCACCTTGCGTGAGATCGCGGCCCGCAAACCCGCAAGCCTCGCCGATCTCGGCGGCGTCGGCGGCGTCGGCGAGAACAAGCTCGCGAAGTACGGAGAGCAAGTGCTCGAGGTGCTCGCCGCAGGGTGAGCCCCGGCCACGGGTCACCGCGTGCCGGTCACCGTGGGTGCGGGGCGGCGAACGACTGTGGAGGACGGCGAGTGACGGCGACACGCGCCGGAGTTCCAACCGTGTTGCTGCGCGCGGGAATTGCAGCGTGTCGCCGTCGGTGCGGCTACGGTTCTGGCTATGGCACCGGGTGATGGTCCCAGCGACGACGGGGCCGAAATTTCTACCGGCTCTCCGGGGGGTGAACCAGCGGACGCGCCGCCGTACGTTCGCAGCAGGACCGATCCATCCGTGGAGGGCGGGTGGCTGGCACACATGACCGCGACGCCGCCG
This sequence comes from Nocardia sp. NPDC023852, assembly GCF_040639505.1. NCBI lineage: Bacteria > Bacillati > Actinomycetota > Actinomycetes > Mycobacteriales > Nocardiaceae > Nocardia > Nocardia sp. NPDC023852. The sequence goes on from NZ_JBFAAB010000027.1 coordinate 44,935, forward strand.
CACCGGCACGGTGGGCCGCGGCTGTCCACGGTGTTCTTGGCCGCCGCGTTCGTCGCGGTCCTCGTGCTCTACATCGTGCTGCGCCAGAGTGGTTAGCGGTGTACGACCTGCGGGAATAATCCGGTTGCCGCGTCACTTAGAGTTGACCGTTATGAAGGAGAAGGGGCGTAAGGTCATCGCGACCAACCGCCGGGCGCGGCACAACTACACGATCCTGGATATTTACGAGGCCGGGATCGCGCTGGTCGGCACCGAGGTGAAGAGCCTGCGTGAGGGCAAGGCCTCGCTCGTTGACGCCTTCGCGACGGTGGACAACGGCGAGGTGTGGCTGCGCGGGCTGCATATTCCCGAGTTCAGCCACGGCACCTGGACCAACCACTCGCCGCGCCGGGTACGCAAGTTGCTCCTGCACAAGCGCGAGATCGAGCGGCTGGTCGGCAAGTCGCGCGAGGGCAACCAGACCCTGGTGCCGCTGTCGATGTACTTCTCCGACGGCAAAGTGAAGGTAGAGCTGGCCCTCGCCAAGGGTAAGCAGGACTACGACAAGCGCCAGGACCTGGCCAAGCGCACGGCGGAGCGCGAGGTCACCCGCGAGCTAGGACGGCGAATCAAAGGCATGAGGTGACGTAATCCGGCTATGGCCGCTGTTCACGCAGCGCGCCGCCGCATCGGGAGTCGCATGGCTGACCGCGCAGGCCGCAGGGCGTTCCGGCGGCTGCGGTCACGCTCATCGCCGCGGCCTGAACAGGCGGATTACCGGGTACACGGTTCGTGGATAGCGATCCGCTTCAGCGTGGGACTCTGGTAGTCGGCGACCACCGTGCGCGAACCGAGCGACGTATTCGGATCGGGCACGTTGACCACCGCACGCTGCGCCGCGACGTCGGGTTCGTCGCGCCCGTAGATCCGGGTCGCTGCCATGCCTTCGGAATCCACAGTGAGCCTGTCGAGCGTGTTGCGCAGGGCCGGCCGGTCGATTTCACCCGACCCGGCGGCCTTGGTCAGCAGCGCCTTCATCGGATAGGAGATGGCCCAGCCGATGTTGTAGCCGAAGTTGGTCGGTTCGCTCGGTGCGGCGTTCCTGGCGCGCTGGGCCCCGACGCTGTTCCCATCCCAGCCGTCGAACGGCGAAGTGTAGTTGTACAGCGTGGTAAGTGCCTGCGCGGCAGGTGTTTTGAGCAACGCGCTGTTCCAGGTCGGTGTGGACCCGAGGAAACGGCCGGTGTAGCCATCCTTCGCGAGTTTGCTGACGATCTCGGCGGTTTCGGCGGGCCCGGTGGCCAGCAGAACGAGATCAGGTGGATTGGCCATGATCTCGGCAACCGGGAAATCCTGGTTGCCGACCTCGCTGTTAGGGCCGGTGTCGATCCGTGAGGCAATCGTCGCGCCGTTGTCCAACGCCCACTTGAGCGCCCCGCTGGCATAGTCGCCGCCGTAGTTGCCACGGTAGGCGACCACTCCGAGCGTGCGTGGTTGATAGTGGTTCTGCGCGAACCAGTCCAAGCCGAGGACGGCTTCGGTGCAGTACGAGTAGCCGTCGTCCAGCACGAGATCACGGTCGGTGGAGCGATATTGCCAGCCCGACCAGAGCGTGCCCGCCCCCGTCACCAGGTTCGCCTCGTCCATATCGTGGAGAACCGCGAGTGTCTGCGCGGTACCGAAACTCATCGCCAGGGCGAGCACGTGCGGCGCTACATTCTCGAATTCCGTGACATGTTTGCGTGGGTCGTAGGCGGTGTCGCGGGTGTAGGTCGCGATGTCGATCTCGTAGCCGCCGATCCCGCCCTGTTTGTTCACCTCGTTCCAGAACGCGAGTTGCCCGTCCTGCATGGACCTTCCGAGCGGTGCGAAGGGGCCGTTGTTCAGATCGGACAGAACGCCGAGGTAGATGCAGCCCTTGTCCTTGTGGATAGCTTGCGGGCACGGCGCGCGAGTAATGCCGGGAGTCGCGGCGGGTGCCGACGCCGAGCAGGCGCCCGTCAACATGAGCCCGAACGCCAGGGGCGCGGCCATGATACGAGATAGTCGGCGACGGTTGCTGGTGAATCTCATGTCTGGCTCTCTTACGGCTGCACGCAGGGCTCGGTGAGGGAGATGCGATCCTGGGTCGGGCCGTGGTAGTCGGACGCCAAGGTCTTGGCGCCCAGCGGCGCGGTCTGGTCGGGCATCTCGATGATCGCCCGCTGTCGGGAAAGGTCGGGTTTGGCTGCGTCATAGGTATATTCGGGAATCGCTCCCTCGTAATCGACGCGCAGGCCTGGTACCGACTCGCGGACACCCTTGCGCCTGAGCTTGCCTTCGACCACGGCCCTCGTCAACAGTGCCTTCATCGGGTAGGAGAACATCCAGCCAGCGCTGTACCCCCAGGTCGAGGGCTCCAGCGTCGCCGAGGCGCGTGCCTTCTTGGCGCCCGCGCTGGTGCCGTCCCAGCCGTCCAGCGGCGAGGTCATGTTGTATCGTGCCGTGATCTCGGTCGCCGCAGGGCTTTTCAACAGGCCGCCGTTCCAGGTCGGGCCGGAGCCGAGGAACCTGCCGCGGTAGCCCGCCAGCGCCGCTTTGCCCATGATCTCACCGGCTTCGGCTGGGCCCGTGGCCAGCAGCACGAGATCTGCTCCCGCGGCGAGGATCTTGGCGACCGCGGCGTCCTGGTTGCCGATCTGCGTGTTCGGTTCGGTATCGATCTGCGCCACCACGTCGACGCGGTTGGCGGAGGCCCACTTCTTCGCGCCGGTCGCGTAGTCGCCACCATAGTCGCCCTGGTAGCTGACGGTAGCGATCGAGTTCGGCTTCGCCCTTTGCTCCGCGACCCAGTCCAGGGCAATGATCGCCTCGGAGCAGTAGGAGTAGCCGGATTCCAGCAGCAGCCCTTTGTCGCTGTTCTCGAACTGCCAGCCCGACCAAAGGGTTCCGGCGATGGCAACCATATCCGCCGCGTCCATCCGGTCGAGCACCCTCTGCGTCTGCACGGTGCCGAGACTCATCGAGAGCGCGAGCACGTGCGGTTCGATCCGCTGATACGCCTCGGCGTGCTTCCGCAGATCATAGGAGGTGTCCTCGGTGTAGGTGGCGATGTCGACCTCGTACTTGCCGCCGATCCCACCCGCTGCGTTCACCGCTCTCCAAAACGCCAACTGGCCGTTGTTGATGTCCTTGCCCAGCGCGGCGAACGGTCCGCTCGTCAGGTCGGACAGCACGCCGAGATAAATGCAGCCTTTGCTGGTGTCGACGGCGTTCGGGCAGGGATCGGAGGTGACACCCGGCGCGTCGGCTCGCGCCGAGTTGCCTCGCAGGTAGGAGCAACCGGAAAGGACGAGCCCGGCGATGACGGTGAGGGCGGACAGGCGCAGCAACCTATCCCGAATTGTCGGTACTGCCAAAGTGTTTCCTTAGTCTGAAATCGAGGCCCGCTGCCCAGGGCCGAGCGGACGGCCCGTGCAGTGTAAGTCGCCTCGGCATCGGGCCGGGGCGATCGTGTGCCAGCATCCGGGAAGGCTGGGCGTGTCCGCGTCCGGAGGGGCACTGACCGCCGCCTGCCGCGCTGCGAGAGAGGGCTCGTCGACGCAGGGCCCGCCGGGTTGTCATGGTCTGCCTGTCGATACCTCTACGCGGCGCGGGTTGCGCGGTGTCGATACGGGCAGGCCGCGCCAACAACAGTGTGGCGCCCGCCACTACCGAATAATGGGATGATCCTCGATCCGAGCGGTGTTAATATGAACAGCCCGGCAAGGAGCCGGGGCGTACGGGGCTGAACGGTTTCGACTGCGTACGTAGATTCAGGGGAAGCGTGTCGGTGCAGGCAAGAGACCACCGTAAGCGTCGCTGCAACCAATTAAGCGCCGATTCTCATCAGCGCGAGTACGCTCTCGCTGCCTAATCAGCAGAGCGTCTCTGTCGGCCCGGGGCATGCCCTCGGCTCCGGTGCCGGCATCAGCTAGAGGGCTCACCGTCCTACTCGGTCGCGGAGTAGGACGGGACAGCAAACAGCGACTGGGATCGTCATCCGAGCTTGTTCGCGAGACTCGGAGATCCGAGTAGAGGCCTAGCGGACTGCACACGGAGAAGCCCTGAAGACGCGGCGGAGGACCCGGGTTCGATTCCCGGCAGCTCCACCAGAGAAAGACCCACACTCATGGAGAGCGTGGGTCTTTCTCGTTTCTCAATGCAGGGGATGGTCGATGCTCGAATAGGGCAAGTTACGGAAGGTCGCCCGGTGGCCTGACAGTCCTGAAGTGAGCAGAGGATGCGATGGTGGTATCGGAGAAGCGGAGCCTCTGATGACCGGCGAGCGTTACAAGGTGATGCCGTTGGAGCATCCTGATGGATCATCGCAAGTGCTGAAGGACTTCATCGATTGGGGCGGGCGAGCGATTGAGGCATTATTGGAGGTCCTCGGCTCGGGGCACACCACTGTTCCGGATTACTCGCAGCGTTTGGAAGGCGATGGCAAGGTCGTCGACGTCGACGAGAAAACCGGCGGTGTGATGGTCAAGAGTTATGGTGATTTGGACAAGACGGTAGGCGCCGCCAAAGAGGCGATACATGTCACCGATGAAGGCGTAGACACCTCCACCTTTGCGACATCCGGAATCGCTGCGAGCGCGTTCTCCGACATCCAAGGTTATGTCGCCGAGCTCAAAGATGCGTTGGACAAGGCACCTGAGCCGGTGCGGGATCCGCCGACGAAAGACAATCCGCACCCGCAGAAGCATCTGACGGTGAGTGCCGAGTTAGGTCTCATGTCGCGGCCGTGGCCAAGGCTGTCGGCAACACCCATGACAAGGTCGTGGACGCCCAGGCGAAGATCACGCAACAAGCTGAGGGGATCGGCGGCTCCACTCCCACCTACAACACGAGCACTCCCCCTTACGCCGGAAACAGCTATCCGACGCCAACTGGTGGCTACAGCGGCTCCGGCACAGGAAGCCCGGTCTCGTATACAGGTTCTGCCGCGAACGCCCAGACGATATCCAGCGGCCAGAAGGCGAAGGCTGAGCAAATCTATCGATACCTCAGAGATAAATACGGCCTGACGCACAATGAAGCGACTGCCATCCTCGGTAATATGCAGACCGAATCGAGCTTCAACACCGCCGCATACAACGCGGGTGAAGGTGCCATCGGCCTGATCCAGTGGGAAGGGGGCCGGGACGACGCGCTGCGTGCTTTCGCGGGTAGCCGGGTCGGTGACTGGAAGGCGCAGGTCGATTTCATGATGCATGAAGCCGCAACCTCCGAAAAGGGCAATTGGGAGAAATGTCGATGCACCGGTGCATGCCCAGGTTCGCCTGGAAGGTGCTGAAGACCCTGGCTCGCGGCCGGTCGCGCAGCGGCGCATCGGTCGGTACCGGGTCGATTGACGGCCGGCGTGCACACGGGCGTAGTCCTAGTGCATCAGCCCATCCTCATCCACGACGCCTCGCGCATGGTGTCGACCTGCGAATGGCCGGTCACACGCACGGCGGCCAACTGCGGGCGGGCTTTTTGCGGAAGCCGACGGGGAATCGGTGTCGTGCTCGGGCCGGAATGCGCGTCGGTTGAGCAGTTCAGGGTGCGGAAAGTTCGCTGGCTGCATAGGCTCACGGGGCTTACTGTTCTAACGCTTGGAGTTTCTCGCCTATGTCGATGCCGTCCTCACCGGCGCACAGCCGATCCGGTCGCGCGCCGCTCGATTCGCCGATCGACACCGATGGCCCACGGATATCGCTGCATTCGCCGGAGTTCGCGGCGGATCCGCACCGAGCCTATCGGGAGATGCGGGAACAGTACGGGTCGTTGGTGCCGGTGGAATTGGCGTCGGGTGTGCCCGCCACCTTGGTGATCGGGTACTACACCGCGGTGCGGATCCTCAACGACCCGGACCATTTCCCGGCCGATCCGCGCACCTGGCAGAAGAACGTTCCCACCGACTGCCCCGTGCTGCCGATGATGCAGTGGCGGCCGAACGCTTTGCGCAGCGCAGGTGCCGAGCATGCCCGCTATCGGCAAACCAATATCGCGGGCCTCGAGAAGGTCGATCAGTACAGCCTGCACGACATCGTGGCGCAGATCGCGATCCCGCTGATCAATTCGTTCTGCGCGGACGGGTCAGCGGATCTGGTCCGCCAGTACGCGTTTCCGCTGGCTTTCGCGGTGCTGAACGCGATGCTCGGTTGTCCCGCCGAGATCGCACAGCAGGCGGCGAGAGGTATGGCCGCGATCTTCGAGGGCGTCGATGCGGAAACGGGGAACAAGACGCTCACCGACGCGATGCTGCAGTTGACTCTGCTCAAACGAGCCGAACCCGGCGACGACGTAGCCACGCGGATGCTGCTGCACCTGGCCGGGCTGAGCGATACGGAGATGGTGCATCAGCTGGGCACGCTGTACGGCGCGGGTATCGAACCGCAGCAGAATCTGATCGTCAACACCCTGCTGCTGATCCTCACCGACGAGCGGTTCGGCGACAGTGTGCTGGGTGGGAGCCAGTCGACCCGGGACGCCCTCGACGAGGTGTTGTTCAACAATCCGCCGATGGCGAACTTCTGCTTCAGCTTTCCGAGACAGCCGATCCTGATCGACGATGTCTGGCTACCCGCCCACCAACCGCTCGTCATCAGTATCGCTGCCTGCAACAACGATCCCGCGATCGGTGCCGACCAGTACGCGGGTAATCGTTCCCATCTGGCTTGGGGCGCCGGGCCGCATGTCTGCCCCGCCAGTTCGATTGCTTACTTGGTCGCCCAGGACGCCATCGACCAACTACTCGACGCCCTGCCGGAGATACGCCTCGCGATATCGCCTGGTGACCTGACCTGGCGGCCGGGCCCGTTCCACCGGGCATTGACCGCGCTGCCCGTCATCTTCCCGAAATCCCCGCGGCTACCTGAGGCGTAGCAGCGGAACCGCAAAGCTGGTGGGATCGCCGCGGTGCGCCGGTGCCGGAGGTGAGCAAGGCGTCGGGGACGTTGCCCAGGTTCGCGTCACGCCAGCCGTGGTACCGGACCCCGGCGACCGCCCAGGCGTCCTCAGGCCGGGGGTGGCGCAGAACCGGGGCGACGTCGATCCTGCGCCGGACGGTAGTAGCGAATCGACCAGTCGAAACCTCGATCAGCCCTGCTGGGTCGGTACCACGATCAGCTCGGCGATGTTCACGTGCTTCGGTGCCGCGATGGCGTACGCGATGGCGTCGGCGATGTCGCCGGGTTCGAGGATCTCGATCTCCGTGCGCCATTGCTCCAGCCCGGCACGTTGCTGCTCGTCCTGCATGCCCGAACCGAGTTCGGTGCCGACGAAGCCGGGTTCGACATTCTTCACCCGGACGCCGCGCGGGCCGAATTCGGCGCGCAGGTTCCGGGTCAGATGCGCGACCGCGGCTTTCGTGGCGCTGTACACGGCGTAGTTGGGGAACACCATGTGTCCGCCGACCGATCCGACGAGCACCAGATCGGATCGCCTTCCCTCGGCCGCCGCCGTGAGCAGGTCGTCGATGAAAGCCCTTCCGGTGTAGAGCAATCCGTTGATGTTCGTGCCGACCATCTGGTCCCACTCGTCGGTGAGCGCGGACTCGAACGGAGCGGCGAGCATGACGCCGGCGTTCGCGACGACGAGGTCGACGGGCCCGAATGCCGCACGCACTGTGGCGGCGGCGTCCCGTACGGACTGCTGGTCGGCGACGTCGGTGGCGACGGCGAGTGCGTCACCACCGATCTCGGCGGCGAGTTCCTCGATACGATCCTTGCGCCTGCCGAGCAGGGCGACTTTGGCGCCGCCGTGGGCGAGCTGCCGGGCGGTGGCGGCGCCGATTCCACTCGATGCTCCGGTGACTACGGCGACGCGGCCTGTGCTGTTGTTTGTCATGCCACCACGGTCGTATCCGGCGCCGTCGCCTGCCAGGTCGCGGACTTCCTGGTAGTCGCGGGGCCACCCAGGGAAGGCCCGGCTCACCTAGGCTCGGGACATGGACTCCGACAATCAACTGGGCGCTTTCTTGCGGGCGCGCCGCGAGCTGGCCCGACCGGAGGACTTCGGGATGTTGGGCGGCGGTCAGCGGCGTGTCGCCGGCCTGCGCCGCGAGGAGGTCGCTCTGCTCGCGGGCGTGAGCGCCGACTATTACGTGCGCTTGGAGCAGGGCCGCGACAAGCACCCCTCCGAGCAGGTCGTCACGGCGCTGGCACGGGTATTCGCTCTCGACGAAGAGGGCACGGCGCATCTTCGAGAGCTCGCGCGACCGGCGGTCAAGCGGCCGCGGGCGCCGCGACGGCCCGAACGTGTAGCGCCCGGACTGCTGCGGCTGATGAACGCGTGGCCGAACACACCCGCGCTGATACTGGGCAGATATCTGGACGTGCTCGCGGCGAACCCGCTGGCCGTGGCGGTCAACGCCTGCTCGACCCCCGGCGTCAACCAGGTGCGCATGGTCTTCCTCGACCCCGAGGCGTGCAACGTCTACGCGGATTGGCCGACCATCGCGGCCGACACCGTGGCGAGCCTCCGGGCGACCGCGGGCACCGACCTGGACGACCCTCGATTCACCGAACTGGTCGGGGAGCTGTCGCTGAAGAGCGAGGAGTTCCGTCGGCTGTGGGCGCGCCACGACGTCCGGGTGAAGACGGCGGGGGTCAAACGCTTCCGCAACCCGATGGTCGGCGAGCTGACCCTCTCCTACGAGACACTGAGTGTGAACGGCGCGCCGGGCCAGCTGCTCATCGCCTACCATGCCGAGCCGGGGTCGGCGTCCGAGCGGTCGCTCGCCTTGCTCGGCAGCCTGATCGCGGCGGACAAGACTCCGGACGACCGACGTGACGTAGCGCAGCCGAGCGCGGAGCGGATCAGCTGAGCCGATCGGCGACCGTGTTGGGAGGACGTGCACCTGCGGTTGCTCGAGATCATTCAGTGCGGGCCCGCGCCACAGCCGATTCGGCCTCCCGCAGCGTGGCCAGGTCGCTGGACGCTCGTACGGACGCGGCCGGCCGTTCGAAGCGATCAGGTCGACGTCGACGGGATCGACCCGCAGCCGGTAGCCAGGCGCCACGCCCGCCACGCGCTCGGCGCCGACCGCCATGCGGGAGACCAGCGCCTAAAGGGCGTTGGCCCCGTTCGCCGGCGGTGGTCCGCCCAGGTCGCGTCGATCAATCCGGCCGCCGAGATCACGCGGTCCGCTGCCACGGCCAGCCGTGCCAGTCGACCGGAATCGCCGCATTCCTCGAGTGTTCGGGCGGTTTGCGCCCTGTCGAGACTGTGGTGGAGCGAGGATCTAGATACCTCGCCGGTGCGCATGCCCGGCGCCGTAATCAGGACAGACAGGACCAACATGACGATGCGAGTGGGTGCGATAGCGGCGGTGTTCGGGGCCGCGGCGATGTGTGCCGTGCCGTCGGCTGGAGCCACCGTGACGCAGGTCGGGACGTATCCGGGCCTCGATTTCGGGTTGGCGACGAACTACGGGACGGGGTGCACCTACACCGCGCGTGCCACAGTCACCGACGTCGTCGCGCCGGTTGTCTTCTACGACAACGGAGTTCCCTTCGGCGTGGTGCGCCCCTCCGGCGGCGTCGCACTGATCGACTGGGTGCCCGCCACCCCCGGTATACACACCGTCAGCGCGGTTCAGGAGCCGGACGCCCCGTTCGCCGCGAGCACTGATATCCGGGTCGGCACTGGAGTGCATCTGGGTTACGCCTGCACCGTTTTCGGCGGCTGACGGCGCTGCGGGATTGTCGTTCGGTAACGGCTTGCGGCCAGGTGAGCGGCATGACAACCGTCATGCCGCAGCCGTCGATGACCATCGGCGCTCCGACCGCGTTCATTGTCCTGGCGCCGGTACTGTCGGTTGCGGCGGAGTGCTGAGCTCGACCTTTCATCGTGGGAGGAAGTGATCATGCGAAGCAACGGACCGATCGTGGTCGGTGTGGATGGATCCGCCGGATCGGCGGCGGCGGTCGCGTGGGGCGCGCAGACGGCGGCACTGCACAACGCATCCTTGCATCTCGTTCACGTCGTCGATCCGACCGCCGACTATGGGCCTGGGATCACCGAGCCGCTCACCAGCACGGACTATGCCCGGTTGGAGGGGCACGGGCGCTGGGTGCTCGACACCGCCCACCAGGAGGCGCTCCTCGCAGTCCGCGCTTTGCACGACATCGACGTCACCACCGAGCTGGTGCACCAGGTCGTCGGTCCGGCGCTGCTGGACCGTACCGTCGAGGCGCGCACGATGGTGGTCGGCACTCGCGAGCGTGGCACCGTGCGGCGAGCGCTGCTCGGCTCGGTCAGCGCGGCGCTGGCGCGGCGGGCGCACTGCCCGGTGGTCGTAGTCCGGGAGGGACCGCCGCTCACGGCGAAAGCCAGGAAGCAACCGGTCGTGGTCGGCGTAGACGGCACTCGGATCAGCGAACCCGCGATCGAGGCGGCGCTGATCGAGGCGTCGGCGCGGAAGGTGCCGCTCTTGGCGCTGCACGCGTGGACCGGCGTCGGGCTGCCCGCCGCAGAGGATGCCGACATCGCCACCGACCCCGAGAAGCAGATCGTGCTCGCGGAGAGCTTGGCCGGATGGCAGGAGCGCTTCCCCGATGTCGAGATCCACCGTGAGATCGTGACGGATCGGCCTGCGCGCTATCTGCTCGAACGGTCCGAGCGCGCGCAGCTGCTCGTAGTCGGCAGCCGGGGTCGCGGTGGGTTCGCCGGCATGCTCTTCGGCTCGACCAGCCAGGCGCTGCTGCTGTCGGTGGAGTGTCCGATCATGATCGTCCGCGACCCGCAGTGACCGGGTCCGTGCCGAGGGTGGCGAGCCGATCCTTCACCTCGGCCTCACGCCCCCGTCGTCGACCCGGGCCGGACGATCATCAGGACGGTGACCACCGCCCACAGCAGGTTGAACACCCCGGTGTCCATGGCGAGGCGACGGATCAGCGCCGGGGTTGTCCCGGTGAGGTCGGCGAGAATCTTCTGCTGGCCGGGCAGGACGAGTAGCGCGAGCACGCCCGCCGCGGCGACGGTCACACCGATCGACGCCACCAGCCAGGCGTCGCCGAGCACGCCGAGGCTGAGCGCGGTGAGCAGGCCGAAAACCGGAACGAGGAGGCCGAGGAGGGCGTAGACCCGGCAGATGCGGTGCAACGTGCCGAGGACGGCCGGGCCGTGGTCGGTCGCTGGTGTGGTGCGGGCACGCCGCGTGGTCGCGGGAAACATGCTCGCCGCCACCGTCACCGGGCCGACGGCGATGATCACGGCCAGCACATGGACCGAGAGCAAGAACTTTGTCACAGCGCTCGACGCTAGCCAGCGCTGCGAGCCGGAGGAACGGGCAGAATTGCCATATCTCGGTCGATTCTCGCCATCTAGCTGCTTCTGGTGGTTGCATCCGAATATGCAGCTCGGTGGTATTGGCTGGAATTGACTGCCGAACTACTCTTTTGCCATGCAGACTGTGGCCGTACTCGCCTTGGACCAGGTGATCGCATTCGATTTGGCCACGCCCGCCGAGGTATTCGGCCGCGCGCGGCTGCCCGATGGCCGTCCCGCGTACCGGGTACGGGTCTGCGGGGCCGCACCGGCGGTCGACGCCGGAGTGTTCACGCTGCGACCGCCTTGGGGACTCGAAGCGCTGGCCGACGCGGACACGATCGTCGTGCCCGGCTGTTCGGACCCCAGCCTGCCGGTGCCGGACGAGGCGATCGCCGCGCTGCGCCTTGCCGCCGCGGCGGGCACCCGCATCGCGTCCATCTGTTCCGGGGCGTTCGTCCTCGCCGCCACCGGACTGCTCGACGGGTATCGCGCGACCACGCACTGGCTCGCCGCGGCGGAACTCGCCGCCCGCTATCCGGCCGTCGAGGTGGATCCGGATGTGTTGTACGTAGACAACGGGCAGCTGCTCACCTCGGCGGGCGCGGCGTCCGGAATCGACCTGTGCCTGCACATGATTCGTCGTGACTACGGCTCGGCCGTCGCCGCCGACGCGGCCAGGCTGTCGGTCGTTCCGCTCGAGCGGGAAGGAGGGCAGGCGCAATTCATCGTGCACGACCAGCCGCCCACCCCGCGCGGCTCGACGCTGGAACCTGTCCTGCTGTGGATGCAGGACAATGCCGCGAAGGATCTGACCCTGGACGACATCGCCGCGCATGCCGGGATGAGCACACGCACCCTCAACCGTCGCTTCCGCGAGCACACCGGGACCACACCGTTGCAGTGGCTGCTCCGTGCGCGTATCCGGCAGGCCCAACACCTGCTCGAGTCCACGGGGCACGCGGTGGACCGGATCGCGGGTCAGGTGGGATTCGGCTCGCCGACCGCGTTCCGCGAACGGTTCAAGCGGGTGGTCGGGACCAGTCCGCACCGCTACCGGGCGGCTTTCCACGGATCTGGCGGAGTGGTTTGACAAGCTCGGTGGGGAGGGGGATAAAACCGGAGTAGTACGCTCCGGTTCTCGGTAGGATGCGGTCGTCGAATCCCCTGGCGATCCACCATCGAAACGAGGGACTGCTCCGATATGACCGAGAGTGACGCAACACCCCAGCTCGACCCCGCCGCCATCGACTTCGAACAGGCCTATCGCAGCGGCGCGGTCGCCGAAGGCGTCGTCATGGACCGTTTACCGTGGGAAATCGGCAAACCGCAGCCGCTGCTCGTCGAGTTCGAACGCGCGGGCCGAATCTGCGGCGACGTGCTCGACATCGGCTGCGGCCCAGGCGATTCCTCGATCTATCTGGCTGGACTCGGCTATCGGGTCACGGGGCTGGACCTGGCACCCACCGCCGTAGAGCGGGCCCGCGCTCGCGCCGCCGAGTGTGAGGTAGCGGTGTCGTTCGCCATAGCCGACGCCACCGAGCTCGCCGGCTACGACGACCGATTCGACACCGTGGTCAGCAGCGCCCTGCTGCACTGCCTGGACCAGGGGCAGCGCGCAGCGCACGTAGCGGCGCTTCGGCGGGTGATGCGGCCGGGCGCCCGGCTGATCCAGTTCTGCTTCGCCCGGACCGAACACAGCGACGCCTACGCGCCACACTCGATCGAGGAATCCGAGCTGTCGGGCACGTTCGACCTGCCGGACTGGCGGCGGACGGCGCTGCGGCCCGACGTGCTGACGGCTATCACGCCGCCCCCGCCGATACGGGAGATGCTTGCCGGACGTGGGGTTCCGCTGGAGTTCGACGAGGAGGGTGCGCTGTTGCTGCCTGTCTGGGTACTCGAAGCCGTGCGGATCTGATTGCTTCTGGCGACCGATGATGCGGTATTTGCTCTGACGTTGGTGGTGTTCAACTGGCCGCGGCGTGCGCGGGACGGCTGGGTGATCGGCGACGGCTCAGGGCTGCGGTCGCTGTATCCGGTCGGTGCGGCGCTCACTCTGCCGGCGTGGCGGTAGCGGGTATCTGCTCGCTTGCGGCGGCGAATCGCCGGTTTCAGGCGTCTCGCCATTTGATCGAGCAGCCCATGCTGGGCCGCTGCGGTTCCGGCACGGGTCTGCCTGCCAGCACGGCCTCGATGGCGTCGCGCAAGTCGCTGCCGGTCACGGGCTTTCCATTGCCCGGCGTCGATTCGTCGAAGGCGCCGCGGTAGGCGAGTTCGAAGTTCGCGTCGTAGAGGAAGAAATCCGGGGTGCACGCGGCGCGGAACGCCCGCCCGACTTGCTGGGTCTCGTCGACGAGATAGGGAAAGGTCCAGCCGGCACGGATCGCCTGATCGCGCAGCCGTAGTGGTGCGTCCTCGGGGTAGGCGGCCGCGTCATTGGTGCAGATCGCCACCGTCGGCAGGGACGGCAGCGAGTCGACCAGTTCGCCGAGCGAGGCTTCGATGTGTTTGACATAGGGGCAGTGGTTGCAGGCGAAGACGACCAGTAGTCCCGGTCCGGCCTCGAAATCGTTGCGGGAGTAAATCCGCTGGTCGAGGTCGGGAAGGGAGAACTCGGGTAATGGGGTACCCAGGGTAACCATGAGTGATTCGAACGCCATGGTGTGCCTTCCGTCGGGATCGAGGACGACACCCGGAGCCTAACCCCGTACCGCCCGGTTTGTCGGTAATCGGACGGCGCGCCGTCGATCGGCGTGGCGCGCCGTCTACCTGGCCAGATCCGAGGGATCGGTGTTCGCGCCGCACAGCACCACGCATACCCTCTCACCGGGGTTGGGCCGGAACGCGGGATTGTCGCCGAGCATCGCCGCCAAGGCTGTCGCCGCACCGTGTTCGACGGCCACGCGGCGGTCCGCCCATATCGCGCGGCGGGCCGCGACGATCTCGGCGTCGTCGACCAGCACCGAATCCACGGCGAAGTGTTGTGCGGCCGCGAGCGCCATCTCCGAGGTGCGGCGCGCGCCGAGCGAGTCGGCGGCGATCGAGTCGACCTCCACGTCGACGACTCGCCCCGCCGTGATCGCGGCGTTGAGCGCACGGCAGCGCACGGGCTCGACTGCGACTACCCGGATGCCGTAATGGTCAGCGGCTGTGACGATGCCGGAGAACAGTCCGCCACCGCCGACCGCGACCACGACCGCGTCGAGGTCCGGGATCTTCCGGTGGATCTCCTCCATCAGCGTGCCCGCACCGGCCGCGATGAGCGGGTTGTCATAGGCATGGGAGAGCAGCGCGCCGGTCGCGTCGGCGAATTCATGGCTGGCCGCCAGCGCATCGGCGTACTGTGTGCCGATCAGCCGCACGTCGGCTCCGTAGGAGACCAGCCGGTCCACCTTGACCTTAGGCGCGGTTGTCGGCACGAACACCGTCGCCCGGACCCGCTGACTGCGCGCCGCCCATGCGCAAGCCAGCCCGGCGTTGCCGCCCGAGGTGATCGTTACGCCCGCCGCGGGCAGCGCGCCGTTCTCGCGATGGGAGAGCAGAAAGTTCTGCGCGCCACGGGCTTTGAAGCTTCCGGTGTGCTGCATGAACTCCAGTGCGAACCACAGCTCACCGGTGGTGTCCGCCTGCGCGACGCTGACCGGCCGCACCTGACCGGCGAGCCTTTCGGCCGCGGCCTTCACATCGCTGTGGGTCAGTTCCATGGTGCTCCTGGGGACATGGTCGGATAGCACCGCTCAGTGCTCAGTGCTCAGTGCTCAGTGCTCAGTGCTCAGTGCTCAGTGCTCAGTGCTCATGGCGGTGCGGGGCGAACTCCAGGGTAAGCAGGGCCGCGGCGGCCACGACCACCTCGCGCCAGCGGACCAACACGTAGCGCTGATCGGCCAGCGCGTGGAATTTGCGCAGGAAACGGTACAGCGATTCCAGCCGGATCAACGGATCGCCCAGGTGCACCAGCAGGGCGATAAGCCGGGCCGTCCGCGACTTGTGCTTGTCGGCGAACAGTTCCGGAAACGGCGCGAACGCAAGCGAGATCCGTTGGATGTCATGGGTTTTCGCGTATTCCACTAGATCGACGATCATGCGTTCGTCCAAGCCGTTGGGTGCGTCACCGCGCCGCCACGGGACGTCGAGGCTGAGTTCGCGACCGCGCCCGGACATGCCGTAGCGCTGGAAGCCGGCCGGACTGCCGTTCGCGTCGTTGGCGATGACGACCAGCATGTTCGGGTTACGCGCGTCCAACAGGTGGTCGAGGATCATCGAGAAGCCGCGGGTCTGCCTGCCGCGGCGCCATTCGTCGACGATGGCGAGCAGCTCCGCGCGCCGAGCATCGGTCAGCGCCGACTCGTACAGCACTTCGGTGGTGACACCGAAGTTCCTGGTGCGATTCACGGCCTGGCGAAGGTTGCGGAACTTGCGGCCGACCAGGTCGAACTCGTTGACATCGAGCACCACGTCGCGGCCGATCGGCACCGCGTGCAGCCCCCGGTGTTCCAGCGCCCGCAGCCGCCACAGATCGGCCAGCTCCGGGCTCGCGCCGAGCACGGCGATCCGCCAGCCGTGGTCGACCGCGAACTCGGAGAATTGGGTGAGCAGTTCGGGGAAGGCTGCGCGGTCGCCGAGCGGATCGCCCGCCACGACGGCGATTCCGAAGCGGGTGCGGTAGCCGATCGCCGCGGTCGAGTGCTCGTTGAAGAAATAGGTCTTGGACGAATGCAATGCGAACGGCGCCAGCGCGTCGCCCTGGGTACGGCCGACCAGTTCGGCCATCCGGTACAACTGGTCGGGCTGCGGTCTGCTGGACTGCGGCAAGACCAGTACGAAGCCAGTGGCGGTGAGCAGGAGGAAGCCGACGCCGGGGTGCTGGGCACGGTAGGCGAGGTGGGCGATGGCCAGCACCAGCACGGCGGCCGTGAAATGCGGGAGAGTGATCGGGCGGCGCAGGTGCAGGCCGCGGGCCACGAAGAGTCCGGCCAGTGCGAGGGCCACGAACCAGCCGTGGTCGACGCCGTCATGCGAGGTCGCGTCGGCCTCGTACGTCAGTATCGCGGCGATCACGACCGCCGCGGTGATCAATGTCATGCGGGTCGCGGGCGTGGTGGTGAAGGAGGCTTCCCGGTAGCCGGTAAGCGTGGCGGCGCGTAGCGTGCGCGATCCTGCGGTTTCCCGTTTGTCGGACACGCCGATACTTGCCCCGTTGTCGCGTTTCCCCAGCCACGACGGTCTCGCCATGGTGATCCTCCCGGTGATCGCCTACCGACACACTATGCGGGACCAGCGGTTTCCATGGGCAATGTCTCATCGGGCCCGGGCCACGCGGCCGACACCTGGCCCTGGCCTCAGCCCCAGGCGAAACATCGGATGAATCCGAGTCTATTCCGCCGTGGTGCGGAAGGTGCGATCGAGCAGCGCGAACAGGTCCCGCAGGTGCCGCTCGTAGGCGTCTTCCCGGAACGCCGCCGTATCGCGCATGGTGAAGCTGTGCGGGGCGTCCGGGTAGACCACCGAGGTGTAGCGCACGTTCGCGGTATCCAGCGCCGCTTCCAGCCGCTCGATCTGGTCGGGCGGCATCGAACCGTCCTGGTCGGCGTGGGCGATGAACAGTTCCGCCGTCATGCTCGCCGCGGCATGGTGCGGACTGTCGGAGCGGTCGTCGGCGGCCAGGTAGCCACCGTGGAAGCTCGCAGCGGCGGCCACCTGGCCGCCGAAGGCCGCCGCGGTGCGCAGCGCCAGTCGGCCACCCATGCAGTAGCCGGTCGTGGCGAGCAGGCCTGGGGTGACGACCTCGGAGGTGGCGAGCCGGTCGAGGTAGGCGTTCGCGTCCTCGATCGCCTTCTCCGGGGTCAGCGCCGCGCGCATGGGACCGAGCGCCGCGAAAAACGCCGCGTGGGCCTCAGGGTCGCTCCGATCGGGCATGGGCACGACCGGGGCGCGGCCGGAGCGGTAGAAGATGTTGGGCGCGAGCACGGTGTAGCCGTGCGCGGCGATCGTCTCCACCATTTTCCGCAACCACGGCCGCAGGCCGTAAGCGTCCATGAAGAACAGCACCCCGGGATGGCGAGCGCCGTCGTCGGGATGGGCGAAGTAGGAATCGGCGGTACCGTCGGGGAGCGATAGGTCGATCTGTTCGAATGTGACGGGCGAAGTCATCAGGCCTCCATGAGAATGCGAACAACCAGTGCGATCCTAGGTAGCTCAGCGTGCCGTGAGCTGGGTGCCCGACGGCAGCAGCGTGAGAACCCTTCGGCGGCAGACCGATTACTCGAAGTCGGTATCGTAGATCACCGAAGGCGCCTCTGATTCAACAAGGAGTTTCGGTGACATCGGGCCGATTCTTTCGATTGCTATGGAATTGCCGATTTTCTACGGCGTGTAGCCGACATTTTCACTTCGACGTTGTCATGCTCAGTTGGATCGCTGATCCGTACCGATCGCCTTGTGACTGGGCGCGACGAGAGGTCTGAACTGTGAAACTGATCTGGATGGCGGTTCCCGCGCTGGTCGCAGCCACCGTGTCGGGGTGCTC
The DNA here is from genome assembly GCF_040639505.1 of Nocardia sp. NPDC023852. NCBI lineage: Bacteria > Bacillati > Actinomycetota > Actinomycetes > Mycobacteriales > Nocardiaceae > Nocardia > Nocardia sp. NPDC023852. The sequence continues at coordinate 62,723 of NZ_JBFAAB010000027.1, forward strand.
CGACGATACGTCGGCGAGCAGGGAATCGACATCGACCAGTGCCGCCGCCGTGGCCGCGAGTGCGGTGCACGCGACGCCGGATGCGCGCGACGACGACGAGTCAGCCAGTATTGTCCGGATTTTGCTGGGTGAGATGAAGACAGTCTCGGTGCCCGCAGACGCGGTGCTGGATATCAGGGTGCCGGTCGCATGGGGCGAGGCGGCCGACGCTATTCGCTGTACTGTGACCGAAAGTTCGGGAAGGAATGAAGATCTGCGGTCTTCGGACGTGAAGAAGACCGAGACCGTCGGCGGCACGGAGTGGATGACGCTGTGGACGTTTTCCTCAGCGCCGACCGGTGACGTCACCGTCGGCTGCAAAGATCCGGAATCGAAAATTGCCGCAGCGCATCCCGATCCGTACATTCGCGTCGCCGCGCGCGGTGTTGTTCCCGCCGCGCCGCACACTCCCCGCTGACCGCAGCGGAGAGGTGGCTCGGTAGCCGGGATCAGTACGGCGCTGCTCGCGGTCTTCGAGACGGAAGGTTTCGGTCGGTGGTTGAGGTAGCGTCGGCGAGGTGGACGAGGTCGGTGGCACGGGGGAGTATCGCGAGCGACCGTCGCGGTTCGGGGGGGGCCGTGTTGTGGACCAGGGCCATCGACGGCATGGACCCGGTGCTGCCCGTGCTGCCTGACGGCTGCATGGATTTGATCTGGAGGGCCGGGCGGCTGATGGTCGCCGGGCCGGATACTCGCGCCCATCATCCACCGGCGTCGGACGGCGCCCGGTACGTCGGCGTCCGGTTCTCGCCCGGCACGGCGCCCGCGCTGCTCGGCGTCCCCGCGCACGAGGTGCGCGATCAGCGGGTTGATCTCGCGAATGTGTGGCCCTCGTCGGCGGTCCGGTCGCTCGTGGGACAGCTCGAGGCGGCCGACGATCCGGCCGCGGCGCTGGAAAAGGTCGTACTGCGCCGCGCAGCCGTGGCCGATCAGGCCGATCCACTCGTGGGGCGGATGGCCGCCGCGTTGGACGCCGGTTGGTCGGTGGCGGCGATCGCCGCCAGCGCCGGAATGGGCGAGCGGGCCCTGCATCGCCGGTCCTTGGCCGCGTTCGGCTACGGCCCCAAAACCCTTGCCAGAGTGCTGCGCATGCAACGCGCCCTGGCGGCGGCCCGCCGTGGCGTGCCGCTCGCCGAGACCGCGGCGCTGGCGGGGTTTGCCGACCAGGCGCACCTGTCCCGTGAGGTGCGCGCACTGGCAGGGATGCCGTTGACGGAGTTGCTTGCCAGGTCGTAGCGCCTCGTAGTGACCGAGTCGAATTCGGTGCGTGGTCGAGCCGCGAGGTTGATGGGACGCGTAGGTTACGCGGTCGAGATCCGTGCGCCGGCAGCCCTGGCTATCCGGTGGTGGTCGGGAGGGGGGCGTAGAGGTCGATCCCGTTGCCGTCGGGGTCGTTGACCACCGCGTAGCGCTGGCCCCAGAAGGCGTCCCAAGGTTTCAGCTCACCGTGGTAACCGGCGTCCACCAGGTCGGTATAGACGGCGTCGACCTCGGCGGGGTCGGCGCAGCGGAAGGCGATGCCGACGCGGCCGCCGCCTTGCGGGGGCGTCCAGTCGGGATAGAACGACCGGATGACGCCCTCGGTGTCGAGCGCGAGCCGCAGGCCGTTGGGCACGGCCGCCTCGGCGTGCGCTTCCTGCTCGGAGTCCGCGGGAAAGTCGAGGCCGAGACGACGATAGAAGGCGACCGCTGCTGCCATATCGGTGACGACGATGCTGATCACGTCGAGTTGTGGAGTCATATCGGCAGCATAGGCAGCGTCGAAAGGCCCGGTCTTGAACGAATCGGACAACCGGTCAGCGCGCTGGTGCGGGGACGAGCTCGGCGATCAGGTTCTCCACCAGGATGCGGATGCGGTCGCGGATGGTGCGGACCACGTCGAGGGTCTGCTCGGAGGGGTCCGGGAGCACCCAGTCGCGATAGCTGATGCCGGGGAAGTACGGGCATGCGTCGCCGCAGCCCATCGTGACCACGACATCGGAGATGCCGATGGCATCCATCGTGAGTGGCTTGGGGGTCTGGCCGGAGATGTCGATGCCGATCTCGGCCATAGCTTCGACCACGGTCGGGTTGAGCCTCTCGGCAGGCGCGCTACCCGCCGACCGCACGTCGATCCGGTCGTCGGCGAGCGCGGTGAGTAACCCGGCGGCCATCTGCGATCTGCCCGCGTTGTGCACGCAGACGAACAGCACACTGGGTTTGTGGGCCATGAGAACGCCTTTCGATGAGCAGAGCAGGGAGTGTGCTGGTCGCTGGGCCCGCTGCCCGGCGTGGTTGGTGCCGAAACGCTTTCGGAGCGTATGAGATACGTATACCAGCGCGCCGCGAATCGTTACCGCGCAGCATTCGTTCGCTTGCGGATGAGTGCACACGCCATGGGGTGATCCCAGGTCACAGGCTCGAAGCGGTTGCCACAGCATTTGCGGGAACATGGCCCGTCGTCTGGATAGACCGGACTGGACGATAAATCAGATGCTTGTGCCGAAGTCGATCCGTGGCGCTCGGCCATCGAGTCGAACGTCGTCGGTCGGCGCCTGTCCGAATGCTTCGCGAAGTGTTTGCCGCACCGAAAATTCAGCACTCTGGACGAAGCCGTCCAGGGCCGCACCTTCTCATGGTCGGCGCAACAGTGCCAGGCGATCGCTCAGAGCGGCCGCATATCGATCATCTTGCGCAGCCGCTGGCGGTCACGTTCGAGGCGGCGGGCTTCGTAGGCGATCGGGAAGTAGCGCAACCGCTCCGGCAGCAGTGGGACGGTCCGCGCGATCAGCCAACCGAGGGCGCGGAGCTTGCGTTCATCGGACGAGGTCCACGTCAGGCCCAACTTCTGCCTGGCGACCTCGGGTGTGGTGCCGACCGTCACGAAGTATTGGAGCCGGCCGATCGGCGTCACGGCCCACTTCCAGGCCGGTCGCAACGCACGCGGCAACTGCTTCGGCGGGGCGACGGAGCGGATCACCCGCAGGTAGTCGCGCGCGGTGGCGGTGGCCACCAAGTGATTGGCCACGGTGTCCGCGAAGAAAGTCTCGAACTCGGCGTAGCTCGCCGGAATCTCCTTGGCTGGCACCGAGAAATTGCGCATCAGCTGCAATGTCTCCTGGAAATACGCCTCTTTCTCGGCCGCGGTGAGCGGGCGGCGGGAGAAATACTCGGCGCTCTCGGTGAATGCGAAGGTTCCGGTGTGCAGCACCCAGGCCCACGGGCCGCTGGACAGCGCGGTGTGCCGTACGCCGTCGGCGTCGGTGGTGTTCAGCGACGCGTGCAGGTGGCGAAGCCGGTCGGCCTCGGCGAGCGCCTCGTCCCCGCCGTAGATCCACATCATCACCGAGGCGAGGCTGCGCACCGCGCGGCCCATCGGGTCGGTGCGGAAGGTGGAGTGTCGGTCCACCACCGCGGAGATGGTCGGCTCCATGGTCTGCAGCAGGAAGGCGGAACCAGCGGTCAGCGAAAAGGTGATCAGGCCGGTCTCGTCCCACATCCGGGTGTTCGGTGCGATCGGGCGCCGGGGTGCGACGGACGCGGTCATCGTGATCTCCTTCGATCAGCCGAGCTCAATATAATGAGATGATATCTATAACAATCTCTCATCGTCTATCTGTCGTTGCCGTGCGCCGCTGCCCCTAGGCTCTACCAGCATGACGAGTCAGTGGCGTGCGCGCACCGGCCGGATCGCGGTGCTGACCGGCGCGGGCATCTCGACCGATTCCGGCATCCCGGATTTTCGCGGCCCGCGCGGAGTGTGGACGAAAGATCCGATCGCCGAGCTGCTGTCCACCTATCAGAGCTATGTGTCCGACGCCGACCTGCGCGCGCGTGCCTGGTTGGCCCGGCGCGACAATCCGGCCTGGCACGCCGTCCCGAACCCCGCGCACAACTCACTCGCGGACCTGGAGCGGGCCGGTCGAGCGGTCACCATCATCACGCAGAACATCGACCGTTTGCACCAGCGCGCGGGGTCCTCGCCCGACCGTGTAATCGAGATTCACGGCAACATGTTCGAAGTGGTCTGCATCGAGTGCGACTACCAGACCACGATGGCCGCGACCCTGGAGCGCGTGGCCGCGGGCGAGCCCGACCCACCCTGTCCCGACTGTGGCGGCATCCTGAAGGCTGCCACCGTCATGTTCGGCCAGCAGATGGACCACCGCACCCTGACCAAGGCCACGATCACCGCGGAGGCGAGCGAGATCTTCTTGGCCATCGGTACCTCGCTTCAGGTCGAGCCAGCTGCCTCGATGTGTTCGATCGCCGTCGGAAGCGGCGCCGACCTGGTCATCGTCAATGCCGATCCGACGCCCTACGACGTCATGGCGACCGAGGTCGTCCGCGAACCCATCGGCACGGCCGTACCCCGCCTGGTCGCGGAGATCCTCGCTGCCTGACTGGACGACGGTGCTCCATCGTCTTTCGGACGCGTCAGGTCAGCCGACCGGGCCGAGCACGCGATCGACGTAGGCGTTGGCGAACCGACCCTTCGGGTCGAGGCGTCGACGCACCTCGGCGAAACGGTCCCAGTCGGGATAGCGGTCGCGCAGGGTTTCGGCGGTCTGGAAGTGGCGCTTGCCCCAGTGTGGCCGTCCGTCGTAGCGGTCGAACACCGCTTCGCAGGCACGGAAATACGGCTCGTATGCCATGCCGCGGTATTGGTGCACCGCGATGTAGCAGGTCTCGCGGCCACCCGCGGGGGAGAGGAAGGCGTCGTCCGGCGCGACCCACCGCACCTCGACGGGCATCGGTGTGCCGAATTTCGCGGTCACTTCTTTGATCTCGCGGATCGCTTCGACGGAGTGCGCCCGCGGAACGGCGTACTCCATCTCGATGAAGCGGACCAGGCGCGGCGAGGCGAACACTCGATAGGAACGGTCCACCTGGCGGCGGTAACTGCCCGCATAAGCGGCGCTGCGCTGGATCAACGGGGCCAGGCGCGGCTGCCATCGGCTCAGCTTGCACACCCCGTCGAACAGGTAGTTGGACATCAGGATGTCCGTGAGCCAGTCCACAGCCTTGCCGCGGGGCTGCTCCGGTAGTGCCACACGGTTGTTTCGTTTGGTCATGGCCAGGGGGCTGTGCGCGAACATGTAGAACTCGAAGTGGTCGTTGCCGTCGACGAACGAATCCAGGTCGGCGAGCACGTCGTCCACCGGCACCGGTCGCTCGATCCCCTCCAGCACGAAGGAGGGCACCATCCGCACCGTCACGGCGGTGACGACGCCGAGGGCGCCGACGCTGACCCGCGCCGCGCGCCAGCCGTCGGGGTCGGTCCGCGCGTTCAGCTCGACCCGGCTGCCGTCGGCGAGCATCAGCTCGATCGAATCCAGTGCGGCGGAGAGGTTTTGCAACGTGGCACCGGTGCCGTGGGTGCCGGTGGCGGTCGCGCCCGCCACCGTCTGCACATCGACGTCGCCCAGGTTCGGGAAGGCGAGGCCGTGCTCATGCAGTGCGTTGCTCGCGGCGTTCAGGGTGATACCCGCCTCGAGCCGGACAAGCCCGGTGGCGCGGTCCACATCGAGGACCTGGTTCAGGTTCGCCAGGTTCAACAGGATGCCGTCGGTGAGAACGGTGTCGGTGAATGAATGACCCGCGCCCGCGACGCGCACGGTTTGCCCGTTGGCCTCGGCGTTGCCGAGTAAATCGGCCACTTCGTCGGGGGAGCGCGGAGTGGCGAAGGTCGCCGGCGCACACTGCTGATCGCCGGCCCAATTCACCCACAAATTGGTCATGTGACCAATTTACGGGAGCGATTGTGATGTGCGCTACCTAGGCCGGAATGTGCTACCTCCTGCGATTCGCGCAGGTGAGGTGCTTGGCCTTCTCGACTTCCTCCTCGGCCAGCGGCGGGACTTCGAGATGCTGGCGCGGGACGCCGTCCGCGCGCACGCCGTTGAGTGCGATGGCCATATATCGCTGCCAGACGTCGGGATTGACCGGCTTCGCGAACTCGGCGATGCCGTCGACCATGTGTATGAGCGCGAAGAAGTCCGAAGGCTCGATTCCCTCGGCGAGGGCTCCCGCGGCGCGTGCGCGCTCGCAGATGGCGGTCACGGTGGGCTTGATCCGATCGCGGACGACGATGAATCGGTTCGTGTGGTCGTCCTCGAGCTCGAGCATGACCTCGCTGAATCCGCGGTTGGTGGCCATGTGTCTGCACGCGTATTCGAAGAATTCGACCAGTCCGAACCATGGGTCCGGGTGTCGGTATGCGGCGTCGGCGGCGTCGGCGAAATCGCTCAGGTTCTGGTCGAAGACTTCGACGATCAATTCCTTTTTGTTCGCGAACCGGCGGTAGACCGTACCGACGCCCACGCCCGCGCGTTCGGCCACGTCGTCGAGGGTGATCTCGAGTCCGTGGTCGGCGAACAGTTCGCGCGCCGCGGCGATGATCCGTTGCTGATTGCGCGCAGCATCGGCACGTAGGCGCCGGGGCGGGGAGGCGACCGTGGCGTGATTCACAAGTTCATTCTATCAACTACCCGGGATTAAACGGAGGCAGTATCTCCGTTATGATGATATCGTCTTCCAGTAAGCGGAGGTGACGTCTCCGCATCATACTCGAGGCAAAGGGTACACATGACTACCACGATCGAGCGCGGGGCATCCGCCACCGACAAAACAGGAACTGGGGGCCGCGGATCACACGCGCTGCGCTGGTGGGTGCTCGCCGTGCTCGGCGTCGCACAGCTAATGGTGGTCCTCGACGCGACCGTAGTGAACATCGCGCTGCCCGCGGCCCAGCAAGACCTCGGCTTCAGCGACGGCGACCGCTCCTGGGTGGTCACCGGCTACGCGTTGGCCTTCGGCAGCCTGCTGTTGCTAGGGGGACGCCTCAGTGACCTGTTCGGCAGGCGCAATACCTTCATCATCGGCCTGATCGGCTTCGCGGGCGCCTCAGCGGTCGGTGGGGCGGCCACCAGTTTCGAAATGCTCGTGGCGGCGCGCGTCGGGCAAGGCGTCTTCGGTGCGCTGCTCGCGCCGGCCGCGCTCTCCCTGCTCACCGTGACCTTCACCGAGCCGTCCGAGCGGGCGAAGGCGTTCGGCATCTTCGGTGCGGTCGCCGGTACCGGCGGCGCGATCGGCCTGTTGCTCGGCGGCGCGCTCACCGAATGGGCGTCCTGGCGCTGGGTGATGTTCGTGAATCTGGCCTTCGCGGCGGTCGCTCTGGTCGGCGCGGTACTGCTACTGGCCAAGCATGCGGGCACCGATCGGCCCAAGCTCGACATCCCGGGCACCGTCGTGGTCACCGCGGCCCTGTTCGGCATCGTCTACGGGTTCTCGCACGCGGAGTCGCACGGCTGGACCGACAGTGTCACTCTCGCCTTCCTGATCGGCGGCGCGGTGCTGCTCGCGGCGTTCGCCTGGCTGGAGACCCGGGTCGCACACCCCCCTGCTCCCCATGCGGATCGTGCTCGATCGCATGCGCGGCACCTCCTACCTGACGGTGTTCGTCATGGGCATCGGCATGTTTGCGATCTTCCTGTTCCTCACCTACTACATGCAGCTGACGCTGGGGTACTCGCCGATCATGACCGGCGTGGCCTTCCTGCCGATGGTCGCCGCGATGGTGGTCTCCTCGACCACCGCACCCTCCTTATTGCTGCCGAAGGTCGGACCGAAAATCGTAGTCAGCGGCGGCTTCCTGGTAGCGGCGGGCGGTATGGCCTGGCTGACCAGGATCGGCCTGGACACCGGCTACACCACGCACATTCTGCCCGCCCTGATCCTGCTGGGTCTCGGTCTCGGCGGCGCGATGGCGACCGCCTTCCAGGGCGCGACCTCGGGCGTGCAGCATGAGGACGCGGGCGTGGCCTCGGCCATGATCAATACCAGCCAGCAGGTCGGTGGCTCTATCGGCACAGCCTTGCTCAGCACCATCGCCGCATCGGCGGCCGGCGATTACCTGTCCACCCGCAAGCCGGACCCGCTGACCGTCGCCCAGTCCGCGATCGAGAGCTACACCACCAGTTTCTGGTGGGCCACCGCGATCTTCGTGGCAGGCGCGGCGCTCACCGCGGTGCTGATGCCCAGCACGGCGCCAGCGCCGGTCGAGGGGGAGCCGGTGCTCGCGCACTGAGGTCCGGCAGCGCCCATGGCGCTGTGCATTCCGATACGGCCGAGCGGCCGCCGCATACGACATAGTCGTGAGCGGCGGCCGCTCGGCCGTGAACGGTATGTTCAGGCCGATTCGGCAGGCCGTGCGGCGAACGGTCTTGGTTTGTGAGACTGGTATTCGGCTAGGTGGGTCGGGGTCCGAACGCAAACGGTACGAGGAAGACTTGCCGGCGTTCGGTTCGGAGCGGACTGTCCGGTCGGCGGTCGGCGGGATGCGGGCTGCCGACGAGGACCACTGTTCGTGGCGTCCCGGCTGAACGGATCGAACGGTACTGCCGATAGCATCGCGCTGGTGGCATGCGGCTCGGTGGTCGGCAGGTGCAGGGTATCCCGCTCGGACTGTCGGTTACGTCACGTGCGGGCAATGGCGCGACGGTACGTTTCCGCGCTCGGGTGCGGTGCGAAGCGAGGCTCCCTTGACTGATCGGCGTCGCAATTGTCATGGGATGCTTTGCGATCGGGATTCCGATGATTCCGCCGACAGTGGCATGGGTAGCCAACAGTCTGCTACCTCCCCCTTCTCGGTCGGCGGGCACCACCTTCTCCACCCGCATGCTCGAGGTTCGTAGACTCCTCGGATCGGGCGCGGCGGTCCACGCGCTCGGCTGCCTGAGGGAGCGGTGGTATCGCCGGGACGGCTGTGGCCGACGAGGGCATGGCACGGTGGATAACTGGTACGGCTCGGCGATCGACCGGAATGGGACGCGACGGAAGGGGGTCAGGCAATGAGTGGTTCAGCGGCGGGTTCGACGCCGGCCGGACAGTGGCGGCCCGCGGCACGGCTCACCGTGCTGCTCGATGAGGACGACAAGTGGCGGCACACGCCCCTGTACCACGAGATCGTGCGACGTGCCAGGGACGCCGGCCTGGCGGGCGCCAGCGTCTGGCGCGGCATCGAAGGCTACGGATCATCCTCGCAGATCCATACCACCCGGATCCTGGACATCGCCGACCATCTGCCGCTGGTACTGACGCTTGTCGACGAGTTCGACCGGCTGCGTGCCTTCGTCGAGCAGAACGCCGAACTGTTCACCTCGATCAACACCACGCTCACGCCGCTCGAGCTGTGGCAGGGAGCCGCCCGATGACAGTGCTGCCCGTCGTGCCCAGCGGAAAGCTCGGTGAATCTGCCCGATATCCGGCAGAGCCTGTGGTGCCAGCGCGTTTCGATTCTCCCCTGCCGTCCTGCACGCAGACCGTTACCATTGTCGGTTCGGCGCGGTTCGGCGGTCTGGGCGGTGCGGGGGCGGGCGATCGACTGCTCGCCACCGCGGGAATAGGCTTCCGCGGTGCGGCGACCACGCTCCGCACGTTCGGCTTCGAAACGATCCGGCCGGTGGCTGTCGGTGCTCGCGCCTGCGCCGCGGGCACCGCCGTGATCGACGTGGCCGCGGTCGCCACGACCGGACGGTCGTGGCCATGATTCTGATGACGAGCCGGGCGCAGCCGATAAGGAAGGGAGACCCGAGCATGGCCCATGATCGAGCCGGGCGTCCCGCGCGTTCCACCGATCTGGAAGACATCGCACATCTGGTGACGGCGTACTACAGCCATGTCCCCGATCCGGAGAATCCGGCCCAACGTGTAGCGTTCGGTACTTCGGGACATCGCGGCTCCAGCCTGGACAGCGCGTTCAACGAGGCGCACATCCTCGCGATCACCCAGTCGATCGTGGAGTATCGCGCCACCCGCGGCATTACTGGACCGGTGTATCTGGCCAGGGACACACACGCCCTGTCCGAGCCGGCCTGGACCACAGCACTGGAGGTGCTCGCCGCCAACGAGGTGACCGCCGTGATCGATGCGCGCGGCCGCTACACCCCGACACCGGCGCTGAGTCACGCTGTCCTGCGCCACAATCGGGGCGGCGCCAAGCACCAAGCCGACGGTATCGTGGTCACCCCCTCGCACAACCCGCCGGGCGACGGCGGCTTCAAATACAACCCCCCGCACGGTGGCCCGGCCGACAACACGGCGACCGACGCCATCGCTGCCCGCGCCAACGAACTGCTGCGCGGCGGCCTCGCCGAGGTCAAGCGCACCACGCTGCGGCAGGCGCTGGAAACCGGCGTCGAACGCTACGACTACCTCGACCACTACATCGCTGATCTGCCGAACGTGCTGAACCTGGACGCGATCCGTGGCGCGGGCATCCGGCTCGGTGCCGACCCGATGGGCGGCGCCAGCGTCGACTACTGGGAGGAGATCGGCCAGCGCTACGACCTCGAGCTCGAGGTGGTCAACCCGGTCGTCGACCCGACCTGGCGGTTCATGAGCCTCGACAGCGACGGCAAGATCCGGATGGACCCGTCCTCGCGCTACGCGATGGCATCGCTGATCGCGATCAAGGACGACTACGACATCTCCACCGGCAACGACGCCGACGCCGACCGGCACGGCATCGTCACCCCCGACGGCGGGCTGATGAACCCGAACCATTTCCTCGCGGTGGCCATCGAATACCTCGTTGCCAACCGGATGGGGTGGGATGCGCTGACCAAGATCGGCAAGACGGTGGTGACCTCGTCCATGATCGACCGAGTCGTCTCGGTGCTCGGCCGCGACGTGCACGAGGTCCCGGTCGGGTTCAAGTTCTTCGTGCCCGGATTGTTCAGTGGGAGTCTCGCTTTCGGCGGTGAGGAGAGCGCGGGCGCATCCTTCCTGCGGATGGACGGCAGTGTATGGACCACCGACAAGGACGGCATCCTGCTCGCGCTGCTGGCCGCCGAGATCGCCGCGGTCACCGGGCAAAGCCCCTCGGCGCGCTATGTCGAACTCGAACGGCGCTACGGCAGCCCCGCCTACGCCCGGATCGACGCACCCGCGACGGCGGAACAGAAAGAGCTGCTCGCGAAGTTGACACCGGACATGATCACCACCAAGGAGATCGCCGGAGAATCGGTCACCTCCGTGCTCACCAGAGCGCGGGGGAACGGCGCTCCGCTGGGCGGGCTCAAGGTGACCACCGAGAACGCGTGGTTCGCCGCCCGCCCCTCCGGCACCGAGGACAAGTACAAGATCTACGCGGAGTCGTTCCACGGCGCCGAGCACCTGACCGAGGTGCAGGCGGCCGCGGAGGAATTGGTGGGGCAGGCGTTATCCGGTGAGCAGTAGATCCAAGCCCCTGCCCACCGAGATCTGGGTGTTGGTCGGGGGCGCGTTCGTCATCGCCATCGGGTTCGGCCTGGTCGCCCCGGTACTGCCCCAGTTCGCGCGCGGGTTCGGCGTGGGCGTGGCCGCGGCCTCAGCGATCGTCTCCGCGTTCGCGTTGATGCGATTGCTGTTCGCACCATTGAGCGGGCGGCTGGTACAGCGGCTGGGGGAGCGGTCGGTCTACTTCGGCGGGCTGTTGATCGTCGCGCTTTCCACCGGCGCCAGCGCGCTGGCCCAGAGTTATTGGCAGCTGATGGTGTTGCGGTCGCTCGGCGGGATCGGGTCCACCATGTTCACCGTGTCGTCGCTGGCGCTGGTCATCCGGATGTCGCCGCCCGAACAGCGCGGGCGGGTGTCCGGCCTATGGTCGACCAGCTTCCTGGTCGGCTCAGTGAGCGGGCCACTAGTGGGCGGCGTTCTGTCCGGGCTCGGGCTGCGGTGGCCGTTCGTGATCTACGCGGTGGCGTTGCTCGGAGTCAGCATCGTCGTGCACCTGAGCCTGCGGAACTCGGAGCTGGCCGCGCCCGAGCCGCTCGGCGGGTTCCGCATGATGTCTTTCCGGGAGGGGTTGACTCGGCCGGAATACCGCGCTGTGCTGGTTTCCAACTTCGCCAACGGTGCGGCCGTATTCGGCGTGCGGATGGCGCTGGTGCCGCTGCTCGTGGTGGAGGTGCTGCACCAGGCGCCGGGAATGGCCGGCGTCGCGCTGACCGTGTTCGCGGCAGGTAATGTGGTTGTCCTGTTCGCCTCCGGACGATTGTCCGACCAGTGGGGACGCAAACCGTTCGTGATCGTCGGCTCCCTCGTGTGCGCGGCGGGCACCGCGGGGCTCGGCATGGCGACGAGTGTGCCGTGGCTGCTGGCGACATCCTTCCTCGCCGGGCTCGGCTCCGGTCTGTTCACCCCGGCCCAGCAGGCCGCGGTGGCCGACGTCATCGGCCCCAAGGCACGCGGCGGGCCCGTCCTGGCCGGCTTCCAGATGGCAGCCGACCTCGGCACGGTCATCGGTCCTGTCGCCGTCGGCGCCCTGGCTCAACAGCTGTCTTACGGCCTGGCCCTCGGCGTGACCGGCGGCCTCCTCGCCCTCGCCGCGGCCGTCTGGGCCGTCGTCCCCGAACCCCTGCGCAGGGCGTCAACCCATCCGGAATGCCCTCCTGATCACCTTTGCGGCGCGGATGGTGCGGAACATCAGATAACGCAGGTCGACCATACGGTCAGCGATGCGGTCAGCGCGCCGGTGACGGACAGTGTGGTACCGGTGGTGGTCGAGAAGGACGTCAGTTCCGGTGTGCGTGACCGCCACTGACCGAGGGACGCGTGGCCCGGAGGGCAGCGGGGTGGTTGGCTGGGGCAAAGTGTCGGTGTGAGCGAATCGCGTTCGAATTACACTCCGCGGCCGATGTCCAGTGTGACCACCTATGCGCTGGGCGGGGTCGCTCTTGCGTTGATCGTGCTGATCGTCATCGCGGCGATTCGGTGGGGACGGGATGAAGCGACCGTACGCAACGACGGCTACGGTCCGGTGCGCGATCCCGGGGTCGGCGCGGTACTGGAGCAGGACGGCTCCATTCTGCTCGGTCGCCCCGATGCGAAGAAAACCATAGATATTTTCGAGGACCCGCTCTGCCCTGGCTGCGGCAACCTGGAGCACATCTATGGCCAGGAGATCGCGCAGAAGATCGATGAGGGCAAGCTTGTAGTGCGCTATCGCCTCGTGAACTTCCTCGACTCGCGTTCCCGCAGCAAGGACTACTCCACCCGCGCGGTGGCGGCGAATCAATGTGTTGCCCAGGGCGGTTCCGGCTCGGTCTATTCCAAGTTCCACCTGGAGCTGTTCACCACCAAGCGGCCGAGCGAAGGCGGCGCCGACCTGACCAACGCAGAGTTGGCCGCGATCGCCATGGACGCTGGAGCGTCGGAATCGGTTCTGCAGTGCGTCTCCACCGGAGCCAAGGTCGACTCCGCACGCGCCACCGCCAAGGCGCAGACCGACGCTCTGGGCGCGGCGCTCGGCGGCTCCGCGGCCACGCCCGCTGTCTTCGAGGGCACGACCAAGGTCGATGTCAACGCCGAGGACTGGGTGGTCTCGCTCACCAACTGATCCCAGGCACCGTAGTGCTACTTGCCGCGCTTCTCTTCGACCCGTTGCACCGTGATCGGCTGCGGGAGCTGCGCGCCCGCTTCGCGACGACCTCGCCCTTCTCCGAGGACCCGTGAATGGGAGGCCGAGTCGCCGATTCCACCATCGACGACCCGGCCCACTCCGCGGCGCGATCCCACATCCCAGCCCCCGCGACCGCTGCGCGCCGAGTTCTTCAGTTGGTCTATGGGCCGGGTCGTCGACTCCACCTGCCGACGACCCGGCCTGGGCACTCGATGACGCGATCCGGATGACACGGGAATCGCGCACCGAGAAGTCCGGCTAGTTCTTCGCGGAGCGGATGTGCCGTTCGGGACTTCTTCGCCGATCAATCCGGCTTTCGCCCGCCCGTATGCGATCTCCCCATCGGCATGGTCCGACAGAACAGAATCCGCCCACCGCTTCACGTCGTTCCGTTGTCCGCGAACGCCTTCGAGCGACGGTGCCACCAGCGGACCCGCACCGGATATCGCCGCGTCACCGGACCAGAAGCCATCGATCATCCACTCATCGCTGAGGGCCGAACTGCCCCGAGTGGAGAGGCGATCGTAATCGAACATGCGTTCGAGTCTAGATATTTCAGGCCGCCTCCGCTACCCCGGAATCGGGGCGATTTGGTGGCCGACACACCGTTGGTGTAACTTCATTCAGGCGCACGGGGAAGCCCGGAGCGCAACCCACCAGGGGCTATGGCGCAGCTGGTAGCGCACCACACTGGCAGTGTGGGGGTCAGGGGTTCGAGTCCCCTTAGCTCCACTCAAATGGGCATGGTCTGCCCATAGAGTTATTGGCAGTCCCGAGGTCCATTTTTCCCACCGGATCTCGGGATTTTACATTGGCGAACTCAGCCTGATGGCATCCCGTGGCCGGACCTTGCCCCCGCACACAAGTTTCTGGCCGAAAACTCGCGGAATAGCACGGGGAATCGCCGAAATGAGTTATTAGGAGGCTGGCCTTCGGTCGTGTGGCCCGGATGGTCGGGGGCCCGCATGTGTTCCCGCGCCCCTGCAGCCTCCGGAGCGCTTCGCGTCCCCTTCGAGATGGGCTCTCTGCCCACTCTTGACCCGTGTCTGCCGACGGAAGCACGAAAATGCCGCATGGCGCGCTGACCGAATCGGCCAGCCTACGGTGCTGGAAGGTTAATCCGGCCGTAGGCATCCGAGCCTGGCCCAACGCACCATCATGCCCTTGGTCTCAATGGGTCAGCGCAACACTGGAATCTCCTGGTGAGGAACGGATGTGATGCGCGATGGCTTCGAGCAGACCACTGTCGGA
>NZ_JBFAAB010000028.1:0-76889 GCF_040639505.1 Nocardia sp. NPDC023852
GCCACAGCCACCCCACCGACAACACCCGGAAAGACGAACAACGCGAGAGTGATCCCCAGCAACCACACCATCCTGCGCCGTCGGCCAGAAGCCTCCACCCAACACCGAAACCGCCGCACCACCACCCGCGGTCGCCACCGCACCGGATCCCAGAACCCGAATATCCCACTGGTCATTCGCCTATTGAGCGATTCTATTAGGAGGCAACGAATCCCACCGGGGCTCGACACCGGGGTACTTTCGACCCCTGAGCCGGATTCATCGCTGAACCGACCGTGCGGAACGCCGACTCTGCGACCGTCTCGGTCCTCAGTAGCCCAGTTCATGACTTCGACACCTTCGCCAGCTGTGGGATTTCCAGGTCAAGCCCCGACGGGGTCGACTCCGCGGTTGATCCCGGTCACCGCGACTCTCAATTCTTCGACAACGCACCGGAAAAGGCATCGCGGTTACCTCATCCGTCCACGCCAGAATTCTACCGACGCGCACATGCCCGCCGAATCTTCGAATAGGAAGAGGTGCGTCGCGTGGCACAGTTGAACTGATTCACGATTATTGTTTCACGAACTCCACCTGACGTCGCCACCTCCCAAGCAAAATACGCTCAAGGGAACGTAAAAACCCGTTCCAATGGCAGATTCCTTCCGGTCGGACGTCCAGTACGTCAGATGTTGCAACTTTCGGCCATGGCGGTCATCCACTGCCATCCGCCGCTTGCACTAGCCAGCGCAAGCAAAGTATCCGGTAATGCTATGCGATGCCATCTTCAGCGTGCTGAATTTACTCCTGCTTGATATCACCCCCCGGGTAGGGGTAAGTGCCGAGGGCTGCGTCGAGTGATGACATTCCGCCCCTCGATCGTTTCCCAATATATTCTTAAGACTTCGTTAAGGCCATTGGCGTGTAATGTTTTCGGGTTGCACACCGCGGCCCGACGCCGAGAGCCCATTCGAGCTGGGCTTACCGGTCCACTTGATAGCTATGACGGAGTAGTCGAGTCGATGTCGATTATCGGAAGGGTACGTCCGCGGCGACGTCCGGCAGAGTCGACATGGTCGGCGGTGCGACACGGTGCGCCAGCGTTCGCGACGCACAGTGCGATCCCTCCCAGCACCGTGGTCGGACAATGATCTGCCGCCGCGGATTCCTCGCGCTCGCCGCGCTCTCGACCGCGTCTGCTTGTTCCATCGGCGATGACGCGGTCACGGTACGGCTCGGCTCCGGGCGGGTCGGCGGGCTGTCCCACACATTCGCCCGGCTCCTCGCCGATGTGGCCGCCGAAGCGGGCACCGTGCGGATAGATCCGGTCGTCACGGCGGGATCGCGCACGAACCTCGATCTGCTTGCCCGCGGCGAGATCGATGCCGCTCTCGCACTGTCGGATTCGGCGCGCGAGTCCCGCACACGCGCACTGGCCATCGGACGACTGCACGAATGCTATCTCCACTTGGCTGTGCCCGCCGAGAGCCCGATTCACCGAGTCGAAGACCTGCGCGGCGCACGAGTGGATTTCGGCGCGCTCGGGTCGGGTGCGGAGATCACCGCCGAACGGGTGGTTCGTGCGGCGGGCCTGGACCCCACCGCCGACCTGCAGGTCAGCCATCGACAGCTGCCCGACGCGGTGTCGGCGCTGTATGCCGATGAGGCGGACGCGATCATGTGGTGCGCCGGTGTGCCGACGCCGGGTCCCGACATTCCCCGGCGTCTACGGTTGATCGACCTCGGCGGATTGGTCACGACCATGCGAGAACGGTTCGAATTCGACTACCATCGGGTGACGATCCCCGCGGATGCCTATCCGGGCAGTCCTGCCGTAAGCACCGTCGGCGTCCCCAACCTGCTTCTCACCAAACCCGGTCTGCCGCATTCCGCAGTGAGCGCGATCACCGAACTGCTGTTGCAGCGCGCCGACGAACTGGCACCGAAGCGCACCGTGGGATTCCAGTTTCTGAATCGACGGTGGCTGGTCGGAACCGACGCTATCCCGATACACCCCGCATCGGTTGACGTCTACCGGACCTGGCATGGGTGAACAAGACCCACGCCGAGCGCGCTTGGACTGTCGAGTAACGGCTCGTCGCGGTAGTCGCATTCGACGACCGACTCGCCGGATTCGTCCACCTCCAGCAGCAACCACCTCAACGCCGGTACCCTGCTGTGGCCATCGCCGCACTCCGCTGGCGGAATATTGCAATAGCCCGGCCGAACAAGCCTACAAAGGTGCCAACTCCATCGAGTTGAGGAAATTGACGCGGTCGAATGCGGCGGCAGGAAATCCGACTCGTACCCCGCATCCTCAAAGCATAGTCAAATATGCGCCCACTGATTGCGTTCAGTAGAAACCTCCAGTCATGATTTCCGCATATTCAGCGACAGCTGACCGACCACATAAGAATCCACAAGCCGATCGATAGCGTGAGGTGATCGAAGCAGAAGACGGTGAGGGCGAATGTCATACCCGACAGCATGATCGGATCACTCGCCGACTGTCCCATGACGAGCCACCCGGCCGGCTCGTAGCGATCACCACTATCGGAAAGTGCCCATGATCGACGAAAGCGATTTCTTCAGCATGTCCAGGCAACGGCCCGGCCGCGCCCGCAGGCGCGGCGACCTCCAGATGTCCTGCGATACCGCAGGACCGGGCCCCTGCCCAACCACCGAGGCCGACGCCGTTCGCGCCGGCCGGACCGAGCCGGACCGCCCCACACCCGAGGGGAAAGAGGTCGAGCTCATCGGGGACCATATCCGCGAATCGCTGACCGACTGGTACCAAGAAAATTGGGATTGGATAGAGCGGCGCGCAGCCGAGGAACGAGCCGACAACACCTCGCCTGATACCTACGGGATCAAGAATTTTCTGCGGGATCTGGAAGCGAGTATCGACACCACCGCTTTCGGTGCCGATGAAATCGGTGCCGCTCGCCATCAGGCGATTCTGGATGCAATAGACGCGCTCCAGGCGACCCTCGACGAAGCCGAAACGGCGGCCGACGGCGAAAAGGGTTCGCCCAGCACCGACGACCCGGCCGCCGACGGATCCACCGACACCGGAGCGCTCACCGATACCGCCCGCACCGACACCCCCGTGACAAAATGCCGGCTACCGTCACACGAAGCCGTTTCACAGCTTCGAGAAAATTGCCAGTGGCACAGCCGCACCAACTGACCACAACTCCACACCGCTACCTGGGAAAGCTCACTACTCTCCAGTCGTGGTCAGCTGGGGTCCGTCACACCCGTCCGGCAATCAGCTCACGATAACGTTTGTGCTGACGATCAGCTGGTTGCTTCTTGTGGTCGGCTGGCCACCGTCGTCGTGGCCAGCACAAGGCCGCGACGACGAACAGTATCTCTATGCCGATTACCGCAGCGGTCACCACTTGCAAGTCGGTCATATTCAGTCCCACTATCGTCCAAATCTCACACGGTGCGCGTCAGTCCTTCGCGGCGGCGATGGAGGCCGCCGCGAAGTCGGCATCGGGCACACTCATCACCGGTGATTCCGTTGCTCAGTCCATTCGGTCGGTCGACCAGGTTGCCTGCGCAATCGCTCACGCCGAAGTCTGGTCGACTACGTAGGCGGAACCGCATCCGTAGCAATCGCCGTAGGTGTCGCGAACTATCTACGTATCGACTACGTACGGCGCTGGACGCCAGGCTAGGGTCTAGGGGGTACGGTCGGAGCACGCGACAGCAAGATCATTGTCCTCGAGTGCACCTACCGAGAATTGGGACGCTGGTTCAGCGCAGCGGTTCTGGATGATGGAGTCGCGGGGAAGAAGGAGCTTGACCTCTATGTCGAGTAGTCAACGACAAGGTCCCGGCGATCTTCCAGCACCCGCGAACGATTTCGTCGGCCGGGGTCCAGAGCTGGATCGAATCAGGACTCTGCTGTCGGGCTCGGCCCGGTTGATCACCCTGACCGGTATGGGCGGTATCGGGAAGACTCGGCTAGCGGCCGAAGCGGTCGGCCAGTTCCGCAAGGCTACGCGTATGCCGGTGCACTGGGTGCGACTGGCAAGACTGGCCAAGGGCTCCGACTTCACCGCGGTGGAAGAAGAAGTCGCGCACGCGGTGCTCGACGCCGACTTCTCTGGGCGGTCGGCGTGGAACGCACTTGTCGACAAACTCACTATCAAGAACGCGGTAGGGCGAACCGCGCGGACGATGGTAGTGATGGACAACTGTGAGCATGTGCTCGCCGAGGCCGGTTCGCTCATTGCGGCACTGCTGGAGGCGGCGCCGTACCTGGTTATCCTGGCCACCAGCCGCGAGCCGGTGGGATGGGTCGACGAGCACTTGGTGGAGGTTCCGCCGTTGTCGCAACAGCAGGCCCTGGCCCTGTTCCGACAGCGCGCCGAACTCAGCGGCCACGCTGTCACCGATACAGATCAGGTCGCGACAGCTCAGCTGATCTGTCACCACATGCACCACCACCCGCTCTATATCCGACTCGCCGCCGCGCGGCTTCGGCGTCAACCACTCGCGACGATCCTGCAGGAGTTGAGCGGCGGCGCGAACGACAAGCGAATGCGGTGGTCCCCTGCTTGGCAGGTGGGGGTGGATGCGCGCCATCAGCGGATTCCCGACGTGATCGCCTGGTCGTATGACCTGTGCACAGACAAGGAACGCTTGCTCCTGGCGCGCCTGTCGGTATTCGCCGCGGGCCACGACACCAACCTGGAAAGAGATGACAGCCTCGGGCTCGATATAGGGGCCGACCTGGAAGCCATCGAGGCCGTTTGCGCTGACGATCCGATCGGCGCAGACGACGGAGAGCCCAACCGAGACAGCGCCATTAGTCTGGCAAAGGGAGAAATCGAGGGATTGCTCGAACGCCTTGTCGACCAGTCCCTCGCGTCACTACACCGCACCAAGACCAGCGTGCGGTACTCACTACTGGAAACGATTCGGGTATTCGCTCATGAACGACTGCGGGAATACTCCACCAGTGAGACGGACGAACCGGCACGGGTTGCCGCGCGCCATCGGCAGTATTACCGCGACAAAGTCCTGCAGGCGTATGTCGAGTGGTTCGGCCCGGCGGAGCTGGACCTGCTGAAATGGGCGCGCGCGTCGTGGGGCAACATACTGGTCGCCATTGAAGGAAGCCTCACCACGCCGGGCGAGTCGGCACTCGGTCTGGAGATCTCGGTAGGACTGATCGCGCTTCGAGCGCCGTTCTTCAACGGCTCGTTGCGCGAAGCCCGTCAATGGGCGGAACGCACGCTGGAAGCAAGCCGCACCCTCACGCCGCAGCCAACCTATACCCAAGTGGCGGCGATGGCGTTGATCGGGTGGGTGGCCATGTGGCAGGGACAGCATGCGGACACCGAACGGATGCTCGAAGAGTGCGTTGCCACCTGCACTTCCGATCCGGAAATCCGGCAGAACTGGCGACAGTCTCCCGAAGTCGACCTCGGCTTCCCCGCCGCGGTCGATTTCGTGTGGGGCCAGGAGCTGATGTTGGTGCACGGGGACGCGGCATCCATCACCGCGCTGGCGCGCGCCCGCGAGAAGTCCCGCAGTACCGGCGATAGCGGCGGTGAGGCGATGGGTGGACTCATCGAGGCTATGGCAGCCAGCTTCTTCGGAACAGCAGAACAGGCGTTGGAGATCGCACAACGCAACGTTGACAACTTCACGGCAGCTGGGGCGCAATGGCTCAAATCCTGGGCGGAGCTGATGCGAGCGCTCGCACTGACCAAACACGGTGACCCCACCACGGCGTTGTCGGTCGGTCGTCAAGCGCTGGCCCACTTGGTATCCATTCGCGACCCGTGGGGTGCGGCTTGGGCAGTGCATGTTCGGTCCTGGGCGTTGGCGCAGATCATCACCGACTCGATCGCCGCGGGCGGCGCGGGTGAGGACGAGCTCGTTGCCATGGCGACCG
Organism: Nocardia sp. NPDC023852; assembly: GCF_040639505.1. NCBI lineage: Bacteria > Bacillati > Actinomycetota > Actinomycetes > Mycobacteriales > Nocardiaceae > Nocardia > Nocardia sp. NPDC023852. The sequence continues at coordinate 5,897 of NZ_JBFAAB010000028.1, forward strand.
AAACCGCTCGGCTCGTAGGAGGTGCCAGGACGCTGCGGGCGGAGCTGGGAACCGACATCGAAGCCCTGCGGCCCTTCGCCGACGAAACGAACAAAGCCATCGACGTCGCCCGCAGTGTGCTGGGACCCGATGCGTTCGCCGCCGCCGAGGAGGAGGGTTCCCTCTTGCGTTCCGAACTGCATGAGGTTCAGCGGCTTGCGCTGGGAACGCTACCCATGAACCGGGTGCCGACGGACAATACCGCCCGCACGGGCACCACGCGCTGGGACGACCTGACACGGTCGGAACAGGAGGTCGCGACGTTCGCTGCGGCGGGATGGACGAATACCGCTATCGCGGCGCAGCGTGGAACTTCGTTCAGGACCGTCGACACACAGATGACCGCGATCTTCCAGAAATTGATGATCACCTCCCGGGAAGACATCATCCGATTTGTTCCCAAGGACCGGATCGCCCAGGTTCGGCAGCAATCGGCACGTCGGTTACACCGGAGCGATCTACGACCGCCCCGGCCACAGTAAGGATGACCGGGTGCGGACACCAGTGGCGAGCTCGGTCAGGAGGAATACGAATTGTCAGCGACGGGCTCACCGCGCTTGCCTTGACCGTAACGGCGGCGGCCGACGCCCCTGCCGGCGGACAACCCGAGATCGCGACTGAATCAGCAAAATTCATTTTTCAATGCCCGAGCCACACCGGCGATCTCGGTGTCGATTCGAGCAGTCAGGCGTTTCTCGTCGACCCCTTGCGCTATAGGGGGAGCACTTCCGGCGATCACATATCTGCCGTCCCCGAAAACATCACGCCACTCCAGCATCCGCCGATGGGCACGACAGCGATCGAACCGCGAAATCCCTTGACCGACAACAATAGCCCCCGCGCAGGTGACCGGCGACCGCAAGAATCTCTCGGCCTGCAACCAAGCGACCTTTCCGGTGGACGCGAAGACCCGGGACCGCCGGGATCCCTGATCCGTGTCACAATAGGCATGGGCGGACAGATCGATATTGCCGTGCTTGCCTCTCTGAGCCTCAGGCAGCCGGGCCGCGACGACAGCACCGAACTCGCGCACACCGTATTCCGTAATGGCAAATCCACAACTGAGCGAAGCCGTCTCACCCGAAAGTTGCTCCAGCAGATACACTCGCTTGCCGCTACAGGCTCCGAGCATCCGGATCCACGACCTCGGGTTGTCATACTCTGCGGGGTTCCACCCCTGCACCACGATCCGGATATCGGGCACGGACACCGCATCGAGCACATCCTCGAAGCAGCTACCCAATCGAGCCCGCACCGCCTCGCGCGCTTCTCGCTTCTCTCGCGCCAAGTAGTGATTTTGCCACAATCGGTTGGGCACGGTGAATGGCGCGGGAGGACCTTGCCCACCGGCATCCTCCCAGAGGACGACGAACTCGAGACCCGTGAAACGCCAACTCCGTGTCACCACGAGCCGGCACCTGCCGCCCGCTGGCTCGGCCGACACTTCGCGCCTCCTGCCAGCATGCCTCCCGGTTTCCGCACCGTGGCCTCCTCGTCGCCGAAATCGCCCTGCTCGCTCCACCTGGACCAGAACCCGGTCGGCTTCGTTGCCACTGCATCGAGATGTCGCGATTCCACCCGGGCAGTCCACGCCGTAACTGGTTACAGCATGTAACCGACTGTGTCCCAATACTTCAGCCGGAATCGGCACCGGGCGCAACCAGTCCGGACACGGAAAGGCGCTTTCTAACACTTCCTTGAGGTCGATAGTCACCACCATCCAGGCCGAGCAGCTTGTTCTCCTCCAAGGAGTGCAAGGCACTCAGTCGTGCCAGCTGCGATAGAAATCAGCGGCGGCGGGATGCAGCGGAATGTCCCCGGTCCCGACCAGCCAGCGCCGGTCCAGGAACTGAAATCCCTTGGCATGCTCGGGCACCAACCTGTCGGGGTTCCGCAACAGCAGTTCTGTGATGGCAACCACGGCGGAATTCGCGAGAGTCGGCGCGACGAGTAGCAGGTTGGGTATCCCGACGGTACTGACCGCCGGACCTCCCGGGTACGCATTCTGGTGGACCACCACGCGGTCATAGTGGTACCCGAATCGCTCACGCATCATCGGGGGGAACTCCCCCAAGTCGATCAACCGTATCCGCCGGGGGATGTCCAGACCGGGTGTCGGCACGCCACCGCCCCATAGAATCGCATCCGTGTCGCCGCTGTGCAGGGCTTCCACTGCCCCGGCAAGCTGCCGATGTCCGGCCACCACGTCGACCGCAGGGTCCAGGCCCGCCGCCCGCAGTACGCGTTCGGCGGTCATTGCCGCACCAGACCCGACCACTCCGAGGTCGACCCGCTTCCCACGCAGATCACCCACTTGGTGAATCGCGCTGTCGGCGAGCACAGCCATCTGCAGGTACGTCTCGTAGAGGCGTCCAATCGCAAGTGGATGAGTCGCGGACTCGTACACCGAGTCAGCGAGGGCAAGTGCGGCATCGATCTCGCCGCGGGCGAGTAGGTCGAGGTTCATCTGCGACCCGGCGGTGGCGACCGGATCGATGCGCACCGTGCGGGATTCGGCCGCCACGGCAGCGAGGAGTTGAGCGATCTCGTGAAACAACCCGTTCACCCGCCCGGAACCGAGCCGGATCGTGACAGGGTTGCGGTCGATACCACAGCCGGAGACAGCCGCCACGGCCGCCACGACGAAGAGATCACGGCGGTTGATCATCGTCGCACCGCCACCGACGGTGGCCTGCCATCGTCCGGCCGTACGCCAGAAGCGTTGCAACACATCGAACGCGCTCGCTCCTGACCGTCTCGCCTGCACCGGGACTGTCGCGTGGCGTTCTCGTGCCGCGGACAACGCCCTCCATTTCGGAGGCTAATTTCAACCGCTCGAGATCGGAGTGTCAACAGGTGCCCGGCTCTTGCCCACGGAGTTCGGAGTCTTGACGTATCCAACGTCCATCGGGCCACCTGGGTTCGAACACGATCCGCGCCGAGTAGGCGACCGATCACGACGCTCTCGCCGGCAGCCGGACTGTTATGTGTAGCCCCTGCGGAACGGTCAGGCCGACCGTGAGTTCGCCCTGATGTCGCTGTGCCAGCGCCGCCGCAATGGGCAGGCCGAGCCCCGATCCACCGGGAGTGGCCGACGAGCCACGGTAGAATCGCGTGGTCAGCTTGTCGAGTTCGGGCTCCGCGACACCCACCCCGTCATCGATCACCGACACGGTCACCCACCGCGTTCCGCCGTGCACGCGAACCTCCGTCCGCGCGCCCGCGCCCGCATAGCGACACGAATTGCTCAGCAGCACATCAAGGATCTGCATGAGCGCATCCTCTGGCGCTGCCACCTCGACCTCGCCGTCCGGCACAACGGCCGCCACGTCCATGCCGGCCCGCTCGAAAGCCACCCCCCATGCCTCCACCCGGTCCGCGACAACTCGCACCGCGTCGCAGCAGCTCGGCCAATCGGAATCATGCGGCACGGGCCGGAACCCCTCGGGTGTCTCGGCCACCGCCAAACGCAGCAGGCCGTCGAGCACCGCCGCGAGCCGGTCGACCTGTGAACTGGCGCGCCGAAACGTATGCGCGGACTGATCCGGTATCACCGGCTTCAGCGATTCCAACCGGATAGCGAGCGCAGCCAGGGGGTTACGGATGGCGTGCGCGGTATCCGCGACCAACTGGCGCTGGGCTTCCACCGCATCGGCGACCGCCATCGCCATCGCATCGAACGATCGGGCCAGCTCACGCACCTCCGGTGGTCCGTCGTACTGCCGCATGATCGACGTGGGCGGGGGGCCCGAGACTGGATTCGGCAACGTATCCGTCAGTGTGGCAACCGATTGCGACAATCGTTCCAGGGGACGCAACACCCACCTACTCAGTGCCAGCGCCAGTCCCGCGAACAGCGCCAGGGCCGTCCACATGCCCAGCGTCATCAGGGCCCAACGGTCAGTGATATCCCGCTTTGCCTGCACGGTCGACGTCTCGATGAGCACCGCGCCCTCGACCTGCATTCCGGATCCGATGGGACGGGCGATCATCAGCGAGTCCGGGTCCCAGGTGCGCAAGCGATGCGGGAACCCCGTCGAATGCCGATTACTGCGGGCCGCCGCCACGGCATCGGCAACTGCCGGATCGCCGGTGTCCACCCCGATGTTCGCGAACTCGGCACCGCCGGCATCCACCACGAGCACGGCGTCCTCGTACAGGTCGTGGTAGCGCTCCATCGCCGCGACCAGCGGCTGACGGTCACCGGTCGCCATCGCCTGCTCGGCGAGTTCGCCGAACCACTCGGCGTCCACGTACCGACCGAGCCACAGCTGCTGTGTCCGAGTGGTGGACGCCATGGCCCCCAACGGAACCGCAAGTCCGTGCACTGCTAGCGCAGCGAAAGCCAACAGCGTCACCAGCAACCGTCGTCGCAAAACCTCAACCTGTACTCATTGGCCCCAGCGGTAGCCGAACCCCCGGATCGTTGTGATCAATCCTGGTCTGCCGAGCTTGGCACGCAACGTCGAAATATGCACATCCAACGAGCGGGACACCGCCATGAACGCATCCCCCCAGATCCGGTCCATCAGTAGTTCGCGACTCACCGCGGAGCCTGGCCGCTCCACGAGGGCCTCTACCAATTCGAACTCTTTCTGCGTGAGAGTCACCGGCGCACCACCGACCTCGACCTGCCGCATCTCGAGATCGATCCGAACATCCCCGGTGATAATCACAGGGGCCTCCGGGCCGGCCGCAGCGGCAGCGGCGCGCCGGGTCACCGTCTCCAGCCGGGCAACCAGTTCCGCGATACGCGGTGGTTTGACAAGGTAGTCGTCGGCACCGCCCCGTAAGCCGCGGACCACGGTACGTTCGTCGTCGCGGGCGGTGAGAATCACCACAGGCACCGAACTGACCTCCCGAAGCTGCCGCAGCACGTGCAGCCCATCGCCGTCCGGCAACCCCAGATCGAGGATCACCGCATCGCAGCGGCGGTGCCCGATGAGCAAATCCGCTCCCCGGCGCATACGTATTGCGAAGAAACCCTGGTCAGTGAGCACCTCGACCAGCGCATCGCCCACTTCGTCGTCGTCTTCGACTATCGCCAGCCGCACGCGCCGATCTGTCCCTGGTGACGAATCGGTATGAGCGGGATCCGGCGGACCGGTTTCGTGGTATTCACTCACCGTGGGTACACCGCCCAGCAGCCGACCAACGAACTCGACCCGACTTGCGACGAATGCCCGCCGGCCGGATCGACCAGGACACCGTCACCGCGATCCCCGGATCGAGCTCTGAGAACGTTACGAGCCGCACTGTTCACGGTCCCGACCGGCAAAGTTGCGCACACCACTCCTACATATTCCGCGACTACGCCTAGACGCAATGAAAGTCGAGAAACTTTACAGCGCTTTGACGTATCCAGCAGCCTCGTCGGCATCGGACTGCTCTCCAGCCACACGCGCACGTCGGCGCTGGTGTGGTCGCGGCTCACGGCTCCGCCATGTCCGGCACCGGTGAGATCGTTGCACCGGCCGACAGCAGTCTTTCCGCCAGCACGCGACGGCGTGTCCCGAGCTCCGGAGGGTCGAGTACTTCGAAGTCGTGCCCTAGCAGGAGGACGTGCATGAGCACGAAGTCGAGGGCTGCCTGCGCCGCTGCGCACCTCGCAGAGCTCGCTCCCTCGCCGTCGTACGGCGGCCGCCGATGCCGGAATCTGCGCGCGCACCGTGTCGGCCGACGCGTGCACGAGGAAGCGCGCTTTGTACGGGTAGACCCGACTCGCCACACCCTCCTGCACATACGTCGCCGCGTCGGGTGCCGCGCGCCGGCGGAAGCGCCAGGTCCGTGCGGACACATCGGTCATCCGGTCGACGCGGAAGCTGCGCCAGTCGTCACGATGGTGTGCGGCCTCCGCCGAACGACTCCACCGAGCCGGCGAGGGCACGCACCTCGTGCCGCAACCTGGTTGGCAGCACCCTGTCGAGCTTGATCAGCGCCCGGAGTGCGGCGTCGTCGGCGCTGGCGACCGCGCCGCCCGCGCCGGCGAGCAGGGAGACTGCGGTGACGATCGCCTCCTCGTCGTCGAGAAGCAGCGGCGGCAGGTCCTGACCCGGGCCGAGCTGGTAGCCGCCGCCGACACCCTGGCTGGCATGTACCGGATAGCCGAGCGCGCGCAGCCGCTCGACGTCGCGCCGTACCGTGCGCGGTGTGACCCCGAGCCGGTCGGCGAGTTCGGGGCCGGTCCAGACCTGCCGCTGCTGCAGCAACCCGAGAAGGGTGAGCACCCGCTCTGTCGTACTCCGCTCGTCACCGCTTGCCGAACCCATGGACCCACCCTGCCAGAGATAGCGGACCGATTCTGTCCGCTAGGGGTGTCAGAGTGGCTGCATGGATGCAGACGAACTCGACTGGAACCGGACGCTGCGTGAGCAGTGGGAGTTCCACTGGAACCATCAGCTCCGCCCCCGCCTCGACGGTCTCACCGACGACGAGTACTTCTGGTCGCCGGTGCCGGACGCCTGGAGTGTTCGGCCGCGCGGCAGCTCGACGGCGCCCGTGCAGGTGGGTGCCGGAGACTTCACGATCGACTACGCCTTCCCCGAGCCGGTCCCTGCGGCCTTCACCACGATCGCCTGGCGACTCGGTCACGTCATCGTCGGCGTGCTCGCCGCGCGCAACGCGGCGCATTTCGGCGCACCGGCGGCGTCGTACGAGACCTGGGAGTACGCGGGCAGCGCGGCCACCGCGCTCAACCAGCTCGAGGCCCAGCTCGACGTCTGGCTGGCCGGGGTGCGCGGCCTCGGCGAGGCGGGGCTCCGGGTGCCGGTCGGCGCGAGGGAGCCCTTCCCGGAGGTGCCCATGGCTGATCTGGTGCTGCACATCCACCGCGAGCTGATCCACCACCTGTCCGAGATCTGCCTTCTGCGCGACCTCTACCTGCACACGAAACCCGGCACCTCCAGGAGGAGACTCATGACCGCCGAGACGACACACCTCGACCCCCACGAACTTCACAGCAACCCTGCCTTCACGCAGGGCGTGATCGCATCCGCTGCCCGAACCCTCTATGTCGGTGGCCAGCTCGGCACCGATAGCACCGGAAACCTGCTCGACGGTATCGAGGCGCAAACCACTCAGGCAATGCGAAACGTGCTGACCGTGCTCGCTGCCGGGGGTACCGGTCCCGAGCATGTCGTCAAACTCAACATCTACCTTGTCCATGGGGTCGACGCACAGGTGGGATACGCGGCAGCGCGATCAGTGTGGGGTAATCACCGCACAGCCATCACAGTCGTTTCCACCGCAGGCCACGCTCGCCCAGGCGCGCTCGTGGAGATCGACGCGGTAGCGATCATCCCCGAATAGGACGAATCCACGGATCAAGGCTGCAAGGGCGTAGCTCACCCGGATGCCAGGGCAGTAGCACATCGGCCTACCGCGCGCCGCAGCCCGAAGAGCTCTTCCGCGGTCGACCAGCCGAGCACGATCTCGGCCGCGGTCACCCGCGGGCGGTCGGCGTCGACCGGAGTGCCGCAGCGCTGATCAGCGCACCGACGCTGATCAGCGCCCCACAGCCGACGGCGCGGCGCGGCGCGCCGCCGGAACACTCGACCTCATGACACCGGGCTCGATGCTCGGCCTTCATGCTCACACGCCGCACACCGCTGGTGGGGATGCGAACACGAGAATCCAGCCGACAGGCCGATCCCCATCCGGCACAGATCCCTTCGGTCAGCTGCTGCCGAACCAGCCGCCGCCCCAACCACGGTCGCCCCAGCCGCGACCCCAACCGTCGTTACCCCAACCCCAGCCGCCCCAGCCGCCGCCCCAACCGTCGTTACCCCAACCCCAGCCGCCCCAGCCGCGACCCCAGCCGCCGTTACCCCAACCGCCGCCCCAGCCGCCGCCCCCCGGGCGATCAACCTGTACCACGCCGGGTTCGGGCGTCGGCGCGGCCATGGCAGAAACCGCGGCCGCCGTCATCGGAACGGCTACAGCGGCTCCAACGAGCACAACCCTCGCTAGCAACTGGCATGTGGTGGTTCGGTACGCTTTGTTGGTCATCATCGTTACCTTCTTCCGGCGAGTTCGCCGCACGGAGATGACTCGCCGATTGTCGAGTTGTTTTGACATTCCCCGACGCATCTGATACTAGGCCTTAACTGTCGTCGACACCACGCGAACAGTGGGTTTCACGAGAAAAGGGCGTGTCGGTTCAGCGCAAACTCTGGCAGCTCGGGCGCTGGTTCGAGTTGCGGCAAGCGAGTTGATTCTCATGTGCGCATGAATCGAGCAACCGCGGCCATCATGAGCCGGGGCTGGCCGCCTGATGGCGCGTCGCATCGTACTGCTCGAAATAGGCCTCGCCCACGACGAACATTCCACGTTGCGGTAGCCAGAAGTCACCCAACCTGGCCTGCTCGGCCAACGGCCCTGGAGGACCTATATCGCTTCCATCGATCCGTGCACCACTCTTCTCGACGGTCCACAGCATCCGCGGATTGGCCCGGAACCATTGACCGTTCGGGGAAGTGCCGCTGAGCCGCACCCGCCCGACGCCCAGCGCCGGACCTGCGACCCGCGACATGAGCGACAGGACGGCAGGACGTCGCCACAAGGCGGCGGGCAGCAGGCGACCGAGGCCCGTCATCGCCGCCGTCGCCGCCGATCGTCCCAGCTCGAGATCCCACAGGAGCCTGTCGCGCACCTCAACCGTCAACGCGGAAGGACCCGTCCAGGTCACCGAGATGCGCTCGACCCGTGCGTCTTCGATCGCTGAGCCGAAGTAGCGGGCGCAGCCGACCTCCGGGGAAACACTGCTGTAGATCACCCATTCGCCGGCCGGGTTCCGATGCCACACCGAGTCGTACCCCGCACCGATCGAACTGGCGGGAAAATGCCGAAGCGCCAAGTAGTGGCCGCTGGCGAATGGCATCCCCATCAACCCGTAGCCGGAAAATCGCTCCTGATCCTCACCCGATGGGAGCGCTTTGTCGATTTCGGCGATCGATCGTGGGCTGCCGGCCATCGCCAGCCTCCTCGAGGAGTAGACCTGTACCGGTCATCTTACCCGGGGGTCAGTGCGGGCTGCTGACACACAATCCTGCATTCGATGCCGTTTCAACGGCGGCGGCGATCCCCGACCATCGTCCGTTCCTCAGGTTGATGCGACACGCTTCGGCAGGACTGGTGGGCGTCAAACGTCGTCCACGGCCTCGACTGCCCTAGATGTACATTAGGTAAGGCTGACCTTAGTCAGGTAAGGTGTGCCTCCTGTGCGTGGTAGACGCTCGGCTGGCGACGTGAGTACACCGAATGCCTCGATGCGATCGCGAACGCTGTCGCGCTGAGGCGCGACTCAGCACATCGGGCTGCAAACCAACGGAGGCAATGGCATGTTACGGGAACATACATTCCGGGATCCTGCTCGGTGGCAACCTCGCATGGTCTTCCGGCGTCTACGCGCTCGAGCCACCGCGACCCGCTGTCGTCGCCGTGTCGTATGGTTCCTCGCCCTGGTCTTCGCGCTGCTTGTTCTTCCGGGCAGCGTCGGTGCTGTCGCGACAGCGCAGAGCGATACGACCAGAGCGGGCGGGACAAGGATCTCGGCCCTGAGCTGGATGGAGATCCGGGACTCCTCGGGAGTGCCGTTGACCGATTATGTCTTCGCTACCGGACACGGCGGTCTGCTGAATCCGTTGGAGACAGCGGTGGCGATGGTTCTCGGCCTGGAATTCATCGGATACATGGTCCTGGTCACCTCGACGGTGTGGGTGATCGGCTTTGCTATGAGCTTCCGGTGGCTGGATCCGTTCGGCAACGCGTTGAACGGGGTCGCGGAGGCCCTCACCGAACAGATCGCCACTCCCATTCTGCTGATGGTGGCGGCATCGATCGGCGCGTTCTTCGTGGCGTGGTTCGTGGTCCGCGGATATCACGCCAAGGCGGCGATGCAGGTCGTGACGATGATCGGGGTAGGGCTACTCGGCCCGATCGTGCTGGCGGAGCCGCTGGCCGACGTCCTGTCGTCGGATGGACTACTGGCCACGGGCCGCAATCTGGGTATCTCGGTCGCCGCCGGGTTGCACGGTCACGGGCGTCCGGATCCCGATCAGCTGGTGGCCACCATGCAGGCCGATATGGCCGACAACTTCGCACGGCACCCAGTGCAAGTGTGGAACTTCGGACATGTAGTCGACAGCTCGGCCAGCTGCCGCGCCGCGTGGTCGGCGGGAGTGCGAGCCGGCGATGACACCCGAGTGCTGAACAGCATGCGGACCTGCGGTGACTCAGCAGCCTATGCCGAGGCCGACCATCCCGGGATGGGGCAGATCGGCACCGGACTGGTTCTGCTGGCCTGCGGGACTATCGTGCTGTGCTTCGGAACCTATCTGGGATTGAAGGTCATCTGGGCCGCATTGGATGCGATCTATCACGCCTTCATGGCCATATTCGGTTTCGCCGCAGGCGGGTTCATCTACGGGCCTACGCAGACCTTCCTGGTCCGCAATCTCGTCGACAGCTTCGTCGCGGCGGCGCGCATGACGGTTTTCACCCTCTTCCTGGGCGTCTACACACTGTTTCTGGGCAATCTCTTCGCACAGGCACACGACCAAGTCATGATCGTGCTCGTCCTCGGCGCCATCGTGGAGATCGTCGCCATCGTCCAACTCCGGCGGCTCAGCGCCAATCTCACCAACGGCACCGATTGGATCGCCAATCGGTTCGGCCTCGCCATCCAAGGTGCTGGGACCTCTGCCCGTGATGGCTCGAGCGGTAACGCCCTAGGTATGGGCTATGCCAACACTCGGCACGCCATGACCAGCCCGCACGGCGCGCACGGCGGCGGCGGGCTCCTTGCCGGGATGTACACACTCAACGCCATCAATACCAGCCCGCTGACCTCGTGGCTATTCCTGCGGGAGCACCCTCTCGACCCTTATTCGAAGATGAAGAACAAAGCGCAACGGGAACTGTGGCAAGCCCAAGCCACCCCGATCGGCTCATCCACGATCTATGGACGAGACGGATTGTTCACACACAATTTCCGGGACAAGCAGAGCCTCGTGCACGCGGCCCGTGCCGGCGTCACCGCGGCCGAACAAGCTGGTCGCGGCGGCATCAATACCGCTCGCGGCGCCGCGGCGGCCATCGACGAGGCGATGACGCAACGCGGTGCGAGCCTCTCCCAACTGAGCTCCGCCTTGCGCGGCGCGGGTTTCACCGACGACGATCTGGTCCACCGAGCCGTCGAGGCCCGCAGCCAGGTCATGCGATACAGTGCGGCCGATTCGCTGGCCGACAAGAACCTGTCCGGAGTCGTCGCCGCGGCCGCCTACGCCAATGCGGCACACACCCCTGCCGCCATCGCCGAAATCGAACGCGCGGCACTCACCTACCGTCACCACATGCCCGCCGCAGTCACCCTCCACGGCAGCACAACCGACCCCCACACCCCACTTGGGTACGTGCACGACTATATGGCCGCACCGACCAAGGCGAAACTGACCGCGCTGCAGAAAGTCGCGGACGGGGAGGAAACGGCTCCATACAGCCGGGAGGAAGCGCTGCTCATGATGCGGTGGATCGGCACCGAACACGCACAGCGAACCGCCGCCGCCGTCGATAGATTCGTCGCTGACCCGGCCGACCGGGGCCACATGCGTGCCGTCCAATCCCAGCTCAGCGCCGCGATCGACACCGACCGCTGGGCCGCAGGCGCCAAAAGAACTCCCGCCAACACTGTCCTCTCACCCGCCATCCTGTGATCGCACCGCGTGCCGCACCAGGGACAGTGTCATCGCGGGCCGACTGCCCCGCGTGGGTTCCACGGCGCCGGCCGTAGGCGGCGGCCGATCCGGTAGAGGGATCGCCGCGGGCCGAACCGCTCGGCGCCGACGGCGCACACCACCAGAACTCGGGCATGTCGACGCCGGCTTCTAGTGCTGCGGCCGGAGATCTTCGTGGTTGGCGCGCAAGGTGGATGGGGTGCGGCCTGTTTCGTGCTGAAATACTCGGTAGAACTGGGCGTAGCTGCCGAACCCGGCTGTGACGGCGGCGGCCAATGCTGTGGTGTGTTCGCCGTTGCCGTAGGCGAGTAGGAATCGGTGCAGCCGTTGCTGGTTGCGATAGCGAGTGAGCGGGATACCGATCTGGGCTCTGAACAGACGGCTCAGGTGTGTGGGACTGAGGCCGGCGATGCGCGCCAGATCGGCTAGGTCGCCCGCGTTCGGGTCGGACTGCAACACTCGGGCAACCGTGCGGATGCTGGGATGGACATTCTCACTGTCGACGACATCGTCGCTGTCCAAGAACGCACGCCAGGCCAGAGTGAGCAGGTAGGCCGCCCCGGCGTTGGCCAGGGCGTGATCCCGGGTCTCGGCGGCGCGCACCTCACCGAACAGGGTTTGCAGGCGATGGGTATGTATGGCGCCGAGGCGACGTGAGAACTGCTCTACCGGATCGTCCTGCGCGAGAGGTCTTGTGTGTGGTGCCATTGCGATTCGGGCAACGAGCTCGGGTGTGAACACCGCCCACCACAACTCGTGGTCGGCCGACTGGTTCACCAGGATGTGTTCTTGTGCCGGGAACAACCACGTCAACGTACCGGGGCTGAGTTCGTATCGACGCTCACCCAGCAGGTAGGTGGCAGTGCCGCGCACGACCAGATTGACCTCCAGCTCGGCATGACGATGGGCGCGTACACGGACATCGCCAGCGATGTGGCGCACCGCTCGACCGTCGAGGCCGTCGGGAAGCTTCAGATCTTCGATCACGCAAGAAACGATAAATACTTGCCGAGCCATGAGAAGACTGTCGTGCCCTGGTTCGCCGAAACTGTGGTGGAACGACTTCGCCAACCCTCGGGAGAACCTCATGACTGCCTTCAAAAACGCGTCTTCGCCGGTCACGGCTGAGCACATACGTCGGTTCCGGGATGAGGGGTTCTTCGTCCTCGAAAACGCCCTCGATTCGCATGATCTGCAAGCTCTTCGCGATGAGTGTCAGCGCTTCGTCGACGAACGCGACGCCGAAATGGATCAGCTCGGCGTCGACAGCCTGGACCTCGATCATCGTGGTCGACGCTACTTCGTCCACGCCTACGACCACAGCGCGGTGATACGACGGTTTCTGGCCTGCGACCTGATGGTTCAGATTGCCCGAGCGGCACTGGGCGAGACGATATACCTGTTCAACGAGCAGTACGTCGTCAAGGCCGCGGAACGGGGTATGAGATTCGCTTGGCACCAGGACTCCGGTTTCATCGACTACCCGCACACCCCCTACCTCACCTGCTGGATCGCCCTCGATGACGTCACCGCAGCCAACGGCACCGTGTATCTACTGCCGTACTCTCGAGCCGGAACGCGCGAGGTCGTTCGGCATGTGCAAGACGAGGAAACGCGGGACCGGATCGGCTATTTCGGCGACGACCCAGGCGATCCGGTGATCGTGCCGGCAGGCAGCGTCGCCTGCTTCTCCAGCACGGTCCTGCACCGCAGCGGTCCCAACGCGACAGACCGGGTGCGCCGCGTCTACCTCGCCCAATACTCAGCACAGCCGATTCTCACCGCCGACGGGACCCGGCCACGACACTTGTCCCACCCCCTGCTGATCAACGGCCATCGCAACACCTGACTCGCCGACCTACAGGTTTACCGCCGTCCCGGCCGACAGCTCACCAAACCTCGTAGCGCCTGATGATGCGCCGGCGACCGCGGTAACGCCGTCGGGGATCTTGCCGGCACCCCTGGTATCGCGTTGTGTCATTCTTCCGTCGACGTTGGGTCTGCCGACGACTATCCACGGCAGAACACGATCCCTACTCAAACCTCGTGAGTGGCATCGCGTCAGTGCGCGCCAAGCGCATCGAGGATCATCGGACGCGCCGTCGCGAGCGCTTGCTGCCAGTAGGGCCAGGTGTGCGTTCCATTGACGATGTCGATGCGAGCGGCAATTCCCAACGCCGCGATTCGGTCACCGAACATCTGGGTGGCAGTCATCGTCATCGCCTCGAGGCTCATCGCGTTCACCGTGTTGCCGATCCCGTACGGCAGGTCCAGCGGACCAGGCGCGCCATTGCCCGTCGAGACGTATATCGGCAGTCCGCGCAGCAATTCTGCCTGCACAGTGGCGTCGTTGCGGTCCCAGGCGGGATCCCCCGCCGGACCCCACATGTCGTCCACATTGAAGTTACCCTCGTCCCACATGGCAGCCCGCATCGCTTCGCTCCAGAGCGGAAACGTCGGGTGCACGAACCCTGAAAAGGATCCGGCGAACTTGAACTGGTCGCGATGGTGGCCGGCCAGCGTCAGGGCGGCGTTGCCCCCCATCGAGGCCCCCACGATGGCGTTGTTGGTTCGCGACACGCCGTACCGTTGCAGGTACGCAGGCAGCTCCTGGGTGAGGAAGGCCTCCCATTTGTACGTCGTCGCCTGACGGTTGGTACTACTCGGTCGGTACCAGTCGGTGTAGAAGCTCGAGCGACCACCGACCGGAAACACCAACGTGACGTTATCGCCCGCGAATTGGCGCAGCGCGTCGGTATCGGTCGTCCACTGATTGTGGTCGGCCGGCGCACGAAGACCGTCGAGCACGTAGAGGGCCGCGCTTCCGCCGCGGGACGCCCACTGCACCTGGACCTTGATCGGCCCCATGCTGGACGGTACGAAGAGCTCCTCGTACCCGCCTACCGGCGCCCGCAATATCGGTGCGTGGATCGGTGCGGCGGTAGCCACCGCCGCACCGATCGACGACACCAACACAGCTGTTGCTATGACAGCGCCGGTCTTCCTCCGCCAACCACGAATCACCCGCTGGTCCCCAGATCGCGCTGCCATGCCCATCCACGTACCTCCTACCTTCTTCCCCGGTCACCGACCGAGGAGACCCGAATTTGGCTGTCGCTCAGACCAAGTCGCTTCCTGTGAGCTTGCGGCCCCGCCGCGCCCGGAATCGGAAAGACCATCATAGATCGTGCCACGCTCGCTCTCGAGTCGCCGTGAACGCCGTGACCACGTAGCGCACCGGGGGATTGTCGTCAGCATGTCCATGCACTGACTCTTCCGGCAGTTCCTCGATTCCGCGGCGCAGTCGATTACGCATCTGCGCCGGTGTGTCGCAAGGTGTTCGCCGATCAGCACACCATCTCGGCGTGACCAGTCCGTGGTCGGCACGGCAACACGCGCTCGTGTCAGCGCCCTGTCGTCGAGGCCACAGCTACCGAATTCGGCCTTCCCGGCGTTGCGGTTGTGGTCTTGGTGGTCCTGACGCCTGGAGTGAGATGGCCCCTCGATGCGGCTGCCCGCCAGTGTGTTCGGCGGGCTTGCGCCGAGCCGGTCTGCGACGCCCGGACTTGGCCTGAGGATGATCGCAGTGCCCACCCGGCGCCCGGGACGCACGGGCTACCCGGCGTGCACCGGGGCGGTGCCACCGAGGTTGGTGTCCTTGGTCTCCTCCGCCCACGCCAGGCAGGCGACGAAGCCGACGACGGTCAACGCGGCGCCGATCAGCATGGTCGGACCGACACCGATCTCATCCAGCGAGACCGGCAGCAGGAACGTTCCGACGGCCGCGCCGATGCGGCTGATGCCGGTGGAGATTCCGATCGCGGTGGCCCGGACCTCGGTGGGAAACAGTTCGCTCGGGTACGTCCAGTCCAGGACGTTCGGTCCGCCGGAAAACAATGCGTACAGGCAGAAGCAGATCACAATGACGACGATCGGGGCCGTTGGCGCGATGCCGAGCACTGCCAGCGGGATTGCCATCAGTCCGAAGGACCACACGATCAACGGGCGCCGTCCCCAGCTGTCGACCCACCGCAGCGCCGGCACACAGCCGATCAGGAATAGCAGGCTGATCAGCGCGGACCCGACATACGCCATGACACCCTCGTTCAAGCCGAACGCCTGGAGGATGACCGGGCCAAACGTGTAGATCGCGAACAGAGGGGTCACCTGGCACAGGAAGAAGAGGCCGCAGAACGTAATGCGGCGCAGGTTTCGGCCCCGGAATACCGTCCGCAGCGAGGCGCGCTGCTCGGGGTTGCCAGCCGCGATGACCTCCGCTGCGACGGCCGCGTCGGCATCGACGGTGTCGCCGAAAACCTTGCTGATCACCTGACGCGCCGCGTCCCTGCGGTCACGCTGGACCAGCCACCGCGGCGATTCCGGGGTGCCTATCCGCATCAGCAGGACGACCACGCCAGGAATCGCCGAACTGACGAGGATCCACCGCCACAGGTCGTCGCCCCCGAAGTGGATGATGGCCAGTCCCACCACGTAGGCGGCGGTGGCTCCGACGTACCAGAACACGATCAATGCGCCGAGCATGCGGCCGCGGTTTTGTCTGGGCAGCCATTCGGCCAGCAGCGAGGTGGCGATGGGGTAGTCGGCGCCGATGGCTAGGCCGATAACGAAGCGGAGCACGAGGACCTGCCAACTGGTCGCCGCAAACGCAGACAGTAGCGATGCTCCGACGAGCACCACCACGTCCAGGATGTACATGACTTCACGGCCGATCTTGTCGGTGATAGGGCCGAAAACCGCCGCCCCGACCAAGATTCCGACCAGGGCCGCCGCCCCGATCGCGCTGAGCATGAACACGCTCAGGTGTAGATCGTCCGTCATCCCCGCTACGGCGACGCTGACGATGCTCAAGACGTACCCGTCGAGGAACGGCCCGCCCGCACAGCGATACATCAGGCGGCGGTGAAATGAGGTCACCGGCGCATCATCGAGGCTGGTCACGGTGGCTGCCGGAGCGGTCGTCGTCATTGCGAATCCCTTATCGCTAGCGACACGCGGAGAATGCGCGAAGCTGGAGAGTGCCCGAAGAAATGTCTGATGCGCCCGGCTAACACATCAGCGTTCTGTGACTGTATTTCAGTCATTCGGAGCCGGTCAAGGGTGCACTGCAAGGGATCGGGCACGACTGCTGGGGCTTGACCGCACCGCATCTGCGACTTATCTTTTGATATATCAGTTGTCGACATACTGACCTGCGATGCGGTCACATTCACCACAGAGGTGGTGTTCGGCGCTGCTCCGGCCCCGTGACGCTGCGATGTCGTTGTCCGAACGCGGCAGCCGTAGCTGGGGCACACCTGTGAAATCTAGGAGGACCATCATGGGGTCACCGCGCGTAGTGATCATCGGAGCAGGCATCGTCGGTGCCAATCTGGCTGACGAGCTGACCGCACGAGGCTGGGATCAGATCACCGTCGTGGACCAGGGGCCGCTGCCCCTGACCGGAGGATCGACCTCCCATGCGCCCGGCTTGGTCTTCCAGACGAACGCATCGAAGACGATGACCGAGTTCGCCCGGTACACAGTCGAGAAGTTCGTCGGCATGGACGTCGACGGCGAATGGTGCTTCAGCCGGCTCGGCGGCCTCGAGGTGGCCACCACCCCCGAACGTCTGGCCGACCTGCACCGCAAACAAGGCTGGGCGACGTCATGGGGAATCGAAGGGACCGTCCTCGATCCACAAGAATGTGTGAAGCTGCATCCGCTCGTCGACGAGAACCAAATACTCGGGGCACTCTACGTACCGACAGACGGACTCGCGAAGGCGTCGCGGGCCGTTGTCGCTCTTACCCGGCGCTCAGAGGCTCGGGGGGCGGTTTTCCGGGGGCTGACCAAGGTCACCGGCATCGAACAGGGTAATGGGCGAGTCACCGGAGTGGCCACATCGAACGGAGTCATTCCGGCAGACATCGTCGTTTCGTGCGCGGGCTTCTGGGGGCCGGACATCGGCGCGATGGTCGGCATGAACGTGCCGCTGCTTCCGCTGGCCCACCAGTACGCCAAGACAGATCAGATCCCCGAGCTCGTGGGCCGCAATAGTGAACTCGCCGAGGCCGGCTTCCCGATTCTTCGCCACCAGGACCACGATCTCTACTACCGCGAGCACGGCGATCGTCTCGGAATCGGAACCTACGCCCATCGCCCGATGCCGGTCAGCCTGCGCGATCTCGAGGAAAGCGAGGCGGTCTCCGCCTGCGACATGCCCTCGATGCTGCCGTTCACCGGAGAGGACTTCGCCCCGTCGTGGGAGCAGAGCAGGCGTCTTCTTCCCAGTCTCGAGTCCGCCAAGATCGACACCGGATTCAACGGCGTATTCTCGTTCACGCCCGATGGTGGACCACTCGTCGGTGAGTCCGCCGACGTGGCGGGATTCTGGATCGCGGAAGCCGTGTGGGTCACGCACTCTGCCGGCGTAGCTCGCGCGGTGGCCCAACTCCTCGTGGACGGGAGAAGCGAGATCGAGCTGCACGGCTGCGACGTGCACCGCTTCGAGGAGATTCAGCTGGCACCCGACTATGTCAGCGAGACCTCGCAGCAGAACTTCGTCGAAATCTATGACGTGTTACATCCACTGCAGCCACGCGTTTCACCGCGCAACCTGCGCGTGAGCCCCTTCCATGCTCGCCAGAGGGAACTCGGCGCGGTCTTCCTCGAAAGCGGCGGGTGGGAGCGCCCCCACTGGTTCGAGGCCAATGCCAGTCTGCTCGAGGACCTTCCGGAGGAGTGGACGCCCCCCGCTCGCGATGCGTGGTCTGCGAAGTTCCACTCCCCGATCGCCGCAGTCGAGGCCTGGCGTACCCGCACGGCGGTCGCTATGTATGACATGACCCCGCTCGAGCGCCTCGAGATCAGCGGGCGTGGCGCCTCGAGTCTCTTGGGTCACCTGACGACCGGAAAGATGGACAAGTCCATCGGGTCGGTGACGTACACGCTGGCGCTCGACCACGCCGGTGGGGTGCGCAGCGACCTCACCGTCACGAGGCTGTCCGCTGACACCTTTCAGGTCGGTGCCAACGGAAACCTCGACCTCGACTATTTCCGTCGCCAGATGCCCGGCGACGGCAGCGTGCAGATCCGCGACATCACCGGCGGCACTTGCTGTATCGGCCTATGGGGCCCGCGGGCCCGCGATCTGGTGCAGGCGCTCAGTAGTGACGACTTCTCGAACGAGAGTTTCAAGTACTTCCGGTCGAAGAATGCCCATATCGCGGGCGTCCCGGTCACCGCCATGCGTTTGTCGTATGTCGGCGAGCTGGGCTGGGAGTTGTACACCTCGGCCGACAACGGTCTTCGACTGTGGGACGTGCTCTGGGAGGGAGGCCATCAGTACGGCGTGATCGCCGCGGGCCGAGCAGCATTCAACAGCCTGCGCATGGAGAAGGGTTACCGCGCGTGGGGCACCGATATGACCACCGAGCACAACCCCTACGAGGCGGGTCTCGGCTTCGCCGTTCGGCGGCAGAAGGAAGAGTTCGTCGGCCGCATGGCACTCGAGGGTGTCGGTGACGCGACGGTTACCCGGCGCCTGGCCTGCCTGCGGGTCGACGATGGCCGGTCCGTCGTGCTCGGACAAGAGCCGGTCTTCCTGGACGGACGGCCGGTCGGCTATGTCACCAGCGCCGCGTTCGGCCACACGGTCGGCGCACCTATCGCCTACGCCTGGCTGCCTGCGTCCGCAGCACCCGGAACACCAGTCGAGATCCAGTATTTCGACCGGCGCGTCGCCGCGACGGTGGTGACCGAACCGTTGGTCGACCCCGAGATGAAGCGCATCAAGGCCTGACCGCTCGGGTCCCAGTCCCAACTGTCAGTTGCTTACCCGATCGCGGCCGACCCGCACGCGTGCGAGGTTCAGCAGGTGCGCCGACAGCTGCGGCGTGACCCAAGCGACCGTTCACAAGCCCCGCTTTCGACCGTCAGAAGGAAGCCATGAGAGCTCAGCAGATCCCGACGGATCGCCGGTATACCGCCGGCCATAGTTGGTTGGCCCTCGCCCCGGGCGATCACCTCGCCGACTACCCGATTCGCTGCGGCGTAGCCAAGGCCGCGGTAGAGGGCGTCGACGTCGTCGCGTTGGACCTGCCCGCGGTCCGCAGCACAGTGGTGATCGGCGCACCGTGCGCGCTGATCTGGACCTCGGCGCGAGGCGCGATCACACTGGCCGCGCCGATCACCGGCCTGGTCACGTTGGCGAACACCGCGGCCGTCGACGATCCGCGGCTGGTGGCCGCCGATCCGTTCCACGCCGGCTGGCTTTTCGCCGTTCTTCCCACACTGACAGCGTCGACCGCGGGGTTACTCACCGCGGCCCAGTACGCCAACGGACTCGGTGCGGCGACATGACCTGCCGGAGGCGCGCCCGCCCGTGGCCATTCACGCGCCGATCTTCGCTCGGATCGTGACATGACCGTCAGCGGCGGACGCTGTCGCCCGAGGCCGGGTGCCCGACCTCGGGCGCGACAGGCCCCGAGCGCCGACCACCGCGGCCCGCGGCGATCCCCTCACACCACGGCGCGGACGGCCTGTTCGAACCCGAGGACGTGCGCGAGGGCGAGCTCGGAGGCGGCGGCATCGTCGCCGTCGACGATGGCGTGCAGCAGCTCGACGTGCTCACGCACATGTCCGGTGACATCGGGCAGCCGATCGAGGAACAGGCACCAGATCCGGGTGGCGTGGGCGTCCTGGCACACCAGGACGTCCTCGAGGTAAGGATTGCCGGCCGCCCGGTAGATCTCGCGGTGGACGCGCACGTCCTCCCGGAGTATCTGTCGGCGGTCGCCGCCGCGCTCGAGCCGAGCAATCGCTGCGGCGAGTTCCGACAGCCGGGCGCGTGCGTCGGGTGGCGCAGTCCGGGCCGCCCGCGCGGCCGCCACCGGTTCGAGCTGCTTGCGAATCTCGGAGATATGCGCGAGATCGGTGATGTCGACGGTCGTGGCGAACGTTCCGCGGCGCGGGTACGCCACAACCAGCCGGTCGCGCTCGAGTCTCTTGAGCGCTTCGCGCACAGGTGTGCGGCCGAAACCGAGCTCGCCGGCCAAGCGCTCGTCGTTGATCGGCTCGCTCGGCCGAATGTCCAGCAGGACCAGTCGCTCGAGGATGAGCTCGTACGCACGGTCTGCATTGGAGGCGAGAGGTTGCCTAACCACCGTCGCCTGCGTTTGGACGCTCACGTTCCTCTTTCTCCGGGCTTGTCGGGGATGGGGTTCATGGAGACCCTTGACCTTTGTGTACCAAGAATCATACTCTATCCACCAATTGATATATCAGTTGGCCTCAGCTGAGCGGGCGGAGGCTTCAGTTGGCGGCGCAGCCACTCGGACCATCCACATATCCGCCCACAACCTGATGGAGGCCACAGATGAGAACCAAGGCCCCGGGCGCGCACCTTCCCGAGCATCCCGACTTCCTCTGGCGTAACCCTGAGCCGAAACAGTCCTACGATGTCGTGATCGTCGGCGGCGGCGGGCATGGACTCGCGACCGCCCACTACCTCGCGAAGAACCACGGGATCACGAAGGTGGCGGTCCTGGAGAAGGGCTGGCTGGCGGGCGGCAACATGGCCCGCAACACCACACTGATCCGCTCGAACTACCTGTGGGACGAGAGCGCGCGAATGTACGAACACTCCCTGAAACTGTGGGAGAACCTCGAAGACGACCTCGGCTACCCCATCCTGTTCAGCCAGCGCGGCGTGCTCAACCTGGCGCACAGCCTGCAGGACGTCCGCGACGGCGTCCGCCGGGTGGAGGCCAACAAGCTCAACGGCATCGACGCGCAGTGGGTCGAGCCCGACGAGATCAAGAAACTCTGCTCGATCGTCAACATCTCGTCCGATATCCGGTACCCGGTGCTCGGTGCGACTTACCAACCCCGCGCTGGCATCGCCAAGCACGACTACGTCGCCTGGGGCTTCGCCCGTCGCGCCGATCAGGCCGGCATCGACATCATCCAGGGTTGCGAGGTCACCGGCTTCGTCACCGACGGTGACCGGGTGACCGGCGTGCGGACCTCCCGCGGAGATATCGCCGCCGGGCAGGTCGCGCTCTGCGCGGCCGGCCACACGGCGGTGCTCACCGACATGCTCGGGATCCGAGTTCCGGTGCAGAGCCACCCGCTGCAGGCGCTGGTCTCCGAGCTACTCGAGCCAGTGCATCCCACCATCGTCATGTCCAACGCCATCCACGTCTACGTTTCGCAGGCGCATAAGGGTGAACTCGTGATGGGTGCGGGTATCGACTCGTACAACGGCTATGGCCAGCGGGGCGCATTCCACATCATCGAACGCCAAATGGCGGCGGCCGTCGAACTCTTCCCGGCCTTCGCCCGCGCGCACTTACTGCGGACCTGGGGCGGAATCGTCGACGTCACGCCCGACGCCTCCCCTATCGTCGGCCGAACCCCATACCGCAACGTGTATCTCAACTGCGGCTGGGGCACGGGCGGGTTCAAGGCGACACCCGGCGTCGGCTGGTGCCTGGCCGACACCATTGCCCGCGACGAGATCCACCCCTACACAGCACCGTTCAGCCTGGACCGTTTCATCACGGGTGCACTTGTGGACGAGCATGGCGCCGCCGCCGTGGCGCACTGACCTAGGAGCGGCAATGCAACTCATCGAATGCCCGTGGTGCGGGCCCCGCGAGGAGACCGAGTTCCATTACGGCGGCCAGGCGCATGTCGCCTACCCGCAGGACCCGGCGTCCATCTCCGACGAAGAATGGGCGCACTACATCTTCTTCCGGGCAAATCCGAAGGGGCTTTTCGCCGAACGGTGGAGCCACAGCGCCGGGTGCCGACGCTGGTTCAACGCCGTGCGTGACACCGCCACCTACCGATTCCACGGCGTATACCGCCTGGACGAGCCGAAGCCGACGATCTCGTGAACGCATCGCATCGCACCCCGGCCGGCGGTCGCATCGACCGCGACACCACCTACGAATTCACCTTCGACGGCCGCGCCTACACCGGACACCCGGGTGACACGCTCGCCTCAGCGCTGCTCGCTCACGGCGTGCACAACGTCGCCAGTAGCGTGAACCTGGGCCGCCCCCGGGGAATCTCGGGGGCATGGGCAGAGGACACCGGCGGCACGGTCCAGATCGAGGAACCGTTCCCCGAACCGATGCTGCTCGCGACCACCATCGAGTTGTTCGACGGCCTGGTCGCCCGCGGCATCCCTGGACAGGGCCGGCTCGCCACGATCCCGGATGTGGCACAGTACGACGCCCAGCATGTCCATGCCGACCTCTTGGTCGTCGGTGCCGGTCCGGCCGGGCTGACGGCGGCGCTGACCGCCGCCCGGGCGGGCGCCCGGATCGTCCTGGTCGACGAGCAATCCGAGGCGGGCGGCTCCCTGCTCGGCAGCACCGACACCCTCGACGGCGTCCCCGCGCTCGACTGGGTCGCCTCCGCGGTTTCCGAACTGGCCACCTACCCGGACATGTTGCACCTGCAGCGCACCACCGCATTCGGACATTACGACGACGGCTTCGTGCTCGCACTCGAGCGACGCACCGATCACCGCGGATACGAGGCGCCGGCACACGTCTCGCGGCAGCGGGTGTGGCGGATCCGCGCGCGGCACGTGCTCGTCGCGGCCGGTGCCCACGAACGGCCCGTCGTGTTCACCGACAACGACCGCCCCGGCATCATGCTGGCGCACAGCGCGCGCACCTTCTTGCACCGCTACGGTGTCAAAGTCGGAGAGCGGGCGGTCGTCTTCACCACCAACGACAGCGCCTATCTCGCCGCGATCGACCTGCACGACGCCGGCGTTCGTATCAACGCCATCATCGAGGCCCGCGACCGGGCGCCGCAACGCTGGCAGCGAGAATGCGACGAGCGGGGGATCACGATCCGCACCGGATCCGTGGTTTGTGGCACCCACGGTACCAACCGCATCACCCATGCCGTCGTGTCCACGCGCTCCCACAGCGACACCGGGCCCGATCTTCCGCTCGCGTGCGACGTGCTGCTGGTCAGCGGTGGCTGGAACCCGGCGGTGCATCTGTTCAGCCAGGCCCGCGGCACACTGCGCTACGACAACGTACTCGGCGCGTTCCTGCCCGATGAGCAACTCCCCGGTGTCTCGGTCGCCGGCTCCGCCAACGGGATCTTCGCCCTGTCGGGATGTTTGCGGGAGGGCCGGAGGACCGCTGCGGCAGCGGTTCTCGAACTCGGATTCTCCCCCGCGTCACCGTCGAGCGCGGCGACCGACGTGGACGATGAGGAGCAGACAGCACCCTTGGTGCTCTGGCGCGTCCCCGATGCCGCAGGCGAACAGAGCGCGTTCATAGACGTGCAGCGTGACGCGACTGTCGCCGACCTCGCTCGGGCGATCGGCGCGGGAATGCGGTCGATGGAGCACATCAAGCGTTACACCACCATCGGCACCGCGCACGACCAAGGCAAGACCTCCGGGGTCATCTCCTCCGGCATCGTCTCCGAACTTCTCGGCGTTCCGATCGAGGAGCTGGGCACCACCACCTTCCGCCCGCCCTACACCCCGGTCTCGTTCGCTGCGCTCGCAGGCCAGGATCGAGGCATGCTGTTCGACCCGGAACGTGTCACCGCCATACATGACTGGCACGTCGCACGCGGTGCGGTGTTCGAGGACGTCGGGCAGTGGAAGCGGCCGCGGTACTACCCGCGTCCCGGCGAGAACATGGACTCCGCCGTTTTGCGCGAGTGCGCGGCCGTGCGTGGCGGAGTCGGCATTCTCGACGGCTCCACCCTCGGCAAGATCGACGTGCAGGGTCCGGATGCCGGCGAGCTGCTGGACATGATCTACACGAACATGATGAGCAACCTCGCGGTCGGCAGGATCCGGTACGGCGTCATGTGCGGGGTCGACGGCATGGTTATCGACGACGGGACCGTCATGCGCCTGGCCGAGGACCGATTCCTCGTGTTCACGACTACCGGCGGGGCCGCGAAGATCCTCGACTGGATGGAGGAGTGGACCCAGACCGAATGGCCCCATCTGAAGGTCTGCCTGACTTCCGTCACCGAGCACTGGTCGACCTTCCCCGTCGTCGGGCCGCGCTCCCGCGACGTTGTCGGTGCTGTCTTCCCGGACCTCGATGTCTCCAATGAGGCGTTTCCGTTCATGACATGGCGGGACACCCGCCTCGGCGACATCCCGGTCCGAATCGCGCGGATCAGCTTCTCCGGCGAGCTGGCCTTCGAAGTCAATGTCAACAGCTGGTACGCGCTCGCGGTGTGGTCCCGCCTGCTCGAGGCCGGCCGAACCCGAGGAATCACCCCATACGGCACCGAGACCATGCACGTGCTGCGCGCGGAGAAGGGATACCCGATCGTCGGGCAGGACACCGACGGAACGGTCACCCCACACGATCTGGGCATGGCATGGGCCGTGTCGAAGAAGAAGCCGGACTTCGTCGGCAAGCGCTCGTTCAGCCGCGTCGAGAACAACAACCCGCGACGCAAGCAGTTGGTCGGGCTGCTGCCCATCGACCGGCAGACTGTGCTGCCCGAGGGCTCGCAGATCATCGAGTTCTGCGAGAACGGGGTCCTTCCGCCGCCGCCGGTCCCGATGCTGGGCCACGTCACCTCCAGCTATCGCAGCGCCGAGCTCGATCGACCCTTCGCCCTCGCGCTGCTCGAGGCCGGGCGCTCCCGCATCGGGGAAACCCTGCACATTCCCGTCCGAGGCGCCCTGGTCCCGGTGCAGGTCACCGGATCCGTCCTGATCGACCCGGAAGGAGCACGCCGCGATGGCTGACACCCTCGCCCCCGTCAGTCCTTTGCAGGGCTGGGAGCACAAGATCTCGGCGCTACCCGAGTCCGTCCGTCTGAGCGAGGAGCCCTTCGTCGCCATGGTCGACCTGCGCATCGATGCGCCCGCCGCGGCCGCGCCGGTGTGCGGGGTCGACCTGCCGACCGTGTCTTCCACCTTCGCGCGCTCCGGCGACACCACCGTGATCTGGCTTGGGCCCAATGAATGGCTGGTCACCGACACCTTCCGCACGGGCCGAGCCCTCGAGGCCGAGCTGCGGGCCGCCGTCGCCCCGCATGGCGGCGCAGCGGTGGACGTGTCAGCACAGCGCACCACGCTGCGGTTGCGCGGTGCGCATGCCCGCGACGTACTGGCCAAGGGCTGTTCGCTGGACCTGCACCCGAACGTCTTCACCGCCGGCTCGGCCGCGCAAACCACCCTCGCCCGGGCCGGCATCGTCCTCCTCGCCCTCGACGACACCGGCACAGACCACCGAATCCTCGTCCGATCCTCCTTCGCGCGTTACCTCACCGACTGGCTACTCGACGCGGCCATCGAGTTCAGCCTGGACAACCGGTGACGGTGCAGCGCATAGCCGGCCTGCGCCCTGACTCACCCGATCCCGCATCCCGCCCGATCCGGGCTCGGGTGAGTCTGGGCGCAACCATGCACACCGATGTACCCTGAGGGCTATCTGATATTTCAATGTGTGCAAGAGACGTTTCAGGGGGCATGGTGACACCGTTGCCGCGGCCTTCGAGCAGGGTCCGCACGTCGAACAGCGAGTTGCTCTCCGACCGCGCCTACGTGGCAATCAGAGACAAGCTGATCTCTCTCGATATAGCCCCCGGCGACACCATCGACGAGGAGCGGCTTGCCGCTGAACTGGGCGTCGGCCGAACTCCGGTACGCGAGGCGATCAAACGCCTTGCCCATCAGAAACTCGTTGTCATCTATCCCCGCCGGGGCAGTTATGCGTCGGAAATCGATGTGGCGGACCTCGAATCGATCTGCGATATCCGCGAGCGGCTCGAAGGGTTGGCCGCCGAACAGGCCGCGCGCCACGCCCGGTACGAAGAGCGTCAGGAACTCCAGCACCTGCTCGCCGAGTTCAACGGCTGCACGGACCCGACGGCGCTGCTCGAGCTCGACACCGCGATGCACCGGACGGTGCACCGACTGGCACACAACGAGTATCTGCGTGACATCTTGATGCAGAGTCTCGATCTGTCGCTACGGATATGGAACATGGCGCGCGAGCGGCTGCCACACCTCGAGCATCATGTACACAGTCAGGCCGAGGTACTGCGGGCGATTCTCGACCGCGATCCGCAGCGGGCAGGTGAGCTCGCCCAGAGGCACGTGCGCGAGTTCGAAGACGAGGTCCGGGAGATGTTCTGAATGGCGTAGCCGGCGCCACAACGGTTGTGGCGCCGATTCCACCGCAACCCTTGACCTCGAAACGCCACCACTCTAACGTATTGATATATCAGTTTTCGCCATAAGGCGTTTCAGGTGAGCAGCTTCCGCGACCAGACGACCTCGGAGACCGCATGCCGCACGACGACTTCCAGGAAGGCAGCCGAGACCGAGCCGCGCCACTCGGCGGCAAGGGCGCAAACCTCGCTGAGGTCACCAACCTGGGACTTCCCGCCCCGCTAGGGTTCGCTATCACGACAGACGACCGCGGCATTGTCGGAGTGTCACCATTCGAGTCGCTCGACGTAAGGGGGCTGATGCGCCCCGCCTGCGAGGAGGGGCAGCGCGCCCGTCCAGCTCCGTGGATGCGGCCGAGCACGGTGGCGACTACCCGACAACCCCAGTCCACCCGCGCACCAGCGCGGCCGACGAAGAGCTAGGAGTTCACCATGCCGCAGCAGGTACGCGGGGTCATCGCCCGCGCGAAGGGCGCCCCGGTCGAGACCGTGACCATCACCATCCCGGATCCCGGCCCGGGCGAGGTCGTGGTCGCGATCGCCACGTGCGGGGTGTGCCACACGGACCTCACCTACCGCGAGGGCGGCATCAACGACGAGTACCCCTTCCTGCTCGGCCACGAGGCCGCGGGCGTCGTCGAGAGCGTCGGCCCAGGCGTGGACACGGTCACGGTCGGCGACTTCGTGATCCTCAACTGGCGGGCAGTGTGCGGAAAATGCCGGGCCTGCAAGCGCGGTCGGCCGCAGTACTGCTTCGACACCTACAACGCGACACAGAAGATGGCCCTCGAGGACGGCACCGAACTGACCCCCGCACTGGGTATCGGCGCGTTCGCGGACAAGACCCTCGTGCACGCCGGACAATGCACGAAGGTCGACCCGTCCGCCGACCCTGCGGTGGCCGGACTGCTGGGCTGCGGCGTGATGGCGGGCCTGGGCGCCGCCGTGAACACGGGAAACGTCACCCGCGGCGACTCGGTGGCGGTCATCGGCTGCGGCGGTGTCGGCGACGCCGCGATCATGGGCTCGCGGCTGGCCGGGGCGAACAAGATCATCGCGATCGATCGCGATCCCCGCAAGCTGGAGTGGGCCATCGAGCTGGGCGCCACCCATACGATCAACGGCGCCGAGGTCGACGTCATCGAAGCTGTGCGGGAGCTGACCGGGGGCTTCGGCGCGGACGTGGTGATCGACGCGGTCGGCCGGCCCGAGACCTGGAAGCAGGCGTTCTACGCCCGCGACCTGGCCGGCACCGTAGTGCTGGTCGGCGTACCGACCCCGGACATGACCCTGGAGATACCGCTGGTGGACTTCTTCTCCCGCGGCGGTGCACTGAAGTCGTCCTGGTACGGCGACTGCCTGCCCGAGCGCGACTTCCCGATGCTTGTCGACCTGTATCAGCAGGGCCGGCTGCCGCTGGAGAAATTCGTTACCGAACGCATCGAGCTCGACCAGGTCGAGGAGGCGTTCGCGACCATGCACAGCAACGACGTGCTGCGTTCGGTGGTGGTCCTGTGAGTCTGCGTATCGAGCGGGTCGTCACCTCCGGCACTTTCAGCCTCGACGGCGGCACCTGGGAAGTCGACAACAACATCTGGCTGATCGGCGACGACACCGACGTGGTGATCATCGACGCAGCGCATGCCGCGCAACCGATTATCGACGCCGTCGGGGGTCGTCGGGTCACCGCGGTGCTCTGCACCCACGGCCACAACGATCACATCACCGCGGCGCCCGAACTCGCCGAAAAGCTGGACGCCCCGCTGCTGCTGCACCCCGGTGACGACGTGCTGTGGAGGATTACCCATCCCGACGAGCGATACCTGCGTATCGACGACGGGCAGCGGATCGGAGTCGCCGGCACAGAGATCGAAGTCATCCACACCCCCGGTCACTCGCCGGGCTCGGTATGCCTGCACGTGCCCGAGGCCGGCATGTTGTTCTCCGGCGACACGCTGTTCCAGGGCGGCCCGGGCGCCACCGGCCGGTCCTACTCGGACTTCCCGACGATCATCGACTCGATCCGCGACCGCCTGTTCGCCCTGCCCGAGGACACACTCGTACACACCGGACATGGCGAGGGCACCACGATCGACGCAGAGGCTCCGCACCTGGCCGCCTGGATCGCGCGAGGACACTGACCTTGATCGGAGAACATTCGACTTCTCGGCGACCATCGTCGCGCGGGCGTCGAATGCTGCGGTACGACACACATGACCGGCCGGCGCGTCGACGACCTCGAGCGGACCGCAGAGCGCAATACGCACCGTGTTTCTTATTAGGCAACACCAAGTGGCTGTGCCTATAGTTGCGCCATGAAGAACGCCACGGTGAGAACCGCAAACGGGGCGGCGGGAACCGCGACCGGCGTGCAGTCGGTCGACCGTGCGGTGAGTGTGCTCGAGATCCTGGCCCGACGCGGCGAGGCGGGTGTCAGCGAGGTCGCCGCCGACATCGGTGTGCACAAGTCGACGGCGTTCCGGCTGCTCAGCGCGCTCGAGGACCGCGAGCTCGTCGAACAAACCCATGAGCGCGGCAAGTACCGCCTCAGCTTCGGAATCCTCCGCCTTGCCGGGGCGGTCCCTCGACGGCTGGACATCGCGGAACAGGCAGGCCCGGTGTGCAGGACGCTCGCCGCACAACTCGGCGAGACAGTGAACGTGGCCGTGCTGCGGTCCCATTTCGTGGTCAACCTGTGTCAGGCACGAGGCCCGTCGGCCGTCAGCACGCACAACTGGATCGGTGAGTCGACCCCGCTACATGCCACGTCCAGCGGCAAGATTCTCCTCGCGCATATGGATGCCGAGCAGCGCGAAGACCTGTTGTCCGCGGCAGGTCTGGACCGACTCACCCCGCGGACGATCATCTCTTCCGCAACGCTGGAAGAGCAGCTCTCCATCGCCCTGCGCGACGGCTACGCGTACACCGTCGAGGAGTTGGAGGAGGGCCTCAACGCCATCGCGGCGCCGATCCGCGATCACACCGGCGAGGTGGTCGCGGCGGTCAGCGTGTCCGGTCCGGTCTACCGGTTCAGCGAGCAGTGGCTGCATGAGATCGCGCGGGACGTGATCGTCGCCGCCGACGCGATCAGCCGCAGGATGGGCTATCTCGACTGATTTCCGTTTCCGGTGCGCAGGCTCGGCCGCTCTCGATTGCGGCCGCGCCGCTTGCGCCCCGGATGTATCGATCTGTCAATCGGCAATCTTGGTGCGCAACCAGTCGTGGAACGCTCCGATGTGGTGTTCGCTGGGAACCAGTACCCCACCGTCGCGGTAGATCCGCGAACTCATCGCGGGCTGGCACCGCTCGCACGCATCGAAGTCCTGCCGGTTGACCCGATGAAACAGCTCGACCGAACGGCTGAGATCCTTGCCGGCGGCGACCACCTCGGGCAGGTAGAGCCAGTCGCATTCGACGACCGTGTGGTCGGCAGCAAGCGGAAACATCCGGTGCACGATCACGTGGTCGGGCACCAGATTGACGAACACCTGCGGCTTGATGGTGATCGCGTAGTAGCGCCGGTCCTGATCCTCGGCGACACCAGGGATCCGGTCGAGTCCGTGCGAGCCGTCGACCGTGAAACCCTCGATGCTCGCGCCGAATTCGGCGCCGTGACCGACGTAGTACTGCGCTGCGTAGCCGTCCGCGAATTCCGGAAGCACCTCCGTGAGCTCCGGGTGGATCGTGGCGCAGTGGTAGCACTCCATGAAGTTCTCGACAATCAGCTTCCAGTTCGCCTTGACGTCATAGACGATCCGGCGGCCGACACTGAGCTCGGCGATGTCGTAGTGGGCGATGGACTCGAGGTCGCCGAGCCGGTCGCGCACCTCCCGCATCACCGTCTCGTCGAATGACGGCGGCTGGTCGGCGAGACAGACCCAGACGTAGCCGAGCCACTCCCGCACGGCGATGCGCCGCAGGCCGAAATCAATTCGGTCGATGTCCGGCATCTTCGTCAGGTTGGGCGCGGCCACGAGCTTGCCATCCAGGTCGTAAGTCCAGGCGTGATAGGGACACTGGAACGCGCGCTGGACCTCCCCGCTTTCCTGGGTACACAGGCGCGCACCACGGTGGCGGCAGACGTTGAAGAACGCCCGAACCTCCCCCGAGCGGGACCGTGCGACAAGCACACTCTCGCGCCCGACCTGCACGGTCTTGAACGCGCCCGGCTTGTCGAGGTCGGCCGCGCGCACGGCGCAGAACCACATTGTCTCGAAGACCTTCTCCTGTTCGATGGCGAAGACCTCGGCGTGGGTGTAGTAGTGGCCGGGCAGCGTGGCGATCAGGCTTTCGGGCAGGCTTGCGGTGGTCACGGCAGGCTCCTTTTCGGTGTCGCTGTTGGGTTCGATCTCGCTGGAGGTGTCCGGTTCCCGGTCAGGAGGCGGCGGGCAGGCTTGCGAGCTGGCGCCGCCAGCGGGTGAACAGCCGCGGCCGGTCGATGCCGAGGACCGCTACCGGCATGCCCTCGCGGCGGTACACCGCCAGGAAGCCGGTCTCATCGAGAACGCCATCCTCAACAGTGATCTCGTCGTCAGGGTGGGCGATGCCGGCAAACTGGATTCGCTTGCCGTACTGGTCGGACCAAAAGTAGGGCGGCTTGGCGGACGTTCCTTGATACAGCCCGCCGGCAAGCAGCGTCGAGACAGCGATGGCCGGACGCTCCATAGCCGCAGTCCAGTGCTCGACCCGGTGCCGCCGGCCGAGAAACGGCTCGTGCCAGGACGCGCAGTCCCCGACGGCGACGACCTGCGGGATCGATGTCGCCCCGCCCGCGTCGCAAAGCACGCCGTTGCCCAATTCCACAGAACCGCCGTGCAGCCACTCGATGTTCGGGATTGCGCCGACGCCGACGAGTACGGCGTCCGCGGGCAGGTGCGTGCCGTCGGCGAGCTCGACCCCGGTGGCCCGGTCGCTGCCGGTCAGGCCGGCGACGCCGACCCCACACCGCAGCGTCGTGCCATGCTCGGTGTGCAGACGCGCCACCGCAGCGCCGAGCCGAACTCCGAGCGGCCCGGCCAGCGGGGTGGGCGCGGCCTCGACCACGGTCACCTCGAGACCGAGCTTGCGGGCGGTTGAGGCGACCTCGGCGCCGATGAACCCAGCGCCGATGACCGCGAGCCGGGCGCCATCGCGGAGCCTGTCCCGCAGTGCGAGCGCGTCATCGAGAGTACGTAGCACGTGCACACCGGCCATCGCCTCCGAGCCTGGCCACCGGCGCGCACGGGCTCCGGTGGCGATCACGACACCGTCGGCGCTCAGTCGGGTACCGTCTTCCAGCTCCACCGCTCCCCCTGCGGCGTCGAGTCGGGTGGCCTGGATACCGAGCACCCAACGCGCGCAAAGGTTTTCGTCGTCGAGTTCGAGGGCCAAGGTGTCGGCTTCGATCTCGCCGGCGAGGAACTCCTTCGACAGTGGCGGGCGGTCGTAGGGCCGATGGGCCTCGGCGCCGACGACCGTCAGCTCGCCGTCGAATCCCTGGGCGCGCAGAGCCCGAGCGGCGGAGAGGCCCGCCAGCGAGGCACCGATGACCGCGATGGTCCTCATCGCCCGGCTTTCATCGCCCGCACGGACACGCTCGGAGGCAGGTTCGGTCGAGCGCTGCTGAGCTCGATGTGGATGACTCCGTCGACGATTGTCACCCGATGGGTACGCACCGGCAGCTTGGCGGGAGGGGCGTCCACCGCGCCGGTACGCAAGTCGAACCGCGAGGCGTGCAGGGGGCATTCGACCTGGCAGCCCTCCAGCCAGCCGTCGGCCAGAGATGCGTCCTGGTGGGTGCAGGTGTCGTCGATGGCGTACAGGTCGCCGTCTTCGGTATGGAACACCGCGATCGGGGTGTCCCCCTCGATACGACGGGTCTCGC
The DNA here is from genome assembly GCF_040639505.1 of Nocardia sp. NPDC023852. Classification (NCBI taxonomy): domain Bacteria; kingdom Bacillati; phylum Actinomycetota; class Actinomycetes; order Mycobacteriales; family Nocardiaceae; genus Nocardia; species Nocardia sp. NPDC023852. The sequence goes on from NZ_JBFAAB010000028.1 coordinate 38,723, forward strand.
CGCGCGGCAGCTCGGATAGCGGGCAGACTTCGAGCATGACTGGGCCTCTCTGTAGCGCCTGGCGAAACTCGATTCGCAATATGCAACAGCGTGCTCGGGGTCACACTCGGTTGTCAAGAGCGCGTACGGGATCGCGCATTCGACCTCACGCAGGCATATCGTCTCGCCCTGTATTACCGAGGCACAGAAGAGCGCACGGCACGGGAGAAGGACCCGTCGAATGCGCGCCCAATGCCGGACTGCTCGAGCCTGCCCAGCACGACAACTCCCGCAGCGCAAGCTTTCCCCACGGATGCCGCAGCGGATCCGGCTCGCCCTACGGTCAGACGACGGCGCGTATCGCGCGTTCGAAGCCGGTGACGTGGTCGTGCGCGAGTTCGGCCGCGCGGTCGGCCTCGCCGTCTGCGATCGCCCGCAGCAGCGCCACATGCTCACTCACATGCTGGGCGACTGTCGGCATACGGTCGAGGAACAGGCAGAAGATCCGAGTGGCCAGGTCGTCATGTCGGACGAGCACATCCCGCAAGTGCGGGTTGCCGGTCGCCCGGTAGATCGCTCGGTGTACTGCCAGGTCCCACCGCATGAGCTCTCGGCGATCAATCCCGGCGACGTCGAGCCGCTCGGTGCGGTCCGCCAGCTCCCGCAGCTCCGACCGCATCGCCGCGTTCGCCACCTGCGCGGCTCGACGTGCGGCGAGCGGCTCGAGCACCTGCCGGATTTCGGAGATGTGTGCGAGGTCGGTGATATCGACGCCGGTCGCGAAGGTCCCTCGGCGCGGGTACGACACAACCAGCCGGTCCATCTCGAGCCGCTTGAGTGCCTCTCGGACCGGCGTGCGGCCGGCACCGAGGTCCCTCGCCAGCTCGTTCTCGACAATCGCCGCGTTGGGTCGGATGTCGAGCATGATCAATCGGTCCCTGATCGCCGCATACGCACGCTCGGCCATCGAGTCCGGTACACCCTCGGGAATAGGCGCGACAGTGCTCACACCGAGCATCCTATGCCGTCGGATCGCGGCGCTTGACCCCGTTGACACCCATGCAATATGCTTTGGATCATATTGATATATCAGAATGATAATTCTGATATTCGAACGAAATGCCCGTCCGGTCTATCGATTGAGCAGTCCGCGCGACGAAAACACCCGGCGCCGCTTCCCCCAGCGCCGATGCCCAGGAGACCCTGTGACGCACACCTTCACCTTGACACTCAGTTGCCCACAGCGACCCGGCATCGTCCACGCGGTGAGCTCGTTTCTCATTCAGCGCGGGTGCGACATCCTCGAGCACCAGCAGTTCGACGACACCAGAGGTGGGTCGCTGTTCCTTCGAACCTGCTTCCACTCCGGGCGCGAGGTGCAAGCGGAACAGCTCAGCGCAGCGTTCGAATCCGTCGCTACCGAGTTCGGCATGACGTTCGCCCTCGGCGACGAGCGCGTCCCGCGCGTTCTCGTGATGGTCTCCCGCCTCGGCCACTGCCTGAACGACCTGATCTTTCGATGGCGCGCGGGCAACTTGGGCGGCGAGCTCGTCGGCGTGGTCTCCAACCACGAGGATCTGCGGCCGATGTCCGAGGCGGCCGGGCTGCCGTTCTATCACGTCCCCGTCTCCGCGACGACCAAGCGGCAAGCCGAGGCGCGCCTACTGGAACTGGTTGACGAATGGCAAGTGGACCTTGTCGTGCTCGCCCGCTACATGCAGGTGCTCTCCGACGAGGCCTGCCAACTGCTGCACGGGCGGGCGATCAACATCCACCATTCGTTCCTGCCCGGTTTCAAGGGCGCCAAGCCGTATCGCCAGGCCTACGACCGGGGCGTCAAGCTCGTCGGCGCCACGGCCCACTACGTCACCCCCGACCTGGACGAGGGGCCGATCATCGAACAAGAGGTCATCCGCATCGACCACACCTTCGACCCCGTGCGCCTGGCCACCGTGGGCCGAGACGCCGAGGCGCTGGCGCTGTCCCGCGCAGTCCGCTGGCACTGCGAGCACCGGGTTCTGCTCAACGGCCACAGCACCATCGTCTTCCAGTAATCGAAAACCTGCCCCGAGCGAAGTCACCGATTCCGGGTCCCGACCACGCCTCCGCACGCAGGCCTCACCGAGGAGAAGATCAACGTCCCGGTCACCGTCGTCGAATGCTGGGCGGTGGCGATGGTTCGGCGAACGGCATCGTGCGCCAGGAGCCGAGTCGACGCCGAGGCCGGGCGTACGGTGCTCGCAGAGGTGCGGCACCGAGTGAAAGGCATGCCCTGCCGATATGGGCCGAAGACCTTGCCCCGCAATAGTTTCGCACTGAATCCACCGACGGGCTTCGGAAACCTGCCCTCCTCTTCTCGGTCACCCTCGACTGTTCGCCGACGATGAGAACATGCGCCACCATCGTCGACATGCGCGTGAGACTCTTCCGGACCGAGCGAATGCCATCGACCGCCCACGGCGCGGTTGGAATGGCGATCCGCGGGTAGTCGCGACCCAGGAGGTGTGAGATGCCCAAGGAATGGAACAGCAAGGAAGAACGGCAGTACGAGCACGTCAAGGACTCAGCGAAGGGCCGAGGCGCGAGCACGGAACGCGCGAAGGAGATCGCCGCGCGCACAGTCAACAAGAACCGGGCGCAGCAGGGCAAGACCAAGACCGCGAGCCGGGCCTCCACCGAGGACAAGTCTCCGCAGCAACGAGGTGGTCAGCGCTCCGGCCGCGGTGGGCCGAAGGGCCCGACGCGGGACCAGCTGTACAGCGAAGCGAAGAAGCGCAATATCAACGGCCGTTCCAGGATGACCAAGAGCCAGTTGGAAAAGGCGCTGGGCCGCAGCTGAGCCAGCGCAATTTGATCGGCGTCATGTGGCTGGAAGCTGATTCAGCTAGAAAACCCAAGGAATTTCGATGCGCAATCGCACTACGGGACCGGCGTGGTCACACGCCGCGCTCGCCTCAATGGCCGCCGCCGCAATGGCCGTCGGCGGAGCTGGAACCGCACAGGCCCGGCCCGAACCGCCCGCCATCGGCGGCGGTTCGGGAATCATCATCGACAGCCGCGCCGAGTGCACGCTCACCACCGTCGGCCACGACCGTGAGGGACGGCTGCTCGGGCTGACGGCTGGTCACTGCGGCGACCAAGGCGCGAAGGTCCGCGCGGAAGCCGATCCCAGCTACGGGGTGGTCGGACGCTTCGTGCACTCCGATCCCACACTGGACTACGCGGTCATCGAATTCGACCCGGGTCGGATCGCGCCCCTCGCTCGGGTGGGTGCGACGACCATCACCGGGATCGGAGCGCCCGCGCAGTTCCCGACGGTGGTGTGCAAGAAGGGCCGCACCACCGGCACCAGCTGCGGCGTGGCCTGGGGCGACGTGCGCGCGACGAACAACGAAACCTGGACTCAGATGTGCGTCCTGCAAGGCGATTCCGGCGCTCCGGTTCTGGTAGGCACCACCCTGGTCGGCATGGTGAACGCATACCTGGGCATCGGCTGCTTCGGTCCGGAAGTCGGCACGAATATCAGCGCGATCATTGCCGATCTGGAGACGCGCGGCGACGTGGGCGCCGGCTACCACCCGCTACCGGCGGGATGATCGGCCACCCGCGACCGCTCTCGTCGGACCGGACGGAAGAGGTCGCACTGCAGGTAACGCGGAGAGTCGGCCGCCGTCAAGCCGTGATTCGGCGTGTCCGGCGAGGAGGCGGCGGAGGCCGCGCACAGCCCGCTCGATGTTCGTTAGCTCACAATCACGACGAGAATCGCCGGTTCATGGCATGGTTGTCTAGTGAGATCAGGCCGATCGACGTGATCGGCTTGGCTTGTCTACAGAAAAGAATGAAGTAAGCAATGACTCAAGGCAGTGTGAAGTGGTTCAACAGCGAAAAAGGCTTCGGCTTCATCGCGCAAGACGGTGGCGGTCCTGACGTCTTCGTTCATTATTCCGCCGTGTCCGGCTCGGGATTCAAGTCCCTTGAAGAGGGGCAGCGCGTGGAGTTCGAGGTCGGCCAAGGACAGAAGGGCCCGCAGGCCCAGGACGTCCGCGCTATCTGATCGACGCAGCTTGGAAAGCCCCGCGCTACGGCGCGGGGCTTTTGCGCGTTTCGGGCGCGCTTACCCCGCTGTCTGGGGGGCTTGGGCGTCACCGCGGTCGACGGAACGTAGGGAGCGCCCTCGTTGGTCGTGCCGCTCGCGACCGTCGCGTTGTCGAGCGTGCGTAACGGGTCGGGCGCGGTGTCGACGTACAGCCTGATGACATCGTCGGTGACCGACAGATCCCTTTGCAGCACGGGCAGACTCGCGTTGATCTGCCGTAGGTAGTCGGCGCGGGCGAGATCGCCGCGCTGGTCGCCGCGGCCCTGGCGCGCGGCGACCGGTCGACACGGCGTCGAGTTTGCCCGGGCGCACCCCGCTGAGCCGCGCGCGCGCCGCCCGCGCGCCGAAACTCGTCCCGCCAGAACGCTCATCGGTTGCTGCACGCGCTGCTAGGCTCCTCTGCGACCTCAGCGGTTGCTACTTGCGCTACCGGAGTGCGCGGGTCCGCTCGTGCAGGACGCAGCTGCGAAATCTCATGACGGAATGGATAAATCATGCAACTCCGCGGCATCACTGCGGCAGCGACACTGGCCATCGGTTCCCTCACTCTCAGCACCGGCGTGGCACACGCCGAGCCGACGACACCCGACATCGTCTACTCGGCCCGACTAGTGGACAAGACGGTGGTGGCCGCGCTCAAAGACGGAACGTTCGAGTTGTTCAAGGCACTTCGAGACCACGTGAGTACCGACGCGAACGCCCGGCTGACCGATCGGGACGGTGTGCTCGTCGACAGCAACGGCGCCCGCGCCGACATCGCGCAGGTGATCGATGTGGTCGACATCCGGGACCGCGACGGGCGCGTCGCCATGACGTTGCCGCTGGACTTCCGGGTCGCCGACACCGCGATCCCGGTTCGACCGGAGTTGAAAAAAGACGCCACGGTATTGGAGCTGACGCCGACCAGGCCAGAGGGGCTGGCGATCGCCGAACCGCTCGTAGCCCAGCCGGTGGCGTCGAGGACCGAAAATCAGCGCGCCCGTGACGAATTCGCCGGCCAGTTCGGGCTGGCCAGCGCCGTCGGCGGCTTCATCGGCACCGCTATCGGCGCCACGATCGGCTGTGTGGCCACGATCGCGGTCGGCTGTGTGGCCGGCCTGCTTACCGGCGCGACCCTCGGCGGCATCCTCGGGACCATCGCGATCGGCGGCCCCACGCTCCTCGCGGCGGGCGTAGACCTGCTCACCACACTGCAAGCGGCCGAGGGCACCACCCACTGGGCCGACAAGCCCGCGCGCTCCACACCGGAACAGCCGAACTGACAACTGGTCCCGGCGGCACGCACGACGCCGCCGGGACGAGCACCGCGCCGCTACAGCGGCGCGGTCGTCGTGTTCAAGCGCCCCACGCGCTCGTCGTTGATCAGGTGATAGGCCCAGCCGAGGTCGTCGAGTGCCCGCTCCCATCTGGCTTCCGCGTCACCGCCGCGGGGGTTGCGGCTGAGCAGGAGCAGGGCCTCGGCCGCGTCGGTGGAGCGTGCGGCGGCGTCGAGCAGAACCGGCACCGGATCCACGGTGGTGCCGGCCGCGAGGGCACCGATCCGGTCGTGCAGCCACTGTGCGTCGAAACGGACTTGTTCCGTGGCATTTTCCCCCTCCACCGGTTGCGCGCTGACCGCAGCGGCCTTGGCAGCCTCGTCGTCGGCGGCGGTGGTGATGACCTGCCGCAGCTCGCTGCTCGCCACCCGATGTAGCAATCCGACCAGCATGGCCCGCTCCGCGTTGGGCCCGCGTAGACCGGTGTCGTTCAGCCGCGCGCCGACCTCGTCCGGGTCGACACGCAGAATCGACAGAGCCGCTAGCAACTGCGCAATCGTGACCACTTCGTCCGCCCTTTTTCATCGTCGCGGGCCCACCATCACATCTCGGCGACGGTGTGCCAAGCCCACAGCACGTTAACCACCCGGTAGCCATCTTGCGGGATCGAGCGTGTCGAGACAACCACCACCGACTTCGTGGTGCTTCTCCCTTCCAGACCCTGCCCTGCGGTCGAGGTCACGCGAACCGCAGGGTAAACCTGCGAGCAGGTTGGGTACTCCCTCATCTATGGGAGCGATACAGGCGCGGGTCACTGGCGACACGACCACGCCCACAGTGCGCGAGTCCGAACACGGCGATGCGATCGCGAGCACGAAATGGCGTCGGATCAGGGAAGTGATCGCGACCCGCACCATCGCCGACGCTACGCGTGAAGTGTCGATCGAAGTTGGCAAACCGCAGATGGCGCCTGGCGACACCGGTGTGGTGTGCGGATTCCGCATCCAAGACATCGGAGAGCGCTGGGCGCACGGCGCCGATACGATCGAGGCGCTGTACCGCGCCCTTCAGGAGATCGCGGCCGAGCTGCGACAGGCCAACGACCGAGGGGCGCAGTTCGAGGTGACCGAACCGTCCGATCCACGGTTCCCCGCCGCCCCCGCTCGGCCGTCCCGTGCCGCAGCGACAGCGGATCACGAGCCCCAGGCGCTGATCGCCGCGCGCACTCTGCGCGACGCCGACAGCTCGCTGTCGATCATCATCGGCAGGCCGTACCTCGCGGCCGACGGACGTCATCACCTATGCCGGTTCCACATCAGCGAGCAGGGTTCCTCCGTCGCCACCGGCGTCGACGAGATCCAAGCGCTGCACACCGCGATCAGCATGATCAGCGAACGCCTGGAGCTGCCGCACGATTGGCCGGTCAGCCGCCTGTCCTGAACCGACGCGCAATAAAGAACCGCCCGCCGCCCAGCCGGTTCGGATTCGGCATCGAATCATCGGGTGGTGGATTGTCATCGACCACGCCGTGCCGCTCCAGCGTCCTGAGCAGTGGGCATGCCCGACGCCGACACCTGCCACCCCTGAATTTCGAACCAGATCGCGGCGAAGCTTCAGCGTCGTCAGGAGGGACTGCCCATGGAATTCATTTCACCGGTCGACGCCCTATTCCTCATCGCGGAATCACGAGAGCACCCGATGCACGTCGGTTCGCTACAGGTATTCGATCCGATGGAAAGCACCGGATCTGAGTTCGCGCGACGCGCTTACGCGACCCTGGCGGCCGACCGGAACTTCCATCGGACCTTCCGCAAGCGCCCGGCCCGGCTGTTCGGTTCCCCCCAGCTGGCGTGGACGGTCGACAGCACCGTCGAGGTCGACTATCACCTACAGCGTTGGGCGCTCCCGGAATACGGGAACTTGGACGCGCTGGTCGAGGTCGCCGCCGGACTGCACAGCACGCTGCTCGACCGCCATCGGCCACTGTGGGAAGTGCATCTGATCGAAGGGCTCGCGGACGACCGGGTCGGCGTGTACAGCAAGATGCACCATGCCCTCATCGATGGCGTCGGCGCTCAGCGACTGCTGCAGCGCACACTCACCAGCGACCCCGACTCCGGCGAAGCGCTGGTGCCCTGGCATCTGCCATCTTCCGGCCGACGCACCGAGAATCCACCGCGCCAACGCTCGCTCGGCGCCATGGCACGCGGGATGCGCGCCGCGGCGGGCACCGCGCCTACGGCGTTGCGCCTGGCCCGCGCTGCGTTGGTCGAACAGCAGCTGATCCTGCCGTTCGCCGCGCCGCGCACCCTGTTCAACGTCCCGATCGGCGGGGCACGCCGCTGCGCCGCCCGCTCCTGGCCGCTCGATCGGATCCGGCAGGTCAAGAAAGCGACCGACGCGACGGTCAACGACGTGGTGCTGGCCATGTCGGCGGGCGCGCTGCGCACATACTTGATCGAGCACCAAGCCCTTCCTGACAAGCCCTTGGTCGCGATGGTGCCGGTATCGCTGCGGCAGGACTCCGACGACGGCGCCGCCACCGACGGCAACGCGCTGGCGGCGCTGCTGTGCAACCTCGCCACCGATCTCGCCGACCCCGCCGCGCGGCTGGCAGCGATCAGTTCCTCGATGCGGCGCAGCAAGGACATCTACCGTTCGCTCACCCCCGCGCAGGCTGTCTCATTGTCCGCGCTGACGCTGAGCCCGCTCGCGCTGTCACTGCTCGTACCCGCCACGGTTGCGCTGACCAGCCCGCCGTTCAACATCGTCATCTCCAATGTGCCCGGACCACGCGACCACCGGTACTGGAACGGCGCCCGCCTCGACGCCACCTACCCGCTCTCGATCCCGATCGACGGCCAAGCGATCAACATCACCCTCACCAGCAACGCCGACAACCTCGACATCGGCATCGTCGCCTGCCGTCGCAGCGTCCCCCGCGCGTCCATGCTGCTCGACCACCTGGAGTCGGCGCTGGCCGACCTGGAGGAGGCGGTCCGCTGACCACCGGACGGGCCGCCCGACGACCTGCTCCACCGTCTCGGCTCAGAGAATCGGGCGTCCGCCGGTGACAGCGACCCGTGCTCCGGAGATGTAGCTGCCATCGTCGGAGGCGAGCAAGACGTAGGTGGGAGCCAGCTCGGCGGGTTGACCGGCCCGGCCGAGCGGAGTGTCATCACCGAACCGGGTGACCTTCTCGACCGGCATCGTCGACGGGATCAGCGGCGTCCAGATCGGCCCTGGCGCGACGCTGTTGACACGAATTCCGCGCTCCCCCAACAATTGTGCGAGGCTTGCGGAGAAGTTGGCGATGGCGGCCTTGGTGGCGGCGTACGGCGCAAGGGTGGGTGACGGCATGTCGGAGTTGACCGAGGAACTGCCGATGATGGACCCGCCCGAGGGCATATGCGGCAGCGCCGCCTTCACCAGGCGGAAGTAGGCGCTGACGTTCACCTCGAAGGTGTAGTCGAACTCCTCGTCGCTGATCTCCTCGAGCGTGTTGTGGGTCATCTGATAAGCGGCGTTGCTGACCAGCACGTCGATCTTGCCGAACTCCTGCACTGCGCGGTCGACGATCGTGCGGCAGTGCTGTGGCTGCGACAGGTCACCGTCCACCAGAACCGCTTTGCGGCCGGCCTGCTCCACCAGCTGCGCGACCTGCTTCGCGTCCTCGTCCTCGTCCTCGTTGAGGTAGGAGATCAAAACGTCCGCGCCCTCCCGGGCGAAGGCGATGGCGACGGCCCGGCCGATGCCGCTGTCGGCACCGGTGATCACAGCTGCCTTGCCGGCGAGTTTCCCGGAACCGCGATAGCTGTCCTCGCCGCAGTCCGGAATCGGCGTCATCCTGCCCTGCACGCCGGGGACTTCTTGCTGCTGCTCGGTAAAGCCCATGGTCGCGTTCCTCCTGTGCATCGCTGTTCTGGACGGTCCTATATACGGCGACTACCGCGAAAACCCTCCGGCAAACCCAGGCCCCGCGCTCACCGCGAGCCCGACGCGCCGAATCCGTTGGTCGAGGGCGGCTCCCGTTGCGCCGCAGCCGGACCGGCCAGCAGAGGCCGAGCATCTTGCCGGTGTCGCCGCCGGAGCGCGCCGACAGAACCTGACGTCCCGCGGAACAGAAAGCAGCTCAACGCATTCGGATGAAGGATTCGCACCGTGCCCGCATCGAGTCCGGCCTCCTCCCCGATGACCGACTTCTCCGACCAACATCCCGCCTGACCCACGCTCAGGCCGCCCGGGAGGCCGCGTCTTCGGTACCGAGGGCCCGCTCGCGCAACTGCCCGAGCACCCTGGTCAAAATCCGGGACACCTGCATCTGTGAGATGCCCAGGCGTTCCGCGATCTGGGTCTGGGTCTTCAACTCGAAGAAACGCAGGACCAGCACCTCGCGGTCGCGCGGCGGCAGCTCGGCGATCAGCGGCCGCACCGCCATCGCCTGCTCGATCAGGCGGTAGCACGGTTCCTCGGCGCCGAGCGTTTCCGCGAGCGGCTGCGGTGCCTCTGTACCGTCGTCGGGCGCCACCGACTCCAGCGAGTTGGTCTGGTAGGCGTTGCGCGCGATGAGCGCCTGGGTCACCTCCCCCAGCTCGACGCCCAACTCTGCGGCGATCTCCCTGGCCGTCGGCATCCGGCCGAGCCGGTGCGACAGCGACTCCGTGGCCGGGCCGACGCGCAGCTGGATCTCTTTCACCCGCCGCGGTACCCGCAGCGACCAGGTGTTGTCCCGGAAGTGTTTGCGCACCTCACCCATGATGGTGGGGACCGCGAAGGCCAAGAAGGGGGTACCGCGGGAGGTGTCGAAGCGGTCCACCGCGAGTACTAGGCCCAGGCGGGCGATTTGCAGCAGGTCGTCGAAGGACTCACCGCGGCCGGAGAATTTGCGGGCGATGTGCTCCGCCAGCGGAAGGCACCGGCGCATCACCTCCTCGCGCAGGATGGCCCGATGCGGGTCGGTCTCTTCCAGCGCGGCCAGCTTCTCCAGCCAAGGTTCGATGTCGTCGTAGCTGTCACCGCGCCGCCGCGGGGTGTCATTTCGGTCGGTCGTGAACTCACGTGTCATCGGATGTTCCTCGTTCCCAACTGAATTCGATGGCGGTCGGATACCCACGCGCATCTGTTTCAAAAGGGTCACGGGACATCGATGTGGAGCTGGTGAGCATCCGGACCAATTCCCAACTGAGCGGATCGCTACTGACCTCGACTTCGCGTTCGGCGACCGCGTCGACCCGGACGACCATCCGGTTCGCGTTGTAGGTGAACGCACAGCCGAGCGAGGAGTCCGGCACGGCGTCGAACATCAGCATGGTGGCGATCTCGTTGATCGCCAGCCGGATGTCGGCGGCCGCGGCGAGGGGAAAGTCGGCTACCAAGCACACGGTATCGGTCAGCCCGCGGACCATGGCCAGATGCTGCGCGGCGGCGGGAATCCGGACGGCGACCGTGGTGGTAGCCGCGGCTCGCGCGCCGAACGCGCCGGTGATCATGTTCATCACACGGCTGCGAGCTGCGCCTGCCACATCCAGTGCAGCTGCTCGAGTCGGGCGGCGATGGCCAGGAAGAGATCCTGGGTGACCGGGTCGGCCTTCTCGGTCGCTGCGATACGCTCGCGCAGGCGCTTGATCACCGCAGCGAGGTTGCCGACGATCGCGTCGATGACGTCGGTGTCCTGTTGCCAACCGTCGCCGATTCCGAGAGCGCCGGAATCGCCGGCCACCGTCGCGGCACGTCCGTCCGGGCTGATCCCTACGGCGGTGCAACGCTCCGCCGCGGCGTCGGTGAACTCCCTTGCCGCCGTGACCAATTCGTCCAACGCCAGGTGCACCGAACGGAAGTTGGCACCGATCACGTTCCAGTGCGCTTGCTTGGCGATCAGCGATAGATCGATCAGATCGACAACTGTCGCACGTAGTGTCTCGCCCGCAATATGCTGCTGCTCTGGGTCGAGGGTGCTCGTGATGGGCTCGGTCATCGCTCCCGCCTTTCCATCGGTCACTGGTCACCGACGGGCTACCCACCTGCGGAACGTTAAACCTCGGCTGGCCCAGCGCACCCGAACAAGCCACGTCCACTGTGAGTCGCTGTCGGGCGTGATCGGCACGGCCGAGGCCGTTTGCTAAAATAGCAACGGTATTTGCCAATTTGGCCGATACCGCTGCAAGGTGTGGCATGACTAAGGAAGAGCAGTTCGATGTAGTAGTGATCGGTGGCGGCCCGGCCGGATTGTCGGCGGCGCTGACTCTGGCGCGGGCACGCCGGTCGGTCGTGGTGATAGACGCGCGGGAACCACGCAACGGACCCGCCGACGGCGTGCACGGGTTGCTGAGCCGCGAGGGCATGTCGCCCACCGCGTTGCTGACGGTCGGCGCGCGGGAGGTGGAGCAATACGGCGGGCGCATCGTGTACGCGCAGGCCGAGTCCGCGAAGCGGACATCGGATGGCTTCATGGTCGGCACCGACCGGGGTGATCGGTTCTGCGGTCGCCGATTGCTCGTCGCGAGTGGTCTAGTCGACGAACTGCCGCCGATCGTGGGCCTGCGGGAGAGGTGGGGCCGGGAGGTGGTGCACTGCCCGTACTGCCACGGCTGGGAGATCCGCGACCAGCCGATCGGCGTGCTCGGCTCGGTGCACCACGCGCTGCTGTTCCGGCAGTGGAGCGCGCAGGTGACGCTGCTGCGGCACACCTCGCCGGAGCCGACCTCCGAACAGGCCGAGCAGCTCGCGGCCCGCGGCATTCCCGTGGTGGACGGCACGGTCACCGGCTTAGAGATCGTCGACGATCGCCTCACTGGGGTACGACTGGATTCCGGCCGGATCGTGCCGATCACGACGCTGGCAGTCGCGCCGCGGTTGGCCGCCCGAGACGCGGTCCCGGCTGCGCTCGGCACCGAAACAAGTGATCACCCTTGGGGATTGGGCACGCACCTCGCCGCGGATGCCAGCGGCCGCACCTCGGTCCCGGGCGTCTGGGCAGCGGGCAACGTCACCGACCTCATCGCCGGGGTGGCGCAGGCCGCGGCGAGCGGTGTGACCGTCGCCGCCGCGGTCAACACCGATCTGGTGGACGAGGACACCCGGAGCGCGGTCGAGCGATGGCGCGCCGAGGCATTCTCCGCGGAGATGGAGCGGGTGAACTGCGAGCGAGATCTCGGCGATCGGCGGCACGGCCTGCAATCCATCCTTCCAGGGGCGTGAGGAGTAAATCCGCCGGATCCGGCGGTAGCGCAAGTCGAACGGGGCGTTTGCCGGTCGGGCGGGCCTTTGAAGTCGCCGGTACCGCGCATAAGTGGACAGCCGGCTGGGTTGCGCCGTCAAGCGGGGCAGCAGATCCAGTACCGGTCCGTTTATTGCGCACGGCCCCCTAATCGAAGTGGAATGCCGACAACCTGGGCTCGGTTCTGCGCTAGTTTCTGCTCTCCTGTGCTGAAGTTTTCGGCCGAGAGTTCAACTGTTGTAAGGAGTTCACAAATGAACAGCGACGCGAGCCGCCACGGCGGGTTTACCGGAACGCGTAGACCGTTGGCCTGTCGAGCAACACTCGCGAGCTGGTTGTTCACCGCCAGTGTCGGTATGGCATCGGTTCTGGCCCCGCAAGCCGCCGCCGCGCCAGTCCTGATCGCTTGCGGCGCGGGTGAATACGCAAACGTGGACAACGACTGCGTCTCGCGTCCGGAGCAGGCTCCAGTCGCCCCGGACGGGGCAACCGCCCAGTGCAAGGACGGCACCTACAGCTTCAGCCGACACCGCGCGGGCACCTGCTCGCATCACGGCGGAGTCACCCGATGGTTGGTCAGCCTGCCGTAACCGCTGGCAGTGCTAGGACTAGGGAGCTGACTTCCTGCTCGAAAGCGCAGACTGGACTATCGGTTCCGATGGTTAGGTGCATCCCCGGCTCGACCCCGAACTACGATCCTCGACACGTTTCTTGAACAGGGCGAATCCGTTGCGGCCCTGAGTCTTCCGCCTGGACAGCCTCTGTCCGAGAACTGATCTCAACACCTGTGTCAGCGACGGACGTCCTACGCCACTCATCACCCAACTCCAGCACGCCTGACGGTCCCGGAGAAGTGTTCCGGGACCGTCTCAGGCGTTGAGATGCTTGTTCGGGGCTGTCCGGGTTTGCCAGCAGCTGTGGCGCGGCCGTGCATTGGCTCCGCCGTCTTTGATCACCCCACGATCTGACCCCACTCGTCTTCGAGGTGACGCGCCACAGCTCTGACGCGCCGGCCGACCGGCGCTCAGAACCGTCGGCCGCGTGGGCGCGCAGCTGGGCGGGCTGCTCGGTGATGAGGGTCCAGATCGACCCTGGAGATTCAGCCGAAGGAGCTCACGTTGTTCACCTGGTTCGGCCGCACCTGCCCCTCGGCGTTGTAATAGAGGGTGTATAGCGAGTTGTTCCACGTGGCCATCGCCGCATAGCCGGACTCGCCATACCGGATGGCTACGAAGCTGCCGTCGTCGAATGATTCGCTGTCGGCGCCGGGGGCCAGCATGCACACGCCGATAGGCGGGCCTTGTTCGCCGGCGGTCCGAAAGATCGTGACGTGACTGTCGGTGTCGTTGTGCAGGGTGTAGGTACCCACCGAGCTCCGCTCGACGGATTCCTGGGCCTTGGACACAGACGCAGTCATCTGCTTGACAGGCATATTCGTAGTGGTCATTGCCTCTCCTGTCTCTCGTTGCACGGGTACGCAGGGAATCGATGAGGCGAATCTGCCCCGCCCACGCTCACGCGGTCTCCTCGGGAACCGACCAGACGAAAGGCACCCAGAGCAGAGACCAGCGCGGCGGCTCACCCCCTGCCTTCTGTCCACACCAAGAAACCTATGGGCAACTGATCAAGACGTGGCTCACCCGATACGGGTGAAACAGGCTTGAAAGCCCCCCGCCCGCCGAGACTCAGCTTCCATCGGTGGGCCTCGAGGGTGTCGGTAAATCGATTCTCAACACCCGGCGGAGCGGCTAAAGGGCCGGTACGACAGCCGGCGGCCAATCCTGTCGCTCGACATTGGCGGGTTTCCGGCTGACATCCTGGTCCCAGTCGAACACCGGTGTCGGAGGACCCCACTGCTTCGGTTCGACAAAAGAGATGGTCTCAGTACCGAAATCCACCTGCACGAACGAGGCGGTGCCGGAAAAGGTCGCGTAGCGGAACCCGGCGGTGCCGGAGAAGATCGCGCACCACCGGCACTCGCGCCATACTGACGGTCATGGGGTACGAAGCCGTGCGGCGGCATTCACGCAGGGGACGGGTAGGCGGAAGTTATGTGAGGGGGTCCGTCCGCTTCACCGACCGACGCGCACCCCAGCGACCGGGGCGCTACCGGTCCCCGTACTTCCACGGCTACCGCAGTGCATCGCCCACGCCGATCCTGTGGGGCCTCGGGGCGCTCGGAGGCGGCGCGATCCTTGTGCTGGTCGTGCTGACCCTCACCCACATGGGATCTACCGACAGGCCGGCCAACACCGCCGTGGTGCCTTCGACCGCCTCGCCCGCGCCGCCGACTGCCCCGCCGAAGTCGTGCTTCCCATTCAACTGTTGACCGCAAGACGAGCGCGGCTCCGTCCGTTTGATGGCCCGGGAGTCCTCGAGTCGTCCCACGGGGCAAACGCCAAGCCTTAAGTCGTTGAGGAGTAAATCCGCCCGATCCGGCGCAGGGCAAGTGACCCTTATCGGCGGCTGAGACGTTCGTGCGGTCGTGGAGGACAGGCAAATCTTCTGAGAGAACGAGGAACAGAGTGCAGAACGGTTATCGTTCGACGCTGGTGGAGCAGGTGCGGAAGTACGCGTCCGCGCTCCCTCCGGGGAAGGTGGATTCGTTGCGCGAGAAGGTGATGGTGGGTGAGCTCTCGCTCGCCTCCGCCGACCTCGTCAGCGCGTTGGTCAACGAAGCGGTGCCCGTCGACCCGCAAGACGTGCCAACGCTGCGGTGGTTGCTCGAAAGCGTCACCCTGCCCCCGGACACTCCAGCCGACCTCGCCGACCGGCTGGTGGTCGAGTAAGAGTCCAGCACCGCCGAGTTGAGCGTATCGGCGACCGCGGAGACGAATGTCAGCCCGGCACCAGGATTCTCGCGTTCGAACTCGCCGGAGAGCGCGATCGTGTCCTGCGTCGCCGAACTGGAGACCATGGCGCCCGTCACCGCGCCACCATCGCGGAGCTGGCGCGTCAGCGCGGGGTGATACGCGCGATCGCGCGGGACTTCGAGCCGACGGCGAACCAGAGATCGAGGGACGAGCCCGCGCGGCGCGCGATGAGCTGGAGATCGTCGCCGAAGCGCACCGGCTTCGTGTACTCGATGACGGTGCGGTGCGGGCCGGATTTCAGTTCGGCGTGATCGGCGAGGACCTCCTCGACGGCGCTCAGGTAGACCGCGTTGTTCACATGGTTGAGCAGGTCGATGTCGGTGACCCGGAGCGGGAACGGACGGGTCTGGACGCCGGGCTCGTCCGCGGGCGGCATAGGGTCGGTGAGCGCGGCCTTCCAACGCAGGCGGTGTTCGGTCGTGCTGGCCAGCATCGGTGCCATGAAGCGGTCGCTCATCCGGGCCGGAACGCCGGATTCGGTGCCGAAATGGATTAGGAAGGCCTCGGTCTCCATCAGCCCGCCCCGAGTTCCGCACACCTGGACGCGCATGTTGCACCAGCGGTTGGACAGGGCCGAGCACCAGCGACGCAGGGTGACCCGTTCACCGATTTCGATGGGCTTGAGCACGTCGATCACCGTCCGGCGGACCACCCACCCGCGATGGGTTTCGCCCTCCTCGACGGCCTCGAGATGCTCGTACCCGATGTCCTGCAGGTAGCGCGCGACAGCGTCGAGCCGCAGACGCTGGTCGGGGGCGGTGTCGGCAACACGGACCGGCCATCCGGTCTCGAATGGAGTTCCCTCGGTCGGGGGTTCCGGCAGCACGCTGGGAATGACCATGATCGAATGATGCCAGGTATTTGCTATTGCCGCATAATCGGACGCGCTGCGTGACATAAGTACAGTTGGTGAGAATTTCACTCAAATAGCCGATCATGCGCCACAGAGTCGGCGCGGCAGTCTCGCGAACCGCCATGGCGCTCATCAATCCCACCGTGGCACGACCTAGCGGCGGTCCGAGCCGATTCCGGCGCTGCACTCGTCGACCAGGGCGCACAGGGTCCCGAAGGCAGGTTTTGGAATGTATCTGTCGGCCGTGAGCCCGAATTGATGGAACAGGTCAGGGTTGCGGATATCTCCGCCGGGTCGTCCGATCGGCCGACCGCAAGTCCCCCGCTGTCGTCACCCGCCGCGCCGCCCGGGTACACCCCGAACAGCAGCCATCGGCGTGTGCTGTCGACATTTGTCGCAGACCGTTCGATTCCAAGTCACTTCGCCGTCGGCCAGCGCAGTGCACCGGTGCGGATGTCGTCGACGACCGAGTCGATCCAGTCCAGTTCGGCGCGGGCCAGGGCAAGCGCGTACTCGGCCTCGAGGACGAACAGGCGCGGAACGTCGCCCCTCAGCACCTCGGCGAGCCGCTCGGCGTCCGCGGCAGTACGTTCGCGCAGTCGCGCGCGACGTTCGGTGAGGGCAGCGACGGCGCCGTCCGGGCCGAGGGCGCCGAGGTAGGCGACTGCACCGAGGAAGCGGGAGAACTCACGGCCCGGATCGCGGATCTGCACATCCAACCGCCGCACGAGTTCCCCGCTCCCCGCGTCGGTCAGCGCGTAGACCGTCCGCTCCGGCCGGTTGCCGGAGCGCTCCTGGTCCTGGACCGCGATCCATCCGACGTCGGCCAGGGCTCGTACGACGGTGTACAGCGAGCCTCGATTGATCGCGGCCGCGTAGTCGTCACCGCGTCCCCGCAAATCGGAAAGCATCTGATGCGGGTGCGACGGCCGCTCCAGCAGCAGGCCGAGCACCGCGAGCACGATCGGGTTGTCGAGCGTTCGGCGAGGCATAGTTCATGTATATCAGTCTAAATAGAGTATCTGCAAACGCGGCGCCGCCGCAGCGGACGCCACGAGGCCCCGAGGAGCGAACTCCCGAGGCCTCGTGGCACTGGACCTATCTTTTGGAACGATCCCGCTTCTCCCGGACCCGCACCGAGATGCGGACGGGCGAGCCGTCGAAGCCGAACTCCTCGCGCAACCTACGTTCCAGGAAGCGGCGGTATCCCGCCTCCAGGAAGCCGGTGGTGAACAGCACGAATGTCGGCGGCCGCGTGGTCGCCTGGGTGGCGAACAGCACACGGGGCAGCCTGCCCCCGCGCATCGGCGGCGGGGTAGCGGCGACCACTTCCTTCAGCCAGGTATTCAACCTCCCCGTCGAAATCCGCTTGTCCCAGGAGTCCAGCGCGGTCTCCATGGCGGGCACCAACTTCTGCACCGCACGACCGGTGTGCGCGGAGATGTTCACCCGCTGCGCCCACGGCACCCGGATCAGATCCCGCTCGACCTCGCGCTCCAACTGCAGGCGCCGGTCCTCGTCGACCAGGTCCCACTTGTTGAACGCCAGCACCAGCGCGCGTCCCGAGTCGGCGACCATGCTGATCACCCGCAAGTCCTGCTCAGTGATCGGCTGCGAGGCGTCGATCAGCATGATCGCCACCTCGGACGCCTCCAGCGCGGATTTGGTGCGCAGGGACGCGTAGAACTCGGTGCCGCTGGCGTTGGCAACCTTGCGGCGCAACCCGGCGGTGTCGACGAACTTCCAGATTTTGCCGCCTAATTCGACCAGGGAGTCGACCGGATCGACCGTAGTACCCGCGACATCGTGCACGACAGAACGCTCGTCGTCGGCCAGCTTGTTCAGCAGGCTCGACTTACCGACATTGGGCTTGCCGACCAGCGCGACGCGACGCGGTCCGGTGCCGCCGGTTCCCTCCCGCGGCGTCTCCGGGAGCACCTGAAGCACGTCGTCGAGAAGATCGCCGGTGCCGCGGCCGTGCGCCGCGCTGACCATCCGTGGCTCGCCGAGACCGAGGGACCACAACGCCGCGGCTTCGGATTCCACGCGCTCGTCATCCACCTTATTGGCGACCAGGATCACCGGAATCCGGGACCGACGCAGCTTCTTCACCGCGGCCTCGTCCGTGGCGGTAGCGCCGACGACGGCATCGACCACGAGCAGGACCGCGTCGGCGGTCTCCATGGCCAACTCGGCCTGCCTGGCCACCGACTGCTGCAGCCCCTTCGCGTCGGGCTCCCACCCTCCGGTGTCCTGGACGAGAAAACGGCGGCCCGCCCAGTTCGCCTCGTAGGACACCCGGTCGCGGGTCACACCGGGAATGTCCTCGACGACCGCCTCACGGCGGCCCAGGATCCGGTTCACCAGCGTCGACTTACCCACATTCGGACGGCCGACGACCGCAAGCGTCGGCATCGCGACATGCGCCTCGTCCTCGAACTCACCATCGAGATCGGCCAGCTCCCAGTCGGATTCGTCGCTCCAGATACCGTCGCCGGCCAGCACATCCTCGCTCATCGGTCACCTCCTGCCCGGTTCACCGAAAGCTGCTGCGCGACAACGCGGTACAGCTCGTCGATGACCTCGCCCATGGTCAGTTCGCTGGTGTCGACCAGCACCGCGTCCTCGGCGGGACGCAGCGGGGAGACCTTGCGCGTCGAGTCGAGGGTGTCGCGACGCTGCACGTCCGCGAGCACGCCCTGGTAGTCGTCGCCCCGGCCCTCGAGGATGTTCTGCTGGTTGCGCCGATGGGCGCGCGCCTCCGCGGAGGCGGTAAGGTAGATCTTGGCGTCTGCCTCGGGCAGCACGACGGTACCGATGTCGCGGCCCTCCACCACGATTCGCTGCGCGGCCGTGGTGATGTCGCGCTGCAGCGCGACGAGCAGCTCGCGGACCTCGAGCACCGCCGAGACCGCGGAGACCGCCTTCGTGACGGCGTCACCGCGAACTTCCGACGCCACGTCCTCGCCGTCGAGCTGGATCACCTCGCGGCTGGGGTCGGTGCCGATGGACAGCGGCAATTCCTTGACCGCGGCCGCGACGGCGGCCGAGTCGGTGAGCTCGATGCCCGCGCGCAACACACGCAGCGTCGCGACCCGGTACATGGCGCCGGTATCGAGGTAGCGTGCGCCGAGCCGGGTGGCCAGGCGCCGGGAAACGCTGGACTTGCCGGTACCGGACGGCCCGTCCATGGCGACCACCAGCGGGCTACTACCGGACATCCGCGCCGGCGCCTCGACCGAGACCTCCACACCATTCACAACGACACCGCCTCATAGAGTTTGCCGATTTCATCGCGGCCGAGCACGCGTAGCGTGCCCGGCCGTTGATCACCGAGCGCGACCGGACCGATATGGGTACGCACCAACCGGGAGACCGGATGGCCGACCGCGTCCAGCAGGCGGCGCACGATGTGCTTGCGCCCTTCGTGCAACACCACCTTCACCAGAGAGCGGCCTTCCCCCAGCTCGAGAACCTGGAAACGGTCGACCGTGGCCGGACCGTCCTCCAGCTCGACGCCGTCCTTCAGTCGCTTGCCGACCGCGCGGCTGACCTCACCGTTCACCGTCGCCAGGTAGGTCTTGGAGACCTCGAAGGAGGGGTGCATGAGCCGGTGCGCGAGGTCGCCGTCGTTGGTGAGCAACAGCAGGCCCTCGGTATCGGCGTCGAGTCTGCCGACATGGAACAGACGCTGACCGGCGGCGATCCGCTCGGCCACGATGTCACCGACGCAGGGACGGCCCAGGTCGTCGGACATGGTCGATTGCCAACCCTTGGGTTTGTTCAGCGCGACGTGCACCAACTCCTCGCGCACCATGACCCGAGTGCCGTCGACGCGCACCACCGCGTGTTGCGGGTCGATGCGCAAGCCCTGTTCGCGCACGATGAGACCATCGACCTCGACGCGGCCCTGCGCGATCATCTCCTCGGCCGCGCGGCGCGAGGCGACACCCGCCTTGGCGAGCACCTTCTGCAGCCGCTCGCCCTCACCCGACGGCAGCTTCGTGTGAGCGGCCTCGGCGGGATCCACGTTCTGGCGACGGGCGGGCTTGGCGTTGCTCAGCAGCGTGGGCTGCGCGACCTGGCGTTGCGGCTTCGGCTTCTTCTTGCCGGTCGGGGTGGATTGGGCGCCGTGCCGTGGCGAGCCCGCGGCCTGGGCTCCACGCTGGACGGTACCGCGTCCCGCGCCGCTACCCTGTTGGGCGCCACGAGTGGTATGCCCGCGTTGCGCTGAACGGGCGTCACGTGCGCCCGCGCCGCCCCGTTCGGGCTCGGCGCCGCGTTTCCTACGATCCGGTGTGCCATCTCGGCGAGCGGGCGTATTCATGTTGTCCTGTCACTGTTCGGTGCCGAGATCCAAATCGGCCTCGGCGGGTTTCCTCAACCTGGTGTACCGGGGGTCGGTATCCAAGCTCTCGTTGATCTCATCGATCAGGTCGACGCCCGGAAGCAGGGGCGCCAGCGGCGGCAGGTCGCTCACCGATGCGAGCCCGATCCGTTCCAGGAACAGTTCGGTCGTGCGGTACTGCGTCCCGTTCGTCTCCGGGTCCACGCCTGCCTCGGCGATCAAGCCCCTGGCCAGCAGCGTGCGCATCACCCCATCGACGTTCACGCCGCGCACCGCGCTGACCCTGGTCCGGGTCACCGGCTGACGGTATGCCACCACCGCCAAAGTTTCCAAAGCCGCCCGCGTCAGTTTCGAGCGGGAGCCGTCGAGCAGCATCCGTTCCACATAGTGCGCGTACTCGCTGCGAGTATAGAAGCGCCAACCGTCACCGACGAAACGCAGATCGATTCCGCTGGACCGGGCGGACAGCTCCGCGGACATCACACGCAAGGTGGACTCGACCCGCTCGGCGGTGTCGTTCAGGGCGGCCGCGAGCTGCTCTACCGGGGCCGGAGCGTCCACGACGAGCAACATGGCCTCCAGCGCCGAGCGGAACTCGGCGTCGTCCAGCGGTTCGGGGGTGAGTTCCGCCACTGCCTCACTCACAGGCGTGCCCCGCTGACGGTGTTGTCGGTCCGCTCGCTCACCCGTAGTCCTCCTCGATAGTCACGGTGTCCACCTGTGCGGCGGCATCGTCGCCGATCCAGCTGACCGACAGCGGGCCGAGCGGGTCGGGCTGGTCGAACTCGATCGTCTTGCCGCGATACAGCTCGAGCAGCGCCAGGAAGCGGGCGACGATCTGGACGGGTACCTCACAGTCGGCGACCAGTTCACCGAAGGTGGTCCAGCAGCCCGCGCCGCGCTGTTTGAGCCGCTCCAGCACGAGCGCCGCCTGTTCGGCAACCGAGATGGCATGCGTATGCAGGTGGTCGAGCCCGACCTTGGGCACCGGGCGGGGCTGGAAGGCCGCCGCGGCGATCTCGGCGAACTCGGCCGCCCCGACACCCAGCCTAACCTCGGGCAGTAGGTCGGCGTAGCGCTCCTCCAGTCCGACCGCGCGCGGATAGCGGCGCAACGCGGCGGCCTCCAACTCGGCGAGCAACTCGGCGACTTGTTTGAACGCCCGATACTGCAGCAGGCGGGCGAACAACAGGTCGCGCGCCTCGAGCAGTTCGAGGTCCTCGGAGTCGGTCATCTCGCCGGACGGCAGCAGTCGTGCCGCCTTCAGGTCGAGCAGAGTGGCCGCGACGACCAAGAATTCGGTGGTCTGGTCCAAGATCTTGTCCGCGCGCAACGTATTCTGCCGCGCCATGTTCGCGGTCAACGCCTTGGTATATGCGATGAACTCGTCGGTCACCTTGTGCAACGCGACCTCGGTGACATCCAGCTTGCGCGAGCTGATCAGGCTGAGCAGCAGGTCGAAAGGCCCCTCGAAGTTGCTCAGGCGCAGCCGGAACCCGGAGGGCTCCGCTTGCGACGCGTCCTGTGGCACAGCGTTCGGCGAATCCTCCGGAATCGCGTTGGTCGCGCTGTCCGATACAGCGTTCGGCAAACCCTCTGGCACGGTGCCCGGTGTGCTATCGCGTACGACGTCGAGCGATTCCTCCAGCACAACCTCAGGCACGCCATCCGGGACAGCAGCAGATAGGTTGCCCGGCTCGGCGGCAGCCGCTAGCCGCGAATCATCCTGTTCTGCTGTGGTATCGCGCGCCTCGGTGTTCGGTGCAGGTTCGATTGTCGGCGGTTCCTGAGCCCGGGTGCCCGGCCGCGACGGGGACGGAGGGGTCGCGGCTTCGGTGCCTGATTCGGTCCGTGCGCGGGTGTCGCCGACGATGGCCGCGTTCGCGCGCGGAGTCGATGCGCCCCGGCCCGCGGCAATATACGCGGCCGCTACGTCGCCCAGCGCGGGTGTGTCTCCGGAAGCAGCGCCGTCGCGTGGTGGTTCGGTGGGTTCGTCGCCGATGCCCGAAGCACCGGCAGCGCAGGAGCCATCATCCGGCGTGCGGGTCACACCAGCGGCGGAAGACCGCGCGCCGGGTGTGTGGGTGGTTCTCGCGGACTCGGGGTGGGAATAGCCGGTCACCGGCCCGACCGGTGGATGACTTCCCGCGCCATCGCCCGATACGCCTCCGCCCCACCGGATTTCGGTGCCCACGTGGTGATGGGCTCGCCCGCGACGCTGGCGTCCGGAAAACGGACGGTGCGCGAGATGGCGGTGTCGTAGACCAGATCGCCGAAAACTTCGACTACTCGCGCCATGACCTGGCGGGAATGCAACAGCCGGGCGTCGAACATGGTGACCACGATGCCGTACAGGCTCAGCCTCGGGTTCAACCGGTCGCGCACCTTCTCCACGGTGTCGTTGAGCAGCGCGAGCCCGCGCAGCGAGAAGTACTCGCATTCCATCGGAATGATCACGCCGTCCGAGCAGGCCAGGGCGTTGACGGTGAGCAGGCCGAGCGAGGGCTGGCAGTCGATCAGGATGTAGTCGTAGCGGTTGCGCACGGGGTGCAGTGCGCGACCGAGCGACTGCTCCCTGCCCACCTCGTTGACAAGCTGGATCTCCGCGGCGGAGAGGTCGATATTGCTCGGCAGCAGGTCCATGTTCTCGACGCGGGTCTGCGTCAGCACGTCGTCGATCGACACCTTGGAGCCGATGAGCAGGTTGTGCACAGTCGAGTCGAGGTCGTGGTGGGCCACACCGAGTCCCGCGGACAGCGCGCCCTGCGGGTCCAGGTCGACGAGCAGCACTCGGCGGCCGTATTCGGCCAGTGCGGCGCCGAGGTTGATGGTGGAGGTGGTTTTGCCCACCCCACCCTTCTGGTTGCACATCGCGACGACCAGGGCATCGCCGTGCCGGTCCAACGGCGGTGGGTCCGGGACCAGGCGCAACGGGCGACCGGTCGGACCGAGCGTCGCGTCCTCCGGCACCGGTTCCGTCGCGCTGCCCCACAGCGTTTCCGCCGTGGCGTCCGAGTACGGGCCCGGCCGCGGGCCCATAAGCGGCTCCGCCCCAGCACCCATCGGCGGCTCTGCCGCTCCGGCTGTCGTCACGATCCGCTGCTCCTTATACGTTCCTGCCCGTTGCCTCGCCGAGCGTAGCGAGGCCGATCAGGGCCCGACCTCGCTTTCGTACGGTCCAGCTCTCGATAGACGCTACAGCTTGACGGCACTCGAGTGCCGCGCCTGCGCGCGGCGTGTTCGCCACGCGCTGGTCAGCGCCATTGCGAGCCTCCGTCGAAATGGACGCCGCGCCCGTTGTGTTCGTCGTCGATGCTGCCGGTCCGCCTCCCCGCGATCCGGCCGAGTTGCCGGAAGTGCTCGCAGCGGACGATACCCGCTGTCTGCACCGCCGAGAACTCGGCGGGGCCGTCCGCCACATCGCACGGTGCCCGGCAGGACGATCAGTCGGGCCAACCAGCACAACGGACTTCGCATACATAGCTCGTCCTCGCAGACGAGTAGCAGCCGGGTCCACCGCGCGAGATGTGAGCAGGTTTGTGACGTCGACCTCGCACGTCAACGGGCACGGGGGTGGGCGGTTGCCCAGACTTCGCGCAGGGTGTGGACCGTGACGAGGGTGTAGATCTGAGTCGTGGTCACCGACGCATGGCCGAGAAGTTCCTGCACGACGCGAACGTCGGCGCCACCGTCGAGCAGGTGGGTGGCGAAAGAATGACGCAGGGTATGCGGCGACACCGCCGCTGCGATGCCCGCGCGTTCGGCGGCGCTCTGCAAGACCTGCCAGGCGCTCTGACGGGACAAACGTCCACCGCGGACGTTCAGGAACAGGGCTCCTGCGTTGTTTTTTCCCTGGGCGGCGAGCGTCGGCCGCCCACGCACCAGGTAAGCGTCCACGGCGGCGAGGGCGGGGCGGCCGATCGGAACCATGCGCTGTTTGCCGCCCTTGCCGCGCAGCACGACCGCGCGCTCCTCGATGTCGAGATCGTCGACATCCAACCCGACCGTCTCCGAGATCCGGGCCCCGGTCGAATACAGCAGTTCCAGCAGCGCGCGGTCCCGCAGCCCGCGCGGTCCGCCATCCGCACCCGCTGGGCCGTCCGGATTGCCCACCGGCGCACCCCCCGCGGCCTCCAGCAGTTCGAGCACCTGGTCGTAAGGCAGCGCCTTGGGCAGCCTGCGGCCTGGCGTGGGCGGCTTTACGGCATGCGCGACGTCGGTACCGGTCAGTCCTTCCGCCGCGGCAAAGCGATGCAACCCGCGCACGGCGATCAGTGCGCGGGCCACCGAACTCGCCGCGAGCGGTGGATGGCTGCTTCCGCCGGAGCGCAGCGCCATGGTGAACTGGGCGACGTCGGATTCGGCGACCTGATCCAGCGAGCCGATGCCGCGCCCGGTCAGGAAGTCGAAGTAACGGCCGAGGTCGCGCCGGTAGGCGCTGAGGGTGTTGCGTGCGACGCCGCGCTCGACGGCGAGATGATCGAGATACGTATCGAGCTCCCGCGCGAGCACCGTCGATCAGTCTTCGGACTTCTGCGTCGCCTTGCGGCGAAGGAACGCGGTGGGCTGCCCAGCCCAGGGCGCGTCCGCCGCCCGCAGCCCGATGCCGCCTGCCCGCACGGCCGCCAGCGCTAGTACGCCGGAGACCGCGGTGGCGTTGACGATCTCGCCCGCCAGCGCCGCACGGACGGCCGCGTCGACCGGCATCCGGACCACCTCGAGGTCGGCCTCCTCCAGCTCCGGCTCGGGGCGGTGGGTCTCGTGCAGGCCGAGGGCCAGGTAGACCCGGAGCGCCTCGTCGGTGAAGCCGGGCGAGAGCACCACATCGACCAGCACCGCCCATTCCCGCGCGGCCAGCCCCGTCTCCTCGGCCAGCTCACGCTGCGCTGCGACGAGCGGATCCTCGCCGGGGAGGTCGAGCAGACCGGCGGGCAGCTCCAGCAACCTTCTGCCGATCGGGTGGCGGTACTGGTTGATCAGCACCACGTTGTCGTCATCGTCGATCGCGGCGACGGCGACGGCCCCGTGGTGCTCGATCACCTCGCGTTCGACGATCCGCCCGCCCGGCATCGACACCTGGTCGAGCCGCAGCCCCAGGATGGCGCCGCTGTAGACGGTCTCGGTAGATACGGTCTCGAAGTCGTGGCTGCCTGGTCCGGCAGCTCCCCCGTCGGTCACGCCGCTATCCCTGTTCCGTCGCGCCCGCGAGTTCTTCGCCCGGAATATCAACCGGGAGCTGTTCGGCCGCTTTGTATTTCAGCGCCGCCGAGACCAGCGCCGCGAACAGCGGGTGTGGGCGGGTCGGGCGACTCTTCAACTCGGGGTGTGCCTGAGTGGCAACGAAGAACGGGTGCACGTCAGCGGGCAGCTCGACGAACTCGACCAGGTGCCCGTCCGGCGAGGTGCCGCTGAACTCCAGGCCGCTCTCGGCGATCTTGTCGCGGTAGGCGTTGTTCACCTCGAAGCGGTGCCGGTGGCGCTCGGAGACGTGCTCGCTGCCGTAGGCGCGCGCGACGACCGAGCCCTTCACCAAGGTAGCGGGGTAGGCGCCGAGCCGCATGGTACCGCCGAGATCGGCCTCACCGGCCACGGCCTGCTCCTGGTCGGCCATGGTGGAAATGACGGGATGCGGTGTGTCGGGCTCGAATTCGGCCGAATTGGCCTCGGCCAGGCCGACGGAGCGGGCCGCTTCGATCACGATGCATTGCAGGCCGAGACACAGGCCGAGCAGCGGAATGCCGCGGGTGCGCGCGTACCGGATGGCGCCGACCTTGCCCTCGATGCCACGGATGCCGAAGCCTCCAGGGATGAGCACGGCGTCCACGTCGCGCAGTGCATGCTGCGCGCCCGCCGGGGTCTCACACTCGTCCGAGGGCACCCAGCGAATGTTGACCTTGGCGCGCGAGGCGAATCCGCCCGCGCGCAGCGCCTCGGTGACCGAAAGATAGGCGTCGGGCAGGTCGACGTACTTGCCGACGAGCGCGACCTCGACCGTCTCGCGCGGCGAGTGCACCCGATCGAGCAGGTCGCCCCACACGGTCCAGTCCACATCGCGGAACGGCAGCCCGAGCCGGCGCACCACGTAGGCGTCCAATCCTTCACGGTGCAGCACGCGGGGGATGTCGTAGATGGACGGAGCGTCCGGGGTAGAGATGCAGGCATCCACCTCGACGTCACACATCAGCGCGATCTTGCTCTTCAGCGCCTGCGGGACCTCGCGGTCGCAGCGCAGGATCAGCGCGTCGGGCTGGATACCGATGTTGCGCAGCGCCGCCACCGAGTGCTGCGTCGGCTTGGTCTTGAGTTCGCCGGAGGGAGCGAGGTAGGGCACCAGCGAGACGTGCAGGAAGAAGACGTTGTCCCGACCGACGTCGTGGCGGATCTGGCGGGCCGCCTCCAGGAACGGCTGCGACTCGATGTCGCCGACGGTGCCGCCGATCTCGGTGATCACCACGTCCGGGGCGTGCCCCTGCAGATCCGGGCCGCTCATCGCGACGATGCGGCTCTTGATCTCGTCGGTGATGTGCGGGATCACCTGCACCGTGTCGCCGAGATATTCGCCGCGGCGCTCCTTGGCGATGACCGACGAATATATTTGCCCGGTAGTGACATTCGCGTCCCGGGACAGGTCCCGATCGAGGAACCGCTCGTAGTGGCCGACATCCAGATCGGTCTCGGCGCCGTCCTCCGTCACGAATACCTCGCCATGTTGGAAGGGGTTCATCGTGCCGGGATCGACGTTCAAGTACGGGTCGAGTTTCTGCATCGTGACGCGCAGCCCACGCGCCGTCAGCAGCTGACCGAGGCTGGAGGCGGTAAGACCTTTACCCAATGAGGAGGCGACTCCACCGCTGACGAAGATGTGCTTCGTGGCCGTTCGCGCCTGAATCCGTGTTTGACCCACGGAGCTTCACGGTAACACGAATCCGACCGTCCGTTCGACGCCACGCATGTTTGCCACCCGATCGCCATGGCGTCTCCTTCAGAGCTGGGCAACCCTGCAGCGAGCGGGGTCGCCGGTCTCTCTGATCCAACCTGAATGTCGGCCGGAGAAGCCGCTGGTTCAGCCGGGCAGGGCGGCCAAGGTGAGGGACGTGGCTGTGCTGCCGGTGCCGTAGCGGCCCGCGCCGCCGTTGAGTTGTTCACCGAGGCCGAGGACGGTGGTGACGCGGCCGATTTCGCGGTCGAGATTGTCGACGGTGGTGACCTGGGCGGCGAGGGCCGCGTCGGTGCGGACGACGGCGACCGGACCGAGACCTTCGGCGGTACCGGTGCGGCCCGCCAAGACCACGCCCGAACCACGGCCGCGCAGGGCCCCCGCGAAGCGGGCGATATCGGAGCCATGACCGTTCTCGGTGGACTCGGCGCCGTTTCCGGTGATCACGACAGCGAGCTGTGCGGGACGGACCGGCGTATCGCCGTAAGCGAGGAAACCGCCGCCGCGCAGGGTCTCCACGACCAGGCCGAGTTCCTCCGGAGTGCTGCGGGCTTGCCCGTCGGCCGGATCGAGCAGCAGGACCAGGCCGAGAAGATCACCCGCCATGCTGCCCTGATCGAGCGCGCCGGTACGCAGCTGAGCGCCGGCGGGAATTACGTTGGTGACGGCGGTGCGCATCCGGTCCCCCTCGGCGGCGTCGACGAAGGCGTCGGTGAGCGCGATCCGTCCGGTCACCGCGACCCCGGACGTCTCCAGCGCCTTGGTCACTCCCTCGACGTCGCCGGTATCGGCGTCCGGCGTTGTGAACACCACGACGCTGCGGTCGGCGAGGGTGCCGGCCAGGATACGACCGGACGATCCGGCGATGAAGCGATCGGCGGAGGTCAGTTCATCGGTGAGCTGCCGATTGTGTTCGGCGAGCACGTCCACTTGTTGCCGGAGATCGGTTTTGTCCGCGCGCAACCCCGACAGCAGGTCCGCCGCCAATGTCTGCGATCCGAGCACCACTCCGATCGCCAAGGCGAGAAAGATCCCCACGATCGAGATGGCATGTTGCCGCATCGAAACCATCGTTCTCCTCAGGTTATTCGTCGCCGACGAGCCCGTGTACCCAGAGCACGAACCGGTTCCAGGTCTCGATGGCCCAGTCCGTGACGTCCCCTCCGCTGTCGGCCGCGATCAGCACGACGATCACCGCGACCAGCGCGGCGAGCACCACCAGCGCGACGGCGATCCCGGACACCCGGTTGCCGTAGAGCGTGGCGACTGCCTTCGCGTCGGTCAGCTTGCTGCCGACCTTCAGCCGGGTGAGGAAGGTCGCCGGACTGCTGCCGCGGCGGCCGCGGTCGAAGAAGTCGTCGAGCGATGCGGCGGCGCCCACGGTGACGATGAGCGAGGCGCCGTGGTGGTCGGCCAGCAGCAGCGCCAGGTCGGCGGGCGAACCCGACGAAGGGAACGTCGTCGCGCCGATGCCTAGATCCTGGATGCGTTCGAGTCCCTTGGCGTGACCGTCCGTGTCGGCAGGCAGGATAACCTCGGCTCCGCACTTCATTGTCGCGGAGGTGATCTCGTCCGGGTCGCCGACGATGAGGTCCGGTCGGTAGCCCCGCTTCACGAGGGTGTCCGCACCACGGCCGACGCCGATCATGATCGGCGTGTACTCCTTGATGAACGGCTTGAGCCGCGCGAGATCATCGACGTGGTCAGGGCCGTCCGCCACGACCACGACGTGCCGGTGCTTCATGACCAGCTCGAGCTCCGGAACCCCGATACCGTCGATGAGCAGCGGGCTTTCGGTGCGGATGAACTCGATGGTGTTGCCCGCGAAAGCCTCCAGATGATCGGCCAGCCCATTGCGTGCCTCGATCATCCGCTCGGCGACGGCCGAGTCGGTGAGTTCGATGCCCTCGACCAGGACCTCGGGCTCCTTCTTGATCATCTTGTCGGCGTATACGACACCTCCGTCGATCCGGACCTTGCTACCGTCCTTGATCTTGCCGAACGCGTCCGAACTCACTGTGTCCAGCAGCAGAATCCCGTTCGCCACCAGCACTTCCGGGCCGAGGTTCGGATAGCGGCCGGAAATCGACGGCGAGGTGTTGATCACCGCCACCACACCGGCCTCGATCAGCCGGTCGGCGGTCATCCGGTCGATGTCCATCTCGTCGAGAACGACGATGTCACCCGGTCCCACCCGCTTCAGCAGACGCCGAGTGTTGCGATCCACCCGGGCTGTCCCGGTCAGACCGGTCGGCGTTTCGGTGTTCTTCGACAACAGCGCCAGCATCCTCATGTCGCCGATGATGATGGCAAACCCTCAACCATTGATGGAGGCGCGCCGCATCATCTATTACATCTGTCACGTGATAGGCCCACATGCCACACCGTTCCGGCACCTCTTCGACGTCAATCCACCGGCCGGGTTCAGGACAGGGCACGCCATAAAAGGCCCCCTTGCACCAGATTTACCGTTCAGACGTCCTGAGTGAACCAGCGGCAGTGCGGAACCGCAGAGAGGGATTACCTTCATAGCCATCAGAGGGAGACACCACGCGCCCGGCACCTCCCCAAGGCGGCCTTCCGTTCGAATTCGCCTATCCAGCGAACGAGTCGCTATCCATCTGATCCGACACGGAGTGCTGACTGTCGCTCCCGATTCAGGTCACGTGGATCTCAACCGATGGGCGTGTTTCCCGTGGTTCCGCGAAGAGTTCAGAATCAGAGCACCGACCTGTCTGAGACGACACTCGCCCCGGGCCGCGCGCATCAGCCGTTCTGACGCGCTCACAACCGAGTGTGATGCGGACAATACGATCAGCGAGCGTGGCAAGACATACCTATATGCTGCCCGTCACAGATAACTCGAAGAGGAGGCCCCATGGCCAGCACCACCGTCGACGCCGTCATCGCCGCGCCGCGCGATGTCGTATACCGGCTCTTCGCCGACCGCGAGAGCATCAGCCCCTTCCTTCCGGTCCAGGTCAAGCTGACCAAGCCCGGCCTGACCGAACGTGAGGGCGTCGGTGCCCAGCACATGTTCGGACTCGGTCCGCTCGGCATTACCGAGGAGATCACCAAGCTGGTCCCGGGCGAGCGGATGGAATACAAGATCGTCAAGGGCGCGCCGGTGAAACGCCACGTCGGAATCGTCACCTTCGCCGACACCGACAACGGCACCCTCGTCTCCTACACGATGGAGTCCGACCCCAAGCTCCCCGTGCCCGCCAAGGTGCTGGAGTTCGGCCTGAAGAACCTGATCGACCAGTTCATCAAGGGCGCGCAGAAGGCTGTGCGCTGACCGACGCGATCACCGCGTCGCCACCTCGACGCCCGTCTTCTCGGCACGCGCCGTAGCCAGCAGCTCCTCCGCGTGCGCCCGGCCGGTCTCGGTGTCGTCGAGGCCGGCAAGCATGCGGGCCAATTCGATGACGCGCTCATCCTTGGTGAGCGCACGAACGCCACTGTCGACATTGCCTTTGCCGTTGTCGGACTTGTCGACCACCAGGTGGGTGTCGGCGAACGCCGCGACCTGCGGGAGGTGGGTGACCACGATGACCTGATGCGTGCGGGCGAGCCGGGCCAACCTGCGACCGATCTCGACCGCGGCACGGCCGCCGACACCAGCGTCGACCTCGTCGAACACCATGGTCGCGCCGTGATCGGAGCCTGCGAGCACGACCTCGAGTGCCAGCATCACGCGCGACAACTCACCACCGGAGGCGCTCTTGCTCAACGGCAGC
Organism: Nocardia sp. NPDC023852; assembly: GCF_040639505.1. NCBI lineage: Bacteria > Bacillati > Actinomycetota > Actinomycetes > Mycobacteriales > Nocardiaceae > Nocardia > Nocardia sp. NPDC023852. The sequence goes on from NZ_JBFAAB010000028.1 coordinate 70,021, forward strand.
GACTGTGCGCCCGAATGCGCCGACAGGCGGAACTCGACCTCATCGATACCAGACGAACCGGCGTGCAGTTCCTGCCCATCGACGGTGAGCGGAGCGGAGTCCTGCGGGCTCGCGGGCAGCGGCCGAACCTCGACCTCCAAGCGTGCCTTGGCCATCGCGAGACCACCGAGCTCGGCACTGACGGCGGCCCCCAGTTTGCCCGCCGCCTTGGTTCGCGCGGCGCTCAGCTTCGTCGCCGCCTCCCGTACCCGCTCGGCCGCGACGTCCACCTCCGCGGCCAACTTGGTCAGCGCCTCCTCGGACACGTCGAGCGAGCCGAGCCTGGTACGCGCCTCGTCGGCCCAGGCGATCACACCGTCGATGTCGGGCGCGTACTTGCGCGTCAGCGTCTTCAACTCGGCCTGCCGGGTGAGGAGGGCGTCCAGCGCGCCCGGATCCGAAGGCAGGTCCGAGAGGTAGCCGCTCAGCTCGGTGGTCAGATCGACAACCACGGCAATGGCCTCGGCCAGGCGAGGTGCGAGGGCGATCAGCGCGGGATCATCGGCCGATTCGATGCGGGCGCGCGCGGCACCGAGCAATTCCAGTGCGCCGGAACCGACTTCGGGAGCGTCGGCCGGTCCGGCCAGCGCGTCGCGCGCGGTGACCGCCGCCTCACGTAGCGAGTCCAGGTCGCTGAGCCTGCGGACCTCATCGACGATGCGCACGTCCTCGCCGAGCTCGGGTGCGATGGCATCGATGTCGTTCAGCGAGTGTTTGAGCCGGTCCGCCTCGAGCGCCAGTTCCCTGCTGCGCGCGGTCCGTTCGAGCAGTTCGTTCCTGGCTTCCAGCCAGGAACGGCGCTGGACTTGGTATTTCCGCAGCAGCGGACCCACGGTGTCGGCGGCGAACTGGTCAAGCGCGGACAACTGCTGATCGGGACGCTGCAAGCGCAGCTGGTCGTTCTGGCCGTGCACCGTCAACAGGGGCGCGGTGAAATCGGCCAGCACCGAGGCGGGGATGCCGCGACCGCCGAGGTGTGCGCGCGACCGCCCGTCGCTGCCGACCGTGCGGATGGCGATGATGCTGCCGTCGTCGTCCTGTTCGGCCGCCGCCGCTTCCAGAACTCGCGCGACCTCGGCCCGGGCTGCGTCGTTGACATCCTCGACGGTAAACCGGCCCTCTACCACGGCACGGGACGCGCCGAGCCGGACCCGGCCCGCATCGGCCCGCGCACCGCTGAGCAGATGCAGGCTGGTCACCACCATGGTCTTGCCCGCTCCGGTCTCACCGGTCAGGCAGGTCAGCCCCTCGTGGAACTGCGCGGTGGCTGTGGAAATGACGCCGAGGCCGTCAATCCTGATCTCTGTCAGCACTTGTGCTCTCCGTTCGCCGTCGGCCACGCCAGCCGGTCACGGGCAATTGGAACTTGCGCACCATCCGGTCGGCGAACGGCGCGGAGTCCAGCCGCACCCAGCGCACCGGCTCGGCGCCGCGGACCGCTTCCACCCGGCCGCCCTTCGGTAGGGCGAGCGTGCGCCTGCCGTCCAGGAAAACTATCGCATCGTGACCGGTCGCCACCGATTCGACCGCGATCCGCGACTCCGGGCTGGTCACCAGCGGCCGCGCGAACAGTGCATGGGCATTGCTCGGAATCACCAACAGCGCTTCGAGTTCCGGCCATACCACCGGCCCGCCCGCGGAGAAGGCGTAGGCGGTCGATCCGGTCGGCGTGGCGATCAGGATGCCGTCGCAGCCGAACGCGGACACCGGGCGACCGTCGACCTCCAGCACGACTTCGAGCACACCCATGCGCGAGGCGTTTTCGATGCTCGCCTCGTTCAACGCCCAGCCGGTCTCGACCACCTCGTCCTCGACCCGGACCGTGACGTCGATGGTCATCCGGTGCTCGATCGTGTAGTCGCGCCGGACCACCTGGCCCAGCGCCTCGTCCAGGTGCTCGGCCTCGGCCTCGGTGAGAAACCCGATGCGGCCGAGGTTGATTCCGAGCACGGGCACCGCGGCCGGACGCACCAATTCGGCGGCGCGCAGGAACGTTCCGTCGCCACCGAGCACCAGCACCATCTCACAGCCGACCGCCGCCTGGGGACCGTGCTCGACTACGCGCACCGGGTAGCCGCACGGCTGGGCCTCGAATCGGGTGCTGTCCGCCTCGTCCGCGAGCACCCGCAGGCAGATACCCGCGTCCGCGAAGATCTTCGCCACCCGGTGGGCGGTCTCGATGATCTCCGCCCGGCCCGGATGCGACACCAGTAGGATCTCCCGGCCTCCGGCCCGTGCCAGCGCGTTCACTGTGGACCCTCCTCAACCGCACGTTCAACGAGGACCGCGACCTGCTCGCCGTCGTCTGCGAACTGCCCATCCTTGCGCAGCCACAAGAAGTATTCGACATTGCCCGACGGCCCCGGCAAGGGGCTCGCCACTACGCCGACGGTACGCATGCCTAGTTCCGCCGCCGTGGCGGCGACCCTGCGGACCGCTTCGGCCCGCAGCGCGGGATCACGCACCACGCCGCCGGAGCCCACACGCTCCTTACCCACCTCGAACTGCGGCTTCACCATCGGCAACAAGTCGGCGCCTGGCGCCGCGCAGGCCGCCAGCGCGGGCAGGACCACACCGAGCGAGATGAACGACAGGTCGCCTACCACAAGTTCGACGGTGCCGCCGATCGCTTCGGGAGTCAGGTGTCGCACGTTGGTGCGATCGAACACCCGCACCCGCTCGTCGTTCTGTAGGCGCCAGACCAGCTGGCCGTATCCGACGTCGACCGCGATGACCTCACGCGCCTCACGTGACAGCAGGACGTCGGTGAAGCCGCCGGTCGACGCGCCGGCGTCCAAGCATCGCTTATCCGCGACCGAGAGCCCCTGCGGTTCGAACAGCTGCAACGCGCCGAGCAGTTTGTGCGCCCCGCGCGACGCCCAGGAAACCTCGTCGGGTTCCGCACGCACCACCAACGGCGTGCCCGATTCCACGGCGGTCGCCGCCTTGACAGCGACGGCTCCAGCTATCAGGACGCGGCCCGCACCGATCAGCTCGACCGCGTGCTCTCGCGATCTCGCCAATCCGCGCCGAACCAGTTCTGCGTCCACTCGCGCGCGCCGGGCCACTTCAGATCTTGTCCACCGTGGCCAGTGCTTGAACGAGCACGTCGTGTGCCTGCTCGAGGATTCGGGCGCGACGGGTGATATCCGTGCCGGACTCGGCGCTGTCGGCCGCCGCCTTTGCTGCGGCCCAATCAGGGCGTGTGTCGAGTTCTGCGAGCAGGCTGTCGACATCTCCGCGAATCCGATCCGGGTCGACAGGCTCCGCGCGCCCTTGCACAGCCGGCAGATGCTGACCGGGCAACGGGACCCCGGGGCGGGGGCCGTTCGGCCCGGCGGCGTGCATTCCGGGGCCGTTGGAACGGGGCATAGGAGTAGTCATCGTGGCGTCAACGCTATCGGATTTCCGAACTGGACGCGCGAACTGTCACGGCTCGCCCAGGGTTACTTCGCAGGGCCTTACCCAGGTCACTGTCGGACGGGAGATCAACGGGCGGATAGTTGAGGGCGTCCAGGGAGTCGGAGACATAGGTGGGAATCTGGTCGGCAGCGGCGTCGCGCAGCTCGCCCACGGTGCTCACGCCGGTCAGCACCAGCAGCGAATCGAGACCGACGCGGTTGGCGCCTTCGATGTCGGTGTCGAGACGGTCGCCGACCACCAGCGCGCCGCGAGTGTTCGCGCGGACGAGGGCGTCCTCCAGCAGGGGCGCGTACGGCTTGCCCACCACGATCGGCTCCCGGCCGGACGCGGCGCGCAGCGCTGCGACCATCGCGCCGTTGCCCGGAGCGAGGCCACGTTCGTTCGGCAGGGTCTTGTCGGTGTTCGCGGCGACCCACAGCGCGTCCGCGCGCAAGGCGTAAGCAGCCTCGGCCAGGTCCGGCCACGCCGTGTGAGGTGAATGTCCTTGCACCACAGCCGCGGGGGCAGGGCCGTCGAAGCGCCGCATCGAGAGGAGACCGACCGCGTCCACCTCGGCCGCCAGATCATCGGTGCCGACGATCAATACCCGCGCGCCCTGGTCGAGGCGTTCGGCCAGCAGACGGGCGGCCGCCTGCGCGCTGGTCACCACGTCGTCGGTCGTCGCAGGAAAGCCGAGCTCGGCCAGATGCGCGGCCACGACGTCCGGGCCCCGGCTGGCATTGTTCGTGACGTACACGAGCCGCTGAGTGGCCTTGCCCCCGTCGGCCAATGCCTGTGGGGCACCCTCGATCACCGCGTGACCGCGATACAGTGTGCCGTCCAAATCCAGCAGCAGGGCTTGGTAGCGATCCCGTAGTCGCTTCACACCACTCTCACTCCGTGTCACCCGATCGGCGTCTTGCCGACTCACACCGCCGGGCCCTCCGGCGGTACAGCCATCTCGGCAAGTCCGAGCCATTCGAACACTACGCCAGGCGAGGGACAGGAAGAGCGTGGCGTCAGCCACTGGTGGCTTGGATCGTCGGTGCCGCGCTGCGGTTCCGGGCACACTCATCAGTGCTGATCAAATATCGTCCCGGCTCGTCCGAATCCGTTCCGGCACTACTCGTCACGCTGTGCGACCTCTCCTTGGAATCCGGTACGCGCCTCGGCAGCAGCAGCGTGAGAAACGCGCAGATTCGCGGAACCGAACACCCACCGCACATGGAGAGTGCTGTCCCACTAATGGGAGAAGCCGGTCACTTGCGGGCCGGCCGCTAGCGGAGCAACTACGCGGAGACAGGATCGAATCCGTCGGGGTGTATTTCAGCAAAACCCGCCGTCGGCCGGGTCCTCATGAGAGTGGCGAAGCGACAAGGCCGGATCGGCCTGCTGCACTTCAATCTGAGAATCTTCCGATCCGGCGTGACTGTCGGTGCCCGAGCTGCTGCAGGAAAGTTCGCCGTCGGCACTGCTGCTTTTCGCCGTCCAAGCCGGGCGCCCTTTCCGGTTCTGTCCGGTCGGGTCGCCCACACTCGGCTACAGGTCGATGTCACCCGTGAGTTCGGCGGCGCGTTCTTCCGCATCGGTTTCGCCGTCGAGGTCGGCGGAGGCGGCGTTGAGGAACCAGGTGAGGCCCTCGTCGGTGCGGCCTGCGGCGACCAGTGCGTCGGCGTAGGCGTAGAAGAGGCGGGCCGCGGCCGAACCGGTGCGGGACAGATCGAGATCCGCCGTCTGCAGGGTCACGACGGCTTGGTCGTACTGACCGAGGTCCATCCGGGCTCCTGCGACGACGATGCGCAATTCGGTGGCCTCGTCTCCGCGTAGGGCGCGGGCCTCGTCGCTGCGACCGAGCTCGATCGCGCGTTCGGGGCGGCCGAGGCCACGTTCGCAGTCGGCCATCACGGCCAGCAGGCCGGACCCGCCGGACATCCGACGGGCGGTTCGCAGCTCCGAGAGGGCTTCGGCCCATTCGCCCGCGTGATAGGCGGCGACGCCTGCCGTTTCGCGAACCACGGCGATCCGACCGGCTCGCTGGCGCGCTGCCCTGGCATGCACGAGAGCCAGATCCGGATCGTCATCGATGAGTCGCACGGCCATCACGAGATGACGGGCGACCGTCTCCGCATTGCCCTTGTCGAGGCTGAGGAGATCGCGGCGGACGGCAGGGTCGAGATCGGTGGGCTGGACATCGTCCGGCAGATCCGGTTCTTCCGGACGCGGCGGACGACGGTCCGCCGAACGGCCACCACCGCCGCCCTCGCCGCCGCGACGGCGATCCTGCGGCGCAGCACCGCGCGCGGCCCACTCGGCGCGGTCCGAGTCACCGCGACGGTCGCCTCGGTCGGCCCCACGACGCTCACCGGCATCACGGCTTTCGTTCGAGCCACGGCGATCCTCGGCATCACCACGGCGCGCGAAGCCGGAGTCGCCCCGCCGACCGCTGCGGTCAGCCGAATCACCGCGACGGGTGAACCCGCCGCGCTCACCTGAGGCGCCGCGCCGGGCATCGCTTCGATCCCCCGAATCGTCACCGCGACGGTGGAAAGCGCCCCGCGAATCCGTACCCCCGCTGGCGCCGCCACGCGCGCCGGAATCGCCACGCCGGTCTAAACCGCCACGTGACTCACCGCGGCGCTCACCGGAATCGCCGCGCCGGTCGACCTCCCCAAACCCACCGGACTCGCCGCGGCGATCGAACCCGCCACGCTCGCTGGAGCTGCCGCGACGGTTGAACCTCCCGCGCTCACCGGAATCGCTGCCGCGGTCGAACCCGCCACGTTTGGCCGCATCGCCTCCACGATGGAAGCCACCGGAGCCACCACGGTCGGCGCTACCCCGATCGCCGGAGGAGTCCTGCCGCCTGAAGCCACTGCGCTCGGAGGAGGTGTCGCGCCGGCCGGAGCCGCCGCGCTCACCCGACTCGCCACGATTCGACCCGCCGTCGGATTCTCCGCGGCGCTTGAATCCACCGCGCTCTGATGAGTTATCACGTGGACCAGAGCCGCCGGACGCACCACCTCGCTTGAAGCCACCGCGTTCACCGGAGTCGTCGCGGCGCTTGAATCCACCGCTACGCTGGCCCGAGCCGGAGCGTTCGCCGCTCTCACGGCTGTCGCCGCGCCGACCGGACCCGGACTCGGCAGCGCCGCGCCGGAAGGGCTTCCGATCGTCGTTCTCTTCCGGCACGGTGCTCCCTTTCTAAATTTCGCAAGAAGTAAGTAGGGCCCACAAATTCAATCACGCGCCGACAGTGGGCGGGGGCACGGCGAAGTAGTCCGGGCACGGTCAGGTGCTCAAACGCCGATAGGGGACCCAAATGTGGGTCCCCTATCGTGAAGGTTGTTCCGGCGGTGTCCTACTCTCCCACACTCTGTCGAGTGCAGTACCATCGGCGCTGGCAGGCTTAGCTTCCGGGTTCGGAATGG
>NZ_JBFAAB010000029.1:0-72581 GCF_040639505.1 Nocardia sp. NPDC023852
GAGTGCCCGCGAAGGCGTAGATCCGGTTGCCCGCCATCGGCAGGATGCCGAACTCGGCCCGATACCCGAACACCAGGCCCACCCACTCCGGCGGCCGAGCGTCGACGATCCATCGCCAGCCGGTGATCCCGGTGTGCCGGACCGCACCCGCCTCCGGCCAGATTTGGCAGCGGGTGAGACTGTGCATTCCGTCCGCCGCGACCACGAGGTCGAATTGGTTAGTGCCCTCGGCGGTTTCGATTTCTCCGGACGCGTCGACTCGGATAACCCTGGACCCGGGACGCAAACACTCCGACGGAAGCGCGTCGACCAGAACAGCGATGAGATCGGCGCGATGGACCACCACGAGATCGTCGCCGCCGATTACCTCACGCACCCGTCCCCACACCAGTTCGCGCCCATGCCGGCTACGGAGCCCGCCGATGTGGTCCGTCATGGCCTCAGCCCGGATGGGTTCGCCCACCCCGATCAGATCGAGGGCAGCTAGCACGTTCGAGGTCAGCATGACCCCGGCTTCGACCTCGGTGAACTCGGCGGCTCGCTCATAGACCGTCACCTCCCAGCCAGCCGCTCGCAACGCGATCGCCGCGGTGAGCCCGCCGATTCCGCCGCCGACTATCCCTGCGCGCCTGATACTTTTGGCCTCCGGCGCGCTCGCGCGACGAACAGGAATCCTGCTCACGCCCGAGGAAGCCCGCATCCCTGTGATCGTCGCCAGATCCGGGCAACTCGCTGACGCCATTCGCAACGAGCTTCCGGCCCAGGCATGGCGTGCGGCACTGACCGAGGAGACCGCGATCGCCATCCATCAGGCATTCCTCGCCTATGGCCCCAGCTCACTGACCGAGATCGCGCCGCAGCAGCATCGGCAGCGAAGAAGTACGAGGAAGCCTCGACTGCGGTCGGTGACCTGATCGAGCTGACGAACGCGGAGCAGATGGCGCTACTGCGTGACCCTGAACACATCCGGCGCACCTAGGGCGACGCAGGAGCAGCGCCCGCTAACGGCGGGCCATCCGGCCCATGAACCGGACGATCAGGCGGCGCGGCAGGAACTTGCTGGCGAGGGCCAGCGGGCGGCCGTTGGTGATCACCGACGGGGGCGCGGAGCGGCGGTCGAGCGTGTCGAGGGCCGTCCTGACGACGTCGGCAGGGGTGGCTCGCTTCGCGCCGTAGTCGGCCGACTGGCTACCGGCGGCGTCGAAGAACTCGGTCTGCATGGCGCCGGGGCACACGGCGAGGACACGTAGACCGGTGTCGCGGTTCTCTTCCCACAGCGATTCGGTGAAGCTGAGAACGAAGGCCTTGGTGGCGCCGTAGACGCTCATGTACGGGGTCGGCTGGAAGCCCAGCAGGCTCGCGACGTTGATCAGGACGCCGGTGTCGGCGGAGGCCAGCGGATCGATGTAGGCGCGGCTGAGGTCGACCAGCGCGCTGACGTTCAGCGCGATCATGCTCTGCAGGCGGTCTGGATCCTCGTCGGTGAGGGCGTCGTGGGTGCCGAAGCCGGCGTTGTTGACGAGTCCGGTGGCGTAAATACCGCGGGATTCGAGTTCGGCGCGCAGCGTGCGACCAGCGTCGGGCAGGCCGAGGTCGCGGGCGACGACGGTCACCGTGACGCCGTGGGCGCGGGTGAGTTCGTCGGCCAGGTTCTCGAGCCGGTCCGCTCGGCGGGCGACGAGTACGAGATCCGAGCCGCGACAGGCCAACTGGCGCGCGAATTCCGCGCCGAGCCCGGAACTCGCTCCGGTGACGATGACGGTCTGGTGGCGATAGTCAATTTTGCTCATGACATGCACTCTACGCACATTATTGCACGGCGTGCAAGTTATTACATAGCACGAAGAGATGTACCATCGGTGCATGGCTCAGAAACCGGCACCTCTTCGTGAGCAGACCCGCTCGGTGGTCCGCTCGCTACTCGCCCGAACCGCCCTCGATCTGTTCGCCGCCAAGGGGTACGACGACACGACACTCGAGGAGGTCGCCGCCGCAGCGGGTGTCTCTCGGCGAACCTTGTTCAACTACTTCCGCAACAAGGAAGACCTCGCACTCGGTGGCCTGTCCGAACAGGGCGAGCTGATCGCTGCCCGCTTCGCCGAGCGCCCGGCCGATGAGGACCCGTGGACGTCGCTGCGCGCGGCGTTCCAGGTGCTCGGGGAGATCGACATGAGTGTCGAGCGCCGGCTCGAGATGACCACGCTGCTGTTCGGCAATGAGAGCCTGCGCGCTGGGCACGCCGAGAAGCAGGCTCGCTGGCAAGACCTGCTCGCGCCGTTGATCGAGCCGCGACTGCCCGACTCCGACCGCCGCACCCTGCAGGCGCGCGCGATCGCGGCCGCGGCGATCGCCTGCCTTCAGGCAGCAACAGACGAGTGGATGCGCCTGGGCGGACGGGGCGACCAGTTCGACCTGTACGACGCGGCCGTACAGGCGATCCGCCGTCCCACCTCACAACCAGAGAAGAAGGCAACATGACCGATCGCCTGCCCGCGGCGGACCTACCGAACATGGTCGCCGCCCTCCGCGCCGAACGCGCCGAGATGCTGAACTTCACCACCAGCCTCACCGACGAGGAATAGACCGCGCCCAGCGCCGCAGCTGGATGGCGCATCACCGACGTCGTCGCCCACATCGGTGCGACGGCGCGGAACTTCTACACACCCGCCGGGCTGCGCACGACCTTCGCCGCCAGCCTCGAACAGCTGAACGAAGACCCCGTCGACCGACGGCGAGACTGGAGCCGTGCCGATGTGATGGCCGAGTACCAGCGCGCCAGCCGTCGAGCCACCACGCTCCTGGACGTCGTGAGACGCACGCCCGCCACCCGAGTGCGGGTACGGCTGGGCCGAACTCGGTCGCTACCCCATGGGTCCGCCGGTACAGCTCGGCGCTGTCGCGCAGGGACTGTGCGATGCCCTCCAGTCGAGGGTTGCCGCAGCCCGCGATCAGTGCCCGATGGAACTCGCGGTGATGTTCCGGCCATTCCTCGTTGACCGTCTCGCCGTCCGGGTGCATGGTCGGGGTTCGATCCAGGATGTGGCGGGTCGACAAGATACCCGTTTCCCAGCACTGCACGACACCCACTGGCAAGCCGCGCACTGGTATCGACGCACTCAGCACACGCGGGTGCGCCTGCCGATCCACCGCGACCTCCTTGATGACGACCCAGAAGGACAACCTCGTGCGCGGGTCCGCGACCCGCCGCTCAGCTTCGATCGGGTCCGCCGCGAATACGGCTGGCGCACAGTGGTCGAGGACTTCACCCAGGAAGTCGCGGTAGCATCCCACTGGATCAAGGAGGGGACGTCAACATGGTGACCGCGCTCGTGGCGGCATTCGCCGGCATGTTCGGTATCGCAATCGGCCGGTTCTGGGACACCCGAGCGGAGTCGGCGCGTTGACGTCGAGATCAGCGCGCCACCAGCTATCTTCGGATTGCCGAAGCCTACTGGGGCATCCTGCGTGAGCAGGACGGGATCGCAGGCGCGAGTATTACTCAGCATCCGAGAGACCCCCGAAATTGGGCGCTACTGAGTCCCAGCGGGTTAGCTGCCCTGGATCAAGGGAACGGCGCATTCATGTCCGTTCTGGTGCACGGATCGCCCGGCGTCGCCCACGCCGCCAAGCTTGTCGACGACCTCATTGATGTTTGCGGAACCAAAGCCGCGACCGCACATCATGATTGGGACTCATGGACAGCTGAGATCAGACCCCTCGAGGAGTCCTTTCAGAAGCTGCTGGCGGCGGCCATTCGAAACGATCTCGAACTCCAGCCCCACACTTCGGCGTTCTAGCTCGCCTCCTGCGTCGATCAGTGGAGCCATCGCAGGACCGCGACCGGATCCTTCAGACCGTGGCATCACCGGATGGTCTGAGCCACAGCAGGTCTCACCTGCAGGCCCACCGCGCCGGTTCGGTCAGCACGGTGTGCGGCATGAGCGGACGTAGTCCGGCGGGCCTACCGCAGCGTCGTCCCTGTCGACACGTCGATGTGACGTCTACGGCTTGGCCGACGAGGTGATCGGCGGTTCGGCCGGGGCCCCGGAGTCCGGCACCCCTGCGAAGTCGGGCAGCTCGATGCCGTTGATCGCACGCTCGATCAGCTCGAGATCCCATTCGACGTCGGGCTCGGTGCCCGGCTCGACCTGCGGCGCGGGGACGGTGAGGCTACGAGCGTGCAACCGGCCGATCTCCTGGTTGGCCTCGACGAACGAGCGCATCCGCCGCTCGTAGCCGGCGAACCCGGCCTGCGGGTCCCATCCGGCGGCGGCCAGCTCTCCGGCCAGCAGGTAGGCGCCGACAAGGGCCAGCCCGGTGCCCTGCCCGGACATCGGCGACGAGCTGAACGCCGCGTCCCCGAGCAGCCCCACCCGCCCGTTCGACCAGCGGTCCATCACCACCTGGGCGACCTGGTCGAGGTAGAAGTCCGGGGTGTCGTCCAGGTGCGCGAGGATGTGCGGGGTCAACCAGCCCATGCCGGCCATCCGCTCGCGCAGCAGGCGCTTCTGGGCCTCGACGTCGCGGTAGTCGACGTCGAAGTCCCCCGAGGGGAAGGAGAACATGGCCATCGCCCGGGTGGCGTCCTGGATGGGCCGCAGGCCGGCGGAGCGCCCGGACTCGTGATAGTCGATCAGCCAGCGGTCCAGCCCGAACTCGTTGGGCACACTGTAGAAGGCCAGCACGTGCCCGAGATGGCGGACAAACCGCTCCCGCGGCCCGAAGACCATCGCTCGCAGCGCCGAGTGCAGCCCGTCCGCCCCGACCACCAGGTCGAAGCGCCGCCGGTCGCCGCCTTCGAAGGTCACGTCGACCCCGTCCGCGTCCTGGGTGAGCTCGGCGATCCGGTCGCCGAAGATGTACTCGACACCGTCGCGGGTGTCGTCGTGGAGCACCCGGGACAGGTCCCCGCGCAGGATCTCGATCTCCGCGATGTACCCATCGCCGCCGTCGTCGTCCGCGCGGAAGATCTCCAGCACGTTCCCATCCGCGTCCACGGTGTGTGCGCCGGCGGTCTCGGTGCAGGCCGCGCGCACCGCTTTGTCCAGCCCCATCCGCCGGATGACCTCCTTGGTCACCCCGCGCGCGTCCACCGCCTGCCCACCGGGACGCAGCTCGGGGGCCCGCTCCACCACGGTCACCTCGGCCCCTCGCCGGTGCAGCCAGTGCGCCAGCGCGGGCCCCGCGATGCTCGCCCCCGCCACCAGCACCCTGGGACTGCTCACTGCGCCCCCCTGCTCACCCGTCCGGACCGTTTGCTCGTGCGCAGGTTTGTCGACGCTCATCATTGCCTCCATGTGGTTCCTTCCGCACTGGAACAGTCCCAGCACAGGCCCACCGCTGTCGGTGTATCCAGCGGTATCGACGGCGGATCCACACAAAATTCATCGGTGCAGCCGAGATCGTGTCCACGCTCCTGCGAACACCCTGAACTCGGCTACTTAAGACTGGTGCCAGGGCGAATCGGCGTCGAGGTCGCGGTGGCAGGCCTGGCTGCCTTCCTGGCCGTCGATGAAGCGGTGCTGATCGTGGTCGGCTCCGCCAAGGTGGTTGCACCAGTCATGGTGACAGCAAGCGAGGGAAACCAGCGGCTGGTCGACGTGGTGGCCGTTGTTCATGCCCAGAAGATCGAGGACGGCAGGACGGTGCTGGACGTGTCGGCATCGACTGCTGCCGTCGGCATCATCGCCGCTCCGCTGCCCCTACCGCCGACGGCAGAACGTCGAGCGGGCAACCTGCGTTGTTCCGAGGCCGAAGGACTGGCTGAACCCGAACCCGAGCAACTGAATCTCAGCCCAGCCAAGCTTGCTCGTTTGCGGCTGTTGGTCAACCGCGCTCCGGCAACCAGTGGGACGACCGGCCGATGCGGTCGCTGACTGGTGTCTTTGTGGGCCGGTAGGCGATCAACCTGAGCCGGGATAGGATCTGGGTGCTCGGCGGGGTGGGCGCGGGCAATGTCGCCGGTGGGTTGGTGTTCGATGTCGCCTCGATTGCGAAGCCCGCCCCTGTGAACCCCGCCTATCATCCGTGGGCCCGGTGCGCCGGTAGCCCGATAGCCGCAGGTCGCTCGGTGTCGCAGCCCGCGACATACCGACACCCTGCGGCCGGGCGACAGCCACAGGATTCCAAGGGCCTGGATTGGTACACACGGTGCGGCCCTCGTCGCCGAAATAGTTTGTAGCAGAACATCTTTGATGAACAAAGTCGCGTCGCACTTTGCGACACAACGCATTCCAGCTGACGGGATCCGCTTACCCTACCGCTCGAATAGACCCCAAAGACCCAAAGGGCCCCTCGCCACACTCCGCACTTCGATGAGCTGGGCAGAGTGGTGATAGTCAGGCGTGCTGAGACCGTTTTCGTGCTGTGATGGGACATTCTGTGGCACAATATGTTTCGTGTCCTGACCAACCTATATGACGAGTTTACTGCCCTGGCGTCGCGAGCTGGAATGATCGCGCGCGTGACCGAGCAGGACACACGGATGGCGGAGTTGAAGACCGAGGTCGTCGAGTTGCGGCCGAGGTCGACAAATGGGTGGAAGGTTGACCTATGTCTACAAATTCAAGCGAAACTGCAAATAACCTCGCGGTTCTATTGTTCGGCAATCGACACGCCGCATCCAAGCGTTGGAACAAGTTATTTAGCGATCCAGTATTCGAGCAGAATTGGTGGGCTGCCAAGGAGCGCCCGGGGGACAGGGCTTATGAACGGTACATGTGGCTGCTCCCGTACCTGCAAGCCACCGAGATCACGTCCGATCTTTCGGAACTGGTGGCGTTACATGAGCAGGCCACTATCGTTGATCCCCATTTCGGCTCTCTGCTGACGGTGCAAGTGAACCTCGTACTGGGGACTCTGCTGGAACAACACTCGCGCGACGGCGACGTTGCGGCGGCTTTGACAGAGCTGCTGCAGGGCCAGGCGGTGGGTGCGTATGTGCTTACCGAACTCGGTCATGGCAGTGACTTGAACAACCTGGAAACAACCGCGGTGTACGACCCGTCCGATGGTGGAGGATTCGTGCTGCACACGCCGACGGACACGGCAGCGAAGTTCATGGGCACCACCGCTCCGCCGCCGCTGCCCGGCGTAGCGCGGTTCGGCATCGTCTTCGCCCGGCTGATCCTGGGCGGAGTCGACCGGGGTACATATCCGTTCCTGGTTCGGCTGACCAATGCGGATGGAACCCTTCGACCGGGCATCACCATCCGGCGCTTGCCTGAAAAGGGACTAGGGATGGACAACTCGTTGACTCGCTTCGACGGTGTGCGCGTGTCAGGCGAGTGCCTGCTGTCTCATACAGGGACCCGAATCGACGAAGATGGCGAATTGGTCTCACCTATTCCCTCCGACAACCAGGCGTGGCGCGCGATCAGTCGGGTGCGGTTGGGACGGCTATGTATATCGGCCATGGCTGCGGCCGTTTCTCGGGCCGCCCTATCTATCGCCGTGCGCCACGGTACGCAACGGGACATCGCGAGCATGGCCGGCGGCCGCGTTCCGCTATCAGAGGTTCCCGCGCATCGTGATCGGCTGTTGGATGCTGTAACCGACACCTACGTCGCCACCAGTGCCGTGCGGCTAGCCATCGACGCTTTCGAGGCAGCCACCGACGACGAACAAGCGCCACCGATCACCGACCTTGTTTCGTTGACGAAGCACTTCACAACCTCCACAGCAGTGCACGTATGCAACGAAGTGCGCGACAGACTCGGCGCTCAAGGAGTCTTCGCACACAACAAGGTCGTGGAGTATCGCGATCTCCGTGACGCTGCGGCTACTGCCGAAGGTGACAGCTACGTGATCGCGCTACAAGCCGCCTACCGACGACTATCCCTCCCCGATGAGTGGACACCAGGATGCTTGGACAACCTCCAGCCCTGCGATATTGACACCCCCGACAGCTGGCTGGAATGGATGGCCGCCCGTGAACTCTACCTTCAGCACAGAGCGCTGGAAGCATACAAGAACACCGCTAGCGACCGCCAGACACGTTGGGACAGTGCCTATCACCTGGCCCTGGCCGCGGCTGAAGCGCACCTCGTATACCGGGCAGTGAAGGCACTCGCCGACCACGCCAGTCGGCTTCCCGTCGGCCCCCGACGTGTAGTGGAGAACATCATTACCCTCTTCGGCATCCGCCAGTGCCTAGCCCATGGCGCGGCGATGCTACCTGATGGTCCGTTCCCCAAGACGTCAAGACCGTTGCCGGACATGCTGACCGAGGTGCATGACCTGCTGGCTCCGCACCTTCTCGACCTCGTCGGTGCGTTCGACATCCCTACAGGGCTCCTTCGCACGCCTTTCGAGGCAACGAACACGTTCGTAACGCAGTACACGAACACTTTGAGCTGAAACCATCCCTCGCCGTGACCATGGTCACGACGAGGGAAACTGTTGCAGCAGAAGCAATCTCGAAACGATCAAGTCCAGGGTGACAGGGCGACGTCGAGGCGGTCAGCGACTTCCGGCAGCTTCTCGCCGAGTTCATTGAGCATGCGATCATGTCGGCCAGCAACCGATTCCCCATCAGTGTGGTCGGGCCGAGGAGCATCAGCCGCTGGCCTACCACCGAATGCAACAGAGATCGCACCCACAGCCACGACGCTTTGGGGCAGACGCTCGTAAGGTTGCGACGGACCCCCGGCTGGGTCGGTCTCGCGGACCGACCCAGCCGGGGTGGGTCAGGCCACCTCAACCTGGATGGCGAAAATCGCAGGCCATCATCGAGGTGGTGACTTGAAAAGGATTGTGATGCTGCTGCAGCGGATGCCTACCTGGAGGGGTTAGTTAGGACTGGTCTGCCAGAGCGAAGAGCTTCTCCAGATGCGGCGCCACCAGATCGGCTTGTTCGAGCGCCACCGAGTGGCCGCCTCGCGGGACTGTCACATGACGGCCTCCGGTCGCTTTGGCGACGCCCTCCCCGGAAATATCCGCCGGGTAGGCCTGGTCATCGTCGCCGGCGATGCCTAGCACTGGCACGTTGCATCCGCCCAGGCGCTCGGGCAGGGCGGGCCGGTCGACGACCTGAAACGCGGCGTCGCCGATAGTCTTGTCGAGCCGCCGGAAGTTGTTCTGCCAGGCGGTGATCAGCGACTTATGGTGGGTCATGCTCCAATTGCCGAACATGATGTAGGTGACCGTGTCGAGCACATCTTGTGGCCCTTGCTCGGTCTGGATCTCGCCGGCGACGCCGTGCTCGCTGAGGTGGTCGATCAGCGGGTCGAACTCGGGGCGCCGGTATTCGATTTCGGCTGAGGACCCGAGCGTGGCGACGGAACGGACGAGGTGCGGATACAGCGCGAGCAGCCACAACGCGACCATGCCGCCCTGGCTGTTGCCGAAGTAGTCGACCTTTCCCAATCCGAGTTTTGGATGAATGCCGCGTTGTCCTCAGCGAGCTTGGGCATGGTCAACTGTTCTCGCGGGGCACGGGCGCTCTCGCCCTGTCCGCGATGGTCCAGGACGTACACCCGATGCCCGCGCCCGGCGAGACGGTGCATCAGCGGGTACAGCATGGTCCGATCCATGAACAGCGAAGGCGTGCCCACGACCGGTGGACCGTCGACCGGCCCCGCCACCGAGTATGCCAAAGTCGCCCCGTTTACCTGCACTTTTCCTGTTTCCATCAATTTCCTCCTAGGCGGTGGCCGGGTGGGTAGGTTGTGCGGGTCGTAAGGCCTGCGGTGGGTGCGCGGACAGGTCCGACGCGGGTGCGTTCGTTCGAGGGAACTGGCTTTAGGCGATGTTCAGCGGCGGCGATGCGGAAAAGACGACCGGTAGTTCGGTCAGAGCGCGGTGGAAAGCCCCCGGCCGCCACGACAATTGGTCAGCCGGGCAAGCAAGCCGCATTTCGGGCAGTGCGTCGAGCAGCTGATCGATGGCGTCCATTGCGATCTGGTACGCCAGCGACCGGGCGGGGCAGGCGTGCGGTCCAGTACTGAACGCCAGGTGTGAGCTGTTGTCGATGTAGTCCCCGTTGTGGATCGCCGGGTCGTTGTTACACGCGGTCATGCTGATGACGACCGGCTGGTGCGCGGGCAGCCAGACATTATCGATCAATATCGGCTGCCTCGGGTAGCTGACGCAGTGGTTCGCCAACGGCGGGTCGGTGAACAGCACCCTATCCAGCGCGTCACGTGTCGAGAGGCTACCGCCGACAAGGCCGCCCGCGAACCCGTCGTTGGTGAGCACTGTTCGCACCGGCATTCCCTCACCGTCGCACCGCAGCGCTGCGTCCGCGCATCGCGCCAATCACCGACAGCCAGGTGGACCAGCTGTCGGCGACCCCGCAGGGTGCGACGAGCAAGCGATTCGCATACCCGCTCCCGATCCAGGTCACCACCGAGCTGATCGGGGCGCCGAACAGAACACCTGGGACCCCGTCATCCGCGCCTGCGTCGACGGGTTCTGCGACACCACGTTCACGCCGGAGCAGGTATAGGACAACTCGTCGAGATGTATCGGCCTAGCTCATCAGTGAACTCGTGGCTTTCTAACGGGAAGAGCCCGTCGCTCAGTTTCGTCTCGAGTGGGTTTGGGCGCTGCCGGTGTATCCAGCGGCATGGCATAGCCTCACTTTCGTGAGTGTTCAAGCGAGAAATGCTGTCAGACAGGACATCTTGCCGCCATCGCCTGGCAGTAGACACACCCTTATACTGTCTCCGCACCCGAGCAAGGCACACCCGAGTTCACTCACACGCCCGTCGTATCCTGTTCCTTTCCTGGAGTCACGTCTTTGACCACACCACAGCACTCAACCCAAGCCGGCGCTTGCCCTGCCGGGCACGGATCACCGATCGACACCGACGTTCCCCGATTCGCGATGTACTCAGAGGAATTCGCCACCGACCCGCATCATGCCTACCGCGAGATGCGCCGCCAGTATGGTTCGCTGGTGCCGGTCGAGCTGTCGCCCGGTGTCCCCGCCACGCTGGTGATCGGCTACCACACCGCAGTGCGAATCTCCAACGATCCTGACCATTTCCCGGCCGACCCGCGCACCTGGCAGCAGAGCGTACCCGCCGATTGTCCGATCCTGCCCATGCTGGAGTGGCGCCCGAATGCCTTGCGCAGTGCGGGACTCGAGCACGCGCGCTACCGGCAGGCCAACGCCGCCGCCATTGACGGGATCGATCTGCACGCCCTTCACAGTGCCGTCGAGGAGGTCGCGGTCCCGCTGATCAATACGTTCTGCGAGGACGGCGCGGCCGACCTGATCAGCCAGTACGCCTTCCCGCTGACCTTTGCCGTGCTCAACTCCATTGCCGGTTGCCCGCCGGACATCGGCCAGCAGGTGGCCTACGGCATGGCCGCGATGTTCGAAGGAGTGGACGCCGACAAGGTCAACGCGATATTCGGCGGTGCGTTGTTCGACTTGATCACCCTCAAGCGGGCTGAGCCGGGCGACGACATCACCACGCGACTCTTGGCCCATCCGGCCAATCTCGCGGACGCTGAGTTGATCAATCAGCTGGTCACACTCTACGGCGCGGGGATCGAACCGCTGCAGAACCTGATGGCCAACACTCTGCTGCTTATGCTCACCGACCCCCGGTTCGCC
Organism: Nocardia sp. NPDC023852; assembly: GCF_040639505.1. Lineage (NCBI taxonomy): Bacteria > Bacillati > Actinomycetota > Actinomycetes > Mycobacteriales > Nocardiaceae > Nocardia > Nocardia sp. NPDC023852. Next base: position 11,567 of record NZ_JBFAAB010000029.1, read on the forward strand.
GGAAATGTGCCCGGCGCGGCCCCTTCGACGAAGGACGCGCTCAACGAGCTGCTGTTCACCGACCCGCCGTTGGCGAACTTCAGCGTCACCTACCCGAGGCAGCCGACCCTGATCGATGGTGTCTGGTTGCCCGCGCACCAGCCGGTGGTCATCAGCATGTCGGCGTGCAACAACGACCCGGCGATCCACGACGGGGACTACACCGATAACCACTCGCATCTGGCTTGGGGTACCGGGCCGCACGCCTGCCCGGCCAAGTCCGTTGCGTACCTGGTCGCAAATAATGCGATTGATCAACTGCTCGACGCGCTCCCGGAAATACGGCTCGCTTGCTCGGCCGATCAATTGGTCTGGCGGCCAGGGGCTTTCCATCGCGCTCTGGCGACTATGCCGGTCGTTTTTCCCAAATCCCCACCGTTGACAGTTTTTTAAGGTTCCACTGCGGGTGGCGGTCATGGACTGCGTCGTGAACGGATCGGGTGAGGCACATGAGGCCGATCGCGGCGTGGCCGGGCCGGCGCGACAACCGCGCCAGAGCCTCGGCCACCGCGCGAGTGGCGATTTCGCGCGCTTGCTCCAGTGACACCATCTCGGGCTCGTCGCTGTACGTGATTTTCAGGTCCTTCATCGGCGAGCCAGCGGCAATAGGCGCTCTTGGTCATGCCGAGTCCCGCGGCGCGCACCTCGACACGCAAGTCCAGCTCCTGAGGCATTTTCACCGAGCGTGCCTTCATGCGGTCTTCGGTTCCGGCCTCGGTGTCGGGAGCTGGGGCCTCGGGTGCGCCGAGGCGTGCGTGCGCACACGTCGCCGGGCGCTACGGGTTCGCCGGTAGAGTAAGCCGCATTTCGAATTCCAGGCGCGGATCTTCGGGGGAGATGGCTCCTGCGGCGCCGGTGCGGCGGAAGCCGTGGCGGTGGTAGAGGCGTTCGGCGGTTTCGTTTCCGCCGGAGACCTCCAGGTGGATACCTGGGTAGCCGCTGGCAGTGGCCCAGTCGACGACAGAGCGGACGAGGAGGTCGGCCACACCGGTGCCGCGTGCCTCGGGGGCCACCCACATCGAGATCAGATGTGCGGCATTGTTTTCCGCGACTGCGCCGACGGTACCGAGATCGTGATCGCCTGCGGTACCGAGAAACTGGGTGCGGGCGGCGAGTAGGTCTCGCCAGTCCTGGTCGGTGCGGGCCCGTGCGTGGGCCAGCGTGGATCCGAAGGCGTAGGGGGCCTCGGCGAGGGCCAGCAGCCGGATGCGGCGGAAGCGGTGCCAGTCGTCAGGGCCGAGCTGATGGATGTGGACCGACTCGATTTCCATGGCGGTCATAATCCCCCACCGCGACTGGTTCCGACACGGCAGACATCTGCGTCGATGCAGTGAAATATCGTGGTAGACAGCATGGCTTAGAGGTGACGTCGAGGCCGATGCCCTGGAGTGCGTTTTCGCCCCACCGAGCCCCGTTGACCCGCCATTGGCCTGCGACCTGTTGCGTCTGGTGCGGCACAAGATCCTCGTTCCCCGGCGATCCGCTCTGTCTGCGTGCGGAGCCGTTGGTGCACCGTGACGAGCGCACTATGCGACTGGTGTCGCGTCGCGGCGGAGTCCCGCACCGCCGGGATTCCCGCTGCCTCCCACGCTTCCGCTGCTGGACACTGTCGTCGGGCTGACACTCGTTGTGGCGCACACTACTACGGTTAAGGTCGCCGGCGGCATCATCCTCCTGCCCCTGCGCAATGCCGTGGTGCTGGCCAAGGAGTTGACCAGCCTCGACCGAGTGGCCGACGGCAGGCTGATCGTCGGCGTCGGGCCGGGCTACGTGCCGGAGGAATTTGCCGCCGTTGGTGTCGCCATGTCCGAGCGGGCGGCCCGCACCGCCGCCAGCGCCGCCGTGTCCACCAGCACGCTGCCCGTCGCCTGCGCCAGCGACTCCTGCACTCGCTCCGGCAGTTGCGCTTCCGTCACGTCCACACCGAAATGCCAACCGTGCGCGTACCTGTCGGGGACGGCAAGCCTGATCGCTACCGACCGCCGATATCACCACGGCCCGCCGGACACACCGCGTAGCCTGAAAGGCGATCAGCCAAATGCTCACCAGCGCAGCGTTATTGCGAACGGGCTCGTCGACGGAGGGGTGCATATCGAATGTCCGAATCGACCCACAACCTCGAAGATCAGTCGGTTACACCTGTCATCAGTCGGGTTGTCAGAGCAGACGACTTCAACGACGGTGCAGGTTCCGGATTGGAGACCAAGACCGACGGCGCTGATGTCGTCGCCATCTCCGCGGGGGATAACCACGATCTGGCGCTGACCGCCGACGGCCATGTCATCGCCGCGGGCTACAAGAGGGCGTCGGAGATCCTGGCCAAGACCGAAGGCGAGCGAATTGTCGCCATCTCTGCGGGATTTCGCTACGATCTGGCGCTGACCGCCGACGGTCGGGTCGTCGGCGCAGGCGACGACCGGTACAAGCAGGTTTCCGGCATCGAAGCCGCAACCGAGGGCACGCGCATCGTCGCCATCGCCGCGGGAGACGAAACAAGCGTGGCGCTGACCGCCGAAGGTCGCATCATCGCAGTCGGAGACGACTATTTCAAGAATGTATCCGGCATCCTGGCCAAGACCGAGGGCAAGCGCATCGTCGCCATCGCCAGCGGCTTTATCACCATTTTGGCACTGACGGCCGACGGCCAGGTGGTAGCCGCAGGCGACAACGATTTCAAGCAGGTTTCCGGCATCGAGGCCGCAACCGCCGGCAAGCGCATCGTCGCCATCGCCGCGGGACCGAACCACAGCCTGGCGTTGACAGCCGACGGCGAGGTCATCGCCGTCGGCTGGGACGAAGGCGGTGAGGTTTCCGGCATCGTGGCCAACACCAAGGGCAAGCGCATTGTGGCCATCGCCGCGGGAGACGGGGAAAGCCTAGCGCTGACTGCAGGCGGACATGTCATCGCCGCGGGCCGGGGCTCCAGGCTCGTGGCCAAGACCGGCGGCAAACGTGTCACCGCCGTCTCTGTCGGACCGCATCACAGTCTGGCGCTAGTTCAACAGGTGCCGGTGATGTCCGGGCATGCGGCGGTGGCAGACCTGCCGCGGGCCACGGCGCCCCACGAACTCGCCTCCTCCGACATCGGTCGATCGGCCGCCGCGGTCTCGCAACATACCACCGCTGCCAATGGCAAGCTGACCAACGGGCATGATCAGTCGGTTCAGATAACAAGTGGCGCAAGCGAACTCTCCGGCACCGTCAGCGGCGACATCCGCACCGTGCACGGGACAGTCACCGCGGCAAACGCACAGGCCGGAACCAATGCCCCGCTGGTGGCCGCTGCCACCGCCATGGACCTCGATGTCACCGTCACCGCAGCCCACGGCGGCACTGCCACCCCTGCTGTGCGCCTGACATTTCGAGAGCTTCAGATCAATGGCCAGGCACAGCCGACGACGCCGGCGCCCAACACGACCGTCGCACTCGACGGCGGCGCCAAGGTCATACTCAACCGTCAGCAACCTTCCAGGGACGGAATAGATGTCACCGCCGTCGTCCTGTACGACAGCACTGGTGAGGTGATGCGCCTGGGGCACATCAGCGCCCACCTGCCCACTGACGACGCCCAGGCGACGTCGGAGCGATGATCCGGGATCCAGCTGCGTCAGGGTTTGGTCGAGTAGGGAGCAGTCGGTCCCGGTGGCGCTGCAATACGGCGGGGTTGAAGGCGTCGGTGTCGGGCATGGTGAAGCCGTGAAGACCTGCTAGAGGCCGATGCCTTGGAGCGCGTTGGGTCGACGATGTGCATGTACCCATAGAGGGAGGAGCTGTTCACTTTCCAGCCGCCTTGGGCGGCAATGGTTTTCGCGTCGTGCCCGGCGCGGCCGGCTTCGGTGGCCATGTCGGATCGCAGGCTGTGGCCGGTGAGGTGTTGGCCGATCTCCGCGCGGGCAGCGGTGCGGGTGATGATCTCGCCGACGGCGCGGGGGAGAGCCTGCGGGTTCCGGGGTTGCCGTGCCGGTCGATGGGCAGGAACAGCCGGCCGTCGAGGAGTTCGGCTTCGGCGGTCCAGGTGGTGACGGCGCGGATGGGCAGGTGCTGGGGTGGGCGCCGCGCGGCACGGCGACGGTGCGGGCGCCGGTCTTGCCGTAGCGGAGCCTGACCACCAGGCCCTCGTCCTCGATGGTGATGTCGTCGACGTCGAGTGCCGCGAGGTCGGAGCGGCGGGAGCCGATCGCGAACCCGAGCAGCATGACGGCGCGGTCGCGGATTCCGGCGAGAGTGTCGGGGGAGCTGGTTGCTGATGCGGCGCAGGTGGCGCAACGACCACCATGATCGGTGCGACCGAGTATTCCGCGGCGAGCCCGAAGTTCCCGGCCACGTGCGGTCCGCAATTGAGGCTGACCGTGGCGATCAACAGTGTCGCTTCGAAAGCGACGATCTTGGTGCGTTCCACTCCGTGACCGAGCCGGGCGGCGGTGGCGGCTCGAGACATGATCTCCAAGACCGGTACCGAGATCACGGCCTCGATGCCGAAGGACAGGATCCACAGCAAGCCACCATGTGGGCCCGGTCGGGCCGTCGGCGGGAAGATTGCGTCCGACATTGACCGCTGACCACAACCAGCCCCACGGCCATGACCACACGCAGCCGCAGCGAGCACCACGTCGCCTTGCGATGCAGCGTGGCCTCCTGAGCGTCGGCGCTGGTGAACCGCCGCCGACTGGCTCGTGCCCGAGCATGCCACCGGCGCTGACGGTCGTCGTGGCGGCGGATCCGCTCGATCTCGCGGCGGTCGCGGTCCTCGGCGGCGAGGTCGGCGACGAACACACGTTTGCGTTGACGGCACGCTTTACGACGCTCATACGGTTTGGAGACGTTTGTCAACAGCACGCATTCACCCAGCGGCGAGACGGGAGCCCTGGATGGTCAAGAGGCCCTCGCAGGGACAATGCCTGCACCGCCGAAACATGTCGCCAACCCTCGTAGGGCGTGGCGTCTGCCCGTCCGTAATGAATGAACAGCCGTTCACCGTGGCAACGTGACGTGTTGGCGCAGTTGAGATTGGTTCTTCTTTTACTGCACCACGCACCCCGGGGCTGGTGGGGTGCCGGCGAAGCGGTCAGCGAGGAAGTTCATGCCGCCGAATGCTTCGCCCGCGGCGGCTCCGACGTGCGTCGGGAACGGCGAGTGGATCGCGGTGAGGGTGGCGCCCTGAGCGCAGTAGGTATCCACAAGGGCGGTGTAGCCGGCGACGGGGATCTTCTCGTCGGAGACGCTGTGGTACAGATACAGTGGGGTGTCGGGGGCGGTGCCGCCGAGTTCGTTGGGCGCGGCTGCATTGCGGAAAGCGGGATGCGCCAACAAGTTCGGAACCGCGGCGAAGTCGTCGATGTGGACGTCGGGGTATTTCTGAGCCAGATCCGCACCGCAGGCGGACGTGCCTGTGGCGAGCAGCGCGCGGCGGCCCCGGTCGTTCAGCAAGTCGGCCAGCTGGGGGTCGGGTTCGTTGCGGGCCAGCCCGAGCAGGATCAGTAGCGCCCCCACGGCGCCGTCGGCGCGTTGTGCCATGGTCGGGATATCGGTGGGGACTCCGCCGGCGCTGGTGCCGACGATCCGCACCTCTGGTGCGTACTCCCGGCGCAACTGCGTGGCCCACAGCGTGGCGTAGGCTCCGCTCGAATATCCCCATGTGCCGATCGGGCTGGAGGCATCGATCCCGGCCGGCGAGAAGGACTGTGCTGCCCGGATTCCATCCAGGACTCCACGCCCGGATGTCACGCCGTCGAAGAGCCGGGATTGCGGCCCTTCGTAATCGCTGACCACGACAGCCCATCCGCGCCGCAGTGCGTCCGCGATGAACGGCGCCTCCTGCATGGTGCTCGCCATGTCGGTGATGCGTCCGCCGCGCAGCGTGGAAGACGGCGCGCACTGGCTGTCGAGACTGTTCTCGGGTATTTGGTACGACAACACCGGCCGCGGCCCGGCCGAGGCCACCGGTGGCACCAAGACCGTCGTCACGTCCAGCTGCGGTTTCTCTTCAGAATCAGTTGTGCGATAACGCAATTGCCATGCGGCCACTGGTATCGGCAGGCCGAGCAACGTGATCGTCCGCGACCCGAGCACCGCGCCGTTCGGATGCGATGCGAGATCGGTGGGTGCGGCATAGAAGGGATCGTCACGAGGTGGCTGCACCGCGGCTCGCGCGACCGGCATCGACAATGCTGCCGACAGCATGATCATGGCGAGCGCGAGGACCGCAAGCCATTGCCGACCGATCCGCCCCCACATCACTGGTTGCCAGGGCGCGCAGTCGACCGGCAGGCCGGGCGCATCGGTAGCTGTGCGGCACGCATTTTTCCGATATGTCGATAATGTATTCCCGGATTCCATCCCGCCTCCGACTATCCGACGCGCAGGGCACTGCGGGCCCGCACCGACCCGCCGCAGCGCTTTGGGTCCATATCACGGTAGCATAACTACGCCACGCTCACAGATGAAAGTTTTAACCATTTTCATCGCCGCCCAGCAAGGAGAGGAGGTCAGATGGTCCGAGCAGATACCAGCGCTGATTCTGGCCGAGATATTGCGGGCAATTCCTTGGCATACGCTGCTATCGCGCCGATCTTTTCTCCGTGCACGTCGGTGAACACCGCAAAGCATGATGTCGTAGGCTCAATCCGATGTGACCGGGGTAAACATGGGTGATGCCTCTGGAAACCACTGCTTCGCCTAGCCGGTTTCAGCAAATGGCAGTATGGTCGGCGGTTCGAGACCCCGGAAATGGCTGTGCGGCGGAAAATGATGCGTACACGGAGGTCGCGGGCAGGAGATGCGATGCCGATACAATGGATTCGATGGATCGTGCTGGGGGTCATATCGACAGCCACATTTGCCACATTGCCCATGGGACTGGCAAGCGCCGATCCGGTCGATGACATACCGGCTGGGCTGGAGTCGTTCTATCACCAGCAGCTGGACTGGAAGCCGTGTAACGACGCAGTTCTCGATGCTGCGGGGGCTCGTTGCGCGGGCGTTGTCGTACCACTCGACTACAACCGACCGGACGCACGCAAGCTGACCGTAGCGATCTCGCGCATCCCGGCCACCGACCCGGCCCGCAGACGCGGGATCATGCTGTCCAACCCCGGCGGTCCCGGCGGTCCGGGCCTGGGCATGATGGTCGACCTCCGGGATCGGCTCACACCGGATGTACGTGCCCAGTACGACCTGATCGGCATGGACCCGCGTGGTATCGGCCGATCGGACCCGATGAAATGTGCGCTGCCGCTGCCCAGCATGTTGTTCTCGGCCGGCTACGACGCTTTCGGCTACGCGCGCGACGCCACCTTGGCCGCCGCCCTCGCGGCTTCCTGCGTATTACCTGATCGCGAGAAGGCCCAGTTCATCACCACGCGCAACACCGCCCGGGACATGGATGTCATCCGAGGCGCATTCGGTGAACGCGAGGTCAACTATTACGGCGGCTCCTACGGCACCTACCTGGGCGCGGTGTACACGCAGATGTTCCCTCAGCACAGTGACCGGTTCGTGCTGGACAGCGCCATAGACCCGGACCGCTACTGGATCGGCACCTACCAGGACATGGGCGCCGTCAACGAAGCCGGGCTGGACGACTGGGCGATCTGGGCGGCCCGCCACGACGCCGACTACCACTTCGGTAGCAGCGGACCGCAGGTCCGAGCCTTTGTCGAGGACATGATTCGCCGTGCCGCCACGCATCCGATCATCGGCAACGGCTATCTCATCGATGAACACACCGTACCGGTGATGCTGCTGGCGCTGTTGTCGAATCCGCACAAGAACACCAACCTCGCCGAGGTCGTGCGGCTGATAGCCGACGCAGTGTCCGGGCTGCCCATCGACATGGAGCAGCTGAAGGCGAATATCAGCGGCCCCGTTGCGCTGGACGCCTCGGGCATGGCAGCAGTCATGTGCGGAGACAAGGCCGCACCCCGAGATCCGGCCTGGTATCGCCGCAACATCGAACGCGTCCGGGCGAGCCAACCGGTGTTCGGCGCGTTCGCCAACAACATCACCGCCTGCGCGTTCTGGCCGGAGCCCATCGAGCCACCCACCGCCGTGCACAACCCGACACCAGCCCTGATCCTGCAGGCAACCCGCGACACCCGCACCGCCTACCAGCAAGGCCTTGCACTGCACCAGGACCTGACAGCGTCACGAATGGTCACATTGGCAGACACCCGCGTTCACGGCATCCTCCGCGCCGACCTGAGCCACTGCGTGAACGACGTCGTCAACACCTACTTCCGTGACGGTATCCTCCCCGGTGCCGACCTCACCTGCCAACGCGACCCCAACTCTCTCCCCGACTAGGTTGTGTCTCCCAATGACCTGAGCCCCGAAAAGTGCCCTGGGGGACTGTGGATCTCACGGTGTTTGCGGCCGCGAGGTGATGACTAGGGCTCCCTCTACAAGCCTCCACCTGGCTGGTCAAACAACCCCACCCGGCTACAGGTCTTCGGCCCGAAGGCTGTGGTCCGGTCCAAGCGGCGCGCAGTCGTCGAGATCGGTGGCCCTTGGGGATCGATCAAACCGGATCTCGACGGATCCAGAGGCGCCACCTGAACACCGAGAACCTGATGCCGCACACGCTGCTTCTTACGCGGATCGGGGACCGACTCGAGCACCTCCAGCAGACTCCGTCTCTGCTCGCCACCGACCGCGCCGACCGCGTCGAGGTGGCGCGAAAGCATGGCGATAGGAGACGATGACACAGCAGTCACGGTGAGGCTCCGAAGATCGTGTAGGAACCTTCATGGTCGACAGTCCCGCCGCGCTTGCCACGAAACCACCCTCCATTGTCGTATGGAAATAGCGAAACCACAGTGCACACAACACAATCCGACTTCACTCTCGCTAGTTGTCGGTGTAATGAATCCGGACGGCTGCCGCGGGCCGGTGCCAACAAGACGGAAGACAGAGGTTGATGCCGGAAACGAAGTATTCGACCGACCGCCACCTGGTCGGGCGCGCCATTGCCGACATCACCGGAGAACCGGCCGAGGTCGGCATGCTCGGCTATGGCAAGGCCGATCAGAAGACCACCGGAATACACATCCGGTTGCGCGCCCGCGCTTTCGTCTTCGTGGACCCGATCTCCGATCGGCGGGTGCTGCTGGTCGTGACCGACCTCCCCCTGATCTTCTCCAGCATCACCCAGGAGGTGCTGCACCGCCTGGTTCAGCGCTTCGGCGACACCTACACCGAGTCCAACGTGATGCTCACCGCAACCCACACCCACTGCGGGCCCGGCGGCTATTCGCACCACCGGTTTTACAACAGCTCGATCGGGTTCCGCCCCAAGACCTTCGCGGCAATCGTCGACGGCATCGTCGAGGCGGTGGAGCGGGCACACGAGGATCTCGCACCGGCCACCCTGCGCCTGACACACGGCGAGCTGCGCGAGGCCAGCGTCAATCGCTCGCGTGCGGCATTCGACCGAAATCCGCAGGAGGAAAAGGATTTTTTCCCCGACGCCATCGACCCGCAGACGACCTTGCTGCGCATCGATCGCGAGGGCGAACCGGTCGGCGCCATCAACTGGTTCGCCTCGCACGGCACGTCGATGACCAACCGAAACACGCTGATCAGCGGCGACAACAAGGGATACGCGGCCTATCACTGGGAACGCGTGGTCGAGGGCGTGGACTACCTGGCGGATCCGGATCCCGACTTCGTCGCGGCATTCGCGCAGACCAACGCCGGTGATATGTCGCCCAATCTGGACGGCAGGCCCGGTCACGGCCCTACCGGCGACGAGTTCGAGAACACCCGGATCCTCGGCCTGCGCCAATACGAGGCCGCAGCGAAACTCGCCGCGGGATACATGCCTCGAATGGCCGGCAGCATCGATTACCGCTTCGTGCATGTCGATCTGTCCGCGGTGACCGTGTCCGCGGAGTTCACCGGAGACGGGCGCGAGCACCGCACCGGCAAACCTGCCGCGGGTGCGGCCGCCTTCGCCGGCGCGGGGTTCGACGGACCTACCCACTGGAAGACCTTTCACGAAGGCCGTAATCCGGGCTGGGATGTGCTGTCGCGGTTGGCGTATCGGTTCGCGCCCGCACTGCGGGATGTGCAGGCGCCCAAGGCGATCGTTGCTCCGGGCAGGCTGCTCAATCGATTAGGGCCGTACGTGCAAGAGATCGTTCCGGTGCAACTCGTCCAAATCGGCGAGCTGTATCTGCTCGGTATTCCGGGCGAGGTGACGATCACCGCCGGCCTCCGGTTGCGGCGCACCGTGGCAGCCATTCTCGGCGCCGAGCTGGCCAACGTCCTGGTCGCCGGATACACCAATGCCTATATCCATTACGTCACGACTCCCGAGGAGTACGTCGTACAGCACTACGAGGGCGCGAGCACCTTGTTCGGTCGATGGGAGCTGCCGGCCCTGCAGCAGATCGCGGCGCAGCTCGCGACCGCGATGCACGACGGCAACGCGGTACCGTCCGGTGCCGCGGCACCCGATCTGTCGGAGCTGCAGCGGCCGTCGAAAACCACACCGCCGCCAGACTTTCCGCCGGTGGGACGGAACTTCGGCGACGTGCTCACCGAGCCGGAGCCGGCGTATCGCGCCGGGGAGCAAGTGAGCGTCGAATTCGCTGGCGCGCACCCCAACAACGACCTGCATCGCGGCAAGACTTATCTCATGGTGCAGCGGCGCGACGGGGATCGCTGGCGAACGATCGCCGACGACGGCGACTGGACGACCACCTTCAGCTGGTCGCGTGGCCCCGCCCAGAGCTCGCGAGTCACCATCGTCTGGCACAGCCCCGCCGACGCGACACCCGGCAGCTACCGGATCCGGTACTTCGGCGACGCCGTGAAGCTCGGCGACGACCGCGTCCCCTTCAGCGGCACCTCACCGGAGTTCCGGATCCACGATGAGGATCACGGCAAATGACCACACCCACATCTGCGATCCGCACCGGACTCGCTCACTGGGCTTGTTGCCGACCTGTTCTCGAGACGACCGAGACCTATGTGACGTGTGCTCCCTCGGAAGCGATACGCTTCGACGTCCCTCGAGTAGAACCGCGAGTGCGACGCGCAGTAGCTGTAACCGGCCACCCAGCCAGCTCCGAACGTTGCACCGTGAGCCGGGACATACCGCAGGGCACCGGGGTACAGTCCACGATCCAGCAGTCATGCAGCCAGAAGTCGCTGGATCGTGCCAGCATCCGGATGACCCGCTTGACCAGGCCGAGTCCGGCCCGCAGGCGCTTGTTGTAGCCGGACTGCTGAGGCAGATCCGGGAACATACCCCTCGAGTGCTGCGGGCATATCGCAGCCAGTGTGTTTCGGAGGTGAATCCGAGCAAGGCCTGGGCGGGGCGACGGCGACACAGACGAGTTCGGAGCCGGTCAAAACCGGTGGACGGGTCCAGCTCGAATACTGAATGGGGTGTGGTCCTCGGAACGAAATGCTCGAGCTGCTGACGGAAGCTTGTGCCGACGGGGCAAACCGCATCCGGACGGATACCTCCATGCCGCAGCCAGGTTGGGCGTCGAGCCAGCTGGGTGCGTGGTGGTGGAGGACGCCCCGGCCGGGATCGCTGCGGCGCGAGCGGCCGGCATGCGCGTCATCGGCATCACCACGACGGTCGAGCGCGAGCGACTGGAATGTGAGTGCTGCGTCGATGATCTCACGGCCTTGACGGTGGAGGCGTGCTGACAATCAATGTTCCTCGGCGATTCGACCGTCTTTACGTCCGTAATCATCCTCCACCCGGACATTGTCGGTGCCGTCGTCGGCGGTCGACGCCTCAACGAGAACAATGTCCGTTACCGCGGCGACTCGATGCACGGCGCCCGGATCCACATGTGCCACTGAGCCGGCCGGAAACGGGATCAGCTGATTCGGCGCGTCCAGCGCAGCGCGATAATGCAGAACGGCATCCCCGTCCAGAATGAAGTACGTCTCCCGCTTGTGTTCGTGGTATTGCAGGCTGGTCCGGTGCCCCGCCCGGATGCGGACCACCTTGAAACCGAACGGACTGTCTGACTCGTGCAACCATCGTTCCTGACCCCACTGTTTGACGACGTTCTTGACACCAGGGAACGTGAGCATCCTGATCCCTGGTGCCACGACCTGCGGTGTCGCGGCCTCGTGCGGAACGTCCTCGGGAATCGGTTCCGCGATTCCCGGCGCCCGGTCGATCGGATCGGCACCCGTGCCAGTTCCTGTTTCCTGCGAGGTTTTTTCCACGCTGCCAAACCTGCCCATCCGGTATCAACGTCATGAGCCCGTGAGAATTCTCAGATGCGTATGACGTGTAAACTACGGACGTTTCAGTCCGCCTCATTCCGCTACAGCATCTCAGATCCAGGAAGGGTCCGCTACCTTTATGGCCTAAGCGGCTGCCTATCAGCGATATCGCCTTCGCCAAAGCCGCGGTGTCGGCCCGGCTGCTCGGGTTCCCGACCCGAGTCCGCCCACCGCTGACCGCAGCGTCATCCGAACAGATCCGCGAGATCCACACCGTCGTGGGCTCGCTGCTGCCGCAGCTCGCCGGTGACCCCGCGGAGCGTTGACCCGAGTCCGGGTCAGACCGCCACGATGCTGCCGGTGAAACGCCGACACCATCAGCGGGAACCCGGTCGCGTCGGTGAGCAGGCCGATGATGATCTGTGGTTCCAGGCGGCGTTCCTTGGTGAACCCGGTTCCCGGAACCCGTTACCGACGTCGGTTTCGAAATACAGGGTGCTCACGTCGTAGAGCACCAGCGACGCCGGCCCCAGCCCGGCGTGGGCCGCGCACGCGGCCGACAATGATTGGCGGAAACCTTCTTTCGCACCAGATAACCAGCAAAAGCCCAGATCAACAACCCGCCGCAAAGAGCCGCGCCGAAACGTGTCCGAAGTCAGGTCTCGCCAGGAGGAACCGGCATGATCAAGCAACGGCCGGCTTGTATCGGTTCCGGTCGAAAATCCATTGCATGTAGCAAGACTCGCTGAATCAGCGTTCTGTTCGAAAGAGAGGAATCTTCATGTCCGACAAGGCCCACAAGGACAAGGTGCTGGTATTGACTGGTCGCCGGAGGTCCACCTTCGTATTGTCAGCACGCCTCCACGGTCAAGGCCGTGAGATCATCGACGCACCACTCACATTCCAGTCGCTCGCGCTCGACCGTCGTGGTGATGCCGATGACGCGCATGCCGGCCGCTCGCGCCGCAGCGATCCCGGCCGGGGCGTCCTCCACCACCACGCACCCAGCTGGCTCGACGCCCAACCTGGCTGCGGCATGGAGGTATCCGTCCGGATGCGGTTTGCCCCGCTCGATATCGTCGGCGGTGACCAGGACTCCAGGTACCTCCAGGCCGGCGCAGCCGAGCCGGATCTCGGCCAGTCGGCGCCAAGCGGAGGTCACCACGGCCCAGCGTTCCGGGTCGAGCCGGTCCAGCAGCCGGCGCGCACCCTGGACCGCCGTGATACCGTCCCGGCAGTTCTCGCCGGCCTTGGTCAAATAAGCGAGCTCATTGGCGATGTCCAGATGCGGGGCCATGATCCGGACGGTTTCGTCGTTCCGGCGTCCATGCGATACCCGCAGCAGTTCGCCGATGTCCAGCCCGTGCCGCACACCCCAATCCCGCCACACCTGCTCGATGCACGCCTGCGAGTCGATCAGCGTGCCGTCCATGTCGAAGAGAAGTGCTTCGCAGGTAAGGGAATGACGGCGTGGCGGGGTCAGAACTTCGAGCTCTAGCACGGTGTGCCCATCAGCCAAACGTGCCTGTCCACATAGGCTCGGCTGATCGACGGCCGGTCGCCGGCTTCGGCGAGCCTGCGGGCGCACGACAGAACCTTCGCGGCGGGATCGGCGCAGACGGTCACCTGATGCGGACCGCTCGCTCGCTCGATGGCGACGCGGACAGCGGCGGCGAAGTCCGCGGAGCCGGTGACGAGACCTCCCGCGAGCACAGTGCCGTCCGCTGCGGACAGGCGCAGCAACTCGCGTATCCGCGCCGCCCCCGCGGCCAGCGCCTCAACCGCGGTGGCGATAACGGTTCCTGCGACATCGTCGCCGTCGAGCCAGCACTGGATCACCGTCGGTGCGAGACGCGCTACCTCTTGTTTGGGAAACGGGAGCGCCGCGAGTCGCCTGGCCTCGGCGGCGATGTCCCGACTCGCGCACTGAGACAGTGCCTCGGACAGGGCCGAGGGGCGACCGATGCCGTCGCGGGCCGATAACGCCGCCCGGAGGCCCTGCATGCCGATGTCGAAGGCGCTGCCCTGGTCCGCGCCGAGGTACTCGTGACTGCCCAACTGCACGACCGTTTCCCCGTCGCCACCGAGAAACCCGCTTCCGGTACCAGCGATTACGACGGCCCCTCGGTCGGTCAACGGCGGCGCGAAGAGCATGGGTACGGCGTCGTTGGAGGCCACCAGCAGCCGAGATCCCTCGGGGAGCAGTCCGCGTATCACGGAGAGTTCCCCGGCCGCGGTCTCCGCGACGATGCCCGCCGTGGCGAGCCAGCCGACCGAAACTTGTCCGTTGGTGGCGTCGGTGACGATGTCGAACGTTTCGCGCAGCCGATCCCGCGCGGCTGTCTCGCCGACCGTCGCGCGATTGATCGAACCGATCTCCCGCCGGATGTCGGGCCTGCCGGGCGCCTGAACGGAAATCCGCGTCCGCGTCCCTCCCGCGTCAATACCGTAGACGGCAGTCAGCGGCCGTTCTCCTTACCCAGTGCGGTTTCTCGCAGTTCGCCGTCGACCATCCGGACAAGCGATGGCTCCGGCAGCGGAAAGATCATGCCGCCACCGGAGTCGAGAAAGTCTCGTTCCCGCGTCAGAAAGGCGTCCCGGAAATGCCAGGGCAGCACGAAAAAGTAGTCCGGCTTCGCTTGCCGGGACTCTTCCTCGGACACCATAGGGATCTCGGTACCCACGGTCCGCAGGCCCCACTTGTCCTGGTTGCGCTCCGCCGCAAGCGGGAAATGACGATGATCCAGCCCGAAGTACTGGAGGATCGTGTTGCCCTTGGTCGACGCGCCGTAGATGTGCATGACCTTACCGTCGGAGAGTTCGCTCTCCACGAAGTCCCGGACCTCCTGCCGGATTTCGGCTATCCGGCTTGCGAACTTCCGGTAGGTATCGGCCTCGGTCAATGCCAGCGCACGCTCCGTGCAGGCCAGTTCCTCGACCCGGTCACTACCGCCGCCCGACTGCCACCGTTCATCGGTGTGCGCCCCATGCTGGATGTAGAGGCGGAAACTTCCGCCGTTGACGTCGTTCAGCTCGACGTCCTTGATTTCCAGCCCGTGCGCCCGGACCAGCCGGTCCATCACGTCGAGCGAGTAGTAGCCGACGTGCTCGTGGCAGATGTTGTCAAAGTTGTTGCCGGACAGCATCGTGGGCAGATAAGCCATCTGTACCACCCAAAGCCCGTCCGGGGCCAGGATGCGGGCGATGTCGGCAACGAAATCATGGGGCTGCTCGAGGTCGTAGAACATCGCGATCGACGTGATCACCCGCGCCCTCGCCGCCGAACCGAGAGCGCGGCTGAACGCGTCCGCGTTGAAGAATTCCGGCACGATCAGGTCGGTGCCGGCGGCAGCCTCGGGTTGAAGGTTCTCGGCGGGCTCGAAGCCCACCAGTTTCAGATCATCACGCTGGTAGCTCCGAAGCAAGGTGCCATCGTTCGCACCAATGTCGACGACGATGTCCCCGGCCACGAGTGGCACCGCTGCCTGCGCTGCGGCGGTGATGTCGGCCAGCGCCATTCGCATGGACTCGTTGGTGCCCGACCGGTACCAGTACTGCGTATACAACAGCGACGAGTCGACGGCCTGGTGTTTGAGTTGGAGGAACGCGCAGCCGCCTTCGTCCGGGTCGCAGAGTGCCAGAACCAGTGGCGCGAAAAGAGGTTCGGCTCCGTCTGCGAAATCCGACACCGCAAGCTCCCCCAGGTCAAGCACCTCGCGCAGGGCGGGCGAGCCGCAGATCCGGCAAGTGTCCCGTTCGTCAGTCATCACGCCACCAGCCTGACCGCGGTCGTCAATTCGGCAAGCCCAGTCTCGAGGTCGATTTCCGTTGTGAAGCCCTTCGCGCGGATCTTCTCGTATGACACCTCGTAGTCACGCTGATCGGGATCGGCGGCAAATTCGGCGAAGTGTAGATAACAGTTGATGCGTTCACGGATTCTATCCACGATGTCAGCCTTCGATAGGTTTAACGTCTCATCGCCCACGTTGTAGACGTCGTCGACGACGGAATCCCAGTTCCGCAGCGCGAAGGCGATCGACCTCGCCATGTCCCGGACATGAATCAGCGTCCGCCGGGAATCGCCCTGATAGACAACCAGGTTGCCGCGGTGGACGGCTTGGTGCACGAAATCGTTGACGAGTAAGTCGACGCGCATGGACGGACTCACCCCGAACGCCGTCGCGTAGCGGTAGACAACGCTGTTCCCGCCCTCCAGCACCAGTTGCTCGGCGGCCGCCTTCGATCGCCCGTACAGAGTGAGCGGGTTGAGTTCGGTCTGCTCCGTACAGATGGCGTCACGGACCTTTCCGTAGACACTTCCAGTGGAGGCGAACAGAACTCGCTGATCACGCTCCCGAAGTTCGACCAGGCGGCGGGTGGCGTCCACGTTCATCGCCCAGGCATACGCCGGCTCACGTTGACAGGCCGGGTGACCCACGATCGCCGCGAGGTGGACTACAGCATCGACGCCCTCCAGCGCGGACGCCAGCGCCTCATCGTCCAACATGTCCCGGTGGACCAACTCGAAACGGGGATGCGCACAACAGGAAAGGAGTCCCCTGCCACCGGTCCTCATGTAGTCAATTACTCTGACTTGATGTCCCTCCGCGAGAAGGAGGGGCACTAATACGGAACCAACATAACCGGCACCGCCAGTGACAAGAATACGCATGGCGTACCGCTTTCTTCTTGTTCGGTCGTGTGGCAAGGATTCAACAACCGCTTGCTTTGGATCGCAACCTCGCCACAGTGAGACATAAGATACCGAAGAAGTCGCCGCACCACCATCTTTGATTTTCGATCACACTGGAGGGTCTGCCATGGACACGAGCCGCACGAACGGTGCCTACCAAGGCGCCCGATCCCGCGTGCTGTTCGTATCGCCGGAAATGCCGTGGCCGACGGTGGGCGGCCTACGAATCCGCTGCGGAATGCTGCTTCGTCGCGCCCTCGACGAAGCAAAAGTCGATCTTGTCGTGGTCGCCCCGGACGCGGACATCGCCCGCGACACCGCCGCGGTGCCCGAACTCCCTGGCCTGAGCACCCATATCTTCGCCGACGAGTCGGCTCCCGGACCCGCTCCGGACCGCGCGTCGCGATCGGCCACCGAGCTCATGCGGCGCCTGGCCACCGAAACCGGCGGCTACGACGTCGTTCATCTGGAACGACACTTCTTGTTGCCCCTGGTCCCGCCGGAGCTGCGGTCCCGCTCCGTCGTGGTCGACTACAACATCGAGTCGCAGCTCCTGGCGCAGCGGGCGGAGACGGGCGACCTCGTGTCGGCCGCCGAAATCAACGAACTGCGTCGGCGCGAGCTGTCGGCGTGGCGAGGAGCGGGAGCGGTCGTCGCGCTCAGCCCCGAAGACGCTGAGGAGATGCACCACCGGGATCCGGCGGTGCATCCGCATCTGATCCCGAACGGCTGGGATCACCTGCCACAGGCCCCATCGCGACCGCCCGACGAGGGTCAGCTGACCTCGCCACGGCTGTTCTTCGTCGCTGACTACGACTACCCACCTAACCGAGACGCATTCGCCTGGCTGATAGCCGAGGTCTTTCCGCGAATCCGCGAGCGGGTCCCGCAAGCCCGGCTGGTGCTCGCCGGAAAGAATCTCACCCCGGAGCTGGCCCGGCTGAGCGAGGAATGCGCGGGCGCGGAGCTGCTCGGCTACGTTGACAATCTCCCGGCAGAGCTGGATCGGTCCGACATCGTGCTGTGCCCGCTGCGGATCGGCGGCGGTGTGAAGGTCAAGATGATCGAGGCGATCCGGCGATCCTGCTTGCTGGTGTCCACGACTGTCGGCGGAATCCAAGGCATACCCGAACCGCTGCGGTCGGCCGTCTGCTTCGCCGATGACGCGGACACGTTCGCTGGTCACGTGATACGGCTGTGCGCGGACCCGCAGGAAAGAAGTCGCCGGCGCGCCGAACTGAGGGCGGGTCAGTGGGCCGCGCCGACGTGGGAAGAGTCCTCGGTTCGGATGCTGCGACTGTGGTCGCGGCTTTCGGCGAAGGTTGACAGCTCGCCCTGTCAAGCCTGATGCGCGACCAGACCACACCCGGCGGGGCAGCTCGGCGCTGGAAACGGCCTCCAAAGGAGTGGTTCGCGCAATGACCACATCAGTGGAGCTAAGGGGACTCGAACCCCTATGTCCACTTTTGTAAACGTCCTGCTCATAGGCTTGGCGACCTGGGTCATTGCGGGGTCTTAACAGGTCTTTCAAGACACTCGAGTTCGTTTCGCGCCCCAACGTAGCACTTTTGTGGTGACGCCGTCATCGCGAGGTCAACGGGTCCCGGTAGGTTGAACTGGTGACGGCGTCACCATCTCTCGGCCGCGTCGGAGGGAACTGTTGGCATGTCCTGCCGTTCCCGGCCCAGCGGCCGGGCACTCGGCCCCAGAGGCACCGCCGCCCGCCGCTCGTTCACGCTAGCCGAGGCCCGCGATTTCGAATTGCTCGCTGCCCACACCAGCGGTGACCGGCACGCTCGCCTACGCCGAACTGTTCCGCCGCCGCCGAGACGGGACCACTTTCGACAAGAGTCACGTTAAGCGGTTTCGTTATGACTGAGCAGGGCGGCCGGGGCGTGCTCTACCACAGACAATTCTGCGGAGTCACCTGCTCCACGAGTTCACACAAGATCTCGATCTCGTACATGCGACCAGCTTGTTACCGACGGCTCGTTCTGCGGTGGTGGGGCGACGGCGGCCATGAGCGCGGTGCGGGCGTCGGTGCTCGACGGGATCACCTGCAGCACGATCATGTCGTCGGCTCCGCCGAGGATGTAGAGGGTGTTGCCGAGCTCGAATGGGTAGGCATCGAGTTGAACTGGGCAGCCGCTCACGATGACGCGCCTGGGCGCCGGTAGCCAGCTCAGCTGGTCGTAGACGACTTGCGGCAAAGGTCCCAATCGGATTGCCAGTACTGGGCGGATTCAACTGGTCGTCGCAACACATGACTGTTGCAGCGATCGTAGATGCTCGGGGCCACAACGCGCCATCGATGTGCCCGGTATGCCGGTTTTTCGGCTTCAGTCTCAGTCGAGGTGTGAACTCCGAGCCGGACGCGATGCCTGGCGGGTCGCCCGTATACGCGCATCGGTGTCATCGCGCACTCCCGCCCGGCGGTCTCCCGACCGCCCTACTGGTGCGTACCTCCAGTAGACGCCTTCTGTGAATCTGTCAACGTTGTAGGTCTACGCCCGCCTGAACCGGGACAGTGAGCAAGGCCATCTTCCCGCTGCTGAGAGGTGGGGTGTCCGGTGTGTATCGCTTGACCATGAGCAACTTCGTACCCGCCCGAGCTCCGGAATCACAATCCACGGCTGCTGAACCGACCGACGATGTATCGACGCTTCCGCGCAAGGATTGGCATATCCCGGCCATATTGGCGTTGACACTCGGTGGGTTCGGTATCGGTACCACCGAATTTATCGCCATGGGTTTGCTGCCGGATGTCGCACGTGCCATGACGGTGTCCGAACCCACTGCCGGGCACGCCGTTTCGGCCTATGCCCTCGGAGTGGTGGTCGGTGCTCCCCTGATCGCGGCGCTGTCCGCGAGGATGCCCCGCAAGCGGCTGCTGATCGCATTGATGATCGGATTCACTGTGGGCAATGCCGCCTCGGTGGTGGCGCCCTCGTTCGAAACGCTCGTTCTCGCCCGGTTCGTCTCCGGATTGCCGCACGGCGCCTATTTCGGGGTGGCATCGCTGGCCGCCGCCACCTTGGCTCCGGTAGGACAGCGTGCCAAAGCGGTGGCAGTCGTCATTCTGGGATTGTGCGCCGCCAACGTGGTCGGCGTGCCGGCCGCCACATGGCTCGGTCAGCACCTCGGTTGGCGTAGCGGATACGCGGTGGTCGCGGTCATCGGAGCAGCCACCGTCGTCGCCATCGCGCGATTCGTTCCCGAGCTGAACGGAATTAGGGTGACCGATCCGCACACCGAACTCGGTGCGCTCCGGCGCCCCCAGGTGCTGCTCACCTTAGCGGTGGGGGCCATCGGTTTCGGCGGCATGTTCGCCGTTTTCACCTACATCGCCACGACGCTCACCGATGTGGCCGGTATGGGGCAGGATCTGGTGCCGATCGTGCTGATGCTGTTCGGGGCGGGCATGGTCACCGGCAATATACTCGGCGGTGTGCTGGCCGATCGCGGGGTGGACCGCGCGGTGTTCGTGTCATTGCTCTCGATGGTTGTCATCCTCGCCGGATTCGTTGTCGCCGCACGTAATCCGTACACCGCCGGCATCGGCACCTTCCTGGTCGGAGCATCGAGCGCCGCGCTTGCGCCCGGATTGCAGACCCGGCTGATGGATGTGGCCCATGATGCGCAAACCTTGGCCGCCGCGCTCAATCACGCCGCACTGAATATGGCGAATGCTTCGGGCGCCTGGTTGGGCGGGTTGGTTATCGCTGCCGGGTACGGCTACACCGCACCCGCGGCGGTCGGTGCCGGACTCGCCGTCGGGGGAGTGGCGCTGTTCACGGTTACCGTGTGGCTCGCGCGCGGCGCCTTGGGGACCGGACTCCACCGGCCGATCGGGCAGCCCGGCGGGGCATGACGGCTCCACCTCGTACCCGGTCCGGTGCGGACGCCCCTGGGTGGGTTGGGAATTCGCAACTTCGGGCAAGCCGTCGCCGGATGGCGAAGGTCATGAAGGTGCGGGCCAGAAGGCGGGTTGTCGGGCCGTCGGCAAACCAATCGTCGATATCGTGCTGTTGTGCATTCGGCCAAGAGGGTTTCCCGTGCTCTCAGCCAGTTCAGGAAATCCAACGCGGCCCTTGATTGCTGGCGGACGGTCGAGAAGGCCGAGGCACGCAGGGCACCTGGCGGTGGTGCCATCGGATGTAGGTGGCGAGGACCTGGCGATCGTCGGCCGCGGCGATCGCGCTGAGCAGATCGGCCGTCCATCATCGAACTTCGGCAGTCCGGGATTGCGCTGTGGCAGAAGCCCGGTCGACATGAGAAGTTCGCGCAGGTAGCGGACGCTGTGGGAGCGTGGCAGGGCGGAGAACGGTCGGCCGAGACGATTCGAATTGTCCCTACTCGCGCGCTCGTACGCCCGGAACCACGGCTCATGCTGCGAATTTGGGATTCCCAGGCGATCAAGGCGAGTGCGAGAGTCTGTCGGCGAGGAAACGAGGTTCCTGTGACCATCCGTGGATCGTTGCCACGCCGTTGATCTCCGCGTCGGCAGCGAGCTCATGAAAGCTGCCTTGCCCAGGATCCTTGCGATGCAGCTCCGCCAAGGCGGCATGTAGGTCAGCGCGGGTGTTGATTCCCTTTGGTTCGATCATCACCCCGCCTGCTTGCACCGCCACGCTGTTCGGTTCCGTTCGGAGCATACTTCTGGTTGTGCCCTGTTTGCAGGTCGCTTCAACAGCTTCGCGCTCCGAATGCGACTGAACATGTAGTTGCCTGACCGTAGGTTCATGACACCGATCGACATCATCGCCTACATCGGCGGCACCGTCCTTGTCCTCCACGCCGCTGTCCAGGTGACCGGCGCACTGGCGGCGTTGCTGCGTTCGTGCAAGCAGGTGGTCAGCGCCGTGCGCGACCTTCGTGCCCACTGATTCACATCAAGAATTAAATGACACCAACACCGAGGAGTCGACCGGGCGAGCGTTCCGCATAAAGCCCCTTCTGATCGGCGTGGCGAGCGGGGCCGCCGTATCCCAGATTGTGAAGGCCGCAACCGACTTTCCGCAGAGCTGGAAAGACTTCCTTGATATGACTGTCCCGGGCCGACGTGCCAGTTTCTTAGGATTCTCTCGACTGAATCCGAATTGAACCACCACAGAGTTCCCCACCTGCGGTTATGCACTGATTTGGCTCGACGCCGCACCCATCCTTTCTGCATAACCGCAGGTAGAACGGGTGACGTGACGCAGTGTCTGTGTCCGGAGGGGGATACATGCGTTAACCACAGAGATCGACCTGCGGAAACGGTAGGACCAAAGCCATGGGGCCAGGTCCCTGGTGCTCCCCGGCGATGAGGATTCGCCGAACACCGCTTTCAGATCGCGGTTTCAGTGAGACGAACGCTTACGGTGCACTTAAATGCGGGAGCCTAGGCGGATGCCCGGACGGCCGCTAGGTGGTTGGTGTTTTTCATGCGGTGCGGGCCTGTCTCGAGCAGAATGCTTCGGGTGACGTTGGGGCGTGTGCCGAGTCAGGGTGATCTGCTGCGGTCGACGGTCGAGTTCTGCGCCGGGCGGGTGGGTGAGGACTCGATTTATGGTGTGTTGCACCGGGAATGTGTCCGGTTGTTCCCGGATGAGATGTTCGCTGATCTGTTCACCGATGTCGGGCGGCGGTCGGTGCCGCCGATGATCGTGGCGGTGGTGATGGTGCTGCAGCGGGTCGAGGGGCTTTCGGATCGGGAGGCGGTGGAGCGGTTCGCGTTCGATGCCCGTTGGAAGTACGCGGCCGGGGGCCTGGATTTCGACTATCCGGGGTTTGTGCACACCGTTCTGGTCGATATGCGGGCCCGGCTGGCGCGTTCGGAGCGGCCGAACCGCATCTTCGACACCGTGCTGCAAGTCGCGCACCGGGCAGGGCTGGTAGGCCGTCGCCGGGTGCTGGACTCGACCCCGTTGTATGACGCGGTGGCCACGATGGACACCATCACCCTGGTCCGGTCGGCGATCCGGGGCCTGCTCACCGCCGCCGATGCGGAGCTGGCAACGATGTTGCGGGCGCGGGTGAGCAGCGGTGACGATTACGCCAGCGCGGCCAAACCGGTGATCGATTGGGACGACGAAGCCGCCCGCGCCCAGTTGATCGATTCCCGCGCCGGTGACGCGATGGCAATGCTGGCGGTGCTCGACGGGTGTGAACTCGACGAGCCGACGGGCAGGGCCGCGCAGCTGCTGGCCACCGTGGTGGGCCAGGACATCGCCGAAGGCGATGACGGATGTTTCCGTATCGTGCGGGGTACCGCCGCGGACCGGGTGATCTCCACCGTCGATCCCGAGACCCGTCACGGGCACAAGACCTCGGCTCGCGGGTTCGACGGTTACAAGGGCCATCTCGCCGTCGATCCCGACAGCGAGATCATCGCCGCCACCACCGTCACCCCCGGCAATGCCGGTGACGCCGACGCCGCCGAGGGCCTGCTCGCCGATATCCTGCCCGCCGAAGCCGAAGCCGAAGCCGGTGGGGTGGCGGTGTTCGGTGATGCCGCTTGCGGCGCGGGTGAGTTTCTGAAGCGGTTGGACGACAACGGGATTGGCAACCGGATCAAGGGGCAGCCCTCACCGTCGGTGAAAGGGTATTTCGCCAAGGACCGCTTCACCATCGACCTGGACCGGCGGACGGTGACTTGCCCGGCAGGGGTCACCGCGACGATCGGCGCCCGCACCGGGCGTCGGACCGGCACCGCCTGTTTGGGCGTCGCCTGCACCGGGTGCCCACTGCGCGCGCAGTGCACCACCGCGGCCGGTGGCCGCACGATCACGGTCGGTGCTTTCGAGGAATACCTGGTCACCGGTCGTGAGCGCCAACGCGATCCGGCTTGGAAGGCCGACTACCGTGCCACCCGGCCCAAGGTGGAACGCAAGATCGGGCACCTGATGCGCCGCCGCCACGGCGGACGCCGCGCCCGCATGCGCGGACGAGTCGAAGTCGCCGCCGACTTCGGACTGCTCGCCGCTGCGCACAACCTCGCCCGCCTCGCCGTCCTCGGCATCGCCCACACCACAGGCGGTTGGACCGCAGCCCCCGCCTGACACCCATCCATCGAGCCCGTACGCCCGACACCATGAGCCCGAACATCAATAGCCACAACCGGATTTGTCCGACTACCGCCAGCAACCGCCGATACCGGTCGACTGATAAGCCCGCACCAACCAGCTCACGTCACCGATGAAACACACCCATTCGACACCAACCACCTAGGTCCGGTCCATCGGCGGCGCCGCGGACTCGCGAACAACGACGTCGAACCCAACGTGGGCCATGGAACTCGGGCTCGCAGGGCAAGGCATCGCCGCACTGGTCTGTGACCGCACCGAGCAGTCAGCTGCAAGTCCGCTTCAGCGTCGGATGCTCGGGTAGGAATCTACTTGCGCCAGCCGTGCTGCTCGAACAATGCACGCAACTCGCCCGGGGTAGTAGCCGTGTAGGCTGCTAGCTCGTTGCGCAAGGCTTGTGTGAGCGACGGCCACCGGCAGCTGGTTTCCGCACGCTCGAGCCCCAGTCGTTCGGGAAGACCCCACGCCACTTGCGGATCCAGCACCACCATGCTCGTCTGGTCGCGCGCAGCGAAGCCGCCGTCACCACTGCCCAGGAACACCCACACGATCACCCCGGGAAAGTCGGCGTTCTTGCGCGCCACTGTCATACCGTCGCGAGCAGCACCTTTCACCATCACCGGCAGCACCCACGCCAGATCCGTGTCGGCCACAAGGCAATCGTCTGTAAGTGTTTGTGGTGGCCGGGAGGGCATGCCGGTAGGCGTCATCAGCTGGAACGACATCCTCACCCAGCGTTTGCTCGACCAACGCGTGATGGACGCGCCACGAAACGCGGACCGATAGGTGTCGTTTGAACGATGCTGTCATTCCGCTGGTTTTCGAGCGTCTCGGATCTCACCTATCGTGCAGCAGTCCCGATCGGGCAGTTTGTGGTGTAGTACGTGCAGTAGCGTGCATCCGCAGTTGCCGAGGTTGCGCTACTACGGCGAGGGTGGGCCTGGTGTCGATGCCGGGGAGGGTCCGCAGCCGCCAGCGCGCGGCAATCGTTGCCAGGACCAGAGTTGCCTCGGTCATGGCGAAGGTGTCGCCGATACATTTGCGGGCACCGGTGGCGAACGGCACCATCGTATGACGTGGGGGGTGGTGTGGTGAGGCCGGGTCGAACCGGTCAGGGTCGAACCGATCGGGGTCGGGATACAGGTCTGGCCGGTGGTGGATCAGATACGAGCTGTAGATCACGGTGGTGCCCGCAGGCAGCCAGTGCCTGCCGAGTTGGGTGTCTTCGGTCACCGTACGCGTGGCCACCCAGAGCGGTGGACGTAAGCGCAGGACTTCGGTTAAGACCTGGCCGGTGAATGGCAGGTTAGGTAGGTCCTCGTGGCAGGCAGAGCCCCCGGCCAGAACTGTATCAACCTCAGCGTGCAGGCGAGCGGCGATATTGGGGTGCTGGTCGAGCAGGAGCAACGCCCACGCCAACACTGTGGCGGCGGTATCGGTGCCAGCGAAGAAGAACGTGAGGACATGGTCGATGACCTCGGCGTCGCTCAACTGCCCGCCGTCGCTGTCACGGGCGGTGAGCATCGTCGCGAACAGATCACCGTGATCGGTCCCCTCGGCGCGGCGCGCGGAGACGAGCTCGGCGAGTATTGTGCGCGCTTCGATAGCCGCCTGCGCGCAGGCGCGGTTGCCCAGGATCGGCCATCGTCGCAGCCACTCCGGCATCAGCACCTGCCGAATTACACCTGCAAGGATGACCTCGGCATCGTGGTGCAGCCGGTTCTGGGCCGATTCCGGGATCGCATGGTTGAACAGTGTCGCAGCGATCACCTTGCCGGCGAACGTGCGAAGTTGTGTTTTGACGTCGATGATCTGGCCGTCATGCCAGGAATCGACCATCTCGGTGAGCGTCCGGGTCATCACCGGCGCATACCCTGCGACACGGTCTGGGTGGAACGCTGGTTGTAGCAGCCGTCGCTGGCGCCGATGCTTCGCATGTGGGCAGGTCGCCAAGCCTTCGCCGGTCATGTTCCTGCCGCTGTCGTACAACGGCCCGCCTTTGTCGAAGACGCGGTCGTCGCGCAGCACCTGCCAGGTAAGGTAAGGATCGCAGACCACCACTGCGGTGAACGGCCCGAGACCGATACCCACCAGATCACCGTGCGCGGACAGAGACTCCAGGAAACGAAACGGATCGCGCAGCAGGGGCACCAGATGACCCAGGCCCGGCAACCGATGCGGTGCCACCGTGATCGGCACGGTCGTGCCTTTTCCCGAATCGCCGCGGTGAGGCTTTACCCTGCCAATCCCTCGCGGCCGGTCCCGACAAGCACGGTGGTTCATGGGAGTTGGTCCCACCACCAGGCGATGGTGGGGTATGGCAGGGGTGTGGTGGTGGTCTCGCTGGGGGCGTGTGTGCGGGTGACGGTGTAGGGGCTGTCGGTGAGAAGGTAGCGGGTGGCGGTGGCGCCGAAGGTGAGGTTGCCGCTGACCACGCGGTCGAGACCGGTAAGGTAGCGGGTCAGGGCGTGGTCGGCGGTGGGGAGCAGATGCTCGCGGAGCCGCAGGTAGCAGGTCAGCATGCGGTCGCGGATCGCGACCGCTTCGGCGGCGGCCTGGTGCAGGGTGTGGTCTGGGTGGTCGTGGCGGACCGCGTCGATCAGGTTCGCTTTGTGGACGGGAAGGTTGCGTTCACGGTGGTAGGAGTATCGGTCGTTGTCCAGTGCGGCGGCGAACATGCTGGATTCGGCGGCCGCGCGTACGGTGGGGTGGGCCCACCGCTGTTCGTCGAGCTCGATGCCCTCGACCGCATCGAGGTAGGAGGCGCAGGAATATATCCCGGCGGCGGCGCCTCGCATGGCGAGGTAGTCGTTGACTGTCAACGGGATGTCGCGTTCGCGGAGGCTGGCCTCCCAAGCCATGTGGTAGAGCCATGACCCTTGGCCTACGGTGAACCGCTGCCACTGGACCGGGGTCAGCAGGGTCCGCAGGCGACCGAATACATCGGCCAGGGCGAGGTCGGCCGTAGCGGTGGCCTCGGGGTATGAGTCGGGTGAGCGGATGATGCGTTCCCACCGGCCCAGGCGTGCAAGGATGTCACGAAGTGGCTCGGTCGTTTCGAGGACGGTGTTGGCGACCCAGGCCCATGCGTTGTAGTCGGCGAGGGCTTGCGTGAGGGCACCGGTTGCATGTGGGAACAGATGCGCGACCGACCCGGCGCCAGTCAGCGCCACCATGGTGGTGTGTTGGGTGTCGCCGTCGCCGAGGTCGAAGCGCTTGGCCCAAGCCAGGGTACGTTCGTACAACCGGTTGGCGTCGGGGTTGGTTTCTTCGACAAGGACAGGTGGGCAGTAGAACGATAGCAGGGTGGCGAACACACTGGTGGAATCGCCGGTTGGGGTCGTGGTCATGGCTTACTCCCTCCGGTCCGGGGGGTCAGGTCAGTGATCGCGGCGGGTTATGTATTGAGCCAGGTTGGTCAGTTTGGCCAGCATGGCCGGATCACAACTGTCGCTGTGCAGCGAGGTCAGGGCGGTAGTGAAATGGTGGGTGGCTTGGCGTAATGCCCAGTCGTGGCCGCCGGCCTCCTCGATCAGGGCCGCGGCTGTGTGGAGGTCCTGCTCGTCCAGAGGAGTGGGCCGCTGATACAGTGCGGCGAGTTCGTGACTAGCGGGGCAGTCGGCGGCCAGCGCGGCCACCACTGGCAGGGATTTCTTGCGGGACCGCAAATCGGAGCGCTCTGGCTTGCCAGTACGGGCGGTGGTCCCCCAGATCCCCAGCAGGTCGTCGGCGAGCTGATAGGCGAGTCCAAGGTGATGGCCCATCGTATGGAACCGTTCGATCACTGCCGGATCCGCCGCGCCGGCCAATGCCCCCAACGCGCAGGCCGCGGCAAGTAGAGCACCGGTCTTACCGGAGGCCACCGCCAGAGCATCCTCCAGTGTGACCGTGGCCTGCCCGGCCAGAGCGGCGTCTGCGTGCTCGCCGGCCACCAGATGCTGACCGGCCTGGTTCAACCACCCCACCCCTACGGTGTTCAGCGGAGCATCAGCACGGCCGAGGGTCTGGTTGGCTAGGAAGAACAACGCGTCCCCGGCCAGGATCGCCGCCGGGATCCCGAACGCAGACCACACCGCCGGTCGGGACCGACGTTGTGAGTCGCCATCGATGATGTCGTCGTGGATGAGCGAGGCATTGTGGACCAGTTCCACGGCCACCGCCGCTGAGACCGCTGCAGCACGGTCGCTACCCACCGCATCGGCGCAGGCCAGCACCAGCGCCGACCGAAACCCCTTGCCCCAGTTGCCGTCCTTGCCGAGATAAGTGCGTCCGTCGGTCGTGGCCCAGCCGAAGTGGTAGCAGGCCACATCCGCCACGGGTCGCGGCAAAGTCGCGATGGCGTCCCGCAGGGATGGGCCTACTACGGCGCGGGCCTGCTCCAGTAACTCGGTAGCCGTGAGCTCCGACGGAGCCTGCCGCTCGACACAATCGGCCAGTGCCGAGGGCGAAAGTGCGTCCGTTGTCATGGTCTGCTCCTGCAATGGCAATTCTTGGAACGATGTCGGCGAGCATTGAGCGACCTTGA
Source organism: Nocardia sp. NPDC023852 (assembly GCF_040639505.1). Classification (NCBI taxonomy): domain Bacteria; kingdom Bacillati; phylum Actinomycetota; class Actinomycetes; order Mycobacteriales; family Nocardiaceae; genus Nocardia; species Nocardia sp. NPDC023852. Next base: position 40,086 of record NZ_JBFAAB010000029.1, read on the forward strand.
ACCGCACCCTCGGTGGCACCCTTCGGGCGATCGTCGACGATCGGATTCAGCGTTATCCCGTTGGTCGGATGTCGAAAGTGGTTGCTGTCCTGTCACTAAGCATGCACTGTCCTCGACTCGGTCGTCGTGGCCCACTGAGCACGACCGGAATGAAGCGGTATCTACATCCGGATCGAATGGCGGACGCTCCGCAAGAATACACTTTCACGCATCATGGGCATGCGAATACCGAATAAGTCTCCGACCGCGAGCACGGCGATCATCACGGCAATGCTGATGACAGTGGGGATCTCAGCGACCCGCTCGTCTATGTCCGCATGGGCCAAAGTGAATCGTCTGTAAGTGTTTGTGGTGGCCGGCCTGGGGCTGGCTGGCGGGGTGGTGCTGGTCCTTCGGGCCGGGCGTGACTCGTGGATCGTCTGACCCCGTTCGGGGTGTCATTCCCGGAAGTTGTCCGTTCGGCCTGGAGGCCGGCATCGACCCGGCCCACCACGATGGCTTGATCAGAAGCCTGCCCGACCGAAATCGGTTGTGGCTCCTTACAGGTTTGCCTCGTAGTGATCTCCACCCGGGCCGACGCCGGTTACGACGTCCGCCCATCGACAGGAGACATCGCATTGTCCATCGTGGCAGATCACTACCGATTCGTCGTCGGTGTCGACACCCACGCCGCCACACACAGTTACGCGATCATCGAATGCCCCTCGGGGCGGGTCACCGATGAATCGATCTTCCCGACCACCAGCGCCGGGCTCGAACGCACGATCACCTGGCTGGCGCGCCGCACCGACGGTGACGTGGACGGTGTCCCGATCGCGGCCGAGGGCACCGGTTCCTACGGGGCAATCCTGGCCGATCGTCTCGAACGGATCGGCTACCGAGTCGTCGAGGCGCCGACACCATCGTCGAAGCGGTTGCGCGACAAGGGCAAACCCTATGCGCTCGACGCGTTGACCGCAGCCCGCTCGACGTTGATCACGCAGCGGGGCAAGCGTGATCGCCGCCGCGGCCAGGTCCGGGCCGCGCTCAACGTGCTCAGCGTGGCGCGTGAGCAGATGAGCACCGACCGGACCCGCTGCGTCAACTCGCTCACCGCGTTGGTGCGCGCGCATGATCTGGATATCGACGCGCGCCGCCCGCTCAACGCGGCGCAGATCGCGACCATCGCCAGCTGGCGCAGCCGCAACGAACCACTCGGAATCGCCACCGCGAGAACTGAAGTGATCCGACAGGCCCGCCGCATCGGTGACCTCGACCATCAGCTCAAAGACAATCGTCAACGGCTCGATGCGCTCGTCGGCGAGCACGCACCGGAACTACTCGCGCTGCCCGATGTCGGCGCGGCCGTCGCCGCGGTCATCTTGACGGTCTGGTCGCACCACGGCCGGATCAAGACCGAGGCCGCACTGGCCAAAATCGCTGGAACATGCCCGATCCCAGCATCATCGGGCAACACGGTGCGTCACCGGCTCAGTCGCGGCGGCGACCACCGCCTCAACCGGGCGATCCACACCAACGTGATGACCAGGATGCGCGCCGACGACACCACCCGCGCTTACACCCGGCGACGGCTCGCCGAAGGACGCACGACCCGCGAGATCAGACGGTGTCTCAAGCGCTATGTCGCCCGACAGATTTTCCGCACCCTGCACGAACCCGCTCACACCACTTGACAAACATTCCTTACCACGGACCTGCCGGTCGGCAGCCACGGTCGCCGCTATCGCTGTCGTGGCGCGCAGAGCCGGCGTGCGGGGTGAGGGTAGGCAGGAACCGCAACGACGAGGGGACACTACTGATCCTTCCGCACGACGATTGTTCTTCCACGTCGAGGGAGCACCCCCCGCACAGTACGCCGAGGCCGAACACGAAACTGGGCGATGAGTTTGCACGATTACGCGCCGAGCAGGCGAACTCACCGCCGAACAGATAGCCGACGCTGAGCGGCTTGTCCGCTCACTGTTCGAGCGCGAACAGTAAGCCAACGCGCCGCCTCGGCTCACACCAGACTGTCTGTGTGGGTACTGGTGCCATAGTGAATCTCGAAGACGCCATCGCCCACTTCCACCGAATCACGCTTGATCCGCTCGACCCAGCGCTCTGGCCGTTGGGTTGTTTCGGCTGACCAGCACACTCCATCCAGGGGAATCCCGGTCAGATCGACCCCCGCAGATCGACGCCGACGAAACCGTTGAGCATCTGCTCCAGAAAACCCAAGTGCCCATCATTTCGGTCAGCACCTCCCGCAAATATCCGAGGTAGTTGCCGTAGCCAGATACCGGTGAGCGCAAAGACGTTTCCGACGATGCCTGCGATCAGACCGGCGAGTAGCACACTCATCCGACTTCGTTCCCTCTCCTCGGACTGGGTTGTGACAGAGATAGATGCATCCAGAAGCACGAACGTCCACTGGACAACCGAAATTCGATGCGGTCAACATAAATGGGCCTACCGACTGCTGCGTGAGGCGGCCGAGGCCCTGGCCGATATCACCACCGCCAGGGGCAGGGATAAAGGACTATTCGTCTTGAGGCGCTGGCCACGCTTCGATAGCGACATCCGCTGTAACCGCTTTAGTTAAGCTGGGCAAATCGATCTCATCAGGGTTTTGTCGGTACGCAGCCCACGCCAACTGGAGTGTCGTAGCCCATCCCCGGTGTAAACCGGTGGAGGGTAGGTATTCGATCCTTGCACTATTCCTCCCGCTACCCACGTCGGCGTGCTGCCCGTAAACGGATTGCGCCATGTCGTCGAAGCCGTTGCGGCGCAGATCGAAGCCAGCCAATCCTGGACGATTTGTGTCGATCTCGCTTTGCCGGGGTGACCAACCGCACACTCAGGCGACGAACTTTACTTGGGGCTCAGGGCGTTTCGCCAAATATTGGACGGACCGCAACAGCGGGATGGCTCCCCGCAAGCACGAATATGGCATGTCAGTGCGTTGCTGACGCCGAGATGGGCTCGGCCCGTTGTTCTTCCGTTTACCGACGCTGTCCGCTTCGGTCAGCGCGCCCAGCGGCATTATGGGACGTTAGCCAGACTCGGAGTCCCGGCCAAGCGCTTTCGGGCTATCGTAGCGCGCGAGTAGCCGATGCCGTCAGCGTCCATACTTGTCGAGGAGGTGGCCATGCCTGGCCGGGCTCCGAAGCGCAACGCCCGGCGGACGAATGCCCGTCCCGACTGGCGGGTGGCCCCTGCTGAAGGACACAGCGGCCCACCGCCGAAGTGGCCGACCGGGCGCTCGACCGCCGTGCAGCGTCAGATCTGGGAATTGTTGTGGGCGACGCCGCAAGCCGCGGCGTGGGAGGTCCCTCGGCTGGACACGGGTAGTCGCCCGCTACGCGCAAGTGTGTCCGCAGTAAAGGTTCAGTGCGGCGAACTTTTCGAACACCGGCTTGAAATCCTGACTGTCCTGATCTCGTGGGCTGTAGAAATAGTACGACGCACGGCCCTTTCGCGCGGAGCACCGACTCGTCGAACCTCGCGTGACGCCATCCTTAACGGCACCCCTGGACGAGAGGTTTTCGGCACTCCGAAGTATCAGCACCTATTCCGGGGAGTGATCGCTGGCGACGACGCTCCGGACATGGCGGTCCACCGCTTCCGGCTCCTCTACAACACGATCCGGCCCGGACGCAGCTGAAGGCGATCAAGCGGTGGGGCCGGGCGGCGTCCGTCGACTTGTCCCGAATTACTCAGCCAACCCTGATCGCCAATGGCGACAACGACCGGATGGTGCCCTCCGTGCTCTCCGAGGATCTCCACCGCCGGATCAAGGGCTCAGAGCTGATCATCTACCCCGACTCCGGTCACGGTGGCATCTTCCAGTACCACAGCGAGTTTGTTCCGGTAGCCCTCGAGTTCCTCGCCCGATGACCTCGCGGCCCAACCGGCCTTCGCGAACGCCGCCCGTCGTTGTCGCTCTGGGTGCAGTCCGCTACAGACGCACCCCAGAGCGGATCGCCGATGACATCGACGCAGGCTTCGCCGACATCGCGCCGCTGGCCCGTTTCGTGCTGGCGAACCTTGACATCGGGCACACCGACGCCCTCGAGATCGCTGATGGCCGCAGGCCCGGCGGGAACAACACATTCGGGCGCCTCATCCGCGCGGGGTCGTAGGTGTCTGCGACCTGCTTCACGAGGGATATACGGGAATGAGCCGCCATTTCACCTTGACGACGACCTTGCCTTTCGCGCGTCCCTTTTCGACGTCGAGTTCTTCGCGTAGTGCGGATACCAGGACGAAGCGCGGGGTGTGGTACTTCGCGGCGATCTCGTTGCTTCGGGTCCGGCAGGCGCTGCCGGCGGGAGCGTCGCAGTTGGGGCAGCGGTGATGTTCTACCGCGGCGGCCTGCTCGGGGGTCAGCTCCATGGACGAAAACTCTTAGAGAGCGTCTGGAAACTCAGGTCTTTGGCGGGTGGTGCGGGCTGTTCGGTGAGTGAGGCACGATGGTCTGGTCGGAAGGAAGGCCTCGCACAGTGCCGAAGCGTGCGTGGGTATCGATTGAGCGGACGTTGGATGCGAGAGGTTGGTCTGACGGCGGGGTCAGCGAGTTGGACACGGAGTCGAATGCTGAGGAGATGTGGGATCCGCAGGTCGCGCGGTGGCGTGATCCGGAGGGGGACTATGTCCTGCCGCGCGCCCTGCGGTCTTTGCCGCAGCCCTGGGACGAATGCGACTGGAGCCGGATCGTGGATCTGCCGCGCACCGACGAGCGGGTGGCCGTGGCCCGCCAGGTGGTAGCCGTGCTGCTGGAGGACTCGGAATTGGTGCCTTATGTGCCTGAGCCGCCGTCGCCTGGCCTGTTGTGGCATGTGTGGGAGGAATTCCATCAAGCCGTCGGGATGAGGATGCCCCGCACCAGTCAGGTGACGTGGGCCGGTGTGGACGAGCTGGTGCGGGAGTGGCGGGGGCGGGAGAGGCTGTACTCGTTGCAGCGGCACGTCGTGGATCACGTCGAAGTGGTGATGCTGGCGCTGATCCCGTTCCTGCGGCATGACACGGCTGACTCGGTGTTCCGCTGGCTGGCTCTCGACCCAGATCCGGATCGTTTCGCCGAGTGGGCGGTGGAGCTGACCGAGCGGTGCGTGATCGAGGACATCGGTGCCGACTCGGCCATCGAGCTCCTGGGTGCGATGGGTGGCCCGGAGGCCATGGCGGCACTGGAGCGTCTCTCGGTGAAGCCGAGTGGTCCGGCGAGTTGGGACAACGCTGAGGCTGCATTGGGGATGCTCTCCGACTTGGAGAACGGAAGAACGAGGCGGTAGCGGGACAGGGCTCACTGTCGGTGGTGACCCTGAACAGTTCGATGACGTCGATGTGAAGGGGATGGCTGGGGCAGACTCGGCGTACGCGGCGATGCATCTCGTGGAACTGCTCCAATGCGGTCGAGGTCGCTTGCGATACCGAGGGAGCATCTGGAGACTCAGCTCTGCTGGCCGGTCCTGTGAGCGAGTCGGCGGGTGAGGGTTCGGATGGCGGCGATGTAGATCATCGCTTCGTGGTGGTTGGGACGGGTTTCGTAGTCGCGGACCAGGCGCCGGTGTTTGGTCAGCCACCCAAATGTTCGTTCGACAACCCAGCGGCGGGGCAGTACCTCGAACCCGGCGGTGGTGTCGCTGCGCTTGACGATCTGAATAGCCAGCACAACAACGGATTTCGACCAAGAAACCAGGCGGCCTGCGTAGCCGCCGTCGGCGAACACCAGCGTGATGGTGGCGAAGCGGGCGCACACGGCGGCCAGCAGCCGGTGTGCGGCGTCACGGTCCTGGATGCACGCGGCGGTCACCACGACCGCCAGCAGCAGCCACGTGGTATCGGTGGCGATATGGCGCTTGCGGCCCTTGGTCTTCTTGGCGGCACCGTATCCGGCTGTGCCGGCGGCCACAGTGTCGGCGCCGCGAACGGTTTGCGAGTCGATAACAGCTGCGCTCGGTTGAGGGTTCCGCCCGGCGCATACCCGGAAGCGATCACGCAACATATCGTGGATACGTTGCCACGCAACGGCTTTCGCCCACCGTAGACAGATGTCGTAGACGGTTTTGGCTGGCGGGAAGTCGTGCGGAAGCTGCATCCAGGCGATGCCGCCACGCACCAGATAGAAGATTGCGTCCAGCACGAGCCGCCGAGGCCATTTCTCGGATCTACCGCCCCGGCCTGCGGTGTTGCCCGGCCGTGGCAGCAGCGGCTCGAGCAGCGCCCACTCGGCGTCGATTAGCGACGAGGACGGATAGAACGGGTACTTCGGCGAGTCGGCCGGCGACTTGCCGTGGGCCGGGCACGACGAACACGAGCAGGTAAGCGACACTGGCCCAGGGACTCTCGGTAGTGACGTCTTGGTGTGGAAACCTCAGTCGTACCGGGAGTCCTCTCAGATCCCACGCCTCACACGCCGAGTTCTCAGATACGCTCTAAGTGAGCGTCCGAGGACTTGGGCAGGTCTGGTCTCGGTGCTCAAAGCGTCGATAAGCAGTTGGCATTTCTGGCGTAGGCATCATCGAATAGGTCCCAGCCGTTGCGGCGGCCGACCGTGCGCGTCTGGGCCATCCAGCCCGCCTCGACAGCCGCGTCGACAAACGCCCGGACCACGCCGGGCATGTTCAGATTCAGCGAACGGTCACCGATCCAGATATCACCGGCAGCGGAAAACCCGCCGTCTGGGACATGGCGCTCCCCGTCGGGACGGAAGACCAGTGTCAGTCCTGCCACCGACCCGATTTGCCGCAGTCGCAGGACCTCCTCGCAGCCGTCTACATGTTGGTGGTAGGTCTTCCACAGGTACTGCAGCTCACCTACCGTAAGCACTCGGCGGCGGCGTACTTTCGTCACCGCGCGATGCTAATGCGGATCCCTGGATCCCGGCTATCGGTTTGTCGAGCGGGCCAATCGCCGTGACATGGTCATGATCGTGGCGATGTAGACCATGGCTTCGTGGTGCTCGGGTCGGGTTTCGTAGCCGCGGACGCAGCGGCGGTGCTTGCTGATCCAGGCGAATGTGCGTTCGGCGACCCAGCGGCGTGGCAGCACGACGAAGCCGGGATCGCCCCGTTTCACGATCGCTACGGTCGAGTTCAACACCTGCTGAGCCCAGCGCACCAACCGGCCGGAGTAGCCGGCATCCGCCCAGGTCAGGGCGATCGTGGAGAACTTGGCGCGCACGGCCGCCAGCAATGGTTGCGCGCCGTCGCGGTCCTGGGTACTGGCGGCGGTCACGACCACGGCGAGCAGCAGACCGAGGGTGTCGGTGGCGATGTGGCGTTTGCGCCCACCGACCTTTTTGCCGTTGTCCCACCCGCGGGAGCGAGTTGGCACGGTGTCCGCGCCACGCACCGATTAGGAGTCGATGATCGCTGCGGTCGGGGTGGGGTTCCGGCCAGCGCCGACCCGGATCCGGTCGCGCAGCACATCGGTGATGCGTTGCCATGCAACGGCTTTGGTCCACCGGCAGAAGATGTCGTACACCGTGGTCGGGGGTGGGAACTCGCGTGGCAATGCCCGCCAGGCGATGCCGCCACGCACCAGGTAGAAATTCGCGTCCAGCACCAGGCGGCGGGGATGCTTCTCACCACGACCGCCCTTGCCGCCGGTGTTGCCCCGCGCAGGCAACAGCGGTTCGAGCAGCGCCCACCGCTCATCGGTGCACGAAGACGGATACACCCGACACGGGACCCGCGAATCGCTGTGGGCTGGGCATGACGAATACAGGCAACTCGGCAATACTGGCACACGAACTTTTGGCAGAACACGGTCTCGACAACCAGTGATCTACCAGGAGTTCTTAATGTCCCGGCTACGCCACAACGGACCGAACATCAGTCAGCTACACCCACATTCGCCGATCCAGCACCCCCAAGCCCAGCACCACCGAATCCTCCAGCGACTTACCACCAGTCACGGCTGATGAGAGTTCTCGGACCCTCACTCAGAAGTGTCTCGCACAAGAGGCAGGTTTCGAGAGGAGTTTTGCGAATAGTGGCCTTCGGGTTTGGTGGTCGATCCGGGGCTGTCGCAGAACTGTCGTATCTGGTCATTTGTGCGAGACTCGAATCCGTCGAGTTCACCCCTCGGTAGGGATCAGCAGTTTCGACGAGGCCGAGGGCTGATCGTCCGTTACCCTGAGTGGTCGGGAGGTCAGGATGCGAGCGCGCACGTCGCCACTGGCGGCCGGAAGGCGACACTCTGTAGCTCGTTGGCGGGACGGGACGGTTGTCGCCGCGGGCGCCGAGACCGCTGACGAATGCCGTGTCGAACTGTGGAAAGACGTCATAGCCGTTGCTGCGGGCAATGTTCACACGGCGAACAACACGGGCAGGTCTCACACCGTCGGACTTCGATCCGACGGCACCTTGCTGGCGAGCGGATGGAATGGCGACGGCCAATGCGACGTGGCTGCGTGGGGAGAGGTCGTAGCAGTCGCCGCGGGCTGGCGTCGCACGCTCGGAGTCCTTACCGATGGCACGGTGCTTGCAGCCGGCAGGACCTCCGAAGGAGCGTGCGATGTGCAGCGCTGGCGCGAGGTGGTCGCTGTCTCGTGCGGCGACTGGCATTCAGTCGGTGTGAGGTCAGATGGCACAGCTGTGGCAGCGGGGAACAGCCGACGAGGGCAGTGTTCGGTTGGCGGTTGGCGGGACCTGCGCGACATCGCAGCCGGATATCTCCACACCGTCGGCCTGCAGGCCGACGGACGGGCCATCGCAACCGGAGATCGAACTACCGGAGCGTGCGACGTCGACCAGTGGGAAGACGTTGTCGCGCTGAGCGCAGGCAGTTATCACACCGTCGGGATCACGGCCTTCGGCCTCGTCCTTGCCGCCGGCGACAACAGTTTCGGACAATGCGAGGTCAGCGCCTGGCGCGACATCGTTGCCGTTTCGGCCGGCTCGGCGCACACCCTTGGGCTGCGCGCCGACGGCACGGTTCTCAGCACCGGGAACAACGCTGATGGTCAGTGTGACGTCGACACCTGGTCAGAAGTCCAGGCTTCGCAGCCTCCTTTCGCGCCAGCGTCTGGTGATCAACCGGGGCCCGACCGACAACCTCGGGTCGCGAACCCGTAGCTGGACAGTCGATTCCAGGTCGGCGAAACCCTGACATTCGCATTTGCTGCAACTCGCGATGGCTGGGTTGGGGTCGCGGTAGTGCTCGCCGAAAGTCGGGCGTATTTACGCTTCGGCGTTGGTAGGTGCGTCAGGCGCATGGGCAACCGCGACTAGCTGACGTCGTCGCGTACACGGCAACCGCTGCGCTCGTACCTGCGGAACACCCTGGACCGGAACATGTTTCGCGATCGACTTCCGGGCATCCCGTGCGTAGGCCTCATATCCGCCCAGAATTCGGCCGATGCTACGGCGACCCCTAAGCGGTTACCGCGCATAGGTTCCGACTATGTGCGGTAATCCTTATCTCGACCTGGGGAAACGACCCTTCCCGGGGTGCGACGACTCCGGAAACTATGTGCGGTAAGGCTTACCGCCAGATCTGACGGGCTTGGACCCCACGGGCCGGGGGCACCGCGGTTGCGCTCGTCGGGGAGCGGGCGCTTTTGCTGCTCCTCGCAGTGGCCTACGCGGTCGTCCATCCCGATCCGGTGCGGCGCCGTGACGCACTGCGGGTGGTCGACGCGCTGAAACAGATGTGGTGGTCCAGGCGGCCCAGCCCACCCCGGACACAGGGGGCGAGGAACATGTCTGAGAAATCTGCCTTGCGGTCAGCAGGGCGAGGTCTGGAACGGGAAGCACGACGTCGGCGACGCGGTTGTGTGCGCGGGCGCGACGGTCGAGGGCACCACGGCGGTGCTGGGGCGGTCGGGGGATCCCAGGTGGGTCAGGGTAAGCACGACCAGCAGCGCCGCCAGGCCCCACAGGATCGGCGTGGGCGAGGCGCTGCGGTAGCCGGGGTAGTACGGGGACCGGGAGCGCGGCCGTCGCGCAGGTCTTTCGGTGAAACGGATTGACCCGCGCACGTTGGTCCCGCCGATCCGTCCCCTGCGCGAATGCCCCGTAAGGTCTCATATCCCATAGCCATCGAGTATGGCTCGAGGGTCCGAAATGATCGGCCGGTCAGCGAGCCGTGACGCGCCGCGAAGCGGCCCACGCCGGCGGGTCAAATGGGAACGATACCGAGGCTCCAGGTCACCAGGTAGTCCCACTTCGAGTTTCCCTCGGGTCCGGAGAAATGCCAGGTTCTGTTGCCTGGTGAGGAATTGGCGATCGGGATGTCGATTGCCAGCTGCCCAACAGGTCGTCGTCTTGACGGGAGAGTTGCTGGGGAAGTCGGGAGTCAGGATCGCGAGTTCATTGCCCACGCTCGGGGCGGCCGTCGGGCAGCGTCCGACGATGTCACCGACTACCGTCAGGTGTTTCTGCGGGTCCCATTTCTCCTCGAGGTTGAATGCGTTGAGGCATGAGGCATGAGGCATGAGGCCGATACTCAACGTTGCCGACTCATCGACCTAGCCTTGGAAGATCACTGACTGCGACCTGTCGATCGGCACCGTCTGCCCTTCGCTCAGTCTCATGGTCGCGGTTACGACAGGCTGCCTGGAACTCTTTGCAATCGCGCCTCCACACATGTAGAGCTCGTCGGCGCCAAGTAAGGGTTCTGGTTGTGTGCATGACACGTTTAGCAACCACGCTCGTACGAAGACCGTCGCCATCTCGACATCCCTTCCATTCGATCGATCTGGACACGGCGAGGCGGTGATCGTGACGCATAGCGGTCCCGTTGCTGCGCTGAACGGCGCTGCTCGCGAGGCCCTGTGCTGCCACCCGCCCCCCGCCACCTCCACGGGGTTACGACAAGCTGCCTCCTCGGGCCGCCGTCGAGCAGCGCGAAAGCGCACTTCCCGAGTCATTCTGGACGTAATGCACGCCTGGCTGAATGCGGATCAAGAGGCGATGAGGGCATCGATCTGGTTGAGCGCGGCGCTGGCGCCCTCGACGACACCCATCTCCAGCACCTTCTGCAGTCCTTCCGCGGTTTCGTACGTGCCTACGTACCTGGCGCGGGTGCGGCCATCTTGCTCGGTGAACGTATAGATGTTCTGCGAGACCGGCAAATCCGGGTTCGGGTTGAAATCCAGGTCGGCGAACCCGTCCTCGAACGAGAAGCTGCGCGGCTCGTCGACGGCCGTGACTTTCCAGTACCCGGCGAACTTCTCGCCCTCCGGGCTGGTCATAAAGTAGGTCACCCGGCCGCCGGGGGTGAGGTTGTGGTCGACGACGGTCGCCGGGTAGGTCGGCGGGCCCCAGACCTTTTCCAACTGGCGTGGATCGGCGTAAATCTGCCAGATCCGCTCGACCGGCGCGGCGAATTCGGCGGTGATGGTCAGGGTGCGGGAGTCCAGGTCGTGCTGGACGTTGATGACGGGCATTGTTACTCCTTCTGACTGCGGTGCGGTGTGGTGTCGGATGCGATCAGCTCGTCGATACGCGCGATGCGGCCACGCCAGACCTGCTCCAGCTCGGTGAGCATGGACGCCACTGACCGCACCGCCGTCACGTTGCCGCTCGCCAGCTGCTCGCGACCGTCGCGCCGCTTGGTGAGCAGGCCGGCCTTCTGCAGGACGGCGACGTGCTTCTGCACTGCCGCGAAGCTCATGTCGTACTTCGCGGCGAGAGCGGAGACCGAGTGCTCCCCGGCCAGCACCCTGCGCATGATGTCGCGCCGGGTCCGGTCGGCGAGCGCGTGGAACAGCGCATCAGCCCTGTCCTCCTCGTCTCGCTCGGTCACCAGAAGAAAATACAACCAATTAGTTGTATGTTGTCAGGGGTCGTGTCGCACCTATGGGGCAATGCAGCCGCAATGCTCCGATCGACCTTGTGGTCCGGGATGGCGAGACCCGCAGGATCGGTATTGGCGCTGCCCAACACCACGCACACCCGCTCGCTCGGCCCCGGCCGGTACGCCGAGTGCGGAGGAGAATCGCCGCCAGCGCAGCGGCCACGTAGAACAGGTGATCCTGAAACCCGAAGCTTCGGGGTGGACCGTAGCTACCATTGGCCACTACCGCGACAACTGCGGCCTCACCGGCGTATCGGTGCCTAAGCCAGTTCCCGACGCCTACCGCACAGCTACACCCGAACGGGCTGTTGACGGTGACTCTGGAACGCACCGTGCAGACCTGGGAATTCGATACCACCCCTGTCGGCGTGCGTGAGGCGATCCTCGCCCGCCGCGGTGTCGCGCTCGGTGTCACTACCGCCTACATCCCGGGCGAACACTTCGTGGTCGTGGCGGACTTCCTCACCGCGATGCAGTCCGGGCTGATCGCCCTCGGCACATAGACCCGCGACAGCCACAACGGCCCCGGAACCCCTGGCGGGTTCCGGGGTCGCGGTAGTGCTCGCCGAAAATCGGGCGTATTTACGCCTCGGCGCCGGTAGGGGCGTCGGGTGCATGGGCAACCGCGACTAGGGCATGTCTGACAAATGTCGCGCCTGGCAATGCATGTGGACGCCATCGTCGTCATGCTCTGTTCGTGGGGCCACTGACCGACCACGGGTGTCGACGGCGGGTCCGTTCGAGAGCTTTTCGGAGGGGCGAAGTGCCCGGTCGCCCGCCCGGCAACATGAGCTTCCCTGTACACAATGGTCGGGTGAGCTTCGAACTGTGTGGTGAGGCGTCAGCCACCGATTGGCTCGTGGAGCAGGGTCTTCCGTGGGATCGACTAGTGGCGCGCGGTCCGGTCGGATATCCGCGTTATGCGCGGGTGAGGTTCATCCCCGATCCGGGCTTTTCTGGACAGAAGACGAGCGACGTCGACTTCGAACGGCACGGATTGTCGGAGAAGGAGCAGGTCGGCGTAGCGCTGGAGATCTTGTCTCGATACACGACCATGCCAGAAGAGTGCTACTTCTGCATGTGGAACGGGTGGGGCACCTCCGGCCCGTTCGCGTGTGCCGGCGCGGCGGTCGCAGAGACCCTGATCGCGGCAGCGTTGACCGCCCTCACCAGCGGCACACGGCTCGCGATCACCGGCGGCGACACTCGCCCGATCGTGACCAACGCGGCCATGCCACGGCCCTTCATCCTGCACCTCACCCCTGAAGCCCAACCGAACCTGAACGAGTTCCGGAAGGAGGTGAAACAGTCATGATCAGTTTGATCCGACGAATTATTACCAACCAGCCGATCCAGTGGTGGAGATTCTCCGGCGGCGAAGATTGGGCGGGGTAGGAGCGGGAGTAATTCGGCTCCCGACGCACCTGCGAACCCATTCGAGCGCATCCGCGCCGGGAGGCGAGTTCACCCCCTCGCTGTCCCCGACATGGTGAATCAGCATCGCTCGCCAAACCGTGTCGCCTACTGACACGACTGTCGTATCCGCAGGTCAGGGCACTGACATTTTTCGTTCTGGCACGGGAAGCGTGAATCCCAGGTGACGCGTCGTGCCAGATCAGATCGGGAGCAGGATGCGGCGGCGGAGTAGGTCGAGTTCGGCTCGCCCGAACATGCTGCGTTTCAAGTGCTTAACTCGGTTCACTTGCCCTTCAACCGGACCGCTGCTCCAGCGCAGTGTCAGTCCGGCGGTCACTGCCGCTTGGTCACGTGCGAAGCCTCTGACGAGAGAGTGCAAGGCGGGCAGCGCATCGGCTTGGACTGCTTCGATCCAGGCGGGTAACCGGTCTCCGTGTAGACCGCACATCATGTCGGCGAAGCTGTTGACGTGGCGCGCGGTGGCGTTCAGTTCGGGGCATCGGGCCAGGACTGCTTCGAATCTGGTGGCGGCATCGGCGTCGAGGTTGGCCGGGTCGGTCATGATCCATCGGGCGACGTGTCGAGGTTTCAGTGGGAGCGGGCGGGGGTCTGGCGTTTTCTTCAGAGCGGGGAGACGGCGCAGGTAGCGTTGCACTGTGCGTAGACTGCCGCGCCACCCGAGAGCGTGGAGTTCGCTATGCAGCGTAGTCGCGTTGGTGCATCCTTGGTGGTATCGCTGGTGCAGGTAGGTTTGAACGGATCGAGGCTGCTGTCTCGGTCGATGGCTTTGGTCAGCAAGTCATCCGGCGTTGCCGCGGCCGCGTAGCGTTGGATGGTACGAAAGCACAGACCCAGTTCGCGGCCGATCGCGTTGAGCGAAAGCCCCTCGGCGTGCAACTGATGTACCATGGCGTGCCGTTCGCGCATGCGGGTCACCAGGCGTTGTTCCGGGACCGGGTTGTCGAGCCCAGGTTTCATCTCTTCTGTCGGCTCGAGCTGCTCGGGGGTTCGAGCCGATGGCGAGTCGATCGGGGCATTGTCCGGGTCTTCTGGATCGTGCAAGCATCGACGGTGTGACTGGACGGTCTTTTCCACGGCCTCGGCGAGGTTGTGCCAGAGGTGCCAGCGGTCGGCGACTTGGATCGCTTGCGGTGCGCCGGTGCTGGCGCCGTCGGCATAGGCGCCGCCACGGTCTCGGCAGATGATCTCCACACCGGGATGTGCGTTCAGCCAGGTGGCGAAGGTTTTCGCGCTCCGGTCGGGCAGCACATCGATGGGGCGATGAGTGTCCATGTCCACCAGAATCGTCGCGTACACCGAGCCCCGGCGCAGCGCGAAGTCATCGACCCCGAGCACGCGTGGCGTCGTGATCGGCGGCTCGGGCACTGCTCGCACCAACCGCAGCAGTGTCGTGCGCGACACCTCGATCGCCAGTGTCCTCGCCAGCCGTGCCCCGGCGCGACCGGCCAACGCCAACCCGATCTTGGTCAGCGTCTCCACCAGGCCGACACTGAGTCGCCGACGCCGCTCGGTCAAACCCACAACCTGTTCGACGAACGTCCGATGCCGACAGCTCATGTTGCGGCAGAAGAACCGGCGAACCGTCAATCGAACGCACACCGGCTGCCCACCGACCGGCAAATCAGCCAACCGCCGCTCGTAGCGACTATGCACCGATGCCGACACCACGCCGCAAGCAGAACATTCGGCCCAGCCCGCTCGCACCCTGGCGTAGATGCCGACGCCACCGTCCTCATCCCGAACACCCTCCATCCGCACACCGGCGAGATGTGGGAACAAGACTCCAACCAAATCCACCCGATACACATATCGGAACGTAGGTCGGGCAGGATCCTGATGCCGCAACCGTTGGCGGGCGCGACGCCTACGCCCTGAGTCCTGTCAGGATTATGCGCACCCCGGCGCGAAATTCGGCTGCTGGGTCGCTCGAGACGGCGGCGTGCGCGATCTCGATGAGCTTGGGGAATTGCTCGGACGGCAAGGCTGCGATCCGGTCGGTGATCGTCGTGAGGTTTTCATCGCGCGCCACGGAGAGGGGGCCTACGAGTTCGGCTTGCGCGTATCCGGTGATGAAGCCGGACACTGCGCGGAACGCCACCAGCAATTCAGTCCCGGATCGACCGCTACGCGCGAGTGCCTGCAATAGGGCTTCGGTCGGCCGGAGTGTCGCCAGGTCGAGGCTGCGCCGGGTGAGAATCAGTGGGATCGCGTGAGGATGTGCGCGCACGGCGCGCCACATTCCCTCGGCGACGGTGAGCACCTCGTCATCCCAGTCGATGGACGGCGCGGAGTCCCAGCGTGCTTCCGCCATCACGGCCTCGGTAACGAGCTGCTCCAGGCCCTCACGTCCATCGACGTAGTTGTAGATCGTCATCGGACCGGTGCCCAGCACCGACGCGAGACTGCGCATGGTCAAGCCGGCCAGGCCTTGGTCGTCGACCAAGGCCAGTGCGGCGACCTGTAGCTGCTCGCGCGTGAATTTTCTGGGGGCGGGCATACTCCTCCTTGATTAAGTACAAGGTACGTGTTTAACTGAGCTTGTTCACGTACAACGTACCTATATCGAGGTGTCATGACCATTCGCACTACCTTCACTTCCGGCCGCGACCAGTGCGCGGTGTGGCTGACCCTGCCGGAGGGCCCAGGTCCGCATCCGGTTGTGGTGCTCGTCCACGGCGGTGGCGCAACCCACGAGATGATGCTCGCCCAGTACGAGAAGTGGTTCTCCGAAGCGGGTCTCGCGGTGGTGGCCTTCGACTTCCGCCACCTCGGAGAATCCGGTGGCCAGCCGCGCCAGCTGGTGAGTCAGCGCCGTTATGCCGAGGATGTCGACGCCGCCCTGGCCTTCGCCCGCTCCCGCCCGGAATTGGACGCACACCGGATCGCGCTGTGGGGCACCTCATTCGGCGCTAGCCACGTCTTGGCTGCAGCCGCCCGCCACGATGACCTTCGCGCCGCGGTGGTTCAGTGTCCTATCTTCAGCGGGCGTGCCGTCGTGTCACGGGCGGGGGTACGGCATCTGCTGCGGTTCACGGTTCCGATCGTTTCCGACCTGATCCGCGCCGCTCTCGGTCGGCCGCGCCGTTACGTCCAATTGGTCGGAAAGCCCGGGGATCTGGCGTTCGTGAACCAGCCCGGTGCCCTCGAAGGGTGGCAGTCGGTGACACCATCTGGTTACCGCTTCGATAACCGGATCACGGCGGCCTCGGGACTGGGCATGTTGTTCTACAACGCCGCGTCCTCCGCACCACGTGTGCGCTGCCCGCTGCTGGTGTCCGCCTGCGAGCAAGAAAATCTGATCGACCCCGCCATCGCGGGGCGGGTGGCCGCCACCGCACCACTGGCCATCCTGAAACACTACGACGCCGACCACTTCACGGTCTACCATCCGCCGGCCGTCGAGCAGATCGTTGTAGATCAGATCGACTTTCTGACCACACACCTCGCGTCGAACGCGTAACGAGAGGAGTACTTCCGTGGAGCGTATTCACGACGTCCTCCACAGGGCGGCGACCACTGCCTCGGACACTGTGGGCTGGATAGTGGACGACCGGAAAATCCGGTTCGCTGAGATGGATGCATGGTCGGACCGGGTCGCTGGCGGGTTGCTGCGGCTGGGCATCCGGCGGGGTGATCGCATCGCCGTCAACGGGCCCAACACACCCGACTGGCTCGCTGTGTACTTCGGGGCGGCCAAAATCGGCGCGGTGGTGGTCGGGCTCAGTGTCCGATACCGGGAAAACGAGTTCGCCCGTATCCTCAGCGATTCCGGGACACGTGTGGTGGTCACCGTGCCGTCCAGCGAGGACATCGACTTTCTGGGCATGCTGGCCGGCCTGCGAAATCGTCTTCCACAGCTGGAAGCCGTGGTGACCTTCGGCGCGGGCGGCGACCACGTGCTCGATGAGCTTTGGTCCACACCGGCGGACACCGTGCTGCTCGCCGAAGCCCAGGATGCGGTCCGCGAAGACGATCCGGTCATGATCATCTATACGTCCGGGACAACCGGACGGCCCAAAGGAGCAGTTCTGACGCATGGCGGCCAACTCGCGGCCGCTACCGCGCAAGCGGGGCACATGCGGCTCGGCCCCCGCGACACGTTACCGGTCGCCGTACCGCTCAACCACGTCAGCGGCATCACCTGTTGCGTACTCGCCGCGCTGGTCACCGGCGCCCGCACCGTTCTGCTGCCGACCTTCGAGGCCGCAGCCGCCGCCAACCTGTTCCACACAGCTGACCTCACGATCTGGGTCGGAGTACCAACCATGCACACACTGCTACTCAACCAATCCCGGTTCACCACCGTCGACACCGCTGCGGTTCGGCTCGTGGTCACCGGCGGCGCCAACGCGGAACCAGCCTTGCTGGAACGTTTGACCAGCTCCTTTCCGAACGCCACCGTGATGAACCTCTACGGGCTCAGTGAGTCCTCGGGTGCAGTCGTGATGACCCCCTGGGGCGCCGACACAGAAACGACCGTGCGCGCGATCGGACGGCCGCTTCCGACCGTGCAGATCAAGATCGCCGATGCAGACGGGACCGAAGTCGCCGTCGGAGAAACCGGCGAACTCCTGCTCCGAACCCCTTCGGTCATGGCGGGCTACCACAACATGCCCGCGGAAACGGCCGACACCATCAGTGACGACGGCTGGCTGCGCACCGGCGACATCGCCTGGACCGATAACCACGGCTTCATCACCCTGCACGGCCGGGCCAAGGACATGTTCGTCCAAGGCGGATACAACATCTACCCGATCGAAGTCGAGAACATACTGGCGGAGCATCCCCAGGTCCTCATGACGGCCGGCATCGGCGTACCCGATCCGGTGCTCGGCGAGATCGGCCGCTACTACGTTGTCCTCACGCCAGACGCTCAGCTCGCCGAAAACGACCTCAAGCATTTCTGCTCGGACAAAATCGCGGATTACAAGGTTCCCAAAGAAATCATCATCAGGCCGAACCTTCCCATGACTCCGTCCGGCAAGGTCCACAAGGCCACACTTCGCAACGAATCAGCACAACCGGGCGCCCGGGCTAACCGGTCCACGGCGGCGGCGGAAGTTGTCGCCGGCCCCCAGTCGGAGGCAACCACGGTCGGCCCCATCGGTGGCGACATGCCACGCGGACACAACCGTGCACTGGCCATCCAGGTCCGCGACGGCTCGCACCGAGCCTCAGGATCAGACGTCTGCCACACCAGCCGGCCCCGTCCACGCCTTCGGGCGAAAACCCGTCTTACACATCACTTGAAGGAGCCTGCCATGCCACGAGTAGATATTGACCTCAGCGGCACGATATGCCGGCAACCGCACTTGCACTCCCGCAAGTGCCCGCGCCGATCGCTACGGCGATACAGTATGGGTAAGGGGACCAATCTCATCGTAAATGATGCGATCGGTTCACAATACTCGGATTCCAGAAAGGCGGGATGTGAGCGGCTCGGTCGTGCCGGACCACCATCGCTACCACCAGCTCCCAGCCATCGTCCGAAAGTCTCATAGCGGTAAAGAAGACCTTTTCCGGAGGGACGCGCCGCGCATGCCGGCGTATGCGGCTGTCTGTAACGGAGTCACTACATTCCCGTAAGTCTCACTGCCGGGTCGGTGTCGCGGCCGACAGACTCTCCACCATGAGCCTCGTCATCGCTTCGGCGAATCAAATCTACGTATTCGACACCGCGAAGAACGACTGGCACACTCCGCTGTGGTCCTGGACCAAGAGCAACTGGGGCGGCCCCACCGACGTCAGGATGAGGCAAGACGTTCACGGAAAGCAATTCGTCGTCGCCGGCGGCTCGAGCACGGTCTTGGTCGTCGACTACCCCGACGGACAACTGATCCTGGACGCGGCAGCGCAATCCAGCATCCACTCGGCTGAACTGCTTCCCGACGGGGTGGTTGTCGGCGCGGCTCCGCACGGTACGGTCGACGACGGCCGCGGTACGGCCGGGGCGTTGACCATGCACCGTCAGCACCTCGTCCACGCCGGCACTCAGCTGGCCGATTGGCACGACCGGCTGCTGGATGCACATGGTGTGTTGTGGGACGAAACCACCCAAACCTTGTGGGCCGTCGGCAGACAAGGCACCGGACCCCAGACCGCGGGCGGTAGCGGTCTGCTGCGCAAGTACGCCTGGCACGGTTACGCGGCCGATCCGCCGCTCACAATCTCCGATGAGTTCACCGTACCCACCGATCCGCGGCCGCTCGACCAGATTTCCGATCACTTCCGCGCCTTTCCGGGCTGGTATGAATCACCACATGACATCGCACCTATCCCCGGATCTCGCGACTTCCTTGTCACCACCGACGTCAAGGTTGTCGCGTTCAACGTGGCAAATGGAACGTTTTACGAGGCGCCAGCAGAAATCGCTGCGCTGTTCGAGGTGAAGGGATTGGGCATTCATCCACAATCGCAGCAGATCACCCTACTGCGGCACGACCAGCCGAACGGCGACTATTCGTCGGACCACATCGAGTTCTACCGCCCCACCGGTAGCCGCACTGTGGGTTGGAAGGAATTCTACAAGGCGCGCTGGGTCGACAACGACCCCACGTGGACCGCGACTTTCATCGGAGGCACCAGTGGATCGCTGAGCCAAGTCGACGCAGCAGTCCTCGGTAGAAACCGCACTCCATGGTTTTTCGGAGGCGACCGCTATCTCGAACTCGACTGGACCCATGGCACACGTAACGGATACGCGACACCGATCAAGGACGCATGGCCGGGACTCCCCACGGAAATGCACTCAGACCTCGACGCCGTCATCCTCGGCACCAACAACGGGAACCCTCGATTCTTCAAAGGCGACTGGTACGCCGAATGCGACCTGAAAACTGGAAAGCTCGTCGGACGCGTAAGAAAGATCTCCGAGGTATGGCCAGGACTGAAAGGCCTGGGCTACCGCGTCGACACCGCACTCATGGGACCCGACGGCGATCCACGCTTCTTCCGCGAAGACAAATACGTGCAATGCCGATGGGGCGACGGAGCGCTCGTCGATGACGTACGGACCATCGCTCATGTATGGCCAGGTATGCCCTCCGAAATGCACAGCGACCTCAACGCGGCCTTCATGGGACGCGACGGCGACCCCCGATTCATCAAAAAATCGGCGTACGCGCAGTGCACATGGGGTTCGGGCAAATGGGTTGAAGGACCACTCGACTTGTTCGCCGTGTGGCCGGGCCTCCGGACCTGACCACGGAATCGGGGATCGCTATCGGAATGACTGCTGTCGATCGTCCCCGCGGACGGCACCGACGGTCGGTCCTGACCACGGTGGCCAGGACAACAGGATCGCAGTACCCGACAGCACGACACCGCGCACAAGACGGCTTCTGACTATCAGAGACAACCTTCCCAGCGACAGCGGAGGGGACAAAAGTGAACGATCGAGCACAACCCATCACGAGCCGGGCGCGCGCGGACCCCAACGGTATCCACCCCGCAAAGTTCAGGGACGGATGACTATCAGGGCCTGACCGAACTCGACCGCCTCACCGTCCGTGGCAAGGATCTCCACCACCGTTCCGTCGATGTCACTCTCGATCTCGTTCATCAGTTTCATAGCCTCGATGGTGCACACCGCCGACCCCTCGCTGACGTGATCGCCGACCCGCACCAACGGAGAGTCGTAGGGGTTCGCCGCCCGGTGAAACGTGCCATCGAACGGTGAAGCGATGACATGACCCCCCGATTGCGACGACGCAGATCCCACAGCAGAGCCTCCTCCGGTCCATGACGTAGCCGTATCGCCCGATTGTGCCCCAACGCCGCCGCTATCCCCTGGTACCGGCCACGGACACACCGGAACCAGCGTCGACGGCCCGGCGTATCCGTCGGCGGCAGTGAAGACATCGCCACGCCCAGTGACGTGATCCTGCTGACGGTGAGACTACCCGCCCGTTCGCGAGTTGATGTCGGCGAGCACACGGCCGATCAGGCGGCACAGGGCATGCTCGAATTCGGCAATGGCGCCGAGGACCTGGAAGGACATGCGCCCAATCGCGGTCGAGGTATCGATGCCCTGATCGAGCACCACCAGATCGACGCAGCTGCTGGGTTTTCGACACGATGTCCGAACGCACCCGCGACGGCCTGGTCGCCGGTGCGTCCGCGGACGCACCGGCGACCAGAACCGAAGCTCGGTTGCCGTCAGGTGCAACTGGACCGGCAGATGTAGGACGGGCTCGACGCGGCGGCAAACGCAGACGCAGATCGCCGCCGAGTTCGGCGTCACCCGGCCTACCATCTACCGGCACCTGGATACACCGAGCAACGTTGCTGGGCAGCGGTTTGAGATCAAGTCACTGCCGGTGCCGGTGGCGGTGCCGGTGGCGGTGCCTGTCTTTGTCCTCGCCTGTGCACTGATCGTCGCTGTCCTGGTCCTTACCGTTGTTCCCGCCTTTGCACTGAGGGTCCTTGCTGCCGTCGTTATCGCCCGGCGCCAGGACCGGACCGGCCGCACCCGAGGGACTTGCCGGGACAGGCGACGCCTCGGCAACCGCCGAAAAGACCGCAGCAGCGGCCAGTGCCGCTCCACCGATGAGCGCTGCGAGCTTGGCGCGAGATTTCGGAGTTCGGGACATGCGGATCTCCTCAGCGTTGGAATGAGTCGAACAGCTTGGTGGTGCAATCCCAGTCGGCGATCGGCGCCGACTCCTCAACGGAGACAGCGGCCTCCACATCCTCTTCGTCAGCTACAGTACAGCAATCAAGATCGACTACCGTGCCACGAGACACCTCGAGGTGAAGCGAATATGCCACGTACGAGCAGCGGGCCGGTACAGTCCCGCCACAGCATGACGGCCGGTGTCCACACACCGGCAACACTCCAGCGCGGCCGATTCGAATGGTGGCAAGGGGGTGCCATCAGCACGATCACCGCGCAGGACACACCGGATCGGGCTGGTCCTACACGCTGGAATCCGCTCACCCGCATTGCATTCCGGTTCTGTTTCCTGTATTTCGGACTGTACTGTCTGCTGTATCCGAAGATGCTCTCGAATCTCGTGGGGTGGCTCGTCCCCGAGTGGCCGTCGCTCCCGGATCCCGCGACCTGGCAGACGCAGCTGCTACAGCCGTTCCTGCAATGGGTGGGGCAACAGGTGTTCGGCGCCACTGACGTTCCGTTGGTGACGACCGGCGGCCGCGACCACCTCATCTTCTGGGTGCTGCTGTTCTGCATCCTGGTGGTCAGCGTGGTGGGTGCCGCGGTGTGGACACTGCTGGACCGACGGCGTGAGTATCGTCGGCTGGCGGGCTGGTTCTTCGTGTTCATCCGGATGTGCGTCGCCGGGGCGATGATGAATTACGGTCTGGCGAAACTGATTCCGATACAAATGCCCGCGCCTGCGCTGCGCACCCTGCTCACACCGTATGGGGACTTCATTCCGCTGGATGTGCTGTGGAATCAGGTCGGCGTCTCACTGCCCTACGAGGCACTGCTCGGCGCCGCCGAGGTGCTGGGCGGGATACTGCTTTTCATCCCACGGACCAGGATTGCGGGCGCGCTCTTGGTGATGGTCGACATGGCGATGGTGTTCGTGATGGATCTGTGCTTCGGCGTGCATGTCCGGACCCTGTCCGGGCACCTGTTGCTGATGTCGCTGATGTTGCTGGCGCCGGAGGCCTGGCGTTTGGTGAACGTGCTGTTTCTTGACCGGCCCGCCGGTGTATCTACTGCGCCATATCCGTTCCACACCAAGCGATCTCGATGGGTAGCCGCAGGTGCGCAAGTGTTGCTGGGAATCTGGGTCGCCACCACTTTCATCCCCCTGAGCATCGACTACTGGCGCGAGCAACATCCACCGCAGTCGCCGGTGTACGGCATCTGGACCGTCACGAGTTTCACCAGGGACGGCACCGACGTCCCGCCGTTGACAACCGACCGAACCCGCTGGCGCAGGCTGGTTTTCGATGAGCCCGGCTCGGCCACCTATCAGCGCATGGACGACAGCCTTGTCGATGTACAGGTCACGATCGCCGCCGCAGCCCACCGCATCGAACTGTCCGACCAGAGCAACGCCAGGCCGAAACCGCTGGCAACATTCACCTTCCAGAAAGAAGGCGCCGACCATCTGCGCCTGAGCGGATCATTGAACGGCCACCCGGTAACGATGACTCTCGACCGCGTCGACCTGAGCCAGCTCCCATTGCGCAACCACAGGTTCCAATGGGTGGAGCCCAACGACTCGTAAACCGGTTCACCGCACCGCGGACGGGGTCACGGTCCCGAAAAACCGGCGTCCCCGCCGACGGACTGATCACCCGCAGCTGACCCGCCTGGGGCGACTTCGGCGCGCATCGAAAGCCCCAGTGCGGTGTTTGGTGGCACGCCAGGGGCAACTGGCAGCCCCGAACGCCGTGTCATCGGCATTACAGTGCGCGTTCCGGCAATGGCGTCGGACACTCCCAAGACGAACAGGGTCGGCGGCGGTCGGCTTCCGGCAAATGGCCGATACCGGCCAGCGGTCTTGTCGGGGGAAGTGTGCTTGTGGACCCGGTCGCCGTCATCGTCACCGCAATTGCCGCAGAGTGCGAAGTGCGATGGTTCAATCGCTCGATGCGTGGTGACGAGACATCGGTCAGTGGAGTGTGGAGGCCGGGTATCACAGCTCAGTGAAGGATGAGCAGTTCGTCTTCTGGTGTGATGGTGTGGGGTTGGTGGAGTACGCGCGGCCGGGGCGAGCGAGTGTGTGCTGTTCCGATGGGCGCGGACGGCGATTCGGACGGTGCGGCTCGAACCGTATCGGTACGTCCGGCGCGACGGCGGTGAGATTTTGGATGATGTGCCCGAGGTGGCCGAGATCCGTTATCGTATCGCGCGGGAGAAGCGGCCGTTGATCGGTGAGGTGCTGCCGGTGCTGTATCTGCCCGCTCCGTTCGCGGCGACTCCGGATGGCGGGCACGGGCTGATCACGCGGGAGTGGTGTATTTCGCGAATAAGCGGCGTGCGAGTTCGTGAATCGAGGCATCACCGAAAGCAGGCACGCTAAGGCCGCAATTGGAACCCGGGGTCAAGGACCGGCAAGCCTCCCTGTGCGACGAATCGTCCAGTTCCGCCCGAAGTCAATGACGAACAGCCGCAGTGAAACCTGTCGCCACAGCACCCCGCGAAGTACGTACGGTCTGTATGTCGGGCAAACGTGCTCGGCACCGGGACGCATGCCCTTCCCGGTGCTGCGGCCGGGTGGACCGTCCCCTGCACGCGGAATCGGCCACAATCATGACGACGAGAGACCGCTCAGGAACCAAGCCGAGCATTGCCGGAACAGCGGCAATAAAATCACCGGGATCACCACTAGAAGACACCGGACACTCCTGCGCTGAGAACAAGATTGGAGCGAACAAACCGAATCCCTCGGTTCGTCGCCGCCCGCCGACGGCGAGCGCTCAAGCCGTCCCGGACCTCGCAATGAGTCGTTGGGCGGTGGGCGCACTCCAGCTACGCCGGCGGTGCCAGACGGGGGTCAAGGCGCAAGCCCTTCGCGCCTTGACCGTCGCCACCGGCGTATAGCGCGCCCGTCCGCCGCCCAACGACTCAGCGTCTCCTCCGCCACCGTCCGGAATGACGACCACACGCGAGATGGTGGGTGCAGCATGGTTTTTGGATTGATAGCCCTTGACGAAGTGTGTGATTCTGGAGGTCGGCGTGGCTACTTCGGTGAATCGCGACATCACCAACGCCTACCCTGAGACGGCTGATGCACTGTGTTGGTAGAGCTTGGACGCCCGAGCTAGAGAACCTGGTCGGCCGGACAGATCTGAAGCGAGAACCCTCGTGCAGCGACATGACCGGATGGCCGACATGCTCGATGTGCCGCGCTGGGTTTCGGGCACACCGTAATGTCGTGACATGCAGGCGAATCCGCGCAAACAAGATGCCGACGTCCCCGTGCAGCGCTGGCAGGACATACCCGGTTGGTTCACGTGGCGCGATGCTCAGGAAGAAGCGGTGGCGCATTTCGCGGGGGCAGTACTTTTGTCGAAGTCGGCCCTATGCGGCCGCTCGGCGCGCGGAGTGAGCGCGCGGCTTGGCGCGCGACTGGCCTTGTGCCACGCTGCCGTTGCGACGGCCGCCGCCTTGGCGCGGTCTGCCACTGCTCCGGCGAGGTCCGCCGCTGTTTTGGCGCGGTCCACCGCTGCTGCGGCGGTCGTCTTCACGTGCTGCCCGCTCACTGTATGAGGGGGCGACGAATGAGGCAATCGTGCCGACGATCTCGGCTACCACGGGCGAATCGGCGGTGACCCGTTGCGGGGTGACAGTGATCTTGGCCTTGCGCATGAGGTCGGCCAGGTCGCGTCGTTCGCCGGGCAGCACCAGGGTGATCACTTCACCTGAGTTGCCGGCCCGTGCGGTACGGCCCGAACGGTGCAGGTATGCCTTGTGTTCGGCGGGCGGGTCCACGTGTACGACCAGCTCGACATCGTCGACGTGCACGCCGCGCGCGGCCACATCGGTCGCCACCAGCACCCGGGCGTCACCGGCGGCGAAGATCGCGAGGTTGCGGTCGCGGGCGCCCTGCGAGAGGTTGCCGTGCAGGTCGACAGCCGGAATTCCGGCGAGGGTCAGCTGCTTGGCCAGTTTGCGAGCCTGATGTTTGGTGCGCATGAACAGGATTCGCCGGCCGGAGCCCGAAGCGAGCCTGTGTACGATCTCGCGCTTGGCTTCGACGCTCGCGGTTTCGAAAACGTGATGGGTCATGGCGGCGACCGGGGAGTTCGCCTCATCGACGGAATGCAGCTTGGCATCCGGCAGGAAGCGACTGACCAGCTTGTTGACGCCATTGTCCAGAGTGGCCGAGAACAGCAGGCGCTGACCATCATTCGGGGTGGCCGCGAGAATGCGGGTCACGCCGGGCAGGAAGCCGAGGTCGGCCATGTGGTCGGCCTCGTCGATAACGGTGACCTCGACGGCATCCAGCGAGATCAGGCGCTGGTTCATCAGATCCTCGAGCCGGCCGGGGCAGGCGACGACAACGTCGACGCCGGCGCGCAGCGCCCGGACCTGCCGGTTCTGTGGGACGCCACCGAAAATGGTGGTGACGGTCATCCGATAGGCCGCGGCGAGGGGTTCCAGCGCGGCCGCGATCTGGGTGGCCAGTTCCCGAGTCGGCGCCAGCACGAGACCGGTGGGGCGGCTGGGTGCGCGTCTACCGGCGAGACCGCCGCCGAGACGGTTGACCATCGGAATGGCGAACGCGAGCGTCTTGCCGCTGCCGGTTCGGCCACGGCCCAGCACATCGCGTCCGGCCAGCGAATCGGGCAGGGTGTCGGTTTGAATTGGAAAAGGTTCGGTGATTCCGGCGCGAGTCAGCGCCTTCACAAGGGGTGCGCTCACGCCGAGCGCGGCAAAAGAGATGTCAGCAGAAGTCATAGGTATTGCGGCGCCTTTCGGGCATCAGGTGGTGCCCGAGCCGTCTGCGGACCTCCGGGTCCGCACCGGGGGCACGAATGGCGAGATTGCCGATGGGCAAAATCGATCGCCGTAAGAAGAACGGATGCGGCAAGCGCTGGTTGCGAATGCGATCTACGACGCTTGGCGTGACATGTCACGCTCTTGATCAACTATAGCCTGTGGTGAGCGGTTCATACTCATCGGGTGAGGTTTCTCGCTTGCGAGGCCGGCTGCCGGGCTCACGGTTCTGGGGGACGGGGGCACACTTGGGTCCATCGCTGGAAGGGCTTCTGCCCCGTGAAAATCAGCCCCACATGAGTCTGCGGCGTCGTGCCATGCGACCGTACTGCTCGCTCTGGTCGTCCGACGGCGTGACCGGAGTCGCCGGGCTGGCCCGAGGGCTGAATTGGCGGGCCCCCGTAACGGGCGATCGATCTTCCCGGCCCGAGATGGAGGGATCGGCGGGCTTCGTCGATGAATCGGTGGCGAGCTTCACGTTGAGCTTCGCGGGCTCGATGCCATTCACTGTCGGCTTGGCGATCGGGGGAGGAGATGGTGTCCCACACGGCGTGGTCGGCGTTGTGCATCGCCATACGCATCGGCGAAGTATCTGGATGGCGCGTCTGGGACATCGACACCAACACCTGGATCTGAACTGTGCGCCGCCAAACCACCCCCGCGTCGCACATCTCGACGAGGGAGTGCCAGTTCGAGAAAGCAAGTGCGCATGGGTCTTTGAGCTCGTCTTCGACCTGTTTGTAGAGAGCTTGCCAGCCGCGTACACGGGCGTAGTCGATATCGACCAGGCCGTCGCGTTTGGCTTGTTTATGACCTGGCCCCTTGGCTCCATTCCCACCGCGCCAGGCAGGAACTTCCCAGCTACTACGAGCCAGTCCGTCGGCACCGTCCCGCATCGGTACTCAGTCCCTCGCGGGTTCTCCGCTTGGGATGCTCCCTCTCTCCGACCGCGAATCATCTTCGCAGGCAGAAGTATCGGAACGGGCCTTCCCACGTTCCCCGCACGAGCAGCAGATCAGGCTCGCGCCGCCTTCACGCCGGACACCATCTGGCCAGTAAGCAGGTTCCCGCCAGACTCATCCCAAGGTCGGATAAGACCCAGGTTTCGATGTCGTCCTAAACATTTCGACGCTTCAACAGCGAACCCCCGCAAGGGCTTTCAGCGCAACGCCTTCCTGATCCCCACCTGACGCCTCCAACGGACGCCTTTTCCCTCATCGCTCACCACGACAGTCTTCAGCTAACGCAGCAGAGGGTGGTTTAGTGCCTCCCCCATGCAGGGCGACACTGGAGGGCCGAGAATCCTCCATCTCTCACGCAGCACCGCTTCAAGAAGCTCCTCCTACATCTCGAGCCCGCTCCGCGTTCGTGACGCACTATCCGTTGTTTTTCCGCGATTACTACCGGGACCAATGCCGGTCGCCCGCCGCGTCGGGTTCGTGACTGAAAGCCGCGGTCGGTCTGCATTGGATCTGTTCAGTCCCTCGGGGTCAGCAGGACCAGCGGAATTTCGCGAGTGGTGCGCTGCTGATAGGCGGCGTAGCCGTCATATCTCGCGATCACTTTCGGCCATAGCTCGGCGCGTTCCTCCACAGTCGCGATCCGGGCGGTCATGCATCGACGGGGGCCGCTGCGGAACGACACGTCAACCTCGGGCCGGTCCCGCAGATTCAGATACCACGCCGGGTGGACCGGATCACCACCGCGGGACGCCACGACGACGATCGTGTCGCCGTCGACCAGCGGGGCCGTGAGCATCACCGTGTGCGATCGCCCCGACTTCCGTCCGACCGTGGTCAGTTCCAGCGACGGCATGCCGCTGAAGGAGTTGCCCAATTTCCCGCCGCTGGCCCGGAGCAGGCCGCGGTGCGCGATGTTCATTGCCTTCAGGGCGAGGTTGGGTGGCAAAGAAGGGGCTCCTATGTCGAGGTTCGGCCGGAGGTCGAGGTTCGGACCGGTCGGCCAGTGTGAATCGAGTACTTACAGGCCGTGGCCATGCGGTTCAAGGCAACCAGGCCGATCGAGTCGCAGTATTGGATAAACGCGACAGCCAGGACTCGGACGCTTGATGTCCGGGTCGGTCGGTCGGGAGGAGCGGAGCACAGACGATTGGCGAACACACTCTCATGCCACCTGTCGAGCGCTCGGAGTGGTGACAGCCGCAGCCGGCACGTTGCAAAGCAGATCGGAACCACACAGCACCCTCGTCATCAACGCCACCTGACAACTTCCCTGTCAAGTGCTTGTGTTCAAGGAGGATTCCCCAGGAACGCCGCCGCGTCCGGCCCGGGCAACCAGGGTTAGATCCAGTACGAGCAGATGCCGTCGTGGGTCTGGGCGGACACGACACCACCACATGCGTGGATGACCCGGCTAGATCCGGCATTGTCGGCCCGACAGGTGAGCAGAGCGGGACGAATGCCGAGAGCGACTGTCAGACATAGTGTTTGGCGCAGAATCTCCGTCCCGTACCCGCGTCGGCGGTGACGGGGATCGACGATGTAGCCGATGTGCCCGCCCCACCGTGTCAGCTTCTCGGTGAGGTGGTGGCGGATGTCGCTGCTGCCGACCAGCACGCCGCCGACCTCGGCGACGAGGAAGTTGGACTGGATCCGCTTGTAAACACCGTTCGCGTTGCACTGAGGGATGAACGCTCCCGGCCGGGAAGGCCCACCCTCCAGCTTCGCGCGCTCCTTCGCGCATTGCCCCTCAGCCCCACCTGCGTGTAAATGACAAGCTCAGGCGGCAACGCTATATGCCGCGATTCCGCTGCACGGAATGCGACACAGTGTCAGCTCCGGTTGAATATTGCGGACTGACAGGTTGTGGCGGGTCGTGTCCCACCCTGGTTGTGCGCCAGCAGCGGCCCGCCCGTAGCGGAGCGAGGACGGGGCGCCCAGCGCCGCGCAGCGCAGCCGCTCCGTTCGTGAATGGGCCGACCCGGGGTTTGCCATGTCCGGTTGCGGGTCGCGTAGTAGGGGGCCGATGGTGGGCAGTTCCCGGGCGGCCGGGAGGTGTTCGGTGACTGGGACATCCCCGTAGCCGTGGTCGGTGTTGGGGTCCACCTAGGCTGGTTCCCTGTTCATCAACAGTGACGGCGGTTGCGCACAAATCTCGACGGGCGTATTGCGGAGTCGATGTTTACGGATTTGGGCATCACCGTCGGCTAAATAGTGTGACTATAGAGTGCGCAAGCAGGAAACCGTGCCGATGTCTGACATGTCCAAGTCGAGCTGTATGTGGCGATCCGCCAGGGTCTTCGTGCGGGACTGTCCAAGCATGCAATCGAGCACAAGCACGGGGTCGGGTAGTGCGGTGCCGATAACCACAAACGCAAACCACAGCTGCGAATGACCCCCGGATGACAGCCCGGCGCCGCTCCGAACGACTCTCGAGGCTGCCGGGTTCCCCGCGCCACGGCATCGGAGTTCGGACTCACCCCCGACGATGCCGTCGAACCCGCCGAGCTGCAATTGCTCAACGACGACCGGCCCGCCGAAGCCACGGTCGGATTCATCGGATGGCCCGGACCGTGCGCGGGTGAACAAACGTCTCGAATTCAGAGCCGGCACTCCTCACTGAGGCCGTCGAAATTCGCGAACAACTCGACCTGAAAGTGCTGTCAGAATTCGCGGGAAAACGCCGTCAAAATTCATGGGAATATGTCGCCGAAATTCATGCAATAGCCATTCGGGCCGAGTCCGTATTCCGTCACGACTCGCGGTTGCAATTTGAATTCGGCATGGCGCTCGAGTTTTTGGCTGCGTACCCTTGGAGATGAGTTGATTTCCGTTTCAATTCCGTGAGGCAAAATGTAGACGATTCAAATTGTGAGCAAGGCGGCAGCGCGAAACCGGCGACGCCACTACGCGAAATACGACTCGGTCACCGGCAACAGTGATCGCATTACCGACCGCTGGCATCGTCGTTGGCAACACCGTCATTGGCAGTGGCATCCACGTCGAATTCAGCTGGCGTGATCATGCATGCCTGCACTGCCGGCGACACCCCGGACAACTGCGCCCCTGTCAAGGCGGCGGCGGCTTCATTGGCGGACGGCCCCGGCTGCCACCAGCAGACGCATCGGCCGAGGACTCCATCCGACAACCACCGTCACGCACGGCAGTGCACGCGGCCCTGCCTGGCCTCGGTCGGCATGCACGCACACATCAACAAGGAAGGCACCTCATGCCTATCTCTCCCAACCAGGGGTCGACCGGAGGCGGGACCATCGTCACGATCACCGGCACGAACCTCAGCGGCGCCACCGCCGTGCACTTCGGCTCCAAGCTGGCCACCATCACGGCCAACACGCCTACGTCGGTCACGGTCATCTCCCCGTCCGGGACAGGCGTAGTCGGTGTGACCGTGACCACCTTGGGGGGGGACCAGCAACCCACGGTCATTCTTCTACATCGGCCCACCATTCAAGGCCGGCCTGTCCCCGGCCTCGGGCGTCATCGCCGGCGGCAACACGGTCAACCTCACCGGAACCGGCCTGTCCACCGCCACCGCGGTGAGCTTCGGTGCCAACTCCGCGACTCCGACTGTGGTCAACGACGGCGTGCTGACCGTCGTCGTCCCGGCGGGCGCAGCGGAGGGACCGGTGGGCGTCAGCGTCACCACCGCGGGCGGTACCGGCAACGGCCTTGTCTACACCTACGTCGCGGTCCCTGCCTTGACCTCGGTCAGTCCGACTTCAGATCCAGCGGCCGGAGGCAATACGGTCACCCTCACTGGTACGGGCTTCACCGGGGCCACCGCGGTCTCCTTCGGCGCCACGCCGGCGACGTCGTTCACGGTCGTCTCCGCCACGCAGATCACGGCGGTCGCCCCGGCCGGGACCGGCACGGTACAGGTCACCGTCACCACCGTCGGTGGCACCAGCAACGGAGTCTCCTACACCTACGTTTCGGGTCTGACTCCGGTCAATTTGGGGACAGCCTCATCGTTCGCGGTATTGGCGGGTGCCACAGTCACCAACACCGGCGCTTCGGTCGTCTCCGGCGATCTGGGGCTCAGCCCCGGCAGCGCAGTAACCGGGTTTCCGCCGGGAACAGTGATCAATGGAACGCAGCAGGTCGCGGACGCAGTCGCGGTCCAAGCCCAAACTGATCTGACGACCGCCTACAACGATGCTGCCGGCCGGACCCCCGCCATCGGGGTGCCAGCGGACATCGGCGGACTAACCCTGGTTTCGGGTGTATACAACATGGCCGCCGCAATGGGTTTGACCGGCACCGTTACCCTCGATGCGCAAGGTAACCCCAACGCGGTGTTCATCTTCCAGGCCGGATCGACACTGATCACCGCGTCGGACAGCACCGTCAACCTCATCAACGGAGCCTCGCCTTCCAATGTCTTCTGGCAGGTGGGTAGCTCAGCGACCCTGGGCACCAACACCACCTTCGCCGGGACCATCATGGCGTTGACCTCGATCACAGTGCAGACCGAAACCACCGTGTCCGGACGCGCACTGGCCCGCAACGGTGCAGTCACCCTGGACACCAACACCATCACGGTGCCCTAAGCCAGGATCAACTGGGGTTCGAACTTGTCCGCGCGTTCCGGCGCGCGGACAAGGGAGACCAGGGTGTGTTTCGGGCGTAGGTAACCACTGGCCTACCCAGCCCTTCCACTGCGATTCCTGGTCGTAGGGACGTGGCTGGCACTCAGGCGGTCGAGGCCACGATCGTAGTGGCGTGCCGGGGGCGCTGCCCGGCATCGGCCCAGGGCCAGTGGCTTGCTTCGACAAAGCCGTGAGGTTCCGCCGCTTTCTCGGAGGGCTCTGTGCATGGTCCGATAGGACGATGGAAGGAGTCATTCGTGGCAGCACCGAAGAAGTACCCCGATGA
>NZ_JBFAAB010000030.1:0-67873 GCF_040639505.1 Nocardia sp. NPDC023852
CGTCGGGATCGACGTGACACCGGAGGTGTTGGCCGCACCCGCCGCGCGGGTGGACCTGCCGACGTATGCGTTCCAACGGCGGCAGTGCTGGACGCTTCCCGCGGTCGAGTCAGTGGAGTCCGCGATCGCGGATTCCACTGTGCCGCCGCAGCGCATCGTTTCTTCGGCCGAGAGTCGGAGCGCCGTCGTAACAGGTCCGCTGGCGCCGCGGCTGTTCGCCGTTCCCGAACGCGAACGCGAGGCGTTGGTGCTCGCGGTGGTGGCCGAGCAGGCCGCGGCAGTGCTCGGCCACGATTCGCCCGACGCCGTGCATCCCGATCGGCCGTTCACCGCGTTCGGGTTCGATTCGTTGAGCGGGCAAACGCTGCGTAATCGGCTGGTGACGGCCACCGGTGTGGAGTTGCCGACCACATTGATATTCGACCATCCGACACCGACCGCGGTGGCGCGCCTGGTGCGTTCGCGCCTCGAACGTGTGGATGTCGGCGTGCGGCGGATGACGCGTCGCACTCGTTCCGATGAGCCGATCGCGATCGTCGGCATCGGTTGCCGCTTTCCCGGCGGCGTTGCCTCGGCCGAGGACCTGTGGGACCTCGTCGCGGCGGGCCGGGATGCGATCACACCGTTCCCGTCGGACCGGGGATGGGACCTAGGGCGGTTGTTCGATCCGGATCCGGACAAGCCAGGCACCACCTACGCCAGGGCAGGTGGATTCCTGACTGATGCGGGCGCTTTCGACGCCGGCTTTTTCGGCATCGGTCCGCGTGAGGCGGCCGCGATGGATCCGCAGCAGCGGTTGATGCTGGAAGTCTCTTGGGAAGCGTTGGAGGACGCGGGGATCGACCCTGCCTCGCTGCGCGGCACCGACACCGGTGTGTTCGTCGGTGCCGGCTCGTCGGGTTACTCGCGTGCGGTGACCGACGAATACGAGGCCTTCCGGCTGACCGGGACGTCACCCAGCGTGATATCCGGCCGTGTCGCCTATGTTCTCGGCCTGGAGGGGCCTGCGGTCACGGTCGACACCGCGTGCTCGTCGTCGCTGGTCGCGCTGCATCTGGCCTGCCAGACGCTGCACCAGGGTGAGGCGTCCCTGGTGTTGGCGGGCGGGGTGAGTGTTGTAGCGAGCCCGAGTCTGTACGTGGAATTCGCACGCCAGCGGGGGTTGGCGGTCGATGGGCGGTGCAAGGCGTTCGCCGCCGCCGCCGACGGCGTGACATGGTGCGAGGGGGTCGGCGTGCTGGTGGTAGAGCGCTTGTCGGACGCCCGGCGCCGCGGCCACAACGTGTTGGCCGTTGTCCGCGGCAGCGCGATCAATCAGGACGGCGCCAGCAATGGACTGGCCGCGCCGAACGGTCCGTCGCAGGAACGGGTGATCGCGGCGGCTTTGGCGGACGCCGGTCTCGTGCCGTCGGATGTGGATGCGGTGGAGGCGCACGGCACCGGGACGGCGCTGGGTGATCCGATCGAGGCGCAGGCGCTGATCGCGACCTACGGACGGGATCGCTCCGATGCGCAGCCGCTTCGTCTCGGATCGCTGAAGTCGAATATCGGTCACGCGGTCGCCGCAGCGGGCGTGGGTGGCGTGATCAAGATGGTGCAGGCCTTGCGGCACGAAACACTGCCGAAGACATTGCATGTCGACTCGCCGAGCCCGCATGTGAACTGGACCGCGGGGGCGGTGCGGCTGCTGACCGAGGCGGAACCCTGGCCGACCGGTGACCGAGTGCGTCGTGCGGGGGTCTCGTCGTTCGGGATCAGCGGCACCAACGCGCACATGATCCTGGAAGAGGCGCCCTCGCCGGCTCACACCGAACCTGTTGCTGTCGAACGTGGTGCGAACATTCTGTGCTGGACCCTTTCCGCGGAGAGCCGGGAGGCGTTGCAACACCAGGCTGTTCGGCTGCGCGAGTGGTTGCGGCCGCGTGCGGAGGTGGATGCGGCGGGTGTGGCGCATTCGTTGTTGCGTCACCGTGCACGGTTGGAGTGGCGGGCTGCAGTAGTGGGGCGGGAGTTGGCCGAGTTGAAGGCTGGGTTGGCGGGCCTGACCGCGTCGGCAGCCGAGCACCCTGAAGGCGTGGACAGTGTGGTGTCCGGTCGTGCTGTGTCGCGTCGGGTGGCGTTTGTGTTCCCGGGGCAGGGGAGTCAGTGGGTGGGGATGGCTGCTGAGTTGTTGAGCGCCGGTGGAGTATTCGCTGAGGCGATCGTGGAGTGCGAAGCGGCATTGGCCCCGTTTGTGGATTGGTCGTTGACAGCGGTGTTGCGGGGAGAGCCGGGTGCGGCGTCGCTGGACCGGGTGGATGTGGTTCAGCCTGTGCTTTTCGCGATGATGGTGTCGTTGGCGCGGTTATGGCGTGCGAGCGGGGTTGAACCTGCTGTGGTGGTAGGGCATTCGCAGGGTGAGATCGCGGCGGCTGTGGTTGCGGGTGGGCTTTCGTTATCCGATGGTGCGCGGGTGGTGGCTCTTCGCTCTCAGATTGTTGCGGAGGAACTCGCGGGCCGTGGCGGTATGGCGTCGGTGAATTCGACCGTTGAGGCGGTCACGGAGCGGTTGGCCGGTTTTGGGGAGGGGCTTTCGGTGGCGGCGGTGAATGGTCCGGGGCAGACGGTGGTGTCGGGAGAGGCGTCGGCCATAGACGAGTTCTTGTCGGCGTGCGCGGCCGACGGGGTGTGGGCGAAGCGGATTCCGGTGGATTATGCGTCGCATTCGAGCGCGGTGGAGTCGGTCCGGGATCGGGTATCGGCCGAGCTGGACGCGGTGGCGCCGATGTCGGGGTCCGTCCCGTTCTTTTCCACCGTGTTCGCGGATTATGTCGACACCGAGGTGTTGGATGCGGGGTATTGGTATCGGGGGTTGCGTGAGCCGGTGCGGTTCGCGGAGTCGGTTGAGGTATTGGCGCGTGCGGGCGTGAATGCGTTTATCGAGGTGAGTGCGCATCCGGTGTTGACGATGGGGGTGGAGTCGACGCTGGAGGCGATTGGTTTGGCGGATCGTGTGGCTGTGATCGGGACGTTGAAGCGCGACCATGGGGGGCCGGAGCAGGTCTCCACCGCGCTGGCCCAGGCGCATTGTGTGGGTGTAGAGGTCGCGGTGTTGGCGTTGGCGCCGATGGCCTCTCAGGTGAATTTGCCGACATACGCCTTCCAGCATCAGCGGTATTGGCTGCAGCCGGTGGGGGTGTCGGATGTGCGGGGGGCGGGCTTGGAGGATGCGCGGCATCCGTTGTTGGGTGCGATGGTGCGGTTGCCGGACTCCGACGGGGTGGTGTTGACGGGGCGGTTGTCGTTGATGACCCACCCGTGGCTGGCTGACCACGCCGTCGCTGGGGTGGTATTGCTGCCCGGCGCCGCTGTGGTGGAGCTGGCGCTGCACGTCGGAACCGTCGTGGATTGCCCTCGGCTCGAGGAGTTGGTCATCGAAGCGCCGTTGCCGTTGCCGTCCGCAGGCACGGTCGAGCTGCGTGTGATGGCGGGCGGGCCGGATGAGATGGGTGCGCGGACGGTGTCGGTGTACTCCCGTGCCGCAGGCAGCGACCCCGACGACGGAGCGGACGCAGCGGACCCGGCCGGGTGGGTCCGCCATGCGGTCGCGACCCTCACTGTCCAGTCGGACCTGCCGTCGATCGACACCGGCATGGCGGATTGGCCGCCGGTCGGCGCGATGGCTGTGGAGATCGATGCCGCCTATGCGGACCTGGCGGCGGCGGGTTACGAGTACGGACCGGCGTTCCGGGGACTGACCGGCTTGTGGCGGCGTGATGGCGAAGTGTTCGCCGAAGTCGTTCTGCCGGAATCGGTTCGGTCGGAGGTCACGGGATTCGGTGTACAACCGGCACTGGTGGACGCGGCGCTGCACGCGGTCCTGGTCGGTGGGCTGGTTCCCGTGACCCGGGCTGGTGAGGTTGCCGTCCCGTTCTCCTGGGCCGACGTCGTACTGCACGCGACGGGAGCGACGGCGCTGCGGGTCAGGGCGGTCGCGGCCGGCTCGTCGCCAGCGAATGAGCGGATCGCGATGACACTTGCCGATGCGTCGGGCATGCTCGTGGCCGAGGTAGGGGAGTTGACCCTGCGGCCGTTGTCGACCGACGCGCTCGGCGCGGCGCAGCGTCGGACCGACAGCACCGGCTACGGCGTCGATTGGGTACCGCTCCCCGTACCCGTGGACAGGCACGTCGTGGCTGAAGCCTGGAGCCTGGCCGATGACGGGGAGATCGTCACCATCGCCGACAGCCCCGCCATGGTGCTGCGCCTCGGCGATGCGCGGGCCGACCGCGATCTTCCTGCGGCGGTGCGGGACTCGGTCACCGCATTGGCGGTGCGAGTGCAGCGGCTGCTGACTCGGGACGGGACCGTCGTCGTGGTGACGCGGCAGGCGGTGGCGGTGCATCCCGGTGAATCGGTGGACTTGGTCGCGGCGACGGCATGGGGTCTGCTGCGGACCGCGCAGAGCGAGAACCCGGACCGGATTCTCCTGGTGGACATCGACGAGGAGACGGATTACAGGGACGCTGTGGTCCTGGTTTCGACCCTGGTCGGTGACAATCAGGTAGCGGTGCGGTGCGGGACGGCATTCGCACCCCGGCTCGCGGTCGTGGCTGCCGCCGAACGGCATGGGTCCTTCCGGCCCGATGGCACTGTGCTGATCACCGGTGGTACCGGGGGGCTCGGTGCGTTGGCCGCGCGGCATCTGGTCACCGAATACGGCGTGCGCAGGCTGGTGTTGACGAGTAGGCGGGGCCCGGACGCCCCCGGCGCCGCCGAGGTCCGGGACGAGCTCAGCGCGCTCGGTGCGCACGTGGAGGTGATCGCGTGCGACGCGGCCGACCGGGCCGCAGTGGATGCGATGGTGGCGGCGATACCGTCGGAGCATCCGTTGACCGGCGTCGTCCATGCCGCGGGAGTGCTGGCCGACGGCGTGTTCGCCGCGTTGACGGCGGAGCGGATCGCGGAGGTGCTGCGGCCGAAAGTGGATGCGGCATGGAATCTGCACGAGGCGACCAAAAGCCTGGATCTCTCGGCGTTCGTGCTGTATTCCTCGATCGCGGGGTTGATCGGTAATCCGGGCCAGGCCAATTATGCCGCTGCCAATGTCTTCCTCGATGCCCTGGCGCAACACCGGCAGGTGTCCGGTCTACCCGCGACGTCGGTGGCATGGGGGCCGTGGCTGGAGCGCACCGGTATGACCGGTGCGGCCGACTTCGCCCGGTTACGCCGACAGGGTTTCGCGCCGTTGAGCGACGCGGAGGGCATGGCGCTGTTCGATGCGGCATTGGCAAGCAGACGGCCCTTGTTCGTGGCCGCCCGGGTCGACCGAACCGCTCTTGTCGAGACGAGTCCTGCTGAGTCGCATGCGATCATGCGCGGACTGACGCCGCGTGCGTATCGCCGGATGGTCGGGCCCGCGAGCGAGTCGTCGGGTCTGGCGGCACAACTGCAGGGCCGTTCGACGGCCGAGCGGGAACAGATCATCGTCGAGATGATTCGGGTCCAGGCCGCGGCTGTTCTCGGCCACGCCGGTGCGAACTCGATCGCCGTGGACAAGCCGTTCAGCGGTATCGGGTTCGACTCGCTCGGCGTCTTGGAGTTCCGCAATCGGCTGGCCAAGGCCACCGGTCTGCCGTTGCCGTCGACCTTGATGTACGACCACCCGACCGTGGCGGCGGTGGCGAAGTTGGTGCTGTCCCGGGTCGAGCCGACAACACCGGTCGAACCTGTCCAGCGGGCTCCGCGTCGGGTGTCGACAGCTGATCCGATCGCCATCGTGGGGATGAGCTGCCGGTTTCCCGGCGGGGTCGGCTCCCCGGACGAGCTGTGGAAACTGGTTGCCTCCGAAGTCGACGCGATCGGCGAGTTCCCGTCGGATCGCGGCTGGGATCTGGAGCACTTGTTCGATGCAAACCCGGACAAGCCTGGCACTTCCTACACTCGTCAGGGCGGATTCCTCGATGGCGCAGGTGATTTCGATGCCGGGTTCTTCGGGATAGGCGCACGGGAAGCGTCCGCGATGGATCCGCAGCAACGTCAGCTGCTGGAAGCGTCCTGGGAGGCATTGGAATCCGCGGGTATCGACCCGACATCGTTGCGCGGCACCGATACCGGAGTGTTCGCCGGGGCGTGCCTCTCGGATTACGCCGATCGGGTGGTCGGAGATCTCGAGGGATACCGGCTCACCGGCAATACGCAGAGTGTGCTGTCCGGCCGGGTAGCTTATGTCCTCGGTGTGGAGGGGCCTGCTGTCACCGTGGATACCGCCTGCTCGTCGTCGCTGGTGGCTCTGCACCTGGCGTGCCAGGCGCTGCGGCAGGGAGAGAGTTCACTGGTGTTGGCCGGCGGTGTGACGGTCATGGCCCGGCCCGACCTGTACATCGATTTCGCACGGCAGCGAGGTCTTTCGCCGGATGGGCGGTGCAAGGCGTTTTCCGCCGCGGCCGACGGCGTCGCGTTTTCGGAGGGCGTCGGCATGCTGGTGCTGGAGCGGTTGTCGGACGCGCAGCGGCTGGGTCACGACGTGTTGGCTCTGGTGCGCGGGACCGCGGTGAATCAGGACGGTGCGAGCAACGGTCTGACGGCGCCGAATGGCCCGTCGCAGGAGCGGGTGATCGCGGCGGCGTTGGCGAATGCCGGGTTGGAGCCCTCCGATGTGGATGCGGTGGAGGCGCACGGCACCGGGACGACATTGGGTGATCCGATCGAGGCGCAGGCACTGATCGCCGCATACGGGCAGAACCGACCGGATCGGCCGCTGCGTATCGGGTCGGTGAAGTCGAATATCGGCCACACCGTCGCCGCGGCAGGCGTCGCAGGCGTGATCAAGATGGTGCAGGCACTGCGGCACGAAACTCTGCCGAAGACACTCCATGTCGACGCGCCGAGCCCGCATGTGGAGTGGTCAGAGGGCGCGGTCGAGTTGCTGACCGAGGACACACCGTGGCTACGCAACGGACGCATTCGCCGAGCAGGGGTGTCCTCGTTCGGCATCAGCGGCACCAACGCCCACGCCATCCTGGAAGAAGCACCTCTTCCTCGAGATCCGCGTCCCCGGCCCGCGTCCGCAGACCGCCCCGACCCCGGCCCAGCGGTTCCGTGGCTGGTGTCGGCGAGTTCCGAATCGGGCCTGCGCGCCCAAGCGGATCGACTGCGGCAGTGGGCGATCGACAATCATGACGCGGACCCGTGGGATGTCGCGTACTCCTTGGAGACGTCACGGGCCCTGCTCGACTGCCGCGGAGCCGTCGTCGGGCGTGATCGTGACGAGCTGCTGGCCGGTCTGGCCGAGTTGGCGACGGGTGCGCCAGGGGTGATCGCGGCGACAGCGAGTTCGGGCAAGACCGCGTTTCTGTTCACCGGTCAAGGTGCGCAGCGTGCCGGCATGGGCGCGGGGTTGTACGCGGCGTTCGAGGTGTTCGCGACAGTGTTCGACGAGGTGTGCGCCCAGATCGATCCGCTGCTCGGTGTGTCGTTGAAGGAGTTGATGTTCGCCGAGGGCGATCCGGCCCCCAGCGATGGAGCGAGCGGTCGCGCATCAACACTCTTGGATCGGACGGAGTTCACGCAGCCCGCGTTGTTTGCGTTCGAGGTGGCGTTGTTCCGGTTGCTGGAGTCGTTCGGTGTGGTGCCGGATATGCTGATCGGGCATTCGATCGGTGAGTTGGCCGCCGCGTACGTGGCGGGGGTGTGGTCGTTGGCGGATGCGTGTGCTCTGGTGGTGGCGCGTGGTCGGTTGATGGGATCGCTGCCGGCGGGTGGGGCGATGCTGGCGGTAGCGGTGTCGGAGGATCGTGCGGCCACTGTGGTGCCCGAGTTCGACGGCCAGGTGTCGTTGGCTGCGGTGAACGGTCCCTCGTCGGTGGTGTTGTCCGGCGATGTATTCGCGATCGCCGAGATCGAGGACGCGTTTGCCGTACAGGGCGTGAAAACCTCCCGGTTGCGGGTGAGTCATGCGTTTCATTCGATGATGATGGAGCCGATTCTCGACGAGTTCCGCAGAGTCGCCCAAGGATTGACTTACCACCAGCCGACCGTGCCGATCGTGTCGAATGTTTCGGGTGCCGTGGTCGGTGCGGAGATGACCGATCCGGGGTACTGGGTGCAGCAGGTGCGTGGTTGTGTGCGCTTCGGGCCCGGAATCGACGCGGTGGTCGAGGCGGGGGTGCGGCGGTTTGTGGAGATCGGGCCGGATGCGGTGCTGTCGGTGTTGGTTGGGCAGCGTCTGGCCGGGACTCCGGGTGTCGGGGCCGAGTCGATGGTGGTCGCGGCTGCCCGGCGTTCGGTCGAGGAGTCGACCCAGTTCGTGTCGGCGCTGACGCAAGCCCATGTGGTGGGTGTCGGTGTGGACTGGACGCTGCTGTTCGAAAGCCGTGCTGTGTCGCGGCTTGCGTTACCCACTTATGCGTTCCAGCACCAGCGGTACTGGTTGCCGCCGATCGGTGTGGCGGATGTGCGGCAGTCGGGTACGGATGATGCGACCGACAGCCTCGGCTACGGCGAGACAAGCCGGACGCCGGATCTGATGGCCCAGCTGGCGGGCGCCTCGCCAGGCGAGCAGGATCGCCTCATCATCGACGTGATCGTCGCTCAGGTCGAGGCTGTCCTGGGGCAGGCGAGTACGGACGTGATCGCCTCGCGACGGCCGTTCGCAGATCTCGGGTTCGACTCGCTCGGCGTGATGGAACTCCGCAACCGGCTGCAATCGGCAGTCGGTGTGCAGTTGTCCACGACCGCGCTGTACGACTACCCCACGCCGGCGAGACTGGCCGCCTTCCTCCGCGGACAGATCGCCGCTATGGATGCCCCCGCGGAACGCACCGTAGCCGAAGACCTCGCCCGACTGGAGGCGATGGTCGACCGCGTCCTCGCCGCCGCGGGCGAGGACTCTGCGGCCGTCACCCGACTGCTCGGCATCAGTGACCGTCTTCGGTCTCACCTCGGTGACCGGCGGCAGAGCGACGAATACGACGACCTTTCTGCCCATTCCGGCAGCGAATTATTGGATCTGCTCGACGAGGAGTTCGGACGACCATGAGTATCGAGGAACGACTCACCCAGACGCTGCGGAAATTCGCCGGCGACCTGCGTGCGGCCAATCGGCAGATCCAGGAGCTGGAGGAGCGTGCGCGAGAGCCGATTGCCATTGTCGGGATGAGCTGCCGGTATCCGGGTGGGGTGGATTCTCCTGCGCGACTGTGGGATCTGGTCGCCTCCGGCGCCGATGCGGTGGGGGACTACCCGTCCGACCGGGGGTGGGATCTGGAGCGGTTGTTCAACCCGGATCCGGATGTGCCGGGCACGGTCTACACCCGTCAAGGCGGCTTCCTCGACTCCATCGGCGATTTCGACGCCGGCTTTTTCGGTATAAGTCCGAGGGAAGCCTCGGCGATGGATCCACAGCAGCGTCTGATGTTGGAGGCGTCGTGGGAGGCATTGGAGGATGCGGGGATCGACCCGGAGTCGTTGCGTGGCAGTGACACCGGGGTCTTCGCCGGCGTCAACCACCAGTATTACGGTCCCCGCATCGGCTCCCCGTCCATCACCGCCGAGACGGAAGGCCATGCCTACCTCGGCGTCCAGAACAGCGTGTTGTCCGGTCGAATCTCCTACACCTTCGGATTCAAAGGCCCGACCGTGTCGGTCGATACCGCGTGCTCGTCCTCGCTGGTGGCATTGCATCTGGCGTGCCAGGCGTTGCGGCACGGCGAGGCCACACTCGCCCTGGCGGGCGGGGTCACCGTGATGTCGGATCCGTCTCTGTTGATCACCTTCGCGCGTCAGCGCGCTTTGTCGCAGGATGGGCGGTGTAAGGCGTTCGCGGCCGCCGCCGACGGGACGGGGTTCTCCGAGGGCCTCGGTGTGCTGGTGCTGGAGCGGCTGTCGGACGCACGCAGACTCGGTCACTCCGTCCTGGCGGTGGTGCGTGGCAGTGCGGTGAATCACGATGGTGCGAGCAACGGGTTGACCGCGCCGAACGGCCCATCGCAGGAACGTGTCATCGAGCAGGCATTGGCGAATGCCGGTCTGGAGCCCTCGGATATCGACGCGGTGGAGGCGCACGGCACCGGCACGATGCTGGGGGACCCGATCGAGGCGTCGGCGTTGATCAGCGTTTACGGCAGGCGGCGTGCGGATGGGCCGTTGCGGGTGGGTTCGGTGAAATCGAATGTGGGTCATACGTCGGCGGCGGCGGGGGCGGGGGGCGTGATCAAGATGGTGCAAGCCATGCGCCATTCCCTTCTTCCGAAGACACTGCATGTGGATGCGCCCACGCCGCACGTGGATTGGTCGGCGGGCACGGTGCGACTGCTGCAGGACAGCGAGCCGTGGCCCGCCGGAGAACGGGTCCGGCGCGCGGGTGTGTCGTCGTTCGGGGCCAGTGGTACCAACGTCCACCTCATCCTCGAGGAGGCGCCCGCAGATCCGGTCACCGAGGCGTGCGGCGGTAATCCGGAGACGATCGATTCCGAGGAGACGGTTGCTGCGCAAGCCGTCGGGTCGGATATCGTTCCACTACTGGTATCGGCCAGGTCCGGCGAGGCTTTGCGTGCGCAGGCCGATCGATTGCGGCAGTGGATGATCGGTAATCCCGACGTGGACG
This sequence comes from Nocardia sp. NPDC023852, assembly GCF_040639505.1. Lineage (NCBI taxonomy): Bacteria > Bacillati > Actinomycetota > Actinomycetes > Mycobacteriales > Nocardiaceae > Nocardia > Nocardia sp. NPDC023852. The sequence goes on from NZ_JBFAAB010000030.1 coordinate 10,586, forward strand.
CGTGGGATGTCGGGTATTCCTTGGCGACGTCGCGCGCCCGGTTGGACTGGCGCGGCGCGGTCATGGGGCGAGACCGAGAAGGGTTGCTGGCGGGTCTGGCCGCCCTTGCCGATGGTGCGGACACCCGCGGTGTCGGTGTGGTTCGCGGTAGCGTCGGCTCGGGACGCACGGCGTTCCTGTTCACCGGTCAGGGCGCGCAGCAGCCGGGCATGGGTAAGCAGCTGTATGCGGCGTTTCCGGTGTTCGCGGCAGCGCTGGATGAGGTCTGCGCCGTGTTGGATCGGCTTCTCGGCCGGGATCGCCCGTCGCCCGACCACCACCCCTCGAGGAGCTCCGCGCTGTCATTGAAGGATGTGATGTTCGCCGAGGATGGTGTGGCGCCCGGCGAGGGCGCGAGCGGCCGCGAGTCGACACTGCTGGATCGCACGGAGTTCACGCAGCCGGCGTTGTTCGCGTTCGAGGTGGCGTTGTACCGGCTCGTCGAGTCGTTCGGTCTGCGTTCGGATGTGCTGCTAGGGCATTCCATCGGTGAGCTGGTGGCGGCATATGTGGCGGGTGTGTGGTCACTCGAGGATGCGTGTGCGCTGGTGGCCGCGCGTGGGCGGTTGATGGGTGCGTTACCGGCGGGCGGGGCGATGGCGGCGGTGGCGGTGTCGGAGGAACATGCGGCCGCGGTGCTTTCCGAGTTCGGGGGGCGGGTGTCGATTGCTGCGGTGAATGGCCCGTCGTCGGTGGTGTTGTCGGGGGATGTGGCGGGTGTCGAGGAGATTGCGGATCGGCTGGTGGCGGAGGGAGTGAAGACTTCTCGGTTGCGGGTCGGTCACGCATTCCATTCGGTGTTGATGGAGCCGATGCTGGACGAGTTCCGGGTAGTGGCCGAAGGGTTGACCTATCACCAGCCGACCGTGCCGGTCGTGTCGAATGTGTCCGGCGCCGTCGTCGATGGTGAGTTGACCGATCCGTCGTACTGGGTACGTCAGGTACGGGCGGCCGTGCGGTTCGCTCCGGGTGTTCAGGTGCTGGCCGCGACCGGAGTTCGGCGGTTCCTCGAGCTCGGCCCGGATGCGGTCCTCGCGGCGATGACTCGCCAGTGTCTGTCCGAGCAACCCGATGTCGAGACCCGGTCGGTGGTGGCCGCTGCCGGACGGCGCGGTGAAGACGAGGTCGCTCAATTGACCGCATTCCTCGCCGCCGCCCACACGGCGGGACTCGAGGTGGAGTGGCGCTCCCTCTACGCGGGCCGGTCCGTACGTCGAGTTCCGTTGCCAACCTATGCGTTCCGACGTCGACGGTATTGGGTACCGACCACTGACGGCCTCGGCGATGTGAGTCGTGCCGGTCTGGTGTCGATGGACCACCCCCTGCTGGGTGCGGCGGTCGCCATAGCCGACAAGGACGAGTGGCTTTTCACCGGGCGACTTTCGACGGCATTGCAAACGTGGATTGCCGATCACAAGATATTCGACACGGTATTGTTGCCGGGGACGGGTTTCGTCGAACTGGCCCTGGCGGCCGGTGCTCGATTGGGTTTCGAGACCGTTGACGAGCTGGTATTGGAAGCGCCGCTGCGGTGTGACGACCGGGCCGAGATCGACGTCCAGGTCGCTGTCGAAGCACCGGACGCCGACGGGCGCCGACGGTTCGTCGTAGCCTCCAGGACGGTCGATGAACCGTCCGCGGGAGCAAGCGGAATTACCCACGCGCGCGGTATTTTCGCTCCCGGCGTGGCCATCGATGTTCCGGCATCCGGCGATGCGGCCGTGCCGGCAGCGGAAGACGACGTGACGCCCGGTGACATGATGTACGACCGGTTGGCCGCGCGCGGACTCGATTACGGACCCGCGTTCCAAGGTGTGACTCGCTTGTGGCGCGATGGCGGCGACGTCGTGGCCGATGTGCGGTTGCCTGCCGAGGTTCGTGCGGACGCTTCCCGGTTCGGCATACATCCCGCGCTGCTGGACTCCGCACTGCATGCCGCTGGGGAGGTGCTGACCGCGGACCTGCCGCAGGACCAGGCGCCACTGCCGTTCTCGTTCACCGGCGTGCGGTTGTACCGCCGCGGGGTGACAGCCGTGCAGGCAAGAATTCGGCGCAGCGGAGCCGATAGTGTGCGGGTCGAGCTCGGCGACGACGCTGGTGCTCCCGTGTTGACCGTCGAGGCGCTGCAGGCGCGTCCGGTGCACAGTCGGGCATTGAACGATGGTCGATCCGCCGGTCGCCATCGGCTCTACGACGTTCAGTGGAGTGCCGTCGAATCGCGCGCACAGGTTGGTACGAGCATCGGGCGGGTCGCGGTCGTGGGTTCGACGCCGGTGCCCGGATTCGACGCGACGTACCCGGACATGGCCGCGCTGGCCGCGATCGCCGGGGACAACGGTCTGGACACGAACGATGGCGCGGAGCGGCCCAGCATCGACGTAGTGGTGTGGTTCCTCGATGACACCGACCCGTCGTCGGCCCGTGATGGATCACTGTCGATCGAGGTCGGATCATTGTCCGCGGACGCCGTGCGGCGACGCCTGCACACGGTGCTCGCGACGATTCGATCGTGGTTACGTCTTCCGGTAGCGGCCGATGCGCGACTGGTTGTGGTGACACGCAATGGAGCGGGTCTGCCGGGTGAGGACACCGATTTGGCAGCGGCGGCCACGTGGGGGCTGCTGCGTAGCGCTCAGTCGGAGAATCCCGGTCGGATTGTCTTGCTGGACAACGACAGCGACGGCGAGGTGGCTCCCGAACTGATTTCGGCGGCCGTCCGGTCCGACGAGGTGCAGCTGGCGGTGCGTGCGGGTGTGTTGCTGGCGCCGCGGCTGGCTCGTCGCGACGGGTCAGCGGCCGGCTCCACCCTTGTCTGCGGCTCGGGTGCGGTGCTGATCACCGGCGGCACCAGCGGATTGGGCGCGCTGGTGGCCCGGCACCTGGTCGCGGCACATGGTGCGCGTGATCTGGTGTTGGTGTCTCGGCGCGGTGCTCGGGCCGACGGTGTCGCCGAACTCGTGGCCGAGTTGTCCGAACTCGGGGCTCGAACGCGGGTGCTGGCCTGTGATGTGAGCGATCGCGCCGCCGTGGCGACGATGCTCGACCAGATCTCCGACGGTCCCGCGCTGACGGCCGTCATCCACGCCGCGGGTGTCGTGGCCGACGGCACCGTCGACACGCTCACAGCAGAGCAGGTCGACCGGGTGCTGGCGCCGAAGGTCGACGCGGCGCTGAACCTGCACGATCTCACTGTCGGTCATGATCTGTCGGCGTTCGTCATGTTCTCCTCGGCCGCGGCGATTCTCGGATCGGCGGGTCAGGGCAACTACGCGGCGGCGAACTCGGTGCTCGACGCGTTGGCGCGGCGACGCGTCAACGCGGGCTTGCCCGCGGTCTCGGTGGCCTGGGGTCCGTGGAACCAAGATATCGGTATGACGGCCGAATTGGGTGCGGCCGGAGTCGACAGACTGTCGCGCATGGGCTTTCGACCGTTTGCCCCAGCCGACGGACTTGCGCTGTTCGACCTGGCAGGCGGCGCGGACGTACCGTTCGTCGTCGCGGTCGATTTCGACATGTCAGCGTTGACCGTTCAGGCTCGCGCCGGCCTGTTGCCGGGCCCGTTGCGATCGTTGGTGTCCGCGCCACGCCGCGCTGGCAGCGGTGGTGGGGACCTGACAATTCGATTGGCGTCGGCGGCGCCGGACAAGCACGACGCGATCGTTCTCGACTTCGTGCGTGAGCAGGTTGCCGAGGTGCTCGGTCATGCCTCCGGCGAGTTCGTCGACGTCGAGAAGCCTTTCAGCGGAATGGGTTTCGATTCACTGAGCGCGGTGGAGTTCCGCAACCGACTCGCCGGCTCCACCGGTTTGCGGTTACCCGCCAGCCTCGTCTTCGACCATCCCACAACCAGGGCGGTGGCGGCGTTCATCCGATCACGGATCGAGGACACACCTGCTGCCGAGCAGCGGAAGAAGCCTGCACGTCGAGTGCGCGCCGATGAGCCGATCGCGATCGTGGGAATGGCCTGCCGGTATCCGGGTGGTGTCGAATCCCCGGATGATCTGTGGGATCTGGTGTTGTCGGGCACGGATGCCATCAGTGAGTTTCCGTCCGATCGCGGTTGGCCGCTGGAAGGCCTGTACCACCCGGACCCGGACAACCCGGGTACCTCCTACACCCGAGAAGGCGGTTTCCTGCACAACGCGGCCGATTTCGACGCGGGCTTCTTCGGGATCGGTCCGCGTGAGGCAGCGGCGATGGATCCGCAGCAGCGGTTGTTGTTGGAGGTGTCGTGGGAGGCGTTGGAGCACGCGGGGATCGATCCGTTGTCGCTGCGGGGCAGCGATGCCGGTGTCTATATGGGACGGATGTACCAGGACTACGAGGACGTGGTGCGCAAGGCCGGTCCCGAGGTCGAAGGATATATCGGGACCGGCGTGACCGGGAGCGCCGTGTCCGGACGGTTGTCGTATGCATTCGGCTTGGAAGGGCCCGCGATCTCGGTGGACACGGCGTGTTCCTCGTCGCTGGTCGCCTTGCATATGGCCTGCCATGCGCTGCGCCAGGGGGAAGGTTCGCTGGCATTGGTTGGCGGGGTGACGGTGATGTCTACGCCGTTGATCTTCGTGGATTTCTCCCGGCAGCGCGGCCTGGCACCGGACGGCCGATGCAAATCGTTTTCGGCCGCCGCCGACGGAACGGCCTGGTCGGAGGGTGCGGGAGTCCTCGTCGTGGAACGGCTGTCGGACGCACAACGCCTGGGCCACAACGTGCTTGCCGTGGTACGTGGTACTGCCGTCAACCAGGACGGTGCCAGCAACGGCTTGGCCGCGCCGAACGGTCCGGCGCAGGAGCGGGTGATCGCGGCGGCGTTGGCCGACGCGGGTTTGGTGCCGGCGGATGTGGACGCGGTGGAGGCGCATGGGACCGGAACGACGTTGGGTGACCCGATCGAGGCGCAGGCGTTGCTGGCCACTTATGGGCAGAATCGGTCGGAGCCGCTGCGAGTGGGTGCGTTGAAGTCGAATACCGGTCATACGCAGGCGGCTGCCGGGGTGGGGGGTGTGATCAAGATGGTGCAGGCTATGCGGCACGAGATACTGCCGAAGATCGCGCACTTCGATGCGCCGAGCCCGCACGTGGATTGGTCGGCAGGCAGCATCCGGCTGTTGGCCGAGCCCGAGCCCTGGCCGACGGGTCGTCGGGTACGGCGCGCAGGGGTGTCGTCGTTCGGAATCAGCGGCACGAACGCACATGCGATCCTCGAGGAAGCACCGACACCACCATCGCCGGTCGAGCCCGGGTCTGCCGGGGTGGACGTCGACATCGTCGATGTCGGCGTGGTGCCGTTGGTGGTGTCGGCGAAGTCGGCGCAGGGGTTGCGGGGACAGGCGAGCCGGTTGCGGGCATGGTTGGTCGAGCGTCCAGATGTGGATGTGTGGGCGGTGGCGCGGTCGTTGTCGGACTCACGGGCGTTGCTTGATCGACGGGGTGTCGTCCTCGGGCGCGACCGCGGCGAGTTACTCGCCGGCTTGGCCGCGCTGGCCTCCGGTGCGTCGACCGCAGGCGTGGTAGACGGCATCGCCGGGGCGGGAAAAACGGCTTTCCTGTTCACCGGTCAAGGGGCGCAGCGAGCTGGCATGGGCGCGGACCTGTACCGGGCGTTCCAGGTGTTCGCTGCGGCATTGGACGAGATCTGCGCGGCGTTCGACAGTCTGCTCGGAAGGCCGTTGCGGGAGGTGATGTTCGCCGATTCTGTTTTCGATGGTCGGCTCCAGGCGGGCTCCGCTCCTCGTTCCTGCGATGCTCACCCGGCTTCCACCTCCGAAGGACTGCTCGATCGCACGGAGTTCACGCAGCCGGCGTTGTTCGCGTTCGAGGTGGCGCTGTTCCGGCTGCTGGAGTGGTTCGGGCTCACACCGGATGTGGTTGCGGGGCATTCGATCGGCGAGCTCGCTGCCGCGTATGTGGCGGGCGTGTGGTCGCTCGAGGACGCGTGCGCACTGGTGGCCGCGCGAGGCCGGCTGATGGGGGCACTGCCGGAAGGTGGCGCGATGCTCGCGGCAGCCGTCTCCGAGGACCGAGCGTGCGCCATGGTGGCCGACTTCGGGGGCAGGTTGTCGGTCGCGGCGGTCAACGGTCCGGAGGCGGTGGTGTTGTCCGGCGACCTGGATGCCGTCGAAGAGGTCGAGCGACAACTCATTGTCGCCGGGGTGAAGACCAATCGGTTGCGGGTCAGCCATGCGTTCCATTCAGCGCGGATGGAACCGATGCTGGACGAGTTCCGCGCAGTGGCAGTGGGGTTGACCTATCGGGAGCCGTTGTTGCCGATCGTGTCGAATGTGACCGGTGAGGTGGCCGATGGTGCGTTGACCGATCCGGAGTACTGGGTGCGTCAGGTGCGGTCGGCGGTGCGGTTCGCTCCGGGGATGCGGGCGTTGGTCGCCGCCGGGGCACGACGGTTTCTGGAGGTGGGCCCGGACGCCGTTCTGGCCGCAATGACCAGCCAGTGTCTGGCGCTCGAGCCGGAGGTCGAGACCCGGGCCGTGGTGGCTGCCACCGCCCGGCGCGGCGCGGACGAGGTTGTGCAGTTCACCACCTTCCTGGCCACCGCGCACGTTGCGGGGCTCACGGTGGACTGGCGTCGCATGTACGCAGGGCGGTCGACGCCTCGAATTTCCCTGCCGACCTATGCGTTCCAACGCCAGCGGTACTGGCCACAGCCGGTCGTCGGCGTCGGTGATGTGGGGCGTGCGGGTCTGATGCCGATCGACCACCCGATGCTGGGGGCGGCGATCTCCCTGGCGGGTAAGGACGAGTGGTTGTTCACCGGCCGGCTTTCGACGGCAGCGCATCCGTGGATCGCCGATCACAGGGTATTCGGCGCTGTGTTGTTTCCGGGAACGGGTTTCGTGGAGCTGGCGTTCGCGGTCGGTGCTCGGTTGGGCGTGGAGATCGTCGAGGAGCTTGTCCTGGAAGCGCCGCTGCGGATCGCCGCCGAAACCGAGGTCGACATCCAGATCACTGTCGAAGCGCCTGATGACGACGGACGGCGGCCGTTTGTCGTGGCGTCGCGGACAGTCGCCGAACCGTCAGAGGGCTCGAGCGGAATCACACATGCGCGTGGCATCCTGGCGCCCGGCTCAGCGATGGATGCTCCGGTGTACGACCTGGACATGTCGCAGGACGATCCGACGCCTGGCGAGGTACTGTACGACCGCCTGGCCGCGCGCGGGTTCGATTACGGGCTCGCGTTCCAGGGGGTGGATCGCCTGTGGCGGGACGGCAGCGGTGATGTCCTGGCGGACGTGCGGTTACCTGACGAGATGGCGATGGCGGGTGCCCGGTTCGGCATCCATCCCGCGCTGTTGGATGCCGGGTTGCATGCCGCGATACAGGAGATGGCCGACGGCCTCGCGGCCGACCAAGTGCCGCTGCCGTTCTCTTTCAACGGTGTCCGGTTGTACCGTCCGGGGGCAACGGCCGTGCAGGCCCGGATCCGACGTATCGGAGCCGACCGCGGCATGAGTGTCAGGCCCGAGGCGGCAGCGGAGCATAACCGTGATGGCCAAGCGCATGCCGCGAACCAACACAGCATCATGCTCGAGCTCGGCGACGACACCGGCGCTCTGGTGTTGACTGTCGAGTCACTGCAGGCGCGGCCGGTGAACAGCCACGCGCTGGGCACCGTTCGACACCGGCTCTACGAGGTGCAGTGGCGCACGGTCACTTCCCGCGATGCGGACACCATCCCGGATGTACTGGTGTGGTACGACCGCGAGTCGTCGCCTTTCGACCGCGAGTCGTCGGATTCAGGTCGCGAGTTGTCGGTTGTGAACGGTGAATCGTCGGTTTCGGCCGAGGCTGTGCGCAGTCGGGTGCACACGGTGCTGGCAACAGTGCAGTCTTGGTTGCGGCTTCCCGCGACCGAGCAACGACTGGTGGTGGTGACATGCAATGGCGCGGGTCTCCCCGGAGAGAATCCTGATCTGGCCGCGGCAGCCACCTGGGGCTTGGTGCGCAGCGCGCAATCGGAGAACCCTGGTCGAATCGTCCTGCTGGACGTCGATCGCGACGGCGAGGTGGCCCCGGAACTGATCGCAGAGGCCGTGGCCACCGAGGAGGCGCAGCTGGCGGTGCGCGCGGGTGCACTGCTGGCGCCGCAGCTGGTTCCCTGCGAGGCACCGGCGACCGGGTTGGTAGAGAGGCGGGCGAGCGGCGCGAAGCGTCTCGATGAGGGGTTGTGGTCGGGCGACGGGTGGGCGGTCGGCTCGGGTGCGGTGTTGATCACCGGTGGCACCGGTGGTTTGGGTGCGGTGGTGGCGCGGCATCTGGCCGCTACGCATGGGGTGCGCGAGTTGGTGTTGGTGTCTCGGCGTGGTGAGCGGGCCGAGGGCGTTCCGGAACTGGTGGCCGAGCTGACCGAACTCGGGGCTCGGACCCGAGTGCTGTCCTGTGATGTGAGCGATCGTGCCGCAGTGGCTAGGATGCTGGACGAAATCTCGGACGGCCCCGCACTGACGGCTGTTGTCCATGCGGCGGGCGTGCTGGCCGACAGCACCGTCGATACCCTCACGTCCGAGCAGGTCGATCGGGTGCTCGCGTCGAAAGTGGATGCGGCGCTGAACCTGCATGAACTCACAGTGGAACGGGACTTGTCGGCGTTCGTGTTGTTCTCGTCGGCCGCGGCGGTGCTCGGATCGCCGGGGCAAGGCAATTACGCGGCGGCGAACTCGGTGCTGGACGCGCTGGCGCGGCGCCGCGGCCACGCGGGCCTACCCGCGGTGTCCGTGGCCTGGGGCCCATGGGGTCCGGGCAGCGGAATGACGGCCGATATCGGCGCTGCTGCAGTGGATCGGTTGTCACGCAACGGCTTTCGGCCGTTGGCCGCAGCCGACGGGCTCGCACTTCTGGATCTGGCGGGCGGCGTGGGCGCGCCGTGTGTCGTTGCGGTGGACCTCGATATCGCGGCGTTGTCCACCCAGGCTCGTGCGGGTCTGTTGCCCGGTGTGCTGCAGTCATTGGTGGCGTTGCCGCGTCGCGCCGCCAGTGGTGGTGGGGACTCCGGATCGAAAGCGATTCCGGGGCAGGCCCTTGCGACACTGTTGGCGTCTCGAGCGCCGGATAAACATGACGCGGTTGTGCTGGAGTTCGTGCGCGATCAGGTTGCCGCGGTGTTAGGTCATGCTTCGGGCGACCCGGTCGATGTCGATACGCCGTTCAGTGACATGGGTTTCGATTCGTTGGGGGCGGTGGAGTTCCGCAACCGGCTCGGCGTGGCCACCGGTCTCCGGCTGCCGTCGACCCTGGTCTTCGACCACCCCACCACCCGGGCGGTGGCGACATTCATCCGGTCCCGAGTCGGGGGCGCCCCCGTTGGACAGCGGCAGCAGAAGCCTGCGCGTCGGGTGCGAGCCGATGAGCCGATCGCGATTGTGGGAATGGCCTGCCGTTATCCTGGCGGTGTCGCGTCCGCGGACGACCTGTGGAATCTGGTGCTGTCGGGAACCGATGCGATCAGTGCGTTTCCGTCCGATCGTGGTTGGGATCTGGAACGCCTGATAGATCCGGATCCTGAACATTCGGGCACGTCCTACGTGCGGGAGGGCGGGTTCTTGCGGGATGCGGCCGATTTCGATGCGGGCTTCTTCGGAATCGGCCCTCGTGAGGCCACTGCGATGGATCCGCAGCAGCGGTTGCTGTTGGAAGTGTCGTGGGAGGCTCTGGAACATGCGGGGATCGACCCGACGTCGTTGCGGGGCAGCGACACCGGTGTCTACACCGGCGCGATGTATCAGGACTACGCGGCTTTGGCGCATAAGGCCGGGCCCGAGGTCGAGGGGTACGCCGTCACCGGTGTCATGGGGAGTGTGGTGTCGGGCCGGGTGGCCTATGCGCTGGGTTTGGAGGGGCCTGCGATGACGGTGGACACGGCGTGTTCGTCATCGCTGGTGGCGTTGCATACGGCATGTCGGGCGCTGCGTCAGGGAGAGAGTTCGCTGGCACTGGTGGGGGGTGCGACAGTCATGGCCACGCCGATGGTCTTCGTGGAGTTCTCCCGGCAGCGTGGTCTGGCTCGGGATGGTCGGTGCAAGCCGTTCTCGGCAGCCGCCGACGGGATCACCTGGTCGGAGGGGGCGGCGATGGTGGTGGTGGAACGGTTGTCGGATGCACAACGTTTGGGTCACACCGTGTTGGCGGTGGTGCGTGGTACTGCGGTCAATCAGGATGGTGCGAGTAATGGTTTGACCGCGCCGAATGGTCCGTCCCAGGAGCGGGTGATCGCGGCGGCGTTGGCGGCTGCGGGCTTGCGTCCGGAGGATGTGGACGCGGTGGAGGCGCATGGAACCGGGACGACGTTGGGTGATCCGATCGAGGCGCAGGCGTTGCTGGCCGCGTATGGACAGGGGCGCGAGGAGCCGCTGTATCTCGGGTCGTTGAAGTCGAATATCGGGCATTCGCAGGCGGCGGCGGGTGTGGGTGGGTTGATCAAGATGGTGCAGGCGATGCGGCACGAGACTCTGCCGAAGACCCTGCATGTCGACGCCCCGAGCCCGCATGTGGATTGGTCGGCGGGGTCGGTGCGGTTGCTGACCCAGCCACAGCCGTGGCCCGCGGGTGAGCGGGTGCGTCGTGCGGGAGTGTCGTCGTTCGGGATCAGCGGCACCAACGCGCACGTGATTCTCGAGGAACCGCCGCTGTCGAATCCAGCCGAATCCACTGTCGCGGAACCGGATTCGGATGGGTACGTGACATGGGTGGTGTCGGCGAAGACGCGGGAGGGGGTCCGAGATCAAGCGGTTCGGTTGCGGGAATGGTTGGTCGATCATCCGCAGGCGGGTGCGGCGGACGTGGCGTACTCGTTGCTGCGGCATCGTTCACAGTTGGAATGGCGTGCTGCGGTCGTGGGCCGAGAGTCCGCCGACCTGAAAGCCGGGTTGGCGAGGTTGGCAGAGTCCGTCGAGGACACCGATGGCGTGGTGTCCGGTCGTGCTGCCGCGCGGCAGGTGGCGTTCGTGTTCCCAGGGCAGGGCAGCCAGTGGGAACAGATGGGTGCGGAGTTGCTGGCCGCGGGTGGGGTGTTCGCGAAATCCATCGCCGAGTGCGAAGCGGCGTTGGCGCCATTCGTTGACTGGTCGCTGACCGCCGTGCTGCGCAGAGACCCGCAAGCAGCGTCGCTGGAACGGGTAGATGTGGTGCAACCGGTGTTGTTCGCGGTGATGGTGTCGCTGGCCCGGTTGTGGCGCTCTAGCGGAGTAGAGCCCACGGTGGTGATCGGACATTCGCAGGGTGAGATCGCGGCGGCTGTTGTCGCTGGTGGACTTTCCTTGTCCGACGGTGCACGAGTGGTGGCGCTGCGTTCTCGCGCCGTAGCAGAAGAACTCGCCGGTTCCGGCGGTATGGCGTCGGTCGGCTCGAGCGTCGACGCGGTCGGGCAGCGTCTGTCCGGGTTCGGAGACCGGCTGTCGGTGGCAGCGGTGAACGGTCCAGGACAGGTCGTGGTGTCCGGGCAGGCATCAGCGATGGACGAGTTCCTGGCCGAGTGCGCCAGCGAGGGCGTGTGGGCTAAACGGATCCCGGTGGACTATGCGTCGCATTCGACGGCCGTGGAATCGATTCGGGATCGGGTATCGGCGGAGTTGGCTTCGGTCGCTCCGATATCGGGTTCGGTGCCGTTCTTCTCGACCGTGGTCGCAGACTACATCGATACCGAGTCGTTGGATGCGGGGTATTGGTACCGGGGGCTGCGGGAGCAGGTGCGGTTCGCCGAATCGATCGAGGCATTGATCGGTGCGGGGGTGAACGCGTTCATCGAAATAAGTCCCCATCCGGTGCTGACAATCGGGGTCGAGTCGACAGCGGAAGCGCTCGGTGTCGCCGATCGCGTGGCCGTGCTGGGCACGCTGCGACGCGACCATGGCGGACCGCAACAGTTCACCGTCGAGTTGGCCCGTGCCCACTGCGCCGGTCTGGCAGTGGCCGCAACAGCTTTGGCTCCGACCGCGACTCGGGTCGCATTGCCCACATACGCCTTCCACCACCAACGGTACTGGCTACAGACCACCGCCGAGGTCACGACCGGCTCGTTCGGGCACCCGTTGCTGACAAACGCGGTGCAACTCGCCGGAAAAGACGAATGGCTGTTCACCGGACACGTGTCAACACGGACTCATCCCTGGCTAGCCGACCACACGGTATTCGACTCGGTACTGCTACCTGGGACAGCCTTCGTGGAAATGGCACTGGCCGCAGGAGCACGACTGAACGTCGACAGTATCGAGGAACTGCTGCTGCAAGCCCCACTCCGGCTCGCCGGCGATTCCGAAGTGGATCTGCAGCTGAGCGTCGACGTGCCCGACGACGATGGCCGACGCACGTTCGCGATCTACTCCCGCTCCGAAGCCGCCGACGGGGACCCGTGGGTACCGCACGCACGCGGTACCCTGACCGCGGTCGATGACCGCGCCCCGGATTCCGGGGCAGGGCTGTGGCCGACGCCGGGTGCTCAGCCGTCGGACGACGGATCCCTCTATGACCGCTTGGCAGAGCGAGGTTTCGACTACGGCCCGGTATTCCAGGGCGTGACCGCGATGTGGAACCGCGGCGAGCAGACGTTCGCCGAAGTCTCCCTCGATGAATCCGTGAGCGACTCGGCGTCCGCGTTCGGCATCCATCCCGCACTCTTGGACGCCTGTTTGCACCCCGCTCTCGACGAGCTGATCCGCGACTCCGGATCACCGGCGTCTGCGGGGCGGGTGCTGCTGCCCTTCTCGTTCACCGGAGTCCGGCTGTGGCGTCCCGGCGCGGCGGCGGTGCGCGCGAGAATGGTCCGGGACGAGAGCGGGCAGGCCCGGATCGACGCTGTCGACGACGCAGGTGAGGCCGTCGTGAGCATTGATGCGGTCGGCGTGCGTTTCATCGACGCCGACGTTCTGGCCGCGACGAGCACAGCTCGCCGCACTGTGCCGCTGCACCTGGAATGGACCGACTTCGCGCTGCCTGCCGCACCGTCGCTGCCGTCCGGTTGGGTGCCCGCAACATTGGGTTCGGTGCGGATACCCGGAATCGAACGCCACTACACCAATGTTGCGGAACTCGTTGCGGCCGAGAATATTCCGGACGTAGTCGTGTGGTCGCTCGCCGAGAGCTCCGCCGTGGGCGAGCACGATCCGGGCGGTGAGCGTGCCGCGGCAATTCGGCAGTCGGTCCACACGGCCTGGGATATGCTGCGCTCCTGGCTGTCGGTCGAACGGTTGACCGACACCCGGCTCGTGGTGGCGACTCGTCGTGCGGCGGGACTGCCGAACGAGTCGGTGGAGTTGGCCGCGGCCGCGGTGATCGGGCTGGTCCGCAGCGCCCAATCGGAACACCCCGGCCGGTTTGTACTGTTGGACCATGACGGTGACGCCGGATTACGAACGTCTTCGGGGCAGGCTGTGCGCCCCGATGTCCTGTGGCGCGTGCTCGAGTCGGGACAGGCTCAGGTAGCGGTCCGTGACCTGCGGATGTTCGTGCCACGGCTGATCGCCCGCGGTGGTTCCGAGGCCGACACCCACGGTGCCGCGTTCGGAGACGGCACCGTGTTGATCACTGGTGGTACCACCGGACTGGGCGCGGTGATGGCCAGGCATCTGGTCATCGCACACGGCGTCGAACACCTGCTTCTGGTGTCCCGCCGAGGCGAGGCGGGCGACGGCGTCGCGGAACTGGTCGCCGAGCTGGCCAGCTTGGGAGCCGAAACACGGGTCGTCGCTTGTGATGTCGGTGACCGGGAGGAGTTGGCGGCTGTGCTCGACTCGATCGGGCCCGAGCACCCGCTGACGGCGGTGATCCACTCCGCAGGAGTACTCGACGACGCTATGATCGAATCGCTGACCGCGCAGCAGATCGATCGGGTGCTCGCACCCAAAGTCGACGGTGTGCTGAACCTGGATGAACTTACTCGAGCTCACGATCTCTCGGCGTTCGTAGTGTTCTCCTCGCTTGCGGCAGTGCTCGGCTCGCCGGGGCAGGGCAACTACTCGGCGGCGAATTCGGTACTCGACGGTCTCGCGCGCACCCGCCGCGCCCAGCAGCTGCCTGCCTTGTCGGTGGCTTGGGGACCGTGGAACCAAAGCACCGGCATGACCGGCCATCTGGAGCGGGCTGCGGTGACACGGCTGGAGCGTATGGGAATCAAGGTGCTCGGCAACGACGAGGGTACCGAGCTGTTCGATGCCGCGGTCGCCTCGGATGAGGCCATGGTCGCCTGTGTCGAATTCGACAAGCTCACCCTGGCGGCGCAAGCCCGAGAGGGTCTGTTACCCGATGTGCTCAGAAGCCTGGCGTCCGCACGGGCACTACGCGCGACGAACGGCGCCGCAGCCGGCCGCCGGTTGGCCGCGCGCTTGGCCGCCGCGCCGGAGGACGAACGGGAAGCGCTCGTGCTCGGATTCGTGCGCGACCATGCCGCGGCGGTCCTCGGTTACCCGTCCGGGGCGGCAATAGACGCCGAGATGCCTTTCAGCACAATGGGATTCGATTCACTCGGCGGTGTCGAGCTGCGTAACCGGCTGGCCGAGGCGGCAGGTGTGAAGCTGCCGTCGACACTGGTGTTCGACTACCCGACTGTCGACGCAGTGGCGAAATTCTTGCGCTCACGGCTGGATACCACCCCAGCCACGTCCCCGGCCGATGACCATATCGCTTCGCTTCGAGCGTTTTTGTCGACCATGTCCTCTGGTGGCGAGAAGGAGCACTTCGTCGAACGCATCCGCGCGACGCTGGCCGAAACCGTGAAAGGACCTGAATCCGACACCCGCAGTGACCGCGCCGTCGTCGCAGCAGCGAGCAATCCCGAAGAGCTCCTTGCCTTCCTCGACCAGCAGATGACGGAGTAGGGGGTTGCGGGCTCAGATTTCGGCTGCCAGACGGGTGCCCTGGCTGATGGCACGTTTGGCGTCCAGTTCTTTGGCTTCCTCGGCTCCGCCGATGACGTGTGCCCGTATGCCGAGGGTTTCGAGTTGGTCTTCGAGGTCTCGGACGGATTCCTGGCCGGCGCAGACGATGACGTTGTCGACGTCGACCACGCGCCGGTCTTCCCGGTTGTTGCCAAAGCTGATGTGCAGGCCGCGATCGTCGATCCGCTCGTAGTTGACGCCGCCGATCTGCTTGACTCCCTTGGCTTCCAGGGCCGCGCGGTGGATCCAGCCGGTCGTTGTGCCCAAGCTTCTTCCGAACGGGCCCGACTTTCGCTGCAGCATTGTCACGTCTCTGATGGCGGGGGAGGGTCTGCGCGTGGTCAATTGGCCGGGTGCGCGGTCGTCGTAGGTGATGCCCCACTCGGCCTGCCACTCCTCGAGGGTCAGGGCCCTCTGCCGGTCGACTGCGAGGAATTCGCTGACATCGAAACCGATCCCGCCCGCGCCGATAACGGCGACACGCTTGCCGACGGGCTTTTCGCTCCGGATCAGTTCCGGGTAGGACAGCACCATTGGGTGGTCGATTCCCAGGATGTCGGGAATGCGGGGGCGCACGCCGGTGGCCAGGACGACTTCGTCCCAGTTGCCCGCGGCGAGCTGTTCGGCGGTGACGCGAGTGTTCACATGCACTCTGACACCGGTGAGTTCGAGCTTTCGATGGAAGTACCGGATCGACTCGTTGAACTCCTCCTTGCCGGGGATGCGGCGGGCCAAATCGAACTGGCCGCCGATCCTGTCGTCGGCTTCGAAGAGCTCAACGTGGTGGCCACGCTCGGCCAGCCCGATTGCGGCCGACAGGCCGGCCGGGCCTGCGCCGACAACAGCGACGCGTTTAGCGCGCCGGGTGGGCAGCAGCTGCAGCAGCGTTTCGTGGCAGGCCCGCGGATTCACCAGGCAGGATACTGTTTGGTCGAGAAAGGAATGGTCGAGGCATGCCTGGTTGCAAGCAATGCAGGTGTTGATCTCGTCGACCCGGGATTCGGCGGCCTTGTTCACCCATTCCGGGTCGGCCAGCAACGGCCGGGCCAGCGAGACGAGATCCGCGTCGCCGCGGGCCAGGATGTCCTCCGCGACCTCGGGCATGTTGATGCGATACGAGGCACACACCGGGATGCTCACGTGTGCCTTGAGTTTGGCGGTGTATTCGACGAACGCGGCCCGCGGCACCATGGTCGCGCTGATCGGCACCCGCGACTCGTGCCAGCCGATCAAGGTGTTGAGGGCGTCCACTCCGGCGGCTTCCAAATCCTTCGCCAGCTCGACGATTTCCTCGAAGGTTTGTCCGTTTTCGACCAACTCGGCCATGGACATCCGGAATATGATGAAGAAGTCATCGCTGACCGCCGCCCTGATCCGCCGAACGATGTCGAGCGCGAATCGCCGTCGATTGGCCGCCGATCCACCCCATCGGTCGGTTCGGATGTTGGTGCACGGCGCGAGGAACTGGCAGATCAGCCAGCCCTCGCCGCCCATCACCTCGATTCCGTCGTATCCGGCCCGTTCCGCCAGCTGCGCGCAGCGCGCGTAGTCGGCGATCGTCGATTCGATTTCCTGCTCGGTCAACGCCCGAGGCTCGAACGGGCTGAGTGGCGACGCCACGGCCGAGGCCGATACGTTGTTGGGAATATGCGAGAAGCGGCCACCGTGCAGGATCTGCATCGCGATCTTGCCCCCGGCCTCGTGTACCGCTGTGGTGATGAGACGGTGTCGCTCCGCGTCGGCCTCGGTGAGCATCGCGGCGCCGAACGCCGAGAGCCAGCCTTCGCGATTGGGCGCGTATCCGCCGGTGACGATCAGGCCAACACCGCCGCGGGCCCGTTCGGCGAAATACGCGGCCAGCCGGTCGATGTGCCACTCCCGTTCCTCCAGGCCGGTGTGCATCGACCCCATCACCACGCGATTGCGCAGCGTGACATGCCTCAGTTCGAGCGGCGAGAGTAAACGCGGAAAAGCCGATCCCATGGAATGAACTTAATGACGGTCCGCGACCCTCGCAATGTGAACGGCCACGCGTTGTACCCACTTTTCTTCTGGGCATCGGACACTCGCCGTTGTCCGGCTCGAACAGGTGCACAACGCTGTCGGCGCGCTCGCGCAATCGGATCGTCTCGGCCAGGGCGACCCGGCCCGGCGGGGGCAACGGGCAGATCATCCGCAACCCGAGTTCGAGGCCGAAGACATCTCTCACGAAGGATTCGAACGACAGTGGATACCGAGCATGGGACAGTCGGCTATTTTTCCGAAACGAATCTGTCCGCATCGGATCCGACGGTGGCGCGCTTGTGGCGTCAGCGGAGGTGGCGCAGGGCGCGGTCGGCGGAATTGGCGCCGCACATGCCATGCAGGCCAGGGCCCCGCGTCCCAGAGTTTTCGCCACCTTTTGTGCGGCTGGCGCAATGCGCTACCTGGAGCTCCCTACACCGCGCCTGAGCTGGGGTATCACCCCGGGCATGGATGTGGACGCCGATTCGACCGTCCGCGAGGGTGCTCAGCGCATCAAGGCCGAACTCGCCCAGCCGTCGATCCGGATGGCGATCGGCGGTCACGGATCCGGGCTCGCCGGGTTCCGCGACGCTCAATCCGCCCGTCGCGTGGCGGTCGGCGCCGCCGATACCCGGTTTCAGTCCGTGCGGGTCGAATCCGGGCGGCAACCGCAGGACCGTCGGATGGCCAACTCGGACGGGAGGACAGTGGTCACCGGCCCGGTGACATCGCCGATGAGTCGGTCGTGCAGCAGTTGGGCCGCCCGGCGGCCGAACTCGAGCGGCTGGCGGCGGATCGTGGTCAGTGGCGGCTCCATCAGCTCGGCATGGCCGACATCGTCGAAGCTGATCACTGGGATGCTCGTGGCCCGTCCGGCATCATGGAGCGCGCGATAGACACCTAGCGCGATGTCGTCGCTATGACAAATGATGCCATCGCACGCCGCTTCGCTGGCAAGCAGTTGGCGCCCGGCCGCAAGACCCCCGCGTGCGGTTGTGGGGGACGTGATGTCGATGAGCCGCACCGGCGCGAGGTTGTGGCGTTCGGCCGCGGCCCGCACTCCGGCGAGATGGTCGCGCCGAGCAACCGAATCCGCCGGCCCGCCGAGATAGGCGACGGTGCGGCACCCGTGCGAGAACAGATGATCTGCCGCCAGATCGCCATCAGCGACGTCGTCGGTGCGCAGGTAGAGATCCGGGTCTTCACCTGCGGCGCGGGTCAAGAACAGCAGGGGGATCTCGCGGGCGGCAAACGATTGGAGGGTACGCGGATCGGTGGTGAAGGCTGGCACCATTACCACACCGGCGACGTTGCTCTCCTGGAGAAAAGTGACCAGCCGTGCCTGTCGGTCGGCATCGTTGAGGGTGTTCGCCAGCAACGACACGTAGCCCAGTCGGGCCAGACGCTGTTCGAGCCCGACGATCACCTCGGCGAAGAAGGGGTTGGTCACTGTGGTGACCAGTACGCCGATGACGTTGCTGCGACCGGCTCGCAACGAAGCGGCACTTCTGTTGTAGACATAGCCGAGTTCGTCCATCACCTGATGGACGCGGTCACGCGTCCGCTGTGACACCCGGCCGGTGCCGCGGACGACCAAGGACGCGGTCGCCCGGGACACGCCTGCCCGGTTCGCTACGTCTTGCAAAGTAGCGTGTCGGGTCTCATCCTGCTGATTCGTCACCTGTTGTGCCCGCCTCCCACTCCGCGCCGGCGCGGTCGCTTCCCGCGCAGCGAACAACCGCCGCACGAGCCCGGTCGACCTGCTCACGCGCGATGGCCGGGGCGAATCCGAGGTGCGCGTCGGGCTGGAGCAAACTTTCGATGTCCTGGGCATCGAGCCTACCGGCGACGCGGGCGTCCGCGGTAAGAGCGGCAGCGAATGGTACATCGGTGGTTATCGCAGTGTGGGCCGCGTCGTAGACAAGCTCATGTGCAGTTTGCCGACCAAGGGTTCGACCGAGCCGCAGCATGATCGCCTCGGACAAGATCATGCCATCGGACAGATCGAGATTGCGGCGCATGCGTTCTCGATCCAGACGCAGTCCGGCGACGATGACTTCGATGCGCGCCAATGATTCCGCGGTGAGCTCACAAGCACGCCGCTGCGTATCGAACAACACAGACGAGGCGTGGTCGGCCTCGTGCTCACCCATGGCCGATTCGAGAGCCAGCGGTGCCAATGCCCGAATCTCGGCAGTGATACCGATGATGTCCTGACACAGCTGCGGATTGCGTTTGTGCGGCATCGTCGAGCTGCCCACTGTGCCGGCCGGGATGGGCTCCTCCGCCTCCTGGTATTCCGTCTTCATCAGCTGATAGATCTCGCGGGCGATCTTTCCGCTGGTCGCAGCGACCAGCCCGAGCACGGTGACCAGTTCGGCCTGATGATCGCCGATGCTGCGGGAAGGAACGGCCATCAGCGCCAGCCCGAGTCGGTCGGCAACGAGTCGCTGCAGCTGCGGGGCTTGTTCGCCCAGAGATGCAGAGGTTCCCGCAGCGCCACCGAGCAGGGCGACGAACAGCCGCGGCGCCAGCTGGTCGAGCCGCTCGAGATGGCGCAGATACTCGTCGATCCACGCGGCGCTCTTGTATCCGAAGGTGATCGGCACAGCGTGTTGGCCGTGGGTGCGGCCGGCCATGACCATGTCCGCGCTGCGGTCGGTGAGTTCGGCGAGCGCGGCGAGGATGCTCAGCAGCTGTTTCCGGATCAGGACGCAGGCGCGACGCAGCAATAAGGTGTCGCCCGTCTGGGTGATGTTCTGGGTGGTGGCTCCCCAGTGCACCCATCGGCCATGTGGTGGCTCCACGGTGCGGCTGAGTTCGACGATCAAGGGCATCAAGGGGTGGCTGGTTCGTTCCATTTCGGCTTCGATGCGAGCTACATCGAGCCGGTCCAGCTGACAGCCGCGGGCAATTGCGGAGCCGGCTTCTGGCGGGATGAGATCCAGGTCGGACTCCGAAAGAGCGAGCGCCGCTTCGACATCGAGCCAACATTGCCAACGCGCCGACGTATCGAAAATCGGTTCCATCTCGCTCGGCGGCACTCGGCCGGAGGTGAATCGCTTTGCCATGTATCAGTATCCGTTCCTGTCGTGGTCAGATTCCCGCACGAGTGACTACCGTCGCCGCAGACTGATGGCGCCGTTGCCGCCGGTTGTGTTGCAGAGTGTTATCGACTATCAGAACGGCGAGGATCAACGCGATCTGCAGCGTTCCGTAGGCGGCGGCGGTGCCGAATTCGGACGAGTAGATGCGGTGGTAGATCTCCACCGAGAGCGGCGGAAAACTGGCCGGATATACGACCACCGACGCGACGTACTCACCCACACCGTCGACGAAGGCGAGCAACGCCCCCGCGACGACGCCTTTGGCGATCAGAGGGATCGTGACCGTGCGCAATACCCGTAGCGGGCCGGATCCGAGACTGAGCGCGGCCTCCTCGAGTGCGGGATCGACGGTGCCCAGCGCCGCGCCGGTCGACCGGAATACCAGCGGCACGAATCGAACGAAATACGCGACGGGCAGGATCCACAAGGCCCCGACCAGCGAGATCCCAAGATTGCTCGGTTGCGGTTCGTCGAACGCGTTGACCAGATTGACGCCGACGACAGTGCCGGGCAGGGCCCACGGCAGCATCACCATGATGTCGATCACGCCGCGGCCGCGTCCGCGCCAGCGGGCGACGACGTACGCCGCGGCGACCCCGACCAGTACGGCCCCCACCGTGGCGAGAAAGCTCATCTGGACGCTGACCGACATCGGCAGCAGGCTGCCCGGATCGGTGAACAGCGTGGCGTAATTGCCCAGCGTGTAGGCGGGCGGCAGGATCTGTGTCGTCCATGAGTTGTCCACCGAAAACGACACCAGCACCACGGTAAGCACGGGCGCCATCAGCACCAGGGCCAGTACAGTCGCGGCGACCGCGGCCACCCAGCGTATCGGCCCTCGGCTCGCGGTCCGGTCACGCTGAATCCCCTTGGACAGACTGCGGTGCACGCGCCGACCCTGATACCACCGCATCGAGACGAGAAAGCAGATCGACACAACCGCCAGCCCCGTCGCTTGAGCGGCAGCCAGTTCCTGGTTACCGCCGGTCTTGGTGGCGACGATCTGCATCGTCAGCGTCTGCACGTTGTAGAGCTGCGGAGCGGTGAACGACGCCATCGAGATCATGAACGTCAGCAGGGCGCCGGATACCAGCGCCGGAGTCAGCATCGGAAGAACAACCGTGCGCCACACCCGAATCCGGCTGGCGCCGAGGTTGTACGCGGCGGCCTCCAGCGACGAGTCCATCCCGGCCAGCCCAGCGGCCACCGGCAGGTAGAAGAACGGGAACATCGTGAATACGTGCACCAGCACCACACCACCGACGCCGTTCACCGCCACCGTACCCGGATCGATACCAAACCACTGCGAGAGTGTCCGCGGCACGATGCCGGTCACGCTGTAGAGCAGCACGAACGACACCGCGCCGATCAATGGCGGCAGTGCCATCGGGAGAATCGCGGCGACCTCGAGAATTCGACGGCCCGGAAAATCGAAGCGGTTCATCGTGACCGCGAGCAGAGTGCCGATGATGCCGCACCCGAGAACCGACGCGAGCGAGATCCCCACCGACAGCACCAGCGCCGTGCCCGACCCGCCATGGAGGAATGTCTCGTAGTTCGCCCGGGCGCCTTTTCCTCGCGTGCTCGAGATCGCGGTGTAAACCATGGGAATGACGACGAAGAGGAGGAGAACCGCCACAACCGCCACCGTCGGCAGGTAGACGAACCTTGCGCTGGAACTGCCTGGCAGCCGGCGACGCATTCTCTTCCAGCGGCTCGGCGCGGATCCCGGTGGGCTCGGGGCGTCTGGGGCGGGTGAGGCTATTTCGGCAGTGACGGCGGTCATGGCTGCACCAACCATGGGTGCCCGGAAGCGATCCCGATCGAGACGCTGTCACCTATCCGTGGTCGGCCGATGGCGTCGGACACGGAGACCCGCAACGTCAGATCCGGCGTTACTACGGTATAAGTGCTTGCAGCGCCGCTGAATTCGATGTCGGTGACTTTTCCCTCGGCCACAGCTCGCTGTGGTGTGGCGAATTCCAATGCTTCCGGACGCAGTGACAGCGCGAGTTCGTCACCGACACCGATCGGGCCGAATGCCGGTATCGGCACCGTAATGGACGACCCGCCAGCGAGCTCGACACCGACCTCGCGATCGTTCACCTCGACGACCGTAACCGGCACCACATTGCTGCGCCCGATGAAGCGGGCCACGAAGGCGGTGGCGGGACGGTGGTACACGGCCCACGGCGTGTCGATCTGATGCACGCGACCACGATCGAGCACTGCGATACGGTCGCTCATCGCCATCGCCTCGGCCTGATCATGGGTGACGTACACGGTGGTGATGCCGGCTTCCGACTGCACCCGCCGGATCTCGGCACGGGTTTCCTCCCGCAGCTTCGCATCCAGGTTCGACAGCGGTTCGTCCAGTAGCAGCACCGATGGCGCGATGACCACCGCCCGAGCGAGCGCGACGCGCTGCTGCTGTCCGCCGGAGAGCTGGTCGATCCGGCGGTGTCCGTATCCGGCGAGCCCGACCTGATCGAGCGCCACGGCGACACGCGCGGCACGCGACTTCTTGTCGACCTTGCGCGCCCGCAGCCCGTACGCGATGTTCTCGGCGACGGTCATGTGGGGAAACAGCGCGTAGTTCTGAAACACCATGCCGGTGTCCCGGCGGTTGGGCGCCATCGTCGTGACGTCCTTGTCGTTGAACAGAATCCGACCTCGGGTGGGGTCGACGAAGCCCGCGATGATCCGCAGCAGGGTGGACTTGCCGCATCCGGATGGACCGAGCAGTGTGAACAGCTCGCCGGCGGCGATGGTGGCGTTCATGGCTATTTCGGTGGTGTTGTCGTAGGTCTTCTGAATGTGATCGAGTTCGATCGGTATCACGATGTCTCCAACAGGACCGGAGGTTGATTGCTCAGCGCTTTGTCAACGGTGGTTCTTGATGTTCTGAACCCAATAGTCGATCCACTTGTCCTCCTCGCGATTCACCGTCGCCCAATCCACCGACATCTCGTGTAGATCGATGTCGGCCAGCCAGGCCGGATCCCGCGGGAGCGGCACGGTCGGGAGCTGAAACGTCCGATCCGCCAACATCTGCTGAGTGGAGGGGCGGAGCAGGAACTCCAGGAAGGTGTCTGCATTGCCGCCGTGCGGTCCACTTCTGATCTTGCCGACACCGTCGAGCTGCATCAGTGCACCCGATGTCGGTGCCACCGGCGTGAACGGCGCGCCTCTGGCCCGTTGTCCCAGGATGTCTTGCAGATTCCAGACACTGATCGGCGCCTCTTGCCGTTGGACGCGCAGATACAAGTCGTTCGGATGCGGGACATAAGCCTCGGTGTTGCGGTCCAGAGCGCGCAGGAAGTCATAACCCGGCTGGGGGTCGCCGGTTCGAGTATAGGAACGACCGATCAAAGCCCCGTAGATGCTGCGCATCGTTCCCGATGCCGCTACATCACGGATCAGCAGCTTTCCCTTCAGTGCCGGCGCGATGAGATCGTCCCAATCTTTCGGCGCCTGCCCGGGCTCCACCATCGCGTGGTTGTAGAAGATCAGATTGACTGTGCGCATCTCGCCCAGCCACAAATTGTCCGACCCTCGAAACTGTTCCGGAACACGGGCGATAACGTCGTCACGAGCAGGGGACAACACACCGGCTTGCACGGCTTCGCCGAATTGCTGTGGTGTGCCGCCCCACCATATGTCCGCTTGGGGGCGATGCGTCTCGGCCCGGACTCGCTCCAACACCTCACCTGCCCCCAGGGTGAGCAACCGTACACGTCCCTTGTACTCCGGGTTCGCGGCCTCGAACGCGTCGATCACCGGTTGCGAGATGCTGCTCGGGCGTGCCGTATAGATGGTCAGTGCGGTCGCGGTGTGCCCGGATGTCAGTCCACATGCAGAACCCACCCATGCCAGCACCCCTACCAGGGACAGCGCAACGAACGACTTGGTGGCCTTCATCGATGAACGCCCTCTCGCGCAAACACATGACCTCCGCGACTACTGAGGGCCGAAAGGCGCGCCGTGTAGCCATCCGCAAGGTGGTAGATCGATCTACCGACCTGCTAGAGGAAACCATCCCAGCCAACGCGCTGTCAATAGCTATGTGACACACCGACGAGCTCGCACGAGCAGAGCGATCCGACCAGTGCCGACTGTGTCCGCAGTCCCATCGACGGTCTCCGCCTGGAGAGGCGCTGTGGCAGTTCGTGACTCGCGAGGATGTGTCGCGGGAGCGGCATGAGGACAGGGTCGTGCGCTGCCCGCGCTGCCTCCGTCCGCAGGGAGGGCGGTGGCACCGCATCCACGGCGCCGCCGCTCCGATTCATCCGATGTGAGTGTTCACGGTCGTCGGTGTACTGTCCGACCGAATCCTCGAGCGACGATCGGAGGTCGCCATGGCGCCGCCGCCACTTCACCGCCCGCCCACCTGGGCCCAGGTCTACTGCCGGGCGGCCCAGTGATCACCACCCGCCGGAAGCTGTCCGACGGCCGCGAGATCCTGTACTTCGACGCCGACCCGGGCGTACCGCGCACCGCGACCGGCACTCGCGAGCCGCTACAGACGACCACGCATTCGCAGCGGCGCTTCGATCCTCTGCTGGGCGAGTGGGTAGTGATCGCCTCGCACCGGCAGACCCGGACCTTCCTGCCGCCCGCCGATCTGTGCCCGCTGTGCCCGTCCACGCCGGAGCGGGCCACCGAGATCCCCGAATCCGAGTATCAGGTGGTCGTTTTCGAGAATCGGTTCCCCTCGCTGTCCACCGGTCACGAAGGCCCGCTCGGGCCCGGTGCGGTGCCGGACGCAGACGGGGCAGGATCGGTTGGCGCGACCGTCGCGGGCTCACCGCTGACCCCGCTGCGCGACGGCTTCGGCCGCTGTGAAGTGGTGTGCTTCACCAGCGATCACGATTCCTCCTTCGCCCAACTGGATCCTCAGCGCGCCCGATTGGTGGTGGACGCCTGGGCGCAGCGCAGTGCGGAACTGGCCGACATCGATGGCATCGGGCAGGTGTTCTGCTTCGAGAACCATGGTGCGGAGATCGGGGTGACGCTGTCGCATCCGCATGGACAGATCTACGCCTACCCATTCGTCACACCGCGGGTGACCAGGATGTCGGAGAATGTGCGGCGCTACCGGAAGTCCCACGGCGGCAACCTGTTCGGTGACCTGCTGGCCGACGAGCGCACGGCCGGGCTGCGGGTAGTGGCGGCCAATGAGGAGTGGACGGCGTTCGTGCCGCCGTTCGCGCGCTGGCCCTACGAGGTGCTGCTGTATCCCCATCGTCGCGTCGCTGACCTTCCTGACCTCGAGGCCGCGCAGCGCGATGCGTTCGCGACACTGTACTTGGATGTGCTGCAACGCTTTGCGCACTACTTCGACAGCCCGATGCCGTATATCGCCGCGTGGAATCAGGCGCCGACGCCAGGATCCGGTGTGGCCCGCGAGGATTGGTGGCTGCACCTGCAGCTCTTCTCGACCCGTCGTGCGGCGGACAAGTTGAAGTACCTGGCCGGCTCGGAGTCCGGTATGTCGGTGTTCATCAGCGACACCACGCCGGAGACGGTCGCGGCCGAATTGCGGGAGATGCGGTGACCAGCGGGGTATGGGCGGCGCCCGGGCGGGTCAACATCATCGGCGAGCATACCGACTACAACGACGGCTACGCCTTGCCGATCGCCGTCCCGCAGGTGGTGACCTGTACCGCGGTGGCGACGGGCGACGGCAGGGCACGGGTTTCGTCACGGCAGCATCCCGGCGAGTCGGTGAACGTGCCGATCACGGGACTGGCAGAGGCCGATGTGTCCGGCTGGGCCAGGTATCCGCTGGGTGTGGTGCACGAATACCTCCGTCGCGGACATGCGGTCGCGGGCGTGACACTGGAGCTCGACGGCGCGGTGCCGGTCGGCGCCGGGCTGTCATCCTCGGCGGCTGTGGAGTGTGCGGTGGCGATCGCGTTGCGTGACCTGTTCGCGCTGCCCGTCGCCGACACCGACCTCATCGACATCGGCCGGGCCGCGGAGAATACCTACGTCGGCGCGGCCACCGGCACCCTGGATCAGTCGGCCTCGGTGCTGTGCACCGCAGGGCACGCCCTGTTCCTCGACTTCGCCAGGGGTGAGCACACGCAGATCCCGTTCGATCTGGCCGCGGCGGGGCTGCAACTGCTGGTGGTCGACACCAATACCCCGCATCAGCTGGTCGATGGCG
Organism: Nocardia sp. NPDC023852; assembly: GCF_040639505.1. NCBI lineage: Bacteria > Bacillati > Actinomycetota > Actinomycetes > Mycobacteriales > Nocardiaceae > Nocardia > Nocardia sp. NPDC023852. Next base: position 36,787 of record NZ_JBFAAB010000030.1, read on the forward strand.
AATACGGCAAGCGGCGCACCGAATGTCAGGAGGCCGCCGCGGCGCTCGGCGTGCGCGCGCTGCGCGAAGTCACCGATCCAGCCGAAACGGATCGGATCGGCGATCCTGTGCTGCGACGGCGGGCCCGCCATGTCGTCGCCGAGAACGCCCGGGTGCTCGCGGTCCTCCACACTCTGCGCGGTCGTCACGATCCGCGCGAGATCGGGCCGATCCTGACCGCAGGGCATGCCTCGCTGCGCGACGATTTCGAAATCTCCACACCGCAACTCGACGCCGCGGTCGATACGGCGCTGGCGGCCGGCGCCCACGGAGCTCGCATGGTGGGTGGTGGCTTCGGCGGTAGCGTCATCGCGCTCGCCGACGCCGAGCGCACGCGGCACATCGCCGCTGCCATAGCGACGCGGTTCCACGCCGAGAACTTCACAGCGCCCCGGACCCTCGTGGCGGTACCGTCGGCTGGAGCGCGTCGGATCTCGTGATCCCGCGCTAGCCGGGTTCCGGCCGCCAGCGGCATGGACGCCTATCGCCCGTCATCGAGCACCTGGTCGAACGTCCCCAGCACAGCCGCCACCGGCTGGAGTCGGGTGAAGTCGTCGCCCGCCACCGCGGTGTCGCGGATGTGTACGGCTGTGCATCGGGTGATCAGTGTGCCGTCCGCGGTGACAGCGGTAGCCGTGGCAGCGAGTACCTATCGCCAGGCATCGCCGACACTGCGTGCTGGCAGGCAGATCGGATACCTAGCCGTGCCCCGGGATCCTGACCGTGGGTTTTCCGAATTACTTCGGGAACCCAGGGGGCTCCGAACAGAACCAACCGGCCGCGTTCTTGCGGTATCGTCGCCAATGGCTATCTGTCCTGGGTCCAGGAGAATCATGACGCGCACCGTGTCGTCGGTATCCACAACCGCCAGGATCGATCCACAAGTCACAATCATTGCTCGCGGATCCCGGTTTCGTGCAGGGGTGGACGCGCGTGCAGGGTGCAAGGGTGTAGCCCCTCAACCCCAGCCGCTTCCCCATATCGAAGCGATCCAGCTGCCCGGAAATCCAATTGCCGGTGCACCCTTACGCAGTTCACTGAGGAAGGGAGTTCACTGATGGAGGAGTGGTCTGCGTCCCCACCCCGTCGGGTGAGCGTAGTAGTGGCTGGCGCCGGAGCCCGCGGCGGCTATGAGGCAGGTGTGCTTTCGGTGCTGGTGCCGCGCCTACGCCGCGCGGGTGTCGAAACGTTACGGTTTGTCGGCACGAGCGCTGGAGCCATCAACGCGACGATCTTTGCCGCCCTGTCGCACTTGCCGCCGGCCGAGCAGGCACAACAGGCGCTCCAGGTCTGGCGCGACATCACAGTCTCCGACGTGTTCCGGTCGCCGATCATCGGGTTTCCCCGCGTCGCAACCCGCGCTACCGGCCAGCTACTGCGAATACCGCGAGTGCAGCTGACCAATCTGCTCGACACCGATCCGCTGCGCCGCACGGCCCGATCAGTCATCGATTGGAATCAGCTGCGGACCAATATCGCCGAGGGGCGTACCACGCTGGCGGTAGTCGCGACATCCGGCGCGGACAACCGGACCGTTGTGTTCGTCGACGGCGCCGACGCAGTGCCGCTGCCACCACCCGACGATGAACGGCCGATTGATTACGTGGCCGCCGACATCACGCTCGAGCATGTGCTCGCGTCGTCGGCCATCCCGATCGTATTTCCACCCGTTCGCATCAGCGAACCGCAACAGTGGAACGGTTGGTATTTGGACGGCGGTATACGGCTCAACGCACCACTCAAACCAGCGATCGCGCTGGGCACCGACGCGATCGCCGTCGTGGCGACTCACCCCGAAGTCGACGCAGCACCTGCACTGCCTGCGAACAACCTACCGCCCGACGTGGACGACGTAGTCGTGCGTTTGATGGATGCTGCGCTGGTCGACCGGATGATCGAGGACCTGCGGACCCTCGCCAAAGTCAACACCCTCGTCGACTCGACAGAATGCGTCACCACGACCGGGCGACCACGAAAGGTCATCCCCTTCCTTTCTATCACCCCGCCAGCGCGGGCAACCCTGGGCAACCTTGCCGAGGAAATATTCGCCAACCAGCGCCACCAGCGGCGAGGCATCGTGCGAATGCTCCGTCATGCAGAGCTACGGATGCTGGGCCGCGCGTTGGGCGGGGACGGCCCTCGCCGCGGTGACTTGTTCAGCTATTTGTACTTCGATCACGAATTCATCGAGGCATCAATCGCACTCGGCCAGCATGACGCCTACGCCGCATGGAACGACCTGCCGCCGAACGAGGTGCCATGGCGGGTCGGTCCCCGATAGCCGCTGTCGACCGATGACCGCGCCGAGCAGATCGACAGGACTGGAAGGCTGTGGTGCGCTGGACATCAGGGCAGGCACGGCGATAAGCGCGAAAATCGCGCTCGGAGCGTTGATGTAGAAACCCGAGCCGGCTGATGTACTCGGTGATGACACCCCTGAGGAACACACCCGCAGTGCCACCGGCCGGAGCCGCCGCCACTGACGCCCGCGCCTTGGTCGATTTCCGCGGAGCGGAACCGAACAGCATCATCGGCAGCGTCAGCGCCGACGGAGCGATGAGTGCCGCCCCGGCACCTCGAGCGCCACGACCGGCGAGTTCGACTTCGGCCGAATGTGCGCCGCCGTTACCGTTGTGGCGCCCCGTTTCGGGCTCTCCAGATAGGTATACCCCGTAGCGGTAAGTTGCTATAGTCGGACATTGTGAATTCTCTCGGTCGGTTGCGGCGCGGTGGAGTCGTGGTCGCATTTGTCGTGTCGGTGCTGCTCGTGGCACACATGATCGACTGTGCACTGCTGGGATCCCATGCGCACCGGCCTCCATCGCCCGCCTCGGTAGCCGGGCACTTCACCTCCCGTGCGCATTCTGTGCCGGAGGAGCACACCCACGGGGCTGCAACAGATTCGGATGATGACTGCGGTCCGCACATCGTGCACTGCCTCGTCAAGTCGGTGCTGCCAAGCACAGGGACGAGGGCCCTATCGCTTCAACTGTTGGTGTTGATGTTGGTTGCGGCCGCTGTTGTCCTCACGGTCGTCTTCTCGCCACACGGCCGCGGTGTCCGTGGTCCACCGGCGACGTCCCTGCCCGCTGCGGGTGGGCGGGATCTACTCACGCGGTTCTGTATCGCGCGACGCTGACAGGTCAGCGCCAGGCCGACGTTGCCGGGTCGTCGGCCGGTGTTCGCTGCCCATTCATCGTTCGGACCGTCTTGATGGCGGTCCAGATACAGGAAGCGACAGTCATGAACAAGATTGTGTTCGACAGGCGCACCGAGATATCCGCAGGGATTGGTGCCGCGCCGGGCGCGGTCCGGCATCCCCACGCATTGGTCGGGAACACTCCCGTCCTGTGGGTCGGCGCCCCGCTGGCACCGGTCGGGCGTGGGTTCTGGGCCAAAATCGAAGCGGCCAATCCCGGCGGTATGAAAGACCGTCCCGCGCTGCACATGGTGCGGCGGGCGGAAGTCCGGGGCGAGCTGGCGCCTGGGGCACGGATCATCGAATCCACGAGTGGAACATTGGGTTTGGGTTTGGCGCTGGCTGGAATGGTGTACCGCCACCCGGTCACGGTGGTGACCGACCCCGGTCTGGAGCCCATCGTCGCGCGAATGCTCGCGGCCTACGGCACGCAGGTGGACGTCGTGGCCGAGCCGCACCCGATCGGGGGCTGGCAGCAGGCCCGTCGCGATCGGGTCGCGGAGCTGCTCGACCAGGATGTCGATGCCTGGTGCCCGGACCAGTACAGCAACCCGGACAACGTCGACGGCTACGAATCGTTGGCGCTCGAGCTGATCGAACAGCTCGGCGTGGTGGATGTGCTGGTGTGCGCGGTAGGCACCGGCGGACACTCGGCCGGAGTGGCCCGGGTGCTGCGCCGATTCAATCCGGACCTGAAGCTCATCGGAGTGGACACGGTGGCTTCGACGATCTTCGGTCAGCCCGCGGGCCCTCGCCTGATGCGCGGCCTGGGATCGAGTATCTACCCGCCGAACATCGACTATGCCGCCTTCGACGAAGTGCACTGGGTAGCGCCGTCGGAGGCGGTGTGGACCTGCCGCACCCTCGCCGCGACCCACTATGCCGCCGGCGGCTGGAGCGTCGGAGCCGTGGCGCTGGTCGCGGGCTGGGCGGCCCGCACCCATGACGCCGACGCTACTGTCGCTGCGGTGTTCCCCGATGGTCCGCACCGCTATTTCGACACCGTCTACAACGATCGGTATTGCGCCGAACACGGATTGCTGGACGGCGCCCCGCCGATCGAGCCGGACACTATCGCGCATCCGAGCGAGCGGGTGGTCCAGTCTTGGACTCGCTGTGCGACGGTGGTCGATCCACGCGCGCTGTCCCTGGTCGGGGAGGCGGTCTCGTGACGGTGTTCCGGAAGTTTCGTAGTTTCGACCTCGCTGCCAGGTGGTTGATGGTCAATCAGTTCGGCATCAACCTCGGCTTTTACATGTTGATGCCGTACCTGGCGGGCTACTTGGCGGGTCCGCTCGGTTTGGCGGCGTGGGCGGTCGGGCTGGTGCTGGGCGTGCGGAACTTCTCCCAGCAGGGCATGTTCCTGGTCGGCGGCACACTGGCCGACCGGCTCGGGTACAAGCCGCTGATCGTGGCGGGGTGTCTGTTGCGTACCGGTGGGTTCGCGCTGCTGGTGTTCGCGACCTCACTGCCTGGTTTGTTGATCGCGTCGGCGGCAACGGGTTTCGCCGGGGCCCTGTTCAATCCGGCGGTGCGTGCCTACCTTGCGGCCGATACCGGGGAGCGTCGGGTGGAAGCGTTCGCGGTGTTCAACGTCTTCTATCAGGCGGGCATCTTGGCCGGTCCGCTGGTCGGCCTAGCGTTGATGGCGGTGGATTTCCGGGTGACCGCGGGTGCGGCGGCGGTGGTGTTCGCGGCGCTGACCGTGGCGCAGCTGTTCGCCTTGCCCGCCCGGCGCACGGAGGCGGCGGCGGAGAAGCCCTCGGTGCTCGACGATTGGCGCACGGTCGTTGCCAACCGGCGGTTCGTGTGGTTTGCGCTGGCGATGATCGGCTCGTATGTGCTGTCGTTCCAGGTGTATCTGGCACTGCCGTTACAGGCCGAATTCGTCGCGGGCGCACGATCTCAGCTGCTGGTGTCGGCGGTGTTCGTGGTATCCGGAGTGGTAACGGTCGCCGGGCAGTTGCGAATCACCGGATGGTTCAAGGCGAGATGGGGGACCGGCCGTAGCTTGGTCGTCGGCATGGGGATCCTGACCGCGTCGTTCGTGCCGCTGGCGGTTGTATCCGGACCGGACCGATTCGGCGTCGCAGCCGCGGTCGGGGCACTGCTGGTCTCGGCCGCAATCCTGGCGGTCGGCACGGCGGCGGTATTTCCATTCGAGATGGACACCGTGGTGACACTCTCGAGTGGAAGACTGGTGGCGACTCATTACGGTTTCTATAACACCGTCGTGGGTGTCGGCATCCTGATCGGCAATCTCGCCACCGGCGCCATTGTCGGCGCCGCCCATGACGCCGCAGCGGACTGGGCGATTTGGCTGGGACTCAGCCTGATCGGCGTCCTCGCGACGTTCGCACTACACGGCCTCGACCGTTTCCGGCCCACAGCTGTCTCCATCACAGGCGCTCACCCGGTAGGCCGCCGCCGGCCACCGAGTGTGCACGCGGCCAGTCGAGGAACTGTCCCCGCGGGGGCGGACGACGCAACCGACGGGATGCGCTGATCGCACGGTCGCGAATACGTCACATCCGCGCCAGACGTTCGACATCGGGCCCGTCCACAGCAGGAACCCGACCAGCTGCGGGCCCGCACCGGTCGCACGCACAGCGCAGATTATGTCGAGTGCATACCGCAGCCGGGAAGTCCGACTTCGATGCGATCGGAAGATGCTGCGGTAGATCCGGGAGAGGGCCCACCGGGAGCGGTGGGCCCTGCATGTCGAAAAGCCTTGCGGTGCAAGGCAATTGTTGAGAGGAATGGCTATGTCTGTGTCTCGGCGTCGGCTGTTGACCGGGCTCGGTGCCGGTGCCGTTGCGCCCGGCATCCTGCGAGGGGACCACTCCAAGGACGGGGGATCGGATATCACGCCGGTGGTGGCGCCCTCGGGCCGCGGTCTCGATGAGATCGCCAGGGACGAGCGGTTCTGGACTACGGTGGCAAACCAATATCCGGTGACCCCGCAAGTCATCAACCTGGAGAACGGCTACTACGGGATTATGCCGGCACCGGTGCGTCGTGAGTACCTGCGCAACATGGACCGGCTCAACCAGTTGAACTCGTACCTGCTGAGAACCACCTATAAAGCGGAACTCGAACACATCCGGGAACGCCTGGCCGCGGCGGCCGGTGTGTCCGCGGAGGAGGTCACCCTGACCCGTGGCGGCACCGAGGCGCTGCAGAATCTCATCGCCGGCTACAACCGGCTGCGGCCAGGCGATGCCGTGATGTATGCCGACCTCGACTACCACAGCTGTCAGTACGCGGTGAACGCACTGCGCCACCGGCGTGGCGTCGAGATCGTGCGGATCGTGATCCCGGAACCGCCGACCCGCCAGGCAGTTCTCGACACCTACTCCCGGGCGCTGCGCGACCATCCCCGGGTCAGGTTGCTGTTGCTCAGCCATATGAACAACCGCACAGGCCTGGTCGTGCCGGTACGGGAAATCGTGGCGATGGCCAGGGAACGGGATGTGGACGTGATCGTCGACGCGGCCCACTCCTGGGGTCAGCTCGACTTCACCATTCCCGACCTGGATGTGGAATTCGCCGGGTTCTCCCTGCACAAGTGGATCAACGCGCCGCTCGGTGCCGGGTTCCTCTACGTCCGCAAGAACCGTTTGGCAGACATCGACGCGGCCTTCGCCGACGAAACCTACCCTGCAGGCGACATTCGCTCCCGGGTTCACTCCGGCACCCTGGACGTGGCTGCCTTCCTCACCCTGCCGACCGCTCTGGACTGTCATGAGGCTCTGGGCGCCTCTGTCAAGGAAGCCCGGCTGCGCTACCTGCGTAACCGCTGGGTCGATCAGGTCCGGCAGATCGACAACCTGGAGATCTTGACCCCGGACGACTCGTCGATGTATGGCGCGATCACGTCGTTCCGGCTTTCCGGTCGGACCTCGCAAGCCGACAACGAGGCCATCGCCGGCTACCTGCTGGACACGTACCGCATCTTCACGGTCCGGCGTGGCGGCGTCGCGGGCGGCGACTGTGTGCGGGTTACCCCAGCCCAGTTCACCCCCACCGGCCACGTCGACCAGCTGGCAACCGCGCTGCACGACGTGGCCCGCCGGTTCCGCTCATGAGGCCGCACTCCAGCGCTCGCGCGGCCGGCGCTGGGTGGCGCAACTCCTGGTGCCGGCGGTGATGGATGCCCGGTTTCATTCTCACGATCCGGGTGCCCGCGAGCGGTCACGGAACGGGATAGGTCCTAGGCCGTTGTTGTTACCAAGACCCCTCGGTGCTTCGCCGGCTTGGGGGGCTTACGGTGCGGTAAAAGCCGGTTCGTCGGCCGGGAGGTAGATCTCACGGCGCAAGCGTTCCAGGTCCGGTGCCGCGGAAGTGGAGTTCTGCGTGTGCCGATCGCTCTGATTCACCCGCAGCGCCCCCTGCGCGATGACCTCGTACATCGACGCGTACTTTTTCCCCTGGCCCGACAGGCCGGGGAGCATGCGGAAGCGTAGCGCAGCACCGCATCGAGCTGGGCACGCTGATCGGCCAACCGGCGCTGCACCTGCTCGACGGCTTCGCGGCGGGTGCAGCCGGTCTCGTGACGGACCGCCCGCACCAGGTTGTAAGGGACATGGTCGGCCTCGTCCCGATCCAGTGACACCAGGTCGTTCTCCACGAAGGTCACCAAGAAGGCGAGTTCCTCCAGACGCCGGATCACCGGGTGGTTGCGCAGCTTCGACGGCAGTTCCCGGTCCTGGTACACCTCCACGCAGGCGAGGGCGATGTCGATGCCACTGGTCGACCTCCGCAGCGGCAGGTAGTCGGCCGTGGCGGGGATATAGCCATTGATGCGATGGTGCGCTTCGCGTTCGCAGGCTCCGAACCAGCGCCGCTGTTTTGCCGTCGATCGAGTCCAGGTAGGCCTGCTCGCTGCGGGATGCCACATACTGATCGGCGGCCTCGATCACCATGCCCGCGCACATCTGCTCACTCACGATCGCTCCTGCGAGCCCTTCGCGCCGGCCGAGCTCGATCAGCATGCGCCCGCCCGAGGCCGTCACGGAGTCGCCACCCAGTACGGCCATGTGTGATCCCCACACCGCATTGGCGCTGGGGCGACCTCGACGCTCGTACGCGTGATCGATGACGTCGTCGTGGTACAGCGAGCCGAGGTGCAGTAGCTCGACGGCCGCGGCGGCGCGAATCGTACGGTCGTCGGCCGGCGCCGCGGGATCGGTGAGTAGGTAGTACGACAGCAAGGTCAAGGTGGGCCGGACCAGGCGGCGGGAGGTGTCGGGTCCTTCGTCTGTGAGGGCGGTCAGTTCGGGCCTGCCCGGCAGCCGTATGGGCCCGAGAACCTCACGGACCCGGTCGAGGTCTGCCTCCAGATGCGGAAAGACAGCGGAATCGATTTCACCTGGCACGCGGGCACTCCTGAATGGTTACATCGGTCATCTACACACCGCCGATCAGTGGCAATGGGACACCACCATCACGCGGAAGATATTGGTATCGGCCGATTCTGATGCGCACGTGGGCCAGAGACAGCGTAGACGACTTCGGCGGGCAGCGTGTCTACCGGGACCGGCAAAAGCACGCTCGGCGAACGCGAGATCGCCCAGCGTAGTGCAGCCGTTCGATCGGGCTGACACTGCTGCCGGTGCTGTATCTGGTCTGGGTGGGTTCGCTTTCACCGGGGGCCGACGCCTTCCGCACCGCCCATGCGGGCGGGGTGATGACACCGGCCGCCCTACTGGCCGGAAAACTATCGGCCGCAGGGCAGGATGGGTGTCGAAATGTGAACCGTGCGAATGCTTCCGACAGCGGCGGTCGAGCTCGACCTCACCACCGTGGAACCAACGTCCTGAGAAACACACCTATCCTGCATCCGTGAGGTGGCGTCGGAACCACGTGGTCAGGCCGGCGTCTACCTCGCGAGCCGACGGCAGTTGTGGCGCGGGCTCGATGCCGGGCTCGTCGGCGAGCGGATGCGCCAAACCAGGGATCGACAGCAGTTCGGACTGTTCCCCTAAAGCGTCGACGAGGCGGAAGGCGTCGGCACGCAGCGCCGGGTGATCCAGCTCGCCGCTGACGACCAGCAGCGGCGCGCGATCAGCGATGGCGCCCGCTTCGGCGACGAAGTCCAGGCTGTCGACGGCCTTGTCGGACTCGGTGTCATACCGGTAGTCGCCTGGGAACAGGTCGACGACGGACCGCATCCGGATGGCGGCGTTCACGACGGCGCCAGCGGCAACCGGGATCTCGGTGCCAGCCAGGATCCGCAGCGCGACGGCCCCGCCCAGCGAGCCGCCGAGCACGCCGATCGGGCCGTCGTCGACCGGCAGTTGCGCACGGATCGACGCCAGCGCGGCCGGGAACTCCTCGGTCGCCTGCCGGACGAACGGGTACAGAAAGGACATCAGAGCGTCCTTGCGGATCAGCTCCAAGACGGCGGCGGTGCTGCCGTTGACCATGCGCGCCCCGCACATCGGCATGCCGAGGTGCACCCGCCACGCGGGCAGGTCGTTCATCGGCAACGCGGCAGCGAACGCGGCGTTCGACCTCGGCGCATCCAGCATGTGCCAGGTGACGATCAGCGGCGCGGGTCCGTTGTCGGCCGGTGGCAGGGCGGTGAACGGCACGCCGGCGGCTGTGCCTGTGATCGGTGAGTGCATGCGGCCACGGTAGTTCTCTGGCCGCGTGCCGGGAATCGGTTACGCCACCAGCGGAATCAGCGCGGCGGACCGAGGGTTGTCGTGGGTCGGCCAGAGAACTCCAACGGCACGACCATCGGCTGGCGCGCGGCACGACCATCGGCTGGCGCGCTGGAACGACGGAAGTAAGTCGCGGAACTGCGCCGCCAACTCGGCGAGAAGGACGACGACCTCGATGCCGCCCACACGACCAACCGCGAAAACGTCAGGGCCGGACCATACGCCGAATGTCTTGGCTATGGTTGCCTCTGACGATCAGCCTTCGGGGAGAGTGAACGTGGCCAGCGAAAGTGCGTGCCTACCAGCGATCGATGTCATGATCCCGGTAGCAGCCAAGGACCTTGCCGGTCTGGACACCTGTATCGCGGGGCTGATCACATACAGTCGCAACCCGATCCGGTCGGTGAATGTCGTCGGGTCGGCTCGACTGGCGGCGCAGGTGAGGGTCGGCGGCGTGGTGCGGTGGATCGGCGAGGAATCGGTGTCGCCGAAGCCCGCGATGATCGAAGCGACTCTGCGCGCGGGGGGCGGCGATCACCACAATTCGTCGTGGTATTTCCAGCAACTGATCAAACTGGACTGCTTCGAGATCCTACCGGGTGCGGCCGAGCACATCCTCGTGCTCGACGCGGACTACACACTTGTCGACGACGTCGTGTTCATCGACGAGGAGGGCAGAGCTTGCCTGGCGCTTGGGTATCCGCTGCAGTGGCGCCTCGATACTCGCGAGCATGGGCTGCCCTCTCATCACTCCGCGATCGCCGCGGCGACCAGGCTGCTCGCCGAGTGGCGTCCCGTCGACCCTTACAGCGGAATGCAACACCACATGGTGTTCGACCGGCAGATTCTCGCCGATCTGATGCGGCGAGTCGAGCATCAGCACGCGCGACCGTTCTGGGAGGCGTTCCTCGCGACGGTAGAACATGCCAAATGGACCGGCGCTTCGGAGTATGTGCTCTACCGGCACTTCGCGGCGAAGTTCTTCAGGGAACGGATCCGGTCTCGCCACCTGGACGCCATCGACATCATCCAGCCCGCCGAAAACGCTGTATGGACCTTGACCGATGCCGTCACCAGCGCCCGTCGATCAGGTATCCAGGCAATCGGCTGCCACAGCTTTCTCAACTACCGCAACCGAATAGCCACCATGGACTACATACCAGACCAGTTGCGGAGGCAGCTGCAAACCACCCAGGGGCCGCTGATGCTCGATCTCGACCAAGGCGCTCTTCGCATCGCCCCTGCCGCCCGGCCATTGGGTTGTGCCGAGGTGCATGCGGACCGATAATCGGGCCCACCGGCCATGCCGGTGAATTCGATGTCTTGCGGCGTGGAGCGCGCCGTGCGGTTGCCAGAAAATCGTAGCTGTCAGCGCTGATGCCTCGCGGAAACTCAGGACCGGGCTCGGTCGGCGAAGTACAAAAGTTGTTCGGTGAGCTGGTCCGGAGCGGACAGGAATGGCGAGTGGGCGGTCGGCAGGCTCACGATTTCGGCACAATCATTCTGCTTGTACATCATCTGTTGGAGATCGGCAGGATGAAGACCGTCGTTCAAGGTCTGAATCCCGAAACGCGGAACGGTGCCGAAACGCTGCGCGGTCACGTCTATCGGCGTGGACATCGCGCTGTTGGGTTCGGGGGTCAACAAGCGCAGCGCCAAAGCGGTGTCCGCGGCGTCGCAGTCGCCGTAGAAACACCGAATCGCCAACTCTGGGGGGAAGATGCTCGCTGCGTTCTGCTCATCAAATACTAGAGAAGAGCTCAGTTCTCCGAAAAGTCGCGCCATGTCGGGGTCGGTCATCATCGACCGCCCACCGTTCAGCACGATGGCGGCCAAATATACGATAGCGGCGATCTTTTCAGGGCAGCGTTCGGCGGTCAAGGACGCCGTCATTCCCCCCATCGAATGGGCTACCAGCACCGCAGGCTCCTCGAGGGTGCGCAGGACTGCTTCGACGGCCGCGGCGTAGTGGTGCTGGGTGAGTCCCTCGAGTGGAGTTCGATCGACGCCGTGGCCGGGAAGATCCAGTGTCACTACCCGGTGCCCGGCCGACTCGAGCCGAGGGATCATTTTGTACCAGCACCACGCGCCGTGGCTTCCACCGTGAATCAAAACAAAAGTGCTCATCGAGAATGCCTCGTCGTCCTCACGTTTCATACGCGGCGACAATCGGAAGGATCGACCTCGCCGGCGTGGTTTCGCTGCTCGAAAGCGTATGACTCCCAAGGGATTTACTGGTCCTGCTGTATTCCCATGGCTAAGAACGTCTCCGGAGTGGCGGCGGCGAGGTGAGGTTGCGGTCGGATTCCAGCCGTTGTCGGCCGGCCGGCGCGGTGACGTCCTGCTCCAGGTGATTCGAGGACAGCGGCCGGCTCGGGCTTCGCCTGGACAGCAGCCGATCCAGCGGCGCGGAGGCGTGGTCGAGCACCGGACGAGAATTTCTCGTGCCGCCGGCCGTGCTCGGTCCACGCTCGCGCCGCTCATCCACTGGTGGTCATTCGATCAACAGATGCTCCAAACCGGCCGTTTGGTCGGAGTACTTGTGGACGCCGATGACCGCGACGAACTCACGATCACCGACACGCTGCTGTAGCGGGCGCCAATAGTTGGCGAGATACCACCCAGCCCCGGCAGTGCCGCGCCGACCCAAGCCCGCGCAATATATCCAGTATCGGTCGGGGTGCCGATCCGAGTTCGGTCGCACCCGCGCAATGATGCCGATGTTGCGGTTGTCGCTCGAGAAATACCGGGTTCCATCGGTCAGCTCCAGGCACTCCGAATTGGAGCCGTCCTCGGCAGTGCTGTCGCGGATGGTGAAGAGAGGACGCTCGACGGTTTCGAGATACAGATGGGTGCAGTCGTTGCTGCTCAGTCCGAAACTGATGAACGGGCGGTCGCAGCGCGCGACGATGTCGCGGTCGCTCTCGAGGGTGATCGGAATGCTGGTGTGGCGCTGGAGCAGGGAGGACACGTACAGCAACCCTCGAACATCGTTCTCCGCCACAACCACCGGGACATCGACGTGATGTCGGTCCGCGACCGCACTGTCCTTCTTCCCGAATGTGCGCTGACGGGAAATTCCGGCCTTCCGGAGTGCGTTTACGGATGGCCCGGTCAGCTCGAACGTCGGGTACACCACAGTGGCACCCCGGGTGGTCATCTCAGCTCCGAGGAACGCCTGCAGCTGGACGTCGGCGCCGGAGGGGCCTATCTCATGCGGTCGAGCGGCGGCCGGTACCGAGTCGGCCATCTGAAACAATCCTTCGACCGTCCAGCCCGGAAACATCTTCTCGAGCACCCGGCAGTGGTAGTCGCGGGGAAGCCCGATCATGCGGCCCGACAGCCACTGGTAGTACTGCGCCTTCGCCGGCCCATGACCAGAGGGAATGGGCGGGTCGAGCAGGGCGGCGCACTTGTCGTACGCGGCCAGAAAATCCGGATGACTTTTGAGATGCCGCTCCGCCAGGAGCATCTTCAGTACAGTCGCCAACGAAAGCCCCCTTACCCCTGCAGCCTCCGTCACGGTGGCGGAGGCTCTGTCGCTATACGCTCAACCGCAACGAGACTGGGCCGCCGGCAGCAACCTGCCAGCGGCCCAGCCGCATCAGCCGTCAGATATAGATATAGGCGATGCCGTTACTGGTTCCTGCGGAGGTGGTGACGGTGAGTTGCACGGTTCCCGTCCCAGCGGGGGCGATCGCCGTGATTTGGGTTGCGGAGTCGACGGTGAACGAGGTCGCCGGTGTGCCGCCGAAGTTGACCGCTGTGGCTCCGGTCAGCTGTGTCCCGGTGAGGATGACCGGCGTCCCGCCGACGGCCAGGCCTGTGTTCGGAACCGCCGTGTTCAGGGTGGGTACCCCGAGGTAGGTGTAGGCGATGCCGCTGCTGGTTCCACCCGGGGTGGTGACGGTGAGTTGCACGGTTCCCGTCCCCGCAGGTGCGACTGCCGTGATCTGGTTGGCGGAGTCGACGGTGAACGAGGTTGCCGGTGTGCCGCCGAAGTTGACCGCTGTGGCTCCGGTCAGTTCTGTTCCGGTGAGGACAACTATCGTCCCACCGGCTTCCAAACCGACATTCGGAAGTGCGATGGTCACGGCGGGAACCGGAATATAGGTGTAGGCGACGCCGTTGGTGGTACCTCCTGCGGTGGTGACGGTAACTTGCACGGTCCCGGTACCGGCGGGGGCGACGGCCGTGATTTGGGTGGCGGAGTTGACGGTGAACGAAGTCGCCGGTGTGCCACCGAAAGTGACCGCGGAGGCTCCTGTGGACAGCCCCGTTCCGGTGAGGACGACCGTTGTCCCGCCCGTTTCCGGGCCCACATTCGGAACCGCTGCGGTCAGGGTGGGTGCCGGAATGTAGGTGTAGGCGACGCCGTTACTGATTCCTGCCGCGGTGGTGACGGTGAGTGGCACGGTTCCCGTCCCGGCAGGTGCGATCGCCGTGATCTGGGTTGCGGAGTCGATGGTGAACGAGGTCGCCGGGGTGCCACCGAAGTTGACCGCAGTAGCGCCCGCCAGTCCGGCGCCGGTGACGATGACCGTCGTGCCGCCGGCTTGCAGGCCCACATTCGGAGCAACCGCCGCAATGGTGGGTACCGGAATGTAGGTGTAGGCGACGCCGTTACTGGTTCCACCTATTGTCGTGACCGTGAGTTGCACCGTCCCAGTTCCTGCCGGGGCCACGGCGGTGATCTGGTTGGCGGAGTCGACGGTGAACGAGGTTGCCGGTGTGCCACCGAAGTTCACCGCGGAGGCAGTGGACAGGCTCGTCCCGGTGAGGACAACTATCGTCCCGCCCGCCTCGACGCCCACATTCGGAACCACTGTTGTCAGAGTGGGTACCGGAATGTAGGTATAGGCGAGGCCGTTGCTGGTTCCACCTGCGGTGGTGACGGTGAGTGGCACGGTTCCCGTCCCGGCAGGTGCGACTGCCGTGATCTGGGTTGCGGAGTTGACGGTGAACGAGGTTGCCGGTGTGCCACCGAAGTTCACCGCTGTGGCGCCCGTCAGTCCAGCCCCGGTGAGGACGACAACTGTCCCGCCGGCTTCCAAGCCAACATTCGGAAGTGCGATGGCAAGGGTGGGTGCCGGAATGTAGGTGTAGGCGACGCCGTTACTGGTTCCACCCGCGGTGGTGACGGTGAGTTGCACGGTCCCGGTCCCCGCCGGGGCGACGGCGGTGATTTGGGTGGCGGAGTTGACGGTGAACGAGGTCGCCGGTGTGCCACCGAAGTTGACTGCGGTGGCTGCTGTCAGTCCAGTGCCGGTGACGATGACGGTTGTTCCGCCCGATGCCGGGCCTACGTTCGGAACAGCGGTGGTCACGGTGGGTACCGGAATGTAGGTGTAGGCGACGCCGTTACTGGCTCCTCCCGCGGTGGTGACGGTGAGTTGCACGGTCCCGGTCCCCGCCGGGGCGACGGCGGTGATTTGGGTGTCGGAGTTGACGGTGAACGAGGTCGCCGGTGTGCCGCCGAAGGTGACCGCGGACGCAGTGGACAGGCCCGTGCCGGTGACAATCACCGTTGTCCCACCAGCTTCCAAGCCCACATTCGGAAGCACCGTAGTCAGTGCGGGAACCGCGACATAGGTGTAACCGACGCCGTTGGTGGTTCCCCCCGCGGTGGTGACGGTGATTGGTACGGTGCCTGTTCCGGCGGGTGCGACGGCGGTGATCTGGGTTGCGCTGTTGACGGTGAACGAGGTTGCCGGTGTGCCACCGAAGTTGACTGCGGTCGCTCCCGTCAATCCTGTTCCGGTGAGGACGACCGTTGTCCCGCCCGATACCGGGCCCACATTCGGAACGACCGTCGCCAGGGTGGGAACCGCGACGTAGGTGTAGCCGACGCCGTTACTGACTCCACCCACGGTGGTGACGGCGATCTGCACGGTCCCGGTCCCCGCCGGGGCGACGGCGGTGATCTGGGTGTCGGAGTTGACGGTGAACGAGGTTGCCGGTGTGCCACCGAAGGTGACCGCGGTGGCTCCTGTCAATCCCGAGCCGGTGAGAACGACGGTTGTCCCGCCCGAGACCGGGCCCACATTCGGAACGTCTGTGATCAGGGTGGGGACCACGACGTAGGCGTAGACGAGGCCGTTACTGACTCCACCCGCGGTGGTGACGGTGACTTGCACGGCGCCCGCTCCGGCCGGGGCGACGGCGGTGATCTGGGTGTCGGAGTTGACGGTGAACGAGGTCGCCGGTGTGCCACCGAAGTTCACGGCGGAGGCAGTGGACAGGCCCGTGCCCGTGAGGACCACCGTTGTCCCGCCCGCGACTGGGCCTGAGCTCGGAACCAGAGTGGTCAGCGTGGGTACGGCGACGTAGGTGAAAGCGACGCCGTTGCTGGTTCCACCCGGTGTGTTGACGGTGACCTGCACGGTCCCGGTCCCCGCCGGGACGACCGCGGTGATCTGGGTTGCGCTGTTGACGGTGAACGAGGTTGCCGGTGTGCCACCGAAGTTGACCGCAGTGGTTCCCGTCAGTCCCGTTCCGGTGAGGACGACCGTTGTCCCGCCCGTTACGGGGCCCACATTCGGAACCACCGTGGTCAGTGCGGGAACCGCGACATAGGTGTAGGCGACGCCGTTACTGGTTCCACCTCCGGTGGTGACGGTGATTGGTACGGTGCCTGTTCCGGCGGGTGCGACCGCAGTGATCTGGGTTGCGCTGTTGACGGTGAACGAGGTTGCCGGTGTGCCACCGAAATTGACCGCGGTGGTTCCCGTCAGTCCCGTTCCGGTGAGGACGACCGTTGTCCCCCCCGTTACGGGGCCCACATTCGGAACCACCGTGGTGAGGGTGGGTACCGGAATGTAGGTGTAGGCGAGGCCGTTGCTGGTTCCGCCCGCGGTGGTGACGGTGACTTGCACGGTGCCTGCTCCGGCGGGTGCGACGGCCGTGATCTGGGTTGCGCTGTTGACGGTGAACGAGGTTGCCGGTGTGCCACCGAAGTTGACCGCGGTGGCTCCTGTCAGTCCTGTCCCGGTGAGGACAACTGTTGTCCCGCCCGCGCCTGGGCCTGAGCTCGGAACCAGCGTGGTCAGGGTGGGAACCGAGACGTAGGTGTAGGCGACGCCGTTAGTGGTTCCGCCCGCGGTGGTGACGGTGACTTGTACAGTGCCGGTTCCGGCGGGGGCGACGGCGGTGATCTGCGTGTCGGAGTTGACGATGAACGAAGTCGCGGGTGTGCCACCGAAGTTGACCCCGGAGGCAGTGGCCAGCCCGGTTCCGGTGAGGATGACCGTTGTCCCGCCGGCCGCCGGCCCTGAACTGGGAGTGACGGAGGTCAGGCTGGGGACCGCGGCGTAGGTGTAGGAGACGCCGTTACTGGTTCCACCCGAGCCGGTGACGGTGACCTGCACGGTTCCGGTCCCAGGAGGGGCGATGGCAGTGATCTGCGTGGGGGAGTTTATGGTGAAAATGGTCGCGGTCGTGCCGAACCGCACGGTCAGCGGGCCGGTGAACCCGGTGCCGGTTATCGTGACAGTGTTACCGCCCGACGGGGGTCCCGCGGTCGGCGAGATGGAAGTGATAGTAGGTATCACGACATAGATGAAGGGGACCGCACCACTGGTGCCCCCTGGGCCGGTGACCGTGACCGGCACGATCCCAGTGCCGGCAGGGGATACGGCAGTGATCTGCGTGTCGGAGTTGACGGTGAACGAAGTCGCCGGTGTGCCACCGAAGTTGACCGCGGTGGCTCCCGTCAGACCCGATCCGGTGAGCGTGACCGTCGTCCCGCCCGAGGTCGACCCTTGGTTGGGGCTGATGCTGTTCAACGCGGGAACCGCGACATAGTTGAAGGGAACCCCGTTGCTGGTGCCACCAGTCGAGGTGGTGACGGTGACCAGCACCGTACCGGACAAATAGGCGGGGGCGATGGCCGTGATCTGGGTGGGCGAGTCCACCGTGAAAGATGTCGACACGTTGCCGAACTTCACGGTCGTGACAATAGGGTCGAAGCCGGTGCCGGTAATCGTGACACTGGTATTGGCGGGCCCTGAGGTTGGGGATATGGAAGTAATGGTAGGCATGGTGCTGCCTCCTTGTTGCTGGGTTGATGGTTCCTCTGCACCGGGGGGTGCCCGATTCGCTTAGTGGCCCGGCACTTTCCATTAACACCCCTAGACCGGCACCTGGGCAACGTGTCTTCCGATCCGTTTTGGTCCGTTTTCGGATTGTTGCCAGGGGTTGACGGCGCCGAAAGCGAGGCTAGGAGGGCCTTGTCGGACGTTGTGGCAGCGTCGTTTTCGGTGACGCGGTGGTGCCGTCGTCGGCGCAGCGCCGAGACCGGTCGCCGATGGTTTCGCCGACCGCGAGGGGCGGCGCCGCTCGACGGCTCGCGGCCGTACCTCGAGTACCGAGCTTGTCTCAGGCGCCAGATTTGCTCACCCGATCGCTCCGCCACTCGAAAGCGCCTGGGACAGCGGCCCGCCCAGACGAAGTATTTCCTGTTACAACAGCTCGGATGGTGTGCAAACTTCACATTTTCCACCGGTGCTGCTGTAGCTGCTTGAACCACTTCGCCATAAACACGTCCCGCTCACGCTTTCGACAAACCCGCAACGGCCCCATAGTGGTATCGCGTCTGGAATTAACTGGCCGAACCGGCACGCTACGGTAAATGTCGACTGAAAAGTCGGGGCAGGGTTGGCGAAACAACAACGGCGATGGGACCGGCCCGTGAATCCGGGTCGGTCCCATCGGTGATCGCATATGCCTCAGCTCGGGCTGAGGCGCATGCAGGTGGTGGGCTCAGATGTAGGTGTAGGAAACGCCGCTACTCGTACCAGCCGCGGTGGTGACCGTGACCGGCACTGTACCGGTCCCCGCAGGTGCCAACGCAATGATCAGCGTGTCCGAGAATACGAAATAGAATGTCGCGGGAGTAGCGCCGAAACGTACCGCGGAAGCTCCCGTGAACCCGGTGCCGGTCAAGATCACCAGAGTTCCCCCGGTCGTCGGCCCCGAATTCGGAGTGATCGACGCCACGGTGGGAAGCGTGGGAGCCGACACGTAAGTGTACGGCAGCCCATTACTCGTACCGGCCGCAGTGGTGACCGTCACCTGCACCGTACCGAGCCCAGCAGGAGCAACCGCCGTTATCTGCGTGTCCGACACTACCGTGAACGAAATCGCCGGCGTAGCACCGAAACTCACACCTGTGGCACCGGAAAGGCCCACACCGGTCAGAGTGACGGTAGTCCCCCCAGTGGACGGACCCGAATTCGGAATCAACGAAAGCAAGATCGGAAGCAACACATAGGTGTAGGAAACACTGTTACTCGTACCGCCTGCAGTGGTGACCCTGACCGGCACCGTGCCGAGGCCAACCGGAGTGACCGCGGTGATCTGCGTATCCGAATTCACCGTGAACGAAGTCGCCGGAAGAATGCCGAAAAACACCGCAGTAGCACCCGTGAACCCGGTGCCGGTCAAGGTGACCGTAGTTCCGCCGGTCACCGGCCCCGAATTCGGACTGATCGAAGTCAGCGTGGGAACCGGCACATACGTGAACGGAACGCCAGCACTCGTACCACCTGCAGTGGTGACCGTGACCGGCACCGTACCCGTCCCGGCGGGAGACAACGCAATGATCAGGTTGTCCGACAACACGAAATAGGACGTCGCCGGAGTAGCGCCGAATCTCACCGCAGTAGCACCCGTGAACCCGGCGCCGGTCAAGGTGACCAAAGTTCCTCCGGTCACCGGTCCAGAACTCGGAGTGATCGAAGCCACCGTGGGAACCGTGGAAACCGATACGTAGGTGTATGAAACACCGTTACTCGTACCGGCACCAGTGGTAACCGTTACTGGCACCGTACCCGTCCCCGGCGGAGCGATCGCCGTGATCTGCGTACTGGAATCGATGGTGAAAGTGGTTGCGGTCGTCCCGAACCGCACGGTCGTGGGACCGGTGAAGTCGGTGCCGGTGATAACCACACTGTTGAATCCCGAGGTGGGCCCCGATGTCGGCGAGATCGAAGTGATAGTAGGCATGGCGCTGCCTCCTTGTTGATGTGGTGAAGAGGGTGACGCGGGATATAGAGGGTTCCGTCTGCACCGGTGTGCCGACTGTTGTCATGGCCCGGCTCTATCCAGTAACGCCCCAGCACCGGCACTCGGACAATGAGTCCTCGGATCCGTTTTCGAGTGAACCCGGATCCGGACCCATGTTCGCGCTGACGCCTCGTCGCCGGTTCGGTTCAGCGCGTCCAGCATCGGAGACGATTGCAGCTTCGAGGGTCCTCCGCTCGGAGCTACCGCAACCACCAAGGTGCGCCTGTGTCACTGCGGCGGCATCGTCAAGATGAAAAACTTGACGGGCTGGGTTAGCTACCGGAGCCGGATGGCTCGGTCACTCGGACGGACGGCAGTTGTCCGGGAGGGATCGGATTCTGTGCCCGAGATGCTCGGCGACGTCTGCGCGTTGAGTCACACCGAGCTTCTCCAGGATGTTGTGCACATGATTCTTGACGGTGCACAGCTCGATTCCCAAGCACGTGGCGATCGCACGGTTACTCAGGCCGAGCGCGATGTGATCGGCGACCTCCGCCTCGCGGGCGGTCAGCAGTGGCCGTGAACCGCGCCGACGATTTTCGCTGGCGAGCGTGGCGACGCGCCGCATCAGTCCGGCCGCGATCACCGGTGAGCACAGCGTTTTCCCCTGTGCGGCATGCCGTATCGTCGCGACAAGGTCGTCGATGGATCCTTCGCGCGGGACGTACCCGACCACTCCCGCTTCCGCGCAGGCGACGACACGCTGCTCCGTTTCCGGGAGCGCGAGAGCCACGATCTTGGTCTCCGGCAATTCTCTGGCGTACAGACGTGCGCTCGCCGAACTCTTCTCCGCGGACATGTCCAGCAGGAGGATATGCGGGACGACTTGGCGAGCGAGGTGGAGTCCGTCGACGGGATGCTCGCACGTGGCGATCTCCCCGATGTCGCCGAGCGCGGACAGTACCGACGCCAGCCCCTCGCGGTACAGCCGGATCGGCGAGACGATGACTATCCGCAAAGCGGACTCTTCACTTCGGCGAACTGCACGGGCCCCCTCGAGCATCCCCTAGCACCCCTTTGTGAAGCCCGGCATCAGCAGAGCAACAATGGCCTTCGTGTTCTCTCCGGACCGATAGCCGCAAGGATTCAGCGACGGCATCATTCCTCCTTGACGCCGGCTGGGATTGCGTTCCCCCTTCACCTCGATCGCCCGTAGTGGCGCGGTCTCCCACCTGGGGCGCCTGACCTCTAAGCGCCGGCTCCATACCATTAAGACCCCTGGACCGGTACCCAGGCAATGTGTCTCATGATCCGTTTTCGTCCATTTTCGGGTTGGCTGCCAGGCATGGAGAATGCGGGGCGTTCGAGGCCGGCCCAAGACCAGTTCGGATCTCTCGCGCTGTGTGGAACGAGTTCGCCACCAGCGCTGTCCCTCGGTGGCAGGCGTGTTCGCCGACACCGGAGTAGCGACACCGCCGTTCTCGGTTCCGCGGGGGTGCGTTTCGTCGCGACGCGTGCCGACTTGTCCATGGATCCGGTGGCACTGCGCGCGGCCATGGAACAGGATGGGGCACGTGGTCTTACGCCGGTGATGGTGATGGCCACGGTCGGCACGACATCCACCAGTGCAGTAGCCACGGTGGAGCTATCGGACACGACGATCCGTTCATGTGAGGGTGTCTGCCACGTAGGCGGCGGCCTCGGCAATGAGGGATTGATCGTATTCGGCGTGTTTGGTGGCTTTGCTGGACATGATCGCAATAACAAGAGGCGCCGACCTCGGAGGCCACGCAATGGCAATATCGTTGAGCGTGCCGTAGTCGCCGGTACCGGTCTTGTCCGCCACGGTCCAGCCTTGCGGCAGTCCGGCTCGGATGCGTTGGGCGCCGGCCGCGGTGGCGTTGTGCTCCAGCAGGTCGCGGAGAAATGCTCGTTTCTCGGTCGAGAGGGCGTCTTCCAAAACAACTTTCCGATAGTCGGTGCCGAATGCCCGTGGAGACGTTGTGTCGCGCGGATCTCCTGGCGTGGCTTCGGTGATCGTCGGCTCGAACCGGTCCATCCGCGTGACCGTGTCGCCGAGGTCGCGCGCGTATGCCGTCAGCTGCGCCGGCCCCCCGATATCGCGGAGCAGGAGATTGGCGGCTGTGCCGTCGCTATATCGCACCGCGGCGTCACAGAGTTGACCGGTCGTCATTCCCGCTGTCACGTGTTGCCGGGTGATGACCGACGACTTCATGAGATCGTCTGCGGCGTAGGTGACGACTGTATCCAAGTGCGAGAGAGGATTACGGTGCAATACCGCTGCCACCGCCAGGCCCTTGAAGGTCGAACAGAACGCGCATTGTTCATCGGCCCGGTGGGCGATCGAGGTGCCGGTGCCGGTAGCGAGGGCATATACGCCGAGGCGTGCGTCGAACTTTCGTTCCAACTCGACCAGGCGGTCATGCCGAGCGTTCGTCGCGGCATCCGGGGAGGAGGATGGCGCAACGACGGCAGAGGGAATCCTGCCGTTCGTGCATGCGGCCAGCGGTAGAAGTGCCGCGGCCCCGAGAAGGGCGCGGCGAGTGATGATCGGGGCTCGCACATTTCGACGGATGGGTGGAGTGGGCATGAATTCCTCTCGTCACGACGGATATCGGAATCGTTGCGGAGCCTGTTCATGCTGTCCAAGACAGAATCGAGAAGTTCGATGCCAAAGCTGCATAGACTTGTCTTCGCGGACCTCATCGCTGGCTGCCGGGCGTTCGTGAGTGTGAGTGAGACGCGTAGTTTCACGCAGGGCGCTGCGGCCGCGCGGATTCCCCAGTCGGTCGCCAGCCGCCGGATCGCCGCATTGGAACGTCATCTCGGAGAGCGATTGTTCGACCGCTCGACCCGCCGAGCGAGCCTCACGCAGTTCGGTCAGGACATGCTGGTGTCGGCGCAACGTCTGGTCCGGCTCGCCGACACCATGGAACAAGACGCGAAGCGAGCACGGCTGCGCCCGCTGCGCCTAGCTGTGCCCGACATCTGCACCTTCAGCCTCGCCGAACTCGACGCCGAGGCCCGAGCACACGAGATATACCTCGAGTTTCGCCGAGGCACACCCGGCGACCGAGTTCAACTGGTGCGGACCCATGAAGTACGTGCCGCCCTTACCGCGGTACCCGCCGAGGAGGGAATCCGCGGTGGTGCTCG
Organism: Nocardia sp. NPDC023852; assembly: GCF_040639505.1. Lineage (NCBI taxonomy): Bacteria > Bacillati > Actinomycetota > Actinomycetes > Mycobacteriales > Nocardiaceae > Nocardia > Nocardia sp. NPDC023852. Next base: position 59,875 of record NZ_JBFAAB010000030.1, read on the forward strand.
GGTCGGCCGACCTGCTGGTGTGCTCCACCGCGCAGGCGAACGAACTCGAACTACAGTGGCGACCCATCGGTGAACTCCGGCTCGCGCGCGGCTTCGATATCACAGCGAGTATCCATGACGATGCCGACCGCCTGCGCACCCGCCTGTGGCCGGCTATCGCACGATGCCTCGGTATCACCGAATCGATGGAGACCGCGTGAATCGCGAGGCGCTTATCCAGGAGTTACGCGCTGAGCTGGACGACGGCGGCCTTCGTGGCTCGTTCCTGGTCCGCGACCTACATACGGGGTGTGAACTCGGCATCGAGCCCGACGTGCAGTTTCCGATCGCTTCCCTGATCAAGATCCCGCTCGCGACGGTCACTCTCGACCGGATCCGGCGCGGTGAACTCGACGGCTCTATGCCGATGCAGGTAGCTCCCGGCCGCATGACGACCCCCGGCCCCACAGGGTTGAGCAGATTCCGGCACCCCGCCCGCATCGCTATCGAAGACCTGCTGTACCTGAGCACGTCGATCAGCGACAACATAGCCGCCGACGCACTGTTCGACATGACGCCGCCGGCCGGGATCACCGCAACACTGCGCAAGTGGAAAGTCCACGGGATCACTGCCCGGCACTTGATGCGAGATCTCACCCAGACCTTCGACACCGCCGAGGTCCATCTGGCTCACTCGCTGGCCATAGGAGGCAGCATCGCCGGGCACGGACACCAGCTCGCTCAACTCGATGTCACCAGAGCAAACTCGGGCTCGGCCCGGGCATTTGTCGACCTGTTACAGGCCTTGTGGACTCCGTCGGAGATCGATCGTCACGTATCCGAGCGTGTGCGCGACCTCATGGGACACAACTTGATACGGCACCGCCTGGCACCGGACTTCAGCTCCGACGCCTCGAGGTGGTCGTCCAAAACCGGGACCCTGCTGAACCTGCGGCACGAGGTCGGCGTCGTCGAACACTCCGACGGCCAATCCTTCGCGATCGCCGCGCTCACCGAGTCCCGCATACCGGCCGCCACCCAACCCGAAGCCGACGTGCTCATGGCACGCATAGCACGAGCCCTCCGCGACCAGCTACGTCACGCTGAAATCAGATGATGAGAGCGCCCTGGTCCAGTACCCGCGCACCTGCCCACCCCCATCACGGCCGCCGCGGCTTTCGCCTGCTTTCTCATCGGGCGGTGTTTGTCATCGGGCAGCGCTCTCCTTCTGTTCCAGCAGCCACCGCGCGCACTCGCTATCGGTGACGAGGATGGTGGCCAGTCCGCCCCGCAGCGCGCCGAGGACGGCTTCGTGCTTGGTCTTTCCGCCGGAAATCAGCAGCGCGGTTCGGCAGGCCCGAATGGCGTCGAGTCCGACCGAGACGGTGCGGGCGGCAAGGGATCCTGCGACGTCGCTGCCGTCGGCGTGGAAAAATCGACCGCCGATCTCACCGACCGCGCCCAGTCCGCGCAGTTCGTCGAGGATCGCGATGTCGAGGTAGCTGCCTTCGAACAGGGTGGTGGCGGTGGAGACCGGTCCGACGCCGAACATCATGATGTCGGCGCCGCGGCCCAGCGCCATAGCGCGGCCGAGTATCGAGTCGTTTTCCAAGGCGGTCACCGTCGCCGGATCCGCGTAGAGCGGGGCGTGTAACCGAACGGGGGTGGCTTGCAGCTGGGTAGCACAGCGGCCGAGCGTGTAATCCACGCCGGTTTTATAGTCGCCTGAGGTCATCGATCCGTCGAGCTGGACAACGGTCGCGCAGCGGGCCGACTTCGTCCACAGTTCATGCGCGACCGCGATTGTGTCCGGGCCCCAGGTGAATCCGAGAGTGTCGTCCGGCCGCAGCTGGCGATTCAGGACTCCGACCGCCGCGCGCCCCAACGGCAGCAGGCTCGCCGCGGACCGGTCGGGTACCTCACCGAGTACGACCGCCTCGATGAGCCCGAACGTCGCCTCGAGCTCGCTCTCGATATCCGCGTGCACGGCCGAGCGCAGATCGTCCGGGACATTGATCTCGATGCGCACCAGCCCCTGCGCCCGGGCGCGGGCGATGAGCCGCCCGGCGGTCGGGCGGGAAACGCCCAATTTGGCGGCGATATCCGCCTGAGTGGCGCCCTCGAGGTGGTAGAGCTGCGCGGCTCGTAAGGCGAGCCGGACCTCGTCCGGTGTTCTCGGCCGGGATGGTTCGGTGGCCACACGAACTCCTCATCGGCTGTGAAACTTTGCTCAGTGCGTGATCAATTGCTCAACACGCTAGCATTGCGGTGTGATGAACACAACAGTCCAGGGGGGTTGGTTATGACTCGGACCGCAGGTACTTCGCTGAGTGCCGCGACGATCGGTAGCCTCATCCCGGAAGTTTCCGTACCGACCTACGATCGGTCCCGGATCTCGACCGGCATCGTCCATTTCGGCGTCGGCGGATTCCATCGCGCCCATCAGGCGATGTACATCGACCGGCTGCTGGAACGCGGCGGGGCCCGCGAGTGGGGGATCTGCGGCGTGGGTGTGCTGCCCGCCGACCGGCGGATGCGTGATGCGCTGGCGGAGCAGGACGGTCTATACACGCTGGCGGTGATCGAACCCGACGGCACATGGTCCACGCGCGTGATCGGCTCGATCGTCGAGTACCTTTATGCGCCCGACGATCCCGAGGCCGTACTCGAGAAGCTCGCCGATCCGGCAACCCGGATCGTCTCGCTCACCATCACCGAAGGTGGCTACAACTCCTCCGTGGTGACCGGCGAATTCGACGCCGCAAATCCGGTGATTCGCGCCGACCTCGAGACGGATGCGGCGCCCGCCACCGTGTTCGGGCTGGTCACCGAGGCACTGGCGCGGCGGCGGATGCGTGGGATCGCACCGTTCACTATCATGTCGTGCGACAACATCGAGGGCAACGGGCAGGCCGCGCGCGCTGCTTTCGGAGCCTTCGCGCGGATGCGCGACCCCGGCCTCGGCGACTGGGTCGAGCGCGAAGTGCGTTTCCCGAACTCCATGGTCGACCGCATCACGCCGGTGACACCGCCCGAGGCGATCGCCGAGATCTCGCGACGCTATGGTTTGGAGGATCGGTGGCCGGTCGTGACCGAGCCGTTCACCCAGTGGGTGCTGGAGGATTCGTTCGCCCTCGGGCGGCCGGATCTCGGCGACGCCGGCGTGCAACTCGTCGCGGACGTCGCACCGTACGAGCTGATGAAGCTGCGGCTGTTGAACGCAAGCCATCAGGCACTTGCCTACCTGGGATATCTGAGCGGCTACCGACTGGTGCACGAGGCGGCGCAGGACCCGGTCTTCCAACGTTTCCTGTCCCGCTACATGGATCACGAGGCGACACCCACCCTTCCTTCCGTTCCCGGAGTCGACCTTGTCTGGTACAAGCGCACCCTCATCGAGCGGTTCTCCAACGCCGCGATCGGCGACACCATTGCGAGACTGTGCGCCGAATCCTCCGACCGTATCCCGAAGTGGCTGCTGCCGGTCATCCGTCAGCAGCTCGCAGCGGGCGGTGAGATCGGCTGTGCCGCAGCCGTTGTCGCCGGTTGGGCGCGCTATGCCGAAGGCATCGACGAGCAGGGCGAGCCGATCGAGGTCGTCGACCGGCTCTGCGAGCGGTTGACGCCGCTCGCCCGCCGCCAACACGGTGACCCCACCGCATTCCTCACCGACCGCGCGGTATTCGGCGACCTGATCGACCAGCCCCGGTTCGTCCGCGCCTATGTCGCGGCGCTGGATTCACTGCACGCCCATGGCGCCCGGGCGACGGTGGCCGAGTTCGCACGCACCGAAAGGCGGTGACGGTTATGCGTGCGGCGGTCCTCCAGTTCGGCGGGTATTCCTGTGGTTGTGTCGACAACCGTGTCGTAGGGCGACGGGTGACTGATGCCGTCACAGTCCAGCTGGCTTGGACGCCGTCGAGTTGAATCAAGTGCTCACGGACAACGACGAGGGCCCCGTCCATCGACGGGCGGCGCGATACCGGTCACACTGAAAGGAGGCCGCACCAGCGCGGGAAGACCCGTAGCAGTCGTGGTCACGGTAATATCAGGCGAGGTGGTTCGCGTCGGCCAATACCGTTCGGCCCGACGCAGCCATGGGAGTGGAAGATGAGTACACGCCACGGCCCCGGCCTGCGGCGGTTGCATCGCAGCACTCGGGTGCTGTTGATCGCCGTCACGGTGCTCGTCGTGTCGTTGCTGGTCATTCCCCGGCTGGTCGGCGTTTATGTCAGCTGGCTGTGGTTCGGTGAAGTCGGATTCCGCGGTGTTTGGCGTACCGTGCTCTTCACACGTTTGTCGCTGTTTGTAGCGGTCGCACTGTTCATCGGCGGCGCCCTTTTCGCGGCAATGTGGCTCGCGCTCCGGTTCCGCCCCCTTTACTTTCCCGGCGCAGAGAGAGAAGACAGTCTCCGGCCGTATCGCGTGATGGTGATCCGGTGGCCACTGCGGTTCGGATTGGGCATCGCCGCGGCACTGGGCGTCATCTGCGGCCTCGTCGGGCAGTCGAGTTGGATGACAGTCCAACTGTTCATCCACGGTGGGTCCTTCGGTGTGTCGGATCCCGAGTTCGGACACGATGTCGGGTTCTTCGTCTTCGATCTGCCCTTCTATCGACTCGTCGTGAACTGGCTGTTCGTCGCCATCGTCCTCGCGTTCCTGGCCAGCTTCTCGACGCACTACCTGCTCGGGGGACTGCGCCTGTCCGGAAACAGGGCAGGACCAACCCGCGCGGCCCGCGTCCAGCTCGCGGTGCTCGCAGGCGTATTCATCGCCTTGAAGGCAGCCGCCTACTGGCTCGACCGGTATTCACTTCTCTCGAGCCACAGCAAAGAACCCACCTTCGCCGGCGCCGGCTACACCGACATCAACGCGGTGCTTCCTGCCCGCCTGATTCTCTTCGCGATCGCCGTCATCTGCGCTGTGGCGGTCTTCGCCGCTGTCGTCGTTCGGGACCTACGCATCCCGGCGATGGCCGCCGCGCTGCTACTGCTGTCGTCGATCCTGGTGGGCGCCGTCTGGCCGCTGGCCGTCGAGCAGTTCTCGGTCCGCCCGAACGCCGCCGACATGGAACGTGCCTATATCGAACGCAATATCACAGCTACCCGGCAGGCGTACGGGATCGGCAGCGACCGGGTCGAGTATCAGGCCTACTCCGGGGTCGGCACCAAGTCGCCGTCCGATGTTCCGGCGGACGTGACCACGATCGCCGACGCCCGACTGCTCGACCCGAACGTGCTTTCGCGAACGTTCACCCAGCAGCAACAGTTGAAGAACTTCTACAGCTTCCCAGCGCATCTGGACCTGGATCGTTACCGCATCGGCGGGGACCTGCGCGACTACGTGGTCGCCGCCCGCGAGCTGACCCCGAGCGCACTGAGCGGCAACCAGCGTCACTGGGTCAACCGGCACACCGTCTACACCCACGGAAACGGGTTCGTCGCCGCACCGGCCAACCGCGTCAACGCCGCGGTCCGCGAGGCCGCAGGTGATGCTGCCAGCAGCAACAGCGGATACCCGATCTACACGGTGAGCGACATCGCTTCCCAAGCCTCCGGGCACCAAGTGATCCCCGTGCATCAGCCTCGCGTCTACTACGGCGAAGTCATCGCCCACGCCAGCCCGGACTATGCCATCGTCGGCGGCGGCACCGAACCCCGCGAATACGACACAGACACCACCAAATACACCTACACCGGCGCCGGCGGCGTCCCGATCGGGAACTGGGTCAACCGCTTGGCCTTCGCCGCAACCTACACCGAACGCAACATCATCTTCTCCAAAGCGATCGGTCCCGAATCGAAGATCATCTTCAATCGGGATCCGCGCCATCGCGTCGAACTCGTCGCGCCGTGGTTGACGACCGACAACAACCCGTATCCGGCAGTCGTGGACGGAAGAATCGTTTGGATCGTCGACGCATACACCACAATCGACGGCTACCCCTATGCCAAACGCAGCACGCTCGAAGCCCCCGATTCGAGCGAAAGCCGCACGCAGTCCCCACGACAGGTCTCCTACGTGCGGAACTCGATCAAAGCCACGGTCGACGCGTACGACGGCACGGTCACCCTCTATCAAGTCGATCGTCAGGACCCGGTCCTTGCGGCGTGGATGAACGTCTTCCCCGGCACGGTCGAACCCGAGGAGTCGATCACCGCAGAGCTGCGAGCCCATTTCCGGTACCCGGAGGACCTGTTCGCCATCCAACGCGAGATGCTCGCCAAATATCATGTGGATGAACCGCGAGAGTTCTTCACCACCAACGCTTTCTGGTCGGTGCCCAGCGACCCGACCGTTGACGCTAATCCGCATCAGCCCCCGTTCTACGTTCTGCTCGGCGACCGTGCCAACGCGGAGCCGTCGTTCCGGCTGGCCAGCGCGATGGTCGGGTTCAACAGGGAGTTCCTCTCCGCCTACGTCTCTGCCTACTCTGATCCCGAGAACTACGGCAAGATCAGCATCTTGCAGCTGCCCACCGACACCCTCACCCAGGGGCCGCAGCAGATCCAGAACTCGATGATCTCCGACACCAGAGTGGCGTCCGAGCGAACGCTGCTCGAGCGGTCGAATCGGATCCAGTACGGCAATCTGCTCACCCTGCCGATCGCCGATGGGGGAGTGCTCTACGTTGAACCGCTCTTCACCGAGCGGATCTCGACAACCCCCAACGGATCGACTTTCCCACAGCTGGCGCGGGTGCTGGTCAGCTACCGCGAACCTGGCACCGGCGGCGTCCGCGTGGGCTACGCCCCGACCCTCGCAGAGGCGCTCGACCAAGTATTCGGGGCCGGCACCGGCCGGCTCGCCACCGCACCCGGCGGTGGCCCCGCAGCACCGCCGCCACCGGGCCAGCAGTCCGTATCACCAGCACCGGCGGCGCCTCCACCAGCGGAGTCCCTGCCGGGCGTGGATCAGGCGAAGATCGCCGAACTCAACGCGCAAATGAACGCCATCCGTGCTGCCCTCGACCGTCTCCAACAGCAGTTGAACGACCTCAACCGTCCCGGTCGGTGACGCATCCGTCAGCTAGCGTCGGTGTTCGACCGCCTTCTGCCGCACAAACAATTCGACTACGCCTTGCCGCCAGTCCCACTGTCCTGGTCGGTTGCACGGGCTACGGCTGATGCGTGTCTGCGCCCGGCGTGCCAAGTTCGACTGCGCTCGGCATTCGAGGCTCCGGGCACGCGGCCCGCACCTATCCGAATCCGGTCGCCCAGCGTCCTATTCTGCCAATGTGACGAGGGAACCAGCGCGTTCGGAACCACCATGGCGCGTGCCGCTGCTGGCTGCCAGTGCTGTGCTGGCAGCGGGTGGGGCCGCCACCCGACCGTTCAGCTGGTCGGCAACTGCACTGGTGGTGGTGCCGGTGGCCGTGGTTGCGGTGCTGGCCTGGCGCGCGAGGCCCGAGCAGACTCCGCGCACCGCTCGGCTGCGGCGCGGCTCGGTCGTCTGGTCGACGCTGCTGGTTGCGGCGGTGGGGTGGGAGGTGTATGCGTTGGCGCGGCAACCGGAATGGACACGGCCGAGTGCCGAACACCCGACATTGTCGACGCTGCTCGATCCGGCACTCGAGCAGTGGCCGCTGCGGTTCGCGGGATGGCTGGTGTGGCTGGGTGTCGGCTGGTGGCTGGTGTCGAGATGAGCGATCGGGCGGTCGTTATCGTCGGGTTCGTGCTGGTGTTGGTGGCCACGATCGGCGTGGTCGCGGTCACGCGTGTGCGCCGGGATCTGGTCGCGCCCGCAGGTGAAACGATCGCGTACCTGACCCGCACTCGGGCGGCGAGGGTCGCCGCTGTACTCGTGTGGGCATGGCTCGGCTGGCACTTTCTCGCGCGGTAGGGGCTAAGGCGCATTCTCGCCGGCCAGCCGGATTCGGCGTCGCAGGGCAGCCGGAGAACAGCCATATCCGGCGCGAGCCCTGATGAATACTGGATCTGGCACAGACTTCGTGATTGACCCGTTCGGGATGCGAAGGGGCGGTTGATAGTTCATGATGTCGCGGGTGTTCTGATCTTGA
>NZ_JBFAAB010000031.1:0-60675 GCF_040639505.1 Nocardia sp. NPDC023852
GCCGCCGAACCACTCACCACCACACCAGCAACAACCAAGGCCGAGACGGTTATCGGAGCAGAAATACGCATTCGGCCACACCATCCTCGACGTCGCGGGGAGCGGTTGTCCGGGACATCCCGGCCCGGGCCGCTCAGGACAACGCTGTCCAGGTTACCCACCGGTCAGATGATTGTTCGGTATTTTCGGTCAATCATCGGCGTCGGGCGGTGAAACCGGAACCGCGGACTGCTTTCGGCCGGAGGATTTCTTGCGAGCGGACTTTTCCGCGTGCGTCTCCTGGTCCCGAGATTCGGCGGCGTCGATCCGGTCCAAAATCTCCTTCATCTCTTCCAATTCACGGCGCAAGTAGTCACGCGTGGCCACTTCGCCGACCGCGAGGCGTAATGCCGCGAGTTCGCGGGCGAGAAACTCGGTGTCCGCCTTGGTCTGTGCGGCCCGCATCCGGTCCTCCTCCAGCGCGACCCGGTCGCGGTTGTCCTGCCGGTTCTGCGCGAGCAGGATCAGCGGCGCGGCGTAGGCGGCCTGGGTGGAGAACGCCAGATTCAACAGGATGAACGGATACGGGTCCCACCGCAGCGCGACCACGAAGACGTTGAGGGCGATCCAGACGATCACGACGATCGTCTGGATCGCCAGATAGCGCCCGGTGCCGAGGAACCGCGCCACCCGCTCGCTGCTGCGGGCCACTGCCTCGGCGTCCCAGTCCCATCGGAACCGGGTTTTCATGGGCGTCTCCAAGCGCTGGCGCGCGCTGCTGTAGCCGAGCCCCCGTGCCGGGTCCTTGTCACTCATGCCCAGGCACTCCATCGTGTATCTCTTCTTCGTCGCGCCAGTTGTCGGGTAGCAGGTGGTCGAGCACGTCGTCGACGCTGACCGCCCCCAGCAGGTGGTTCTCCTCGTCCACCACCGGCCCGCAGACCAGGTTGTAGGTCGCGAAGTAGCGCGTCACGGCGGCCAGCGGGACGTCGGGGTGCAGCGGCGCGAGGTCGGCGTCGAGGATGCCGCCGATCAGATGGGCAGGCGGTTCCCGAAGTAGCTGCTGGATGTGCACCGATCCGAGGTATCGGCCGGTCGGCGTCGCGGTGGGCGGACGGACTACGAAGACCATCGAGGCCAGCGCGGGAGTCAGATCGGGATTGCGCACCCGTGCCAGTGCCTCGGCCACCGTGGTGGCCGGTGTCAGGATGACCGGCTTCGGGGTCATCAGACCGCCCGCGCTGTAGGGCGAGTGCTCTAGCAACCTGCGGACCGGCTCGGATTCCTCCGGATCCATCAGAGCGAGCAGCGATTCGGCCTCGCCCTCGGGCAGCTCGCCGAGTAGGTCGGCGGCGTCGTCGGGGTCCATCGCCTCCAGCACGTCGGCCGCCCTGCGCACCTCCAGATGGCTGAGCAGTTCGACCTGCTCGTCATCGGGCAACTCCTGCACGACATCGGCGAGGCGTTCGTCGTCGAGCGCGACGGACACCTCGACGCGCCGCTTCTCCGGCAGCTCGCGCAGCAGATGTGCGACGTCGGCCGCACGCAACCCCTCGAACTGTTCCAGCAGCTGGGTGACCTCCTGTCCCGGCCTGCCGATTTCGTACGGGGTCAGGCCGGACACCATGGTCCAGTCGACCACGTGCACGGTGCGGCGGCGCCCCAGCCTGCGGTGGCCGCGCACCGCGACCCTGGTGACCAGCCAGTCTCTGGTACGAATCTGCTCGATGCCGAGATCGACCACGTGCACGTCCACGCCGTCCAGGTCCGGCAGATCCGGGTCGTGCACCCGCACCGTGGAATCCACGATCTGCGCCAGCGCGAGCATTTCGCCGGGGCGCTGGGTGAACCGGCGCAGGCTCACCGTTCCGGTGTTCAGCGTGACAACGCCGGGCTCGATCGCGGTGACCCGCAGGATCGGCACGAAAATGCGCCGCCGGGTGGGCAATTCGACGACGAGGCCGTGCACCCGGGGTTGTTGACGGTCATACCGGATGGCCACGACGACGTCGCGGATCCGGCCGATAGACTCGCCGTCCGGTCCCAACACCACCAGGCCGGCAAGCCTGGCGACGTACACCCTGGTAGCTGCCATGCTGCCAGGCTAGAGGTTCGCGGGCGGCCGCGCGCACCGCTGCGCTCGGCTTCGACGGCAAGTGGGTGCTGCATCCCGGCCGGATCGAGGCGGCGAACGAGATCTTCAGCCCGCGCCAGGCGGACTACGATCGCGCCGAGCTGATTCTGGACGCGTACGCCTTCCACACCTCGGTGGTGGGGGGTGCGCGGGGCGCGGTGATGCTCGGCGACGAGATGATCGATGAGGCGAGCGCCAAGATGGCGCAGGCGATCGCGCAGCAGGGCCGCGCCGCCGGAATGACGCGCACCACGTGATTCACACCACCGGAGCAGCGGTCGAAATAGCAGAATAGAGAGATGACGAATCCCATGGGGAACTCCAACCGTGCTCGGCAGGGCCTGCCGACGCCGCCCACCGGCTGGCCGGTCGGCTCCTACCCGACCTACGCCGAGGCGCAGAAAGCGGTGGATTACCTGGCCGACAACCAGTTCCCGGTGCAGGACGTGACCATCGTCGGCGTCGATCTGATGCAGGTGGAGCGGGTCCTCTACCGGCTGACTTGGGGCAAGGTCATCGGCGGCGGCGTGGTGTCGGGTGCCTGGCTCGGCCTGTTCCTCGGTCTTCTGCTGAGTCTGTTCACCACGAGTGGCGCGCTGGGTCCGCTGCTCGTCGGCCTGATCGGCGGCATCATCTTCGGCGTCATCTCGACCTCGATTCCGTACGCGGCGACCAGAGGACAGCGCGATTTCGCGTCCACCATGCAGTTGGTCGCGGGCCGCTACGACGTGTTGTGCGACCCGAAGTCGGCCGAGCAGGCGCGTGACCTGCTCGCTCGGTTGGCTATCTGACATATGGAAGTGACGGAGGCGGTCCGCACCGGGGTGCTGGGCCATTTCGGGGTGGACCAGGCGAGCATCGATTCGGCGTCGGTGACGTTTCTCGGCTTGGAACCGATCGAGATCTTGCGCATCGTCGAGGGCGATGTGGTGCACTACGTCACACTGGGTGGATCCCGGCATCCGATGGGCGATCCCACGGCGCTGCATGCGGATCCGGTGCGTGGGGCGCGAGCCGAACTGGTGTTGACCCTGCGGTCCGGAGTGGGCGCGAGCTCGGGGCTGGCCAAGTCGCTGGGTGTGCTCGCCGCCGCGCCCGCGGTGGAAGGCGTTGTGCTGCAGGCGGATGCGCTGATGGACCTGGGTGAGCCGATGTGGCGGAACGCGCCGTTCACCGCGGTCCTGCTCGGCGGCAGTGACATCCCCGACGTAGTCCTGCCCGAACCGGCCGAGCCGGTGCGGTACTTCGCGGTGACGCCGGTGACCGCTACCGAGGCGGCGTGGGTGCGGGTACGCGGCGCACAGGCACTGCGGGACGCGTGGCGGGAGGCGGGCATCGACGTGCGCGATCCGGAACGGGGCGCCGCGAGCCTGTGAGCCGGCGTCGAGCTACAGCCACTTGTTGCGGCGAAAGGTGACGAGCAGGCCCGTGCATATGGTGACGATGAGCAGCCACACCGCCGGATAACCCCAGACTTGGTGCAACTCCCACATGTGATCGAAGTTCATGCCGTAGATACCCGCGATCATCGTCGGCACGGCCGCGATCGCGACCCACGCCGAGATCTTGCGCATATCGGTGTTCTGTTGCACACCGATCTTGGCCAGCGCGGCGCTGATCAGCGCACTGAGCGCCTCATCGAAGTCGTTGATGCGCTCCGCGACGGTGGTGTGGCGCTCGGCGACGTCACGCAGATAGCGCCGCACCTCCTTGGACACCGGCAGCTCCGGTTTGTGGCTGAGCAGTTGCAACGGCGCGGCGAGCGGATTCACCGCGCGCCGCAGCTCCACGACCTCGCGCTTGAGCTGGTAGATCGATTCGACGGTGACCTGGCTGTGCGGGGTGAAGACTTCCTCTTCCATCGAATCGATGTCGTTCTCCACCGATTGGGCCACCTCGATGTAGGAGTCGACCACCCGATCGGCGATCGCGTGCAATACCGCGCCGGGACCGAGCGACAACTGGGCCGGGTCCTCCTCCAACGCCCTGCGCACCTCGGCGAGCCCCGAGTGCTCCCCGTGTCGTACCGCGACAACGAAGTCGGCGCCGGTGAACACGACGATCTCGCCGGTCTCCACGATCTCGCTGACGCTGTCCATGTCATGCTCGACGTAGCTCACGGTGCGCAACACCAGCAGCAGCAGGTCGTCGTAGCGCTCCAATTTCGGCCGCTGATGGGTCTTCACCGCGTTCTCCACGGCCAGATGGTGCAGTCCGAAGGCGGTGGCGATGTCGGCCATCTGCGTCCGATCCGGATCGTGCAGACCGACCCAGACATATCCGGTTCCCTTGCCGCGGACTTCTGCCAACGCCTCTTCGTGGCTGAACCGGCCGGGCAGCCGTTTGCCTTCCACGTACACCGCGCAGTCCACGATCGCACGCGCCGTCGGTACCGGAGGCACTCCCGGCGATGTCGGCGTACGGCCGTATCCGCGAAATGACAGTGGGGAAAAGGAGGGCACGGTGACGATGCTACGTCGCCTGCGTGTGTGGGCACGGATCCGCGAACTGTAAGACTGGGAACGTGCGCATCGACCTGCATACCCATTCGACGGCGTCCGACGGTACCGACACTCCGGCCGAATTGGTACGGAAGGCGGCCGCCGCCGGCTTGGACGTCGTCGCGATTACCGACCACGACACTACGGCCGGATGGGTGGAGGCAGTCGACGCGCTACCGAAGGGGATGACGCTGGTCCGCGGCATGGAAATGTCCTGCGTCGGGCTCGGCGCGGACGGCTGGCCGGTTCCCGTGCATTTGCTCGCCTACCTGTTCGATCCGGCCGATCGTTGTTTCGCCGACGAACGTGAGCGGTTGCGCGCCGAGCGGGTGGAGCGCCTGCGTGCCATGGCGGAGCGGATGGCGGCCGACGGATTGCCGATCGACCCCGATGCCGTGCTCGCCTCGGCCGGGCCGTCGGCGGGCCGTCCGCATCTGGCGCGCGCACTGGTGGCGGCGGGCGTGGTGCCGAGCGTGGACGCCGCGTTCACCGAGCTGCTCGCCCCACACGGTCGCTATTACGCGGAGAAGGCCGACACGCCCCTGCGTCGCGCGGTCGAGATGATCGCCACCGCCGGTGGAGTGAGCGTGCTCGCGCACACCAGGGCGCGCAAGCGGGGCAGGTTGCTAGCGCTCTCGGATATCCGCGAGCTGGCCACCCTGGGGCTGGGCGGTCTGGAGATCGATCATCCCGACCACTCGGCGGCCGATCGTGCGCTGCTGACCGACTTGGCCGCCGAACTCGGTCTGCTCACCACCGGTTCGTCGGACTACCACGGCGCGAACAAGACCATCCGGCTCGGTGAATTCACCACCGACGCCGCCCAATTCGAGAAGTTGGTCGGCAAGGCGACCGGGGTGCCGGTGATCGCCTCGTGAGAGTGGTGCGTGGGCTCAGCGGAATCGTTGCCGCCGGCACCTTCGTACTCATGCTCGTCGTTGTCGGCGCCTCGGTGATCGCGGACCGGCGCGGGTTCCCAGGACCCGGCGGGGAGTCGGTCGCCTGGCATGCCGTGATCGCCGCGATAGTCGTCGCGGCGCAGATGTATTCGGATAGGCGCCGGGGTTTCGCGGCCCTTTCCGGATCCGCACTTGTTTTCGTCATGGCAGGCGTATTGCTTTGGACACAATGGTGGAGCTGAGGTCGCGGTATTGGTTGCGGCCGGGTGAATCGTGGCCGAGCATTTCTCTGTATGAGTGAACTCGAGACGGACGTACTGGTTCTCGGTGGTGGCCCCGCCGGGGCCTGGGCGGCCGTCTCGGCCGCCGCCGCTGGGGCCGGTGTCGTCCTCGCCGACAAAGCGCGATGCGGCTCGAGTGGGCCGACGGCGTTCGGCACCACTTCGCTGTGGAACTGGATTGGAATTCGATCTCGGCGGTAGTGGTGTGGACCGGCTGCACGTCAGACAGGCCGCCGCACTGCTCGCGGTGGCGCGGTACACCGAATACAGCGCGCTGATGCGGACCGAGAGCCGCGGCGTGCACCGCTGCACCGACCATCCCGGTGCGGCCGAGAACTGGCGGGTGCGCCTGACGTGCGGTGGGATTCGCAGTGTGTGGGTGCGTCCGGATATCGCGGGAAGAGCGTCGGGAGCAGCGCGGGACATCGTCGCGTAAGCCGCCCAGATCTCACACCGGCTCGGCGCCGCATGGTGTGACAGCTCACTGGGCAAGTGGCCGTGCGGTGCGAGTTTCCGCGGACCCAGGGCAATTTTGAGGCCTTTACCGTGGGGTGATGGCGCGCGACACGGCCCAGGGCATACCAGGTTTGGCAACTTCCCTGTCAGGCTGGCAGAATGTGCGGATTCCTTACTTATGCCACCGCCGGGTAGGGGAGCTACGGAGATCTCCGCCTCGCGAGGCACCGTCGCGACTCGAGGATCACGCCGCATGTTCTGTCCGGACCACCCGTCCTTCTTGCTCCGCGCATCAGTGCCGTGACACGTCATCGAGATATCGGCGAGCCGTGTTCGTTTTGCTCGCAGCCGCCTCGAAACGTCCCGGTCAGCGCATTCGATGAGCGCAGTGAATCCACTTATACCTATTACCCGGTGGTAACCGTCCCCCGGTTTAGCCCGACCCGAGCAGGAGTGAAATCGTGTCACCTGTGACTGACGCACCGAATGCCACCGCAAACCTTTCCGAAATCACACACGACGAAATTTTCGCGGGTCATCTCGGCGGCAAACTTTCGGTCGAACTCAGCGCGCCCTTGGAGACCCAGCGCGACCTCTCGATCGCCTACACGCCGGGTGTCGCCCAGGTCAGCCGCGCGATCGCGCAGGAGGAGGCGCTGGCCAAGCGCTACACCTGGACGGATCGACTGGTGGTCGTGGTCAGCGACGGAACCGCCGTGCTCGGCCTCGGGGACATCGGCCCGCGCGCCTCGCTGCCGGTGATGGAGGGCAAGGCCGCGCTGTTCAAGAAGTTCGCCGGCCTGAACTCGATCCCGATCGTCCTGGACACCAAGGACGTCGACGAGATCGTCGAGACGCTGATCCGCCTGCGTCCGAGTTTCGGCGCAGTGAACCTGGAGGACATTTCCGCGCCGCGCTGCTTCGAGATCGAGAAGCGAGTCATCGAAGCGCTGGACTGCCCGGTCATGCACGACGACCAGCACGGCACCGCGATCGTGGTGCTCGCCGCCCTCAATGGTGCCGCCAAGGTGCAGGGCCGCGACATCCAGGGCCTGAAGGTCGTGGTGTCCGGTGCGGGCGCGGCGGGGGTCGCGTGCACGAACATCCTGCTTGCCGCAGGCGTCCTGGACGTCACCGTGCTGGACTCGAAGGGCATCGTCGGCAAGGACCGCGGTGACCTCAACGAGGTGAAGGCCGAGCTGGCCACCCGCACCAACCCGCGCGGGCTCACCGGAAGCGCCGCCGAAGCGTTGGCGGGCGCCGACGTGTTCCTCGGCCTGTCCGCCGGCCTGATCGCCGAGGAGCTCATCGCTTCGATGGCGCCGGAGTCGATCGTGTTCGCCATGTCCAACCCGGACCCGGAGATCCACCCCGAGGTGGCGCGCAAGTACGCCTCGATCGTGGCCACCGGCCGCAGCGACTTCCCGAATCAGATCAACAACGTGCTGGCGTTCCCCGGCGTTTTCAAGGGCGCGTTGGACGCGGGTGCTCGCCGGATCACCGAGGGCATGAAGATCGCCGCCGCCAACGCCATCCTCGGCGTCGTCGCCGACGAACTGGGCCCCGAGAAGATCGTCCCCAGCCCACTGGACCCCCGGGTCGCCCCGGCCGTCGCCGAGGCCGTCGCCGCAGCTGCCCATGCCGAGGGCGTCGCGGCTGCCCATGTCGAGGGCATTGCCTGACCGGCTTCTCCGCGTATCGACCGAGGCGCCCCGCTCGAATCGAGCGGGGCGCCTCGGTCGTTCGTATCGAATCCGATGTGTTGCGGCCTACGGGAGTCAGTCCGCAGCCTGCAACTCGACCGCGGGAGCGACGGCCAGACGAGGTGGCCGGCGCAAGCGGCCGGTCCCCGGTGCGCCGGCCCACACCGTGAAGGCGAGCAAGCCGTCGAGCAGCATCGCGAGCACCGCCACCAAGAGGGCGCCGACCAGAACGCGGTCGTAGCGGTAGAGACTGATGCCGTCGAAGATGTAGCGCCCGAGCCCGCCGAGGTTGACGTAGGCAGCGATGGTCGCGGTGGCGACCACCTGGAGGGTGGCGCCACGCAGACCGGTGAGCAGGATGGGCAGGGCGTTGGGCACTTCCACGCGGAACAGGATCTGGCGTTCGGTCATGCCCATGGCGCGCGAGGCGTCCACGACATCGTCCGGGACATTGGCGATCCCGGCGTAGGCGCCGGCCAGCAGCGGCGGTACGCCGACCGTGATAAGTGCCAGCAGGGGCGGGATAAGGCCGAGGCCGAGCAGCAGCACCAGGAAGGTCAGCAGACCGAGTGTCGGCAGGGCGCGCATGGCGTTGGCGAAGCCGACCAGCACCGCCGCTCCCCGCCTGGTGTGGCCGATGACCAAGCCGAGCGGGAGCGCGATCACCGCGGAGATGGCGATGGTCAGGAAGCTGTACCAGAGGTGCTGAGCGATCCTGCTGCCGATGCCCGCTGGGCCGTTCCAGTTCGCACCGTCGGTGAGGTAGTGCCAGGCGTCGAGGAAAAGATTCATGCGGCAGCGGCTTTCGCGTTCGAGGTCCTGGCATCGGCGCGCACCCACGGTGTCGACCAACGTCCGAGCGCATACACCACCCGATCGGCGATCAATGCGAGCGCCAGCGTCACGATGATGCCCGCGATGATCTCGTCCGGATAGTCGCGCTGATACCCCTGGGTGAACAGCTTGCCGAGCCCACCGACGCCGATCAGCGCGCCGACCGACACCATGGCGATGTTGGTGACCACCACCACCCGCAGGCTGGACACGAACACCGGGACGGCCAGTGGCATGTCGACGGTGAGTGTGCGCCGCAGCGAGCCGAAGCCGACCGCGTCGGCCGCGTCGAGCACGGTGGCGGGCACCGAATCCAGGGCGGCGGGGACGGCGATCACCAGCAGCGCCGTCGAGTAGATGGTGAGCGCGATGATCACGTTCAGCGGATCGATGGCCGAAATTCCCACCAGCGGGGGGATGATCACGAACAGCGCCAACGAGGGGATGGTGTAGGCCAGGCTCGCCACGGTCACCGTGACCCGCCGCAGCAACGACACGCGGCGCACCAGTGCGCCGACCGGAATCGCGATCACCAACCCCAGCAGCAGCGGCACCAGCGCGAGATACAGATGGGTTCCGGTGAAACCCATGATCTCCGAGAAGTTGTCGACGAGATACTTCATGCCGTCCTCCGGATCTCGGGCATCCGGCCGCCGCTCACCGCGCTTCCTGTTCGAAGAAGTGTCGGTTGCGTTCGGTGTCCTCGTCCGCGCGCTGGTTCGCCAACTGCCGCACCACCTCGGTGGCCAGTACGCCGCCGCGGACTGCCCCCGCATCGTCCACCGCGACCCCGATTCCGGATGGAGAGGAGATCGCGGCGTCCAGCGCTTGGCGCAGGTCGCCGGCTGGGGTGAACAGCGAGCCGCCCGCGGACATGCTGTCGGCGAGCGAACGTCCGGAGCGCAGCGCCTCGACGCCGGTCACGTCCACCCAGCCGATCGGCTTGCTGGTCGCGTCGACCACCAGCACCCAATCCCCGCGGTCCAGCCGTAGCGTACTCACCTCGTCGGCCACCGCCGTCCGGATCTCCTGCAGCGGCACGTCGTTGGCGATGCGGAAGGACAAGCCGCGATACCCGCGGTCGCGACCGACGAAATCGGCGACGAAATCGGTGGCGGGCTGGGCGAGCAGATGCCGCGGAGGGTCGTGTTGCTGTAACACTCCGCCGCGGCCGAACACCGCTACCCGGTCGCCGAGGGTGATCGCCTCGTCGATGTCGTGTGTGACGAACACGATGGTCTTGTGCAGTTCGGCTTGCAGTCTTTGCATTTCGACTTGCAATTCGGCACGCACCACCGGGTCGACCGCGCTGAACGGCTCGTCCATCAGCAGAACCGGCGGGTCGGCGGCCAGCGCGCGCGCCACGCCGACGCGTTGCTGCTGACCGCCGGACAGCTGCGCCGGATACCGCCCGGCCAGTGACCGGTCCAGACCGACCCGGTCCAGCACCTCGAGGGCCGTGGACCGGGCAGCGCGGCGCGAGTCGCCGCGCAGCACCGGAACGGTGGCCACGTTGTCGAGGACCGTGCGGTGCGGCAGCAGCCCGCCGCTTTGGATCACGTACCCGATGCCGAGGCGCAGCCGGACCGGATCGACCGTCGAAATATCTTGTCCGGCCACGGTGATCGTGCCTGAGCTGGGGGTGATCATCCGGTTGATCATCCGCATGGAGGTGGTCTTGCCGCAGCCGGACGGACCGACGAACACGGTGAACGAACCCGATTCGATGCGCAGATCGAGGTCGGTGACGGCATGCGTGCCATCCGGATAGGTCTTGCTGATACCGGAGAACTCGATATCGGACAACGCTGTTTCTCCTATCCGTTCGGCCTGTTCAGCCCCTGGGCAGCCACCCAGGCCACGGCCGCGGCCTTGGGCTCGGTCTTGCTGGGGCCCGAGACCGCGTCGTTCAGCTTGATCAGCTCGGCGGTGGTCAGCGCGGCCGACGCCGCATTCAGTGCGGCGAGCGCCTTGTCCGACTTCTTGGCCGCGTTGACCAGCGGGACGATGTTCTGCGCCGGGAAGTTGTGCTTCGGATCCGCCAAGACCACCAGGTCGTTCTGCACGATGGCGGGCGAGGTGGTGAAGATATTGGCGGCGGTCACCTGCCCGTCCACCAGTGCGCGCACCGTGGCGGGCCCGCCGCCGTCGGCGATCGGCACGAAGTTGTTCGCGGCGATGTCGAGGCCGTAGTTCTTCTTCAGGCCGGGCAGACCGACCGGGCGCTCCTGGAATTCGGCGGGCGCGCCGAACTTCACCTCGGCCGAATGCGCGGCCAGATCCGCGATAGTGCGCAGGTTCCAGCGCTGGGCGGTGGCGCGGGTGACGACGACCGCGTCGGAGTCCTCGCCAGGGGCAGGGGTGCCGATGGCCAGGTCGGAGCCGATCGCCTTGCCGAGCGCGCTGTCCACGTCGGCGGCGGTGGTCGCCGTCGCGTTCTCGTCCAGGTACTGGAGCAGGTTGCCGGTGTACTCGGGGATCACCGAGATGGCGCACTGCCGCAGCGCGGGGATATATGCCTCCCGGCTGCCGATGTTGAGCTTGGTGTCCACGGTGAATCCGTTCACCCGCAACACCTCCGCGTACACGTTGGCGATGGTCTCGGACTCCGGGAAGTTCGCTGAGCCGACGATCAGGCCTTCGCCTTCGCAGCTGCCCTTGGCCCCGAGCGGATCGGAATTGCCACAGGAGGACAGGATCATCGCGACGGCGAGGGCGGCGGCGGCAGCAAGGACGCGCGAGGCGCGCAACACGATGCGCAGCGCGGAGCGCCCGTGCCTGGCGGCATCGGTGGTGCGGGTGGATTTCACGGGAGTCCTTCCGGCATGGCGGGCGGTGCGCGGTCTGGAGGCCGTGCGTCCACCGGTACATTCAGGGTGTCCATACTGCCCGCTTCCGGGTGTTCCTGTTGGCTGAGTCGGTCCGTCGGAGAGTTGGTGTCGCCGTATGATGTTGGCCACGTCGGTACGGATGGTCGCGCAATTTCTGGTGGTCGCGGCCGTCGCGCTGGTCGTATCCTGCGGGAACGACGATTCGGGGCGGCTGATCACGGTCGGCGCAGGCGACTCGGTGGAGTCCGCCTTGCTCGCCGAAATCTATGCGGGCGCGCTGGCGCGCACAGGCGCGCGGACCGCGGTCGAATCGCGTCTGGGTGGTCGCTCGGATCACCTCGCCGCGCTCGACGCGGGGCGGGTCGATGTGGTGGGGGAGCACACCGGCGCGTTGCTCGCCCATCTCGACGAGCATGCGGCCGATCGCCTGCCCGCGAAGGTGGCGAGCGCGCTGAGTGCCGCGCTGCCCGAGGGACTACTGGTTTCCGATGTCGCAGACGGTGCCGATCTGCGGCCACGGGTGCTATTGACCGAGCAGGCCGCGGCGCGTGACAACGTGCGATCCGTCGACGATCTGGCACCGCGCTGCGGTGAGCTGACCGTCGGCGTGGCGTCCGCCCCCGGACTGCTGCCGCTGCCGGCCGGACTCGATCGGGTCACCGGATGCGACTTCGCGGCGACCGCGGCGTTTCCGGATTCGGCCGCGCTGCGAAGGGCATTGCTGGACGGGCAGATTCAAGTCGGTTTGCTGACCGGTCCACCCGAACTCGCTCCCGGCGCCACCGACGGGCTCGCCGCTCTGTCCGACGACGACTACGCACTGCGCGCCGAGAACGTGCTGCCGCTGTTCCGCAAGGGACTGCTCGACCAGCGGCAGATCAAGAAGCTGAATTATGTCGCGGGCGAGCTGCGGACGGAGGACCTGGCCGTCATGATCCGTCGGGTCCGGGACGATGGTGCCGCGCCGGGCGAGGTCGCACGCGCCTGGTTGGACGAGCACGCGTTGTAGGTCCCGGGTGTCCCCAGGCACATGATCCGCTTCTCTGGGGACCTTCGGATGGGCCGTCGAGCGGGCCGCTGGCGCACGACGGTCGCCAACCGTTGTGGCGACGAGCTCGAACTCACTACTCGGTCAATCGACCCATGGCAAACCCTGATAACAACGCGGCAACCTCCGGCAGTATTGCGTCATCGAATCGGGCCGATGGAGAATGGTTTCCCGGTGCACGATCGGGATCCGCGTCCGGCGGACAAGCGCCGAACAGTAGCATTGCACCGGGCACGGCATCCAGTACCAAGGAGAAGTCCTCCGATGCGTTGATCGGGTGCGGCGCTGTGGCATAACGCCGCTCTCCCAGTAGTTCTCGGACCACATCAGCGGTGAACTCGACCTCACCGGAGTCGTTGACTGTTGCCGAGAACTCTGGTTCGAACCGAATGTCGATATCGACATCATGCGCCATAGCCAGACCTTTGAGACAGCGGGTGAATATCTCTCGTAATCTGGGCTCTGAATCAGAGGAGAACGTGCGGACGGTCGCTTCGAATGATGCGACCTCTGGGATGATGTTGTGACGAGTACCCGCATGTAACGTGCCGACCGTAAGTATGACTGGATCGAATACGTTGAAATTCCGGGTAACCGCAGTCTGCAGCGCGCCGATCATCTCGGCAATCGCGGTGATCGGGTCCCTTGTCTTGTCCGGCATCGCACCGTGTCCACCCGGGCCGGAGACCGTAACCTCGAGCGTATAAGCAGCGGCCAGCACTACTCCGGGACGGCTGACCACCAGACCGTTGGGAGACTGGCTAGCCGAGACGTGAATAGCGTAGGCATGGTCGGCCCGTCGTCCCGCGGCATCGAGCACTCCTTCTCGGATCATTGTCTCGGCGCCGTTCCACCCTTCTTCGCCGGGTTGAAACATGAATACCACGTCGCCCGAGAGCCGGTTTCTCTGTGCGGCCAGTAGGTGCGCGGCGCCTACCAACGCGGTGGTATGCAGATCGTGGCCACAGGCGTGCATCGCGCCGTTCGTCGCAGCGAAGTCTTCACCGGACTGCTCGCGAATTGGTAGCGCATCCATGTCACCGCGCAAGAGGACTGTGCTTCGCTCACCATCAGACGGAGACTCGGCTGTTCCGCGAAGTACTGCCGTGATCGAGGTACTCTCGATCCCGGTCGATATTTCCACAGGAACGCCATCCAAAGCTTTGAGAACTTTCTCTCTGGTATTCGGTAAAGAGAGGCCGACCTCCGGGTCGCGGTGTATTTCTCGGCGTAGATGCCGAAGTTCGGGACCCATTTCACGAGCGTCGTCCAATAGGTTCACATGTATCTCCTGGTGTCCCTCTGCGCTATCTTGTGAGCGTTTCGTTACCAGGGATCTTTACACCCGAAGGTGGTCGAGTCCAGGGGCGATCCCAGGGTCGGCAGGTGAGCGGTAATTCGACGGGCCGGTCGAACTCGTGGGTGTGGTGTCGCGGCGCGGCGGTGATATCAGTGTGCCCGACCAGCCGGAGTAGGTCGATGGCGATGTCGC
Source organism: Nocardia sp. NPDC023852 (assembly GCF_040639505.1). Classification (NCBI taxonomy): domain Bacteria; kingdom Bacillati; phylum Actinomycetota; class Actinomycetes; order Mycobacteriales; family Nocardiaceae; genus Nocardia; species Nocardia sp. NPDC023852. The sequence continues at coordinate 14,159 of NZ_JBFAAB010000031.1, forward strand.
GGAGAGAGCCATCCCGTGCGGGAGTGGACCGGTGCGGATTCGCCAGCGGCCCTCATCGAAGGAAACCATGCGGACCCAGTGCGGCTGATCCTCGATCTTCCAATTCCCTGCAACTATTTGGCGACCTGGGCGGGGGTGTGTCGGCGACAATGCGGCTGGTGGCGGTGTAGACGGTTTCACGGATCCGTTTGCCGGGCTTGCGCCGCGGACGGGTGCGGGTCAGTCGCAGCACCTGTGCCGCACCAGGGACCCGATGCCCTCGGAGATGTCCGTCGCCGTCAGAGTGTGGGGTGTCCGCCGACCGTGACCGTGTTCGGCCGAGATCACCAGCAGCGAAATGCCCTTCCAGGACGAAGCTTTGACGCGCTGATGGACGTTGTGTCGATCAGACTTGATGCTGCGATGTAGTGGTCACCGCCGTCGGTGATCATCCGAGTGGTGTCGCGCTGGTAGTGCACGGAATCGGGGTGATCACCGCGCCGGTGATGTACAAACATGTCAAAAGCACCTTCAAACGACCTATTTCGCTGGTTTGCGCCGACGGAAATCTGTAGGAACGCGACCGGCATGCTGGCACAGCTCGGCTGTCGGATGCATCAGGTTCCGTGGTGTCACGTGTGCCGAGCATGGTCTTGCCGTCGAACCCGATCGTCCCTCTGTCGCCGGATAATGCTGGTGCGCAGCCACATCCACACATCACCCACCTTGTCGAGGGGGTCGCGGAACCTGGTGTAGCAGCCTGCGGATCGTCGCATCCGACGGCGTTCGGCCAGTCGGACGCAGCTGCACCATGACGCTCACAGGCGCGTCAGGAGCCCACTGGGTGATCGCGGCGAACGACCGCGCGCCGGTCGCGTCGCCGAGCACCAGGGCCGGCGCGGTGCCCGGCCCGATTGCGGATTCCACGCTGCTCGGGCGGATCGCCGAGCGTCTTCAATACTTCCAGCAACCACGCAGGAATCAGCGGTTCAGTGCGGGATCGTTGTCCGCCTCTCCTCGGGCATGGCCCGGCTCGGTATCGGCGAGGAGGTCGGGAGACGATGACAACGCAGGCACCGCAAGGACTTTCGGAACGGACCGGCACGGTAACCAAGATCGCTACCGCACGCGGCCGGCCCGGCCCGATAGGGTAGACCGAAATCGCAGGTAAAGCCCTTATTTCGCCACTCTGCCGCCATCCGGGCGCCTCCCAGGCCCGGGGCTGATCAAGTGCAGTCGAGCGACTGCTGGGTGTTCTCGTGGACGGCCGAAGCCGAGTCCCAGGTCCTGGCAAGTGGTTCAAAAAAGTAAAAGTTGTAGGGGGGCGACAGTCGCGATACCCTGTAGGCCCCCATCACGATAACGTGTGATATGTGAACGAAGCTGCCACGTAGCAACATTCACCTGGGGTGGTTTGCTAGGACGGAGGACAAGATCATGGATGCTGTGTCGGCTGAGGCTGTTGAGCGCACGGAGCTTCCCACGTGGGAGTACGGGTGGGGAGTGACCGACGGCCCCGGGGTACCGGAAGGATTGTTCGTCGAGGACTCGGTCAGCCACGACTGATCGGTCAGATCATAGCTACTTTGTCGAATAGGTGTTGCTAGTGGACACCTCGAGCGCGGAGGCGGGTCGTCGGGAGCGCGGGTGGATTTCTCTGCTGCGCGCTCCGGAGACCCGCCCGTTGCCACGCTGTTGGTGGTACGACGCCTCCACGTTGGTGATCGTCGATGCCGCCCTCGCCGAGGAGGTACTGCGCGCTCCTCGGGGCACCTACATTCTTCCGAGCAGGTTTTACGTCGACACGGCTGATGGCTCCGGCGGCGCGCGGACATCGACCGAGCTGCCGCCAGGCCGAGCGACCGTGCAATCGTGGATGACGCCGGCGTGGACGGGTGCCTCTGTGCGCAAGCTCGCCCCGGCGATGCTGGCCGCGGCCGATGAGGCCCTCGACGCTCATCCACCGGCGGCAACTGGTTGGCCTGCCCTGGAGGGCGCGCTGGAACTCAGCTCCCGGCTGGCAGCATTGCTCTGCCTGGGACCTGACGCCGATCTGGTGACTGGTCTGCACACCACCATGCGCGCGGCCGCTCCCGGTGTCGTGCGTGGCGTCGGCCAACCCGGTGACTCCGATGCGAAGGCCCGTTTTGCACAGGCCGCGGCCGAAATCGGGTCCCGCGTTCAGCGGGCCGTCGACCGGCGACGCGGCGGTGTCGACGTCGACAGTCCCGATCTGTTGTCGACTCTGCTGGCCGCCGCCCACAAACGTGGCCAAACCGATCTGCGCAGCGTGGTCTTCGCGGTGGCACATGCCCTGTGGCGAGTGGAGACCGGGCCCGGCCTCGTCACCGCGTGGATGCTGCACGAACTAGCAAAGCACCCTGACCATCAGAGTCGGCTCCGCCAGGAAGCCTTCGCTGTTCTCGGTAGGACCGGGACGCCCGAAGTGCTCAACCCGGCCGAGCTGATTTCCACCGGCCACGCCATGGACGAGACTCTGCGTCTCTACCCGACCGCATGGATCCAAGGGTGGGTCGCGTGCCAGGCGGTCGACATCGGCGACCAACACCTGGAGCCGGGGATGCAGGTTCGCATCGCCGTGTACCCCATCCAACGGGATCCTGCCAACTACCTCGACCCCGATGCTTTCCGGCCGGAGCGCTGGGCCGACCCGGACCTGGCTGGACCCGCTAATGCATTCCTGCCGTTCTCATTGGGCACCAGTTACTGCAAGGGAACTCATTGGGTACACGCGGTCGCCACCTTGTCCACCGCGGCTATCCTGCGCCGCTACCAACTGGCTCCCACTCCAGGCGCTGAGGTCATCGAGCAGTTCACCTCTCATCTGCAACCCGTCGGGCTGTTCCTGGATACCAACCAGTTACCGACCAACAATTAAGGGCTGCCATCCACATGCCCGTTACCGGCGGGCGTTGATTCCTCCGCTCGCTCTTCGTCGCCATCGCGGCATCATCATCGGTCCGCCTCGGACGGAAGGACGACATGGAAGATCTACGGGACTACATCGAGCAGCTCGAACGGCGACAGCAGCTGCTCCGGATCACCGCTGAGGTCGACTGGAACCAAGAGCTCGGTGCCATCACGCGGCTGGCTTGTGAACGACGGGCGCCTGCACCGCTTTTCGAGAATATCAAGGGATATCCGGGGCACCGCGTCCTCGGGGTGGCAATGGGGCCGGACTCGTCTTCATTGTTCGGTCGGGTGGCGACTGCACTCGAACATCCCATAGATACTCACCCGCTGGAGCTGATCGAGTCGATTCGGACGAAGCTGAGCAGGCCAGTCGAGCCGGTGGTCGTCGACCGCGGTTCCGCCCCCTGCAAGGAGACAATCCACCTGGGGGATGACGCCAACCTACTGAATCTGCCAGTGCCGTGGATCAAGTCGATCGACGGCGGACGCTATCTTGGGACGTCTTGCATCGTTGTGACCAAGGATCCGGACACCGGTTGGACGAACTGGGGCACATATCGGTGCATGCTGCACGACGAGCGCAGCTTCGGCATCCTGCTGCTGCCGAGCGAGCAACACGGCGGCGGGATTCTGGAAAGGTACAAGTCTGCCGGCAAGCCCATGCCCATCGCCGTTGTGATCGGCGCCGATCCGCACTCCAGCCTGGCAGCGATGACGCCATTCGAGAAAGGGGTGAGTGAGTCCGCTATGGCGGGCGCGCTGAAAGGATCCCCGGTTTCCCTCGTCGAGTGTGAAACAAGTGATCTTCTGGTCCCGGCGACCGCGGAGTTCGTCATCGAGGCGGAAGTGCATCCCGGCGATCTCGCCATGGAAGGACCGTTCGGCGAGTACACCGGTCACGCCGCGCACAGCGGTCTGAGTCCGGTCGCCAGAGTCTCGTGCATCACCCACCGAGCAAATCCGATCTTCACGATGGCTAATCCGAGCAAGCCGTACGACGACAACGGAACGCCGATGTCACTGATGGTCAGCGCCTTGATCAAGAGCCGGCTGGAAGCCGCCGGTGTGCCGGGTGCCTCCGTCTTCCTGCCGTCTCCACCGATTGTCACCGTAGTTTCAGCCAAGGCACGTCCTGGTCTCGCAAAGCGTGTCTTCGCCTCGGTGTTCTCGGGTTACCGGATGTTCTCCTCGGGTTTGGTCCTGGTGGACGAGGACGTCGACATCACTGACATGGACCAAGTTTGGTGGGCGATCGCGACCCGGTTGCACCCGGACCGTTTCGAAGTGGTCCGGAGGCTTCCCGTGACGAACCCGCTCTTGCCACACCTGACGCCAGAAGAGCGAAGCATGTGGGAGAACAGTGCGTGGATCATGGATGCCACCTTCCCCACCAACTGGACTTCGGAGTACCGGCACAAACACACCCGGGTAGTCGACTTCGCGGACGGCTGGACCGAAGACATTCAGCGACTCGTTCTCGATCGCTGGGCTGAATACGGTTACGGACAGCGGTGATGCGCGAGCAGCGACTGATCGTCGCGATGACCGGGGCAACGGGAGCCATCATCGGGATCCGCCTGCTCGAGGCGCTGCGGGCCCTCGAGGTCGAGGTGCATCTGGTACTCAGCGAGTGGGCGAAGCGCACGATCCGGATCGAGACCGACTACTCCGTACCAGATGTGTTGGCTCTCGCCCACCGGCACTACCAGCATTCGAACCAAGCAGCACCGATATCGAGCGGTTCGTTCCGAACCGACGGGATGATCATCGCTCCCTGCAGTATGAATACCCTGGCCGCGATCGCTCATGGTCTGTCGGAGAACTTGATCGCGCGGGCAGCCGACGTGACGATCAAGGAACGGCGGAGGCTCGTGATCGTGCCCCGGGAAACACCGCTCAGCTCCATCCATCTGCGAAACATGCTTTCCCTCAGTGATGCGGGAGCGTCGGTGGTGCCACCCGTTCCGGCCTTCTACAACCTCCCACAGTCGGTAGATGACCTTGTCATGCACATCGTCGCGCGGGTTCTCGACCAGTTCGGCATCGACAACGAGCTCACTTCTCGCTGGGGCGCACCGAACGGGGTGGCCAATGGGGGCCCTCGCCCCGTGGTGTCCGGGGTTGAGGAACCGGCGGACACCGGCCGATGATCAGCTCAGCCGACCTGGATCGTGACCGCGGGATAGCCGGTGGCGCCGTCGGGGACCACGTCGCGGCGCTCGGCGGTCTGGATTTCGCCGGTGCCGTCGGTGGCGCGGGCGCGGATGGTGTGCGGGCCCGCGGTGGCATCCCAGTCGAAGACCCACTGTCGCCAGGTGTCGACGGATTGTTCGCCGGCTAGGCGGGCCTGCTGCCACGCGCCGTTGTCGATCTGCACCTCCACGCCGCGGATGCCGCGATGCTGTGCCCAAGCGACACCGGCGATGGGGCTGCGGCCCGGCTCGATGCGACCGCGGACGCGCGGGGTGTCGATGCGGGTGCCGGTCTTGATCGGGCCGAGGGCCGACCAGCCGCGGCGGGTCCAGTAGGCGGTGGCGCGGTCGAAGCGGGTGACTTCCAGTTCGGTCACCCATTTGGTGGCCGAGACGTAGCCGTAGAGACCCGGGACGACCAGGCGGGCGGGGTAGCCGTGTCGCACCGGAAGTGGTTCTCCGTTCATGCCGACGGCAAGCAGAGCGTCGCGTCCGTCGGTGAGCACCGACAACGGAGTACCCGCAGTCCAGCCGTCGGTGCTGTGCGAGAGCACCATATCGGCGTCTGCGTGCGGTCCCGCCTCGGCGAGCAACCGGTCCAGACGGTAGCCGAGCCAGCGGGCGTTGCCGATCAGGTCGCCGCCGACCGGGTTCGACACACAGGCCAGGGTGACCAGACGTTCCTCCACCGGCCGATTGGCCAGATCCGCCCAGGTGAGCTCGAGTTCGCGGTCCACCATGCCGTGGATGCGCAGTGACCAGGAATCCTTGGACACCTGGGGCACGATCAGCGCGGTGTCGATCCGGTAGAAGTCATCGTTCGCGGTCAGGTATGGCGTCAGCCCGGGAACACGCAGATCCACGCCAGGCGCTAGAGGCTGCGCGGGAGCGCTCGGCTCCGGCAGCCGCACCGCGGCCCGTTCACCGGACACATCTCGCCGCCGGGCACCTAGGAGCCGCCCGCCGAACCCGGTCACCACGGCCGAACCGCCCGCCACCAGCAGACCCTGCAAAACCTGCCGACGCTCCGGGGCGGCGCCCCGGAGCGTCGGGCCGACCGCCGTCGCGGATGACGCGGACGGGACCGGCGCAGCGCCGACGGGCGTGGCTTCGTCGTTCAGCTTGCCGGATTCGCTTTCCCCGTCCTGTATTCCGCGTTCTCGCCGCTCGAACGTAGAAGACCTTTCGGCCTCGGACATCCTCTCGATCCGATGAGTCAGCACCCGCAGGGTATAGATACCGACGGCGACACCGACGACCGTCGGTAGCGCACCGGCGATGCTGGTGCGGGCCACCGCCGCGCTGGCGGCGATTACTCCGACGGCGGTGAGCAACAAAGAGCCCACGGCACGGGTCGGGCGTTCGACCGCTCCCGCCAGCCCGGCGACGACCAGGGCAACAACGCCCATGATCAGGTACAGCACTGACTTGTCGTTGGTCCCGAAGGTATCGATAGCCCACTCGCGTAGGCCGTCGGGCGAGTGATCGATCACGACGGAGCCGAGGGCGTCGAGCGGGGCGCTCCCGGCCCCCGAAAACGCCGCGAGCAGTTCGGCAACGCCGAGCGTCAGCCCCGCCGAGACGGTTCCGGCCACCACCCGCAGTCGCAGATCGGCCATGAGCTCGAGCCTACTGCCGGGCCTCGGCGATGTGTCCGGCTCCACCCAGCGCGGTCCCGAGGTCCGGAAAGGAGGAAGGCGCTGCCCGCGCAACATGCGGACAGCGCCTTGCTGGGTCAGCCGTAGAGGTTCGCCACGTCCTCAGCGTGTTGCTTCATGACGATCGCACGCTTGAGCGACATCTTCGGGGTGAGCTCGCCGGTCTCCTGGGTCCAGTCGATCGGCAGGATGCGGATCTTCTTGATCTGCTCGGCGTGCGAGACTTTCTTGTTCGTCTCGGCCACCGCGGCGTTGATCTCGGCGACCAAGTCTTGGTTCTCGATGAGTTTCTCGATGGGGGTGTCGGCGGGCAGGTTGTTGCGCTCCTTCCAGCCGGACAGCGACTCCGGGTCGAGGGTGATCAGCGCACCGATGAACGGCTGGCCGTCCCCGACCACCATCACCTGGCTGATCAGCGGGTGAGACCGCAGCGAGTCCTCGAGCAGTGCCGGGGAGACATTCTTGCCACCGGCGGTGACGATGATCTCCTTTTTGCGGCCGGTGATCGTAATGAAGCCGTCCGCATCGATCGCACCCAGGTCACCGGTCTTGAACCAGCCGTCCTCGAACGCTTCCTCGGTTGCCCCGGCATTGCCCCAGTAGCCATTGAACACCACCGGGCCGCGAAGCAGCAGCTCGCCGTCTTCGGCGATCTTGGCGGCGTGGCCCTCCAACGGGCGTCCGACCGTGCCGATCCGGTTGTAATCCGGAGTGTTCGCGGCGACGGCCGCGGTGGTCTCGGTGAGGCCGTAGCCCTCGAAGATGTTCAAGCCGGCGCCGCGGAAGAAATGGCCGAGGCGCGCGCCGAGCGGGCCCCCGCCGGACATAGTCGCCTCGCACTGGCCGCCGAGCACGGCCCGCAGCTTGCTGTAGACCAGCTTGTCGAACAGCGCGTGCTTCAGCCTGAGCACGAGACCGGGGCCGCCGTTGTCGATCGACTCGCTCCACGCGATGGCGGTGTCCGCGGCGGCGTCGAAGATCTTGCCCTTGCCGCCGTCGTGCGCCTTCTGCCTGGCGCTGTTGAACACCTTCTCGAAGACGCGCGGCACCGAGACGATGAAGTGCGGCCGGTAACTGCCGAACTGCTCGACCAGTGTGGACCAGTCGGCGGTGTGCGCGACGATCACCTTGGCGTCGAACGCGGCCAACGCCAGGCCGCGCGCGAAGACGTGCGCCAGCGGGAGGAACGCGAGGGTCTTCTTACCCTCGGCGATGTACTTGCCCAGCGCGATCCGGCCGGCTACGGACTCGGCGTAGAGGTTGGCGTGCGAGAGCATGACGCCCTTGGGCCTGCCGGTGGTGCCGGAGGTATAGATCAGGGTGGCCGGCGACGCGGCGTTGACCTGAGCGCGGCGATCGTGCACCGCTTGGTCGTCCAGCTCGGCGCCTCGCTTGGTCAGGTCGTCGAGCGCGCCCTTGTCGATCTGCATGATCTCCTGCAGGTCGGGAAGCGACCCGGGTTCGATCTCGTCGATGACCTTGCGGTGCTTGTCGTTGTCCAGGACGAGCAACTTGGTCGCGGAGTCCTGCAGGATCCACTTGGCCTGCTCGGCAGCGGAGCTGTCGTAGATAGCGACAGTGCATCCGCCCGCGGCCCAGATGGCGAAGTCGAGCACGGCCCACTCGTACCGGGTCGGGGCCATGATGGCGACGCGCTCGCCGAGTTCGACGCCGGAGGCGATCAGGCCCTTCGCCACGCCGGTAACGGTTTTCGCGAATTCCGCGGCCGTCACGTCCCGCCAGCCGCCACTGCCGTTCGGTACGTTGAACAGCACCGCGTTCGGTGTCTGTTCGCCGAAGCGGAAGACATTATCGGAATTGTTCGCGTCGTCCGGAATGGTGAATGAAGCCGGGACTTCGAACTCTCGCATCAGTGCCCTTCCACGTGTGTTTACTCGTCAGTAATCTACGACACCCGTGCCGGGGCCGTGGTGACAACCACCGAAAATGGATCCGTACCCGATAGTGGAGAATGGATACGCTCCATATTCATCCTAGGTCGCGCAGGTCCGCTGGCTGGATCGCTTCGCGAAGGAACTCGGCGAGTTCGCGCAACGCGGCGGCAGCGGGCGCCACCAGCGCTGCCTGTAACTGCGCGACGTGCCAGAGGCCCGCGCTCTCGGTGAAGCGGACCTGTACGCCCGCGGCCCGCAGTGCGGCGACCAGGTCGACGCACTGCCCGTGCAGCAGCTCGCTGACGTCGACCTGCACATAGGTCGGCGGCAGGCCGCGCAGCTCACCGGTCAGCGGGGCGTAGCCGGGATCGGTCGCGTCCCCGGCACCCAGATACGCGGCCGCGCACGCGCGCGACCACGGTTTGTTGATCACCAGATCACGCTCGCGGTCGGGGATCAGGTTGGGGTCTCCCCACGGCGCGATCAGGCCGAGCGCGGCGGGAGTGTGCCCGTGCCGCGCGATCAGACGCTGCGCCAACGCCAGCGAGAGTCCGCCGCCCGCGGAGTCACCGGAAACGGTGATCTGATCTGGGCGGTAGCCCGCGCTCGACACCAGCTCGAGGAATGCCGCCTCGGCGTCGTCCAGCGCGGCGGGGAACGGGTACTCCGGCGCCAGCCGGTAGTCGAGGACGTAGACCGGGCAGCCGGTGTCGCGCGCGAGCCGGGCTGCCAGCGAACGGTGCGTCGCGAGGGAACCGACCACGTACCCGCCGCCGTGCAGGTAGAGCACGGCGCCCCGCGAGGAAAAGTCTCCGCCGGTGATCCGCTCCGCCGGCCTGCCGCCGAGACGCAGCGTTCGCACGACGCTGCCCTCGGGCACCGGCTGCGCCCGCGAGCTCACGTCGAGCAGAAGGCGTTGCATCGGAAACGACAACCCCTTGTTGAGCGTGACCCGAAAGATCGGATTCAGCACTGCCCGCGCCACGGGCAGCGGAAGGTTGATGTCCCGCATTGTTGTTCCTCGAATCCGGATCAGGGCAGGAAGCGGCGCTCGACGCCGGCCGCGATGCGCTGGTAGCCCGACGCAGTGACCCGCACGAACACGTCGAGCAGCTTGGCCTCCCAGCCGATCAGCACGCGGCCCTGTCCCTTGCGCACGCCTTCGGTGATGGCCTGCGCGGCCATCTCCGCGGTGTGGATGGCCAACTTCTTGTCGAACATCGAGGCGGCCGACGTGCTGTCGATGCCTTCGGCGTAGGTGGCGTTGCGCGCCACTGCCGTCTTGATGCCGCCGGGGTGCACACAGGTCACCTTGACCGGGTGCCGGGCGACCAGCATTTCCTGGCGCAGCGACTCGGTGAAGCCGCGCACCGCGAACTTGGCCGCGTTGTATGCGCTCTGGCCGGGAACCGCGATCAGGCCGAACAGGCTGGACACGTTGACGATGTGGCCGTCGCCGGATTCGATGACCATCGGCAGGAACGCCTTGGTGCCGTTGACGACACCCCAGAAGTCGACGTCCATGACGCGCTCGAAGTCTTTGAATTTCGAACGGATCACTTCGCCGTGGTGGGCGATGCCCGCGTTGTTGTAGACCTGGTGCACCGTGCCGAAGCGCGCCTTCACCGTGTCGGCGTAGTGCAGTACCGCTTCGCGCTCGACCACGTTCAGCCGGTCGGATTCGACTTCGGCGCCGAGCTGTTCGCAACGGCGCGTTGTCTCGGCGAGGCCCTCGGTGTCGATATCGGACAGAGCCAGTTTTGCGCCGCGCGCGGCGAGATTCTCGGCCAGCGCGCGACCGATACCGGAGCCTGCTCCGGTGATCACACAGACTTTGTTTTTGAAGTAAGCGTCATTGCTCACTGTGCTACCGCTTTCAGGTCGGCTCGGGAGAGGGATACGTCGTAAGCGGCCACGTCGAATCTCTTGGTCCGCCTGCGGAATTCGAAGGTGAAGTCAGGCCACAGTGTGGTGTTGTTGCCGTGCTTGTCCAGGTACCAGCTGGAGCAGCCGCCGGTCACCCAGACGCTGCCGGACAGCTTCTGCTGCAGGTCCTTGTTGTAAGCATCCTGCATATCGCGGCGGACCTCAACGGTCCGAAGTCCCATTCGGTCGATGGTGGCCAGCGCGTCGGCGACGTAGTTGATCTGCGATTCGATCATGTACACCATCGACGTGTGCCCGAGGCCGACGTTCGGGCCGAGTAGGAAGAACATATTGGGGAAGTTGGCGATCGTGCTGCCCTTGTAGCCCTGCTGGCCGATCTCGTCGAAGACCTCCGACAGGGTGCGACCATCGCGGCCTGCGATCGTGTTGTAGGTCGGCGAGTCGGTGACGTGGAAGCCGGTCGCGACGATCAGGGCGTCGATCTCCCGCGCGGTGCCGTCCTTGGTGACGATCGAGTTCTTGCGGACCTCGGCGATGCCGTCGGTGATCACATCCACGTTGGGCCGGGCCAGCGTCGGATAGTAGTCGTTGGAAATCAGCATGCGCTTGCAGCCGATCCGGAAGTTCGGCGTGACTTTGGCGCGTAGCTCGGGATCGCGGATCTCCCGCCGCAGCTTCGCCTTCGCGAGCAGCTCGAACACCTGCATCAACGCGGGAAACTTGGCGAGGCCGACCACCTGGGTCTCGCGCGCGGCGTAGATCGCCGCACGGGATAGACGCTGTAGGCCGGGCACGTACCTGAAGGCCAGCCGCTCGGCCTTGGTGTACGGGCGGTCCAGCCGCGGCAGCAGCCAGGGCGCGGTGCGCTGGTAGACGTCCAGCCGGCCGACCTTCGGGGCGATGGCGGGCACGATCTGGATGGCCGAGGCGCCGGTGCCGATGATGGCGACCCGCTTGCCGGTGAGGTCGGCGTCGTGGTTCCACCGCGCGGAGTGGAAGATTTCGCCCTCGAACCCGTTGATGCCCTTGATGTCCGGCAGCGCGGGCTCGCACAGTGCGCCGACCGCGGACACCACGGTGTCCGCGGTGAAGCTGCCCTGGCTGGATTCGATCTCCCACACCGCGGAGTCGTTGTTCCAGCGGGCCCGGGTCACGTCGCAGTCGAAGATGTGCTTATCGCGCACGCCGTAGCGGGTGGACACGTTCTCGATGTACTGCTGGATCTCGCTTTGGCAGGAGAACGACCGCGTCCAGTCCGGGTTGAGTTCGAAGGAGTACGAATACAGGTGCGAGGGGACGTCGCACGCCGCGCCGGGGTAGGTGTTGTCGCGCCAGGTACCGCCGACATCGCTGCCGCGTTCCAGCACAAGGTAATCATTGCGACCCTGCTGGGTCAGTCGGATGGCCAGACCCAGACCCGCGAACCCACTGCCGATGATGATCGTCTTGGCGTGGCGGGTGGGCCGGTCAGCGACTACTTTGTCTGTAACCTTGCGACTCATGTATCTGAGGATACGGTTCGGCTGAGTGGCAGTCAACAGTATTGACTAGCGTTCAGTAAGCGTCGGTAGCATAGTCCGGTGAGCAGGAGGAGTTCCGGGGAAACCGCCAAACGGGTCCGTATGAGTCCAGACGAACGCCGCGAGCAGCTGATTGCCTTGGGCGCCAGGCTGCTCGGCGATCGAGCCATCGAAGACATCTCCGTCAGTGAGATCGCCGAACAGGCAGGCATCTCCCGCGGTCTGCTCTTCCACTACTTTCCGACCAAGCAGGACTTTCAGCTGGCGATCGTGCGGCATGCCAATGCCGAACTGCTCGAGCGCGTCACCCCGGACCGCAACCTGAGCGTCTTCGAGATGTTGCGCGACTCGATCGGGCGCTATGTCGAATACGTCAGTGAGAACCGCACCTCGTACCTCGCGCTGCTGCGCGGCCCCACCAGCGTCAGCCCCGACCTTGCCCCGCTGGCCGACCAGACCCGCGACGCCATCATCGGCATCATCCTTACCGAGGCTTCCATCCCCGTAGGCGACGCCGACCGCCCGCGCCTCACCCTCGCCATGCGCGGCTGGATCGCCTTCGTCGAGGAAACCTCCCTCGCCTGGCTGCGAACCGAACCCATCCCCCGCGAGCAACTCATCGACCTACTCGTCGAATCGCTGATCGCCATCGCCTTTTCCGTTGACCCGGCTTTGGCGGCCGTGCTGCGCGGCTGAGCTGCAACCCTCTGTCGGCGGCCGCCGTGCGGAGATACGTCGAAGCGCTACGGCGGCGCGCGTCCAGATCGGTGTCTATTCAGTCTGTCGGCGTGCAACACCCGTGCAGCGCAGTGGAGTGATCGACCACGTGCAGCCGAGGTCACCGCTACAGGCCGTCGTCGGTAGATCGACATCTCCAGCCGCGCAGCACATTTCTCACCATGAGCGGGATGACGTGGGCCGTAGGTTTGGCGCAGTGCGTCCGGATGGCTCGATCTCAGTAGCCCAGGACGATCCGTGCACCCAGTCCAATCGGTATGACGCCTACGATGCGCTCGATCCACGATCAGGTCCTGATATTCGACAGTATGGGCGCGATCGCTCTCAATTCGGCAGCAAACAGGGTCCACCACGCTACGGCGACAGCTGGAAATGTTGATGCCAGAATTGTCGTGGTTTGCATGTCGGGCTCAGTCTCCGTGATGAACTGAGGAATTGATCCGTCGCCAGCATTCGTCATCATCTGGACTGTAATCGATCTCAGGTATGGGATCACCGGGCCTGTAACGCTTTGCCATGATTGCTATAGCGATACGTCTGCGACGGTAGTTATCGTCGCTGTTGCCGGGGTGGTCCGGCGTCAACATTGCAGTTGCAGGGTCATTTTTGTCCGACTCGGACAACGTACCATATTCTACTGTAGGCATGGATGCCCCTTTTGCAAAACGAGCTATAACACAGTCGAATTTCTTCGATTCTCCACGAAATGAGCCACTCGCTGGTACCGAGTCGTGCGTATTCGATCGAGCGTCCAGTCGCAAGCTCTAATGAGTACTACCAGCCTTGAGGATGATGCGGACATGTCTTCGCTTACTGTCTATGCATAATCGCGGTTCCTGATTGCCTCCGCATGGCAGGAAGGATACCTGAGTAGTGCGTAAGTAATTCGCGGCATGTCGGATGAGTCCCCGAATTCTATTTCGCTCGGGCAGAATCCCCGTGTGCGTGATAACTACGGACGCAAACTGGGTAGCGAGACGCTCGAGGTGGCGCGCGGTCGAGCAGGCCATCGGCGCGAATCCCGAGAGGTGATGCGGACGTTCGTGTTTCGTCACAACGCTGTCTACGGGTGGCTGCCCGGAAAATGCGCGGCATGGGTCGCCGGATAGCCGAAGACAGCACAACATGGCCTTGCCGACGATGGATGGCTGTCTTAGGACGAGATGGGCAGCACTGAGTACGTCAGCGACGGTGGTCGGACGATGGTCCATGTGTTGGGTAGATCCGCAGACCATCACCGCCCCTCCGCCTTCTTGCCGGACGCGGCATGCCTTAGTGCTGCCAATACCATGCTCTTACAGTGCCTCTCGGGTTCTCGCCAGACTAGGCACCGAATACGGTGTAGTGGTCGATTGTGTGGAACGCGATGGAGGTGGCCGCTGATGTTGGTCATCAACGAACATACGAAGGCGCCCCGACCCGAGCAGCGTGTGCTCGACTGGATGCGGACCTGGACCGGGCAATACGTCATTGTGGGACTGGCGATCTCAGGGTGCTACCTACCAGACCGCAATGGCAAAACAGCGGCGCAGGAAACCGATCTGGTCGTGATCACGCCCAGGGCTGCGGTCGTGGTCGAGGTGAAGGGGACCGCGCCGGAAGCCATGACCGGCGTTCTTTCGGTGCAAGCCAACGGGCGCTGGCGGCTCTCCGGCTTCGAGGGTGACCCGATCCCCGTGCGCGACAACGACAGCAGCCCGTTCGACCAGGTGTCGAGCAACGTCGTCGATCTAGCGGAATTGGTGTGCAAGCACCACGTCGACGCCTTCGTCGACGGCTTGATCGTCGTGGTGCCGCCCAGAGATTCGAACATCACGCTGAACATCGAAACACGCAGGCGCGGTTGCGGGGTGGTGCTCGGTGCCAGCCCTCGCGAGCTGCGGGCGTGGTTCCACCGCACCGCGAGCCGAAAGCTCATCTGGACCGCCGAGCGTGTGTACGCCCTGCTCGGCGACTTGAACCTAGCCGATCAGGTGACCCTCGAAGAGCTGGTAGCGGATGGCTTTCCGCTGGAGCGGAAGCTGCGTGCCGGGACAGCGTTGCCGACGTTCGAAAGCGCAACGCGCGAGCCTCGTCCGGTCGATGACACGCCTTCATCCGAAATCTCGAACGCCTCCGGTGTGCCTGCGAATGGGGACGTCCCGCCAGCCCATTCCACAGTCGAGCAGTCGGACACGGCGCCGATTGCGCCGCAGCTCCACGAATCCAGCGGGATACTGCTGGCCGAGATCGATGATATGCCAGACGAAGACGAGCAGGCGGCATCAGTGTGGCCGAGTCCGCCGCTCGCCGCGGCACACTCGCGGGCGCGATCCGACGCCTCGGAACCGGGCACCTCGGATTCGGACGCCTCGGATTCGGACACCTCCGAATCGGACGCCTCGGGACCGGACACCTCGGAGCATGTGGTGTCGGAGCCCGTGGTGTCGGGCGCGATAGTCCAATCCGGTCTGGAAAGCCGAGAGTGGGAGGCCCGCCCACCGTCGGCTCTCACGGATCAGCAGCCGCTCGGTACCGCGGACGTGCCAGAAGACGGTCCGGCGGCGTCGGCGCCCGAGTCGCATTACTCGGAGGGCCTATCCACGGTAGGGCCCGCGCGGACGCAACCCACAGAGCCGCAACCTTGTGCGCCCGAATCCTATGCGCCGAAATCCTTCGTAACTGGATCAGCAGCGCCGAAATCTCTCGCGCCGAAGCCCGCCGCACCAGAACACTCGGTATCGAATCCCCTTTCGTCGGACCCGGCACTCGATCCCGCTGCACAGTCGGCGCCTCCGTTGTCGTCGCCCTTCACAGACCGGTGGTCGTCCTGGATCGAATCCGACGCCGACCGGCCACTACACCCTCACCCGGCATCATTGCGCTCGCGCCCCACACCGCCACCAGAGCCACATCGACTGCCGCCGCGATCCACGTCGAATACCGAAGCGCGGCCACTGCGGCGGCCGACCACCCCGCCCATCGTCGAGCGTCGACCACGTATCGCGGATCGCCGGCGAATCGCCCCACTTCTCCTGAGTATTACCGGCCGCGCAAGCGGACAACCACGGCCGGTCCGCCATCGCCCGCAGCAGATCGCGGCCGCGGTGTTGATCGCGGTCATTATCGGCGCCATCTGGCTGTTGGCCGCCGCCTGCTCGACCCCACACGATGACGCCGTAGAGCAGAGACCATCGCCCGTGTCGACCACCGAGGTCGTCGGACCACCTCCGACTGTCGCGGAAACACCGGCTCCACTGAATTTGCTGCCGCTGTGCCTCCCGTTCCGATCCGATTGCTGACGTAGCTGCCGATTCGTTGCGCTGGACCTCATTCACCAGCACGTGGAGAAATGGACGAACGCCGGGTCGAATCGCTCTGGGAAGAGAGCGATTCGACCCGGCGTCAGGTCTGGAAACTACGCGGTCGGTTCGAACGCTTCCGCGACGATCTCGGCCTGCTCCACCGCATGTACCTTGCTCGAACCCGATGACGGGGCCGACATGGCGCGGCGGGAGATGCGGCGCAGTTTGCCGAGGCGGTCGGGGAGGACCTCCGGGAGATTGAGGCCGAAGAAGGGCCAAGCACCCTGGTTGGCCGGTTCCTCCTGCACCCAGGCGATGTCGGTGGCGTTGGGGTAGCGGTCGAGCGACTCGTTCAGGCGGAAGGTGGGCAGCGGGTAGAGCTGCTCGATCCGCACGATCGCGACGTCCTCGCGCTTCTGCTTCGTCTTCTCCGCGGCCAGCTCGTAGTAGAGCTTGCCGCTGGTCAGCAGGACCCGCTTCACCTTGCCGCGGTCGCCGATGCCCTGCTCGTAGGCAGGTTCATCGAACACCGAGCGGAACTTGCTCTCGGTGAAGTCTTTCAGATCCGACACCACGGCCTTGTTGCGCAGCATCGACTTCGGGGTGAAGACGATCAGCGGACGGCGGATGCCATCCAGCGCGTGGCGGCGCAGCAAGTGGAAGTAGTTCGCCGGGGTGGACGGCACCGCGACGGTCATCGAACCCTCCGCGCACAGCTGCAGGAAGCGCTCGATGCGGCCGGAGGTGTGGTCCGGACCTTGGCCCTCGTGACCGTGCGGCAGCAGCAGCACGACATCCGACAGCTGGCCCCATTTGGCTTCACCGGAGGAGATGAACTCGTCGATGATCGACTGGGCTCCGTTGACGAAGTCACCGAACTGCGCTTCCCACAACACGAGCGCGTTGGGGTTGCCCAGCGAGTAGCCGTATTCGAAACCGACGGCGGCGTATTCGCTCAGCGCCGAGTCGTGCACCGCGAACCAGCCCGGGTTCTCGCTGCCGATGTTGTGCAGCGGGGTGTACTCCTCGGCCGTCTTGCGGTCGATGATCACCGAGTGCCGCTGGGTGAACGTGCCACGCCGGGAGTCCTGGCCGGTCAAACGGACCGCATGACCCTCATCGATCAATGTGCCGAAGGCGAGCAGCTCGGCGAAGGCCCAGTCGACCTTGCCCTCGTAGGCCATCTCGCGGCGCTTCTCCAACACCGGCTTGACGCGTGGGTGCACGTTGAAGCCCTCGGGCACATGGAGGAACGCGTCACCGATGCGCTGCAGGATCGTCTTGTCCACGGCCGTCACGACGGTCGCGGGCACCGGCTGGTCGTCTTCGACCGATTCGCTCGGCTCCGGTGTGTACTTCTCCAGCTCGCGGACCTCGTTGAACACCCGCTCCAGCTGGCCCTGGTAGTCGCGCAGGGCGTCCTCGGCCTCTTTGAGCGAGATGTCACCACGGCCGATCAGGCTCTCGGTGTACGCCTTGCGGACGCTGCGCTTGGTGTCGATGACGTCGTACATGTACGGCTGCGTCATCGACGGGTCGTCACCCTCGTTGTGTCCGCGGCGCCGGTAGCAGATCATGTCGATCACGACGTCCTTGCGGAACTTCTGCTTGAAGTCCACCGCCAAGCGGGCCACCCAGTCACAGGCTTCCGGGTCGTCACCGTTCACGTGGAAGATCGGCGCACCGATGAACTTCGCGATGTCCGTGGAATATTCGGTGGAGCGGCTGTTCTCCGGCGCCGTGGTGAAGCCGATCTGGTTGTTGACCACGATGTGGATGGTGCCGCCGACCCGGTAGCCACGCAGACCCGACAGGTTCAGCGTCTCGGCGACCACGCCCTGACCCGCGAACGCGGCGTCACCGTGCAGCATCAGCGGTACGACCGAGTAGCCCTCCGGCCCGTCGCCCTTGTCCAACAAGTCCTGCTTGGCCCGGACCAGGCCCTCCAGGACCGGGTCGACCGCCTCCAGGTGCGAGGGGTTGGCGGTCAGCGAGACCGCGATCTCGTTGTCGCCGAACATCTGCAGGTAGGTGCCGTGCGCACCGAGGTGGTACTTCACGTCGCCCGAGCCGTGCGCACCGGCCGGGTTCATGTTGCCTTCGAACTCGGTGAAAATCTTCGAGTACGGCTTGCCGACGATGTTGGCGAGCACGTTCAGCCTGCCACGGTGCGGCATGCCGATGACGACCTCGTCGAGCGAATGCTCGGCGCACTGGTCGATCACCGCGTCCATCATCGGGATGACCGTCTCGGCGCCCTCCAGCGAAAAGCGCTTCTGCCCGACGTACTTGGTCTGCAGAAAGGTTTCGAAGGCTTCCGCCGCGTTCAGCCGGTTCAGGATGTACTTCTGTTGCGCGACAGTCGGCTTGACGTGCTTCTGCTCGACCCGTTCCTGGATCCACTGCAGCTGCTCGGAATCGAGAATGTGGGTGTACTCCACACCGATGTGGCGACAGTATGCGTCACGCAGGATGGAGAGCACCTCGCGCAGCTTCATCTGCTCTTGACCGTGGAAGCCGGCGACGTTGAACGTGCGGTCCAAGTCCCACAGGGTCAAGCCGTGCTGGGTGACATCGAGATCCGGGTGGCTGCGGAACTTGTCCTTGACCAGACGCAGTGGATCGGTGTCGGCCATCAGGTGGCCGCGGTTGCGGTATGCCGCGATCATCTCCAGCACGCGCGAGCTCTTGTCGACGCCACGCTCGCGGATGTCCTTGCGCCAGCGGACCGGCTCATAGGGCACACCGAGGCCGTGGAAGATCTCGTCGTAGAACTCGTCGGAAATCAGCAGCTGGTGGATGGTGCGCAGGAAGTCACCTGACTCCGCACCCTGGATGATGCGGTGGTCGTAGGTGGAGGTGAGCGTCATCAGCTTGCCGACGCCGAATTCCGCGATTCGCTCGTCGCTCATGCCCTGGAACTCGGCCGGGTACTCCATGGCGCCCGCGCCGATGATCGCACCCTGGCCGTTCATCAGGCGGGGCACCGAGTGGACGGTGCCGATGGTGCCCGGGTTGGTCAGCGAGATGGTGACGCCGGAGAAGTCCTCGGCGGTCAGCTTGCCGTCGCGGGCACGACGCACGATGTCTTCGTAGGCGGTGTGGAACTGCCCGAAGGTCATCGTCTCGCAGCCCTTGATGGCGGCGACGACGAGCGAGCGGCTGCCGTCCTTGCCGGGCAGGTCGATGGCGAGACCGAGGTTGGTGTGGGCAGGGGTGACCGAGTTCGGCTTGCCGTCGATCTCGGCGTAGTGCCGGTTCATGTTCGGGAAGGCCCTGACGGCCTGGACGATGGCGTAACCCAGCAGATGGGTGAAGGAGATCTTGCCGCCCCGGGTGCGGGCGAGGTGGTTGTTGATGACCAGACGGTTGTCGATCATCAGCTTGGCGGGGATGGCGCGCACGCTGGTCGCGGTGGGGATGGCCAGCGAGGCTGCCATGTTCTTCGCCACGGCCGCGGCGGCGCCACGCAACACCTTGGCCTCGTCGGTGGCGGTGTCGGCCTGCTTCGGGCCGGAGGTCGGCGTCGCGTTCGAGGTGGGCGCCGGGGTGGTTTGCGGGGTGCGCGCGGTGACCTTGGCGGGCGCGGCGGACTTCGCGGGCGCGGCAGGCTTCGGGGCCGCGGGCGCGGGCGTCTTCGGGGCCGCGGGGGCAGCGGCAGCCGGAGCTGCTGAAGGCGCGGCCGCCGGAGCCGGGGCGGCAGCCTGCGCGGGTGCGGGGGCGGTCTGGCTGTTACCAGAATCACCACTCACCTCAGGCGTGTAGTCGGCCAGGAACTCGTGCCAGCTCTCGTCGACCGAGGATGGATCCTGTTTGAACTTCTGATACATCTCGTCGACTAGCCACTGGTTCTGTCCGAACTGGGAAGTTGAGCTGCTCACAGCAGGTGTTCGCCTCATTTCGTTCTTCGCGCTGCGACGTTTGTGACGTGCCCGGCACAGGGATCAGCGGATACGCGCCGATGCGCCTGTCTGAGGATAGGCCCAGCAGCAAATCGGCGGATCTACTGACCACCACCCGACACCCCCGACCTCATAGGTGACGACTCGTCGATACCCGAGAATATTCCCCCGGTCTCGCGGGCCGCTGCCCAGAGCCGGGCATAGGGTCCCGCGGCGGCGAGCAGTGCGGCGTGCGGACCGAATTCTACGATTCGGCCGTGGTCGACGACAGCGATCCGGTCAGCGCGTGCGGCCGTCCCGAGCCGGTGCGCGACGATTACCGTAGTGCGGTCCCGGCTCACCGATCGGCTCGCTGCCAGCACCGATGCTTCGGCGTCCGGATCGAGCGTCGCGGTGGCCTCGTCGAGCAGCAGCAAGTCCGGGGCGACCAGTTCGGCCCGGGCGAGCGCGATCAGCTGGCGTTGGCCCGCCGACAGGCCGCGGCCCCGCTCTCCGACCGGCTGACCCATACCGAGCGGGAGAGCGGCGATCATGGCGGTCGCCCCCACCGCGGCGGCGGCCGCGGCGACCTCCTCGGCGGTGGCGGACGGTTTTCCGAATGCGATGTTGCTCGCCACATCGCCGGTGAACAGGTGAGCTTCCTGCGGGACGATGCCGAGGCGGGAGCGGTATTCGGCGAGGCGGTAGTCGCGGATGTCGACGCCGTCGACCCGGATAGCCCCTGACCTGCTCGAACCACTGTTCTGCTCGGTCGTGCCGGGAATGTTCCGCTCGGCCGCATCGGCACCGCTGCGCGCATCGGCACCATCGCCGTTCTGCTCGGCCTTGCTCAGCGCACCAGACTTCGGACGACCGCCCGTGCCGTTCGTCACATCCGCGGGCAGGTCGTACAGACGCGCCAGCAACTTGACGACGGTCGACTTGCCCGCGCCGGTCGGTCCGACCAGCGCCAGTGCGGAACCCGCCGGGATCCGCAGCGAGACGCCGTCCAGAGCCGGAACCAGACTGCCCGCGTACCGGAATCGGACATCGTCGAAGGCGACATCACCGCGCAGCCCCCGGTCGATCGGCACCGGCTCTGCTCGGTCGGCGGCGATCGAAGAGGGCGTGCGCAGCAGATCCCCTATGCGGCGCAGGCCCACCTTGGCCTGCTGATACCCGTCGAACACCTGTGACAGCTGCAGGATCGGCACGAACAGCAGCTGTAGGTACAGCACGAACGCGACCAGCGTTCCCGCGCTGGTCGTACCGTGGGCGACCTCGCGCGCACCGACGAACACCACCGCGGCCAACGCCAGATCCGCCCAACCCACCACAAACGCGAAATACAGCGCGATCGCCCGCTGCGCCCGCAACCGGCTGTCGCGGTAGCGCTGGGAGTACTCGGCGAAGCGGCGGGCGGCACGTGGCTCATGCCGGTTTGCCTGCACCGCGCGCAATCCGGTGACGTTCTCTTGGAAGTCGGCGTTGACCGCCGACACGTGCTCCCGCGACACCATGTATGCGGTGGACGACACTCGCCGGAACAGCGCCGTCGCGATCACCAGGGCAGGCAGCATCACCAGTACAACGAGGGCCAGCGAGACATCGATGGCGAGCAGCGCGACCGCGATGCCGGCCAGCGTCAGCACGCCGACCAGGGCGGTGGCCACCCCGGTCTGCAGAAACGTCGACAATGCGTCGACGTCGGTGGTCATCCTTGTCATGATCCGGCCGGAGAGTTCGCGTTCGTAGTAGTCCAGGCCGAGTCGTTGCAAATGCGCGAAACTGCGCACTCGCAGCGCGAAGAGCACCCGCTCCCCGGTGCGCGCGGTCAGCACCGTGGTCGCCGCGCCGACCGCCCAGCCCACGGCGGCGAGCACCGCGCCGAGCAGGGCGACGCGGACCAGCACCTCGGCGTGGTCGCCGACCACGCCGTTGTCGATCGCGTAGCGCACCAGCGGCGGGAAAGTGATGCCGATCACCGCGTCCGCCGTGAGCAGTGCCATCACCAGCAGCACCAGCCAGCGGACCGGGCGCAGCATGCGGGGCAACCGGAACCCTGGATCCGGCTCGCGCAACCGTTGTGCGTCCAGGCCCGGCTGCTCGGTGGCGGGTGGCAGGTGCTCGATCGTGCGGCGCAGCTCGGGCGTCTCACTGAGATCCGCCGTCGCGCCCGCGAAGCGGCCGCCGCCCGAATGCGGGGGCGGTGTCTGCCCGGCCCGCACCGTGGTCGCGGCGGCGTCCGGCGCGGAGGCGATGTGCCCTGCGGGCGCGGGTAGCCGAATGATGCGATCGGCGTGGGCGAGGGTCGATTCCCGGTGCGCCAGGATCAGCGTGGTCCGTCCGCCGCGGTCGGACAGCGCGTCGAAGATCGCGGCCTCGGTGACCGCGTCCACCGCCGAGGTGGCGTCGTCGAGCACGAGGATGCGCGGGCGCGCCAGCAGCGCCCTGGCCACCGCGATCCGCTGTCGCTGTCCGCCGGAGAGGGTGAGCCCGCGCTCGCCGACTACGGTGTCGTATCCGTCGGGCAACTCGGCGATGAAGTCGTCGGCGGCGGCCTGGATCGCCGCCTGCCGGATCTCCTCGTCGGTCGCCTCCGGTCGCCCGAGCGCGATGTTGGCGGCGATGGTGTCGGAGAACAGGAACGGATCGTCGAAGACGACGCCGATCGCCGCGCGCAGGTCGGCGGCGCGAACGTCGGCGATGTCGACCCCGACGACGTCGGCTGCGCGGGTCGCGTCGGCGTGCGGATCGGTGTGCGCAGCGGCGGAGGCGCCTGCTCCGCTGGTCCGACGTGCGTCGGGGCGCTCGGAGAACAGCTGGATGCTGCCGGAATCCGGCGCGTAGAACCTGGGGAGGAGCAGGGCTAGCGTGGACTTGCCCGAACCCGCCGGGCCGATGATCGCCACGGTTTCGCCGGGCCGCACGCGCAGATCCATCTCACGAAGCACAGGCTGCTGGGGGTCGAAACCGAAAGTGAGCGTCTCGATGTCGATGCCGAGCGGCCCGTCCGGCAGCGCGGCCGGACGTTCGGGGTCCGCGATGACGGGCGCGGTATCGATCACCTGGAAAACCCGCTCGGCTGCGGCCCTGGTCAGCTGGGCCATGACGATCACCGACGAGAGGATGCGCGCGGTACCGGTCATGGTGGCGACGTAGGCGGCGAACGCGACGAAGGTGCCGATGCCGATCAGGCCGTGCAGCGCGAGCAGGCCGCCGAGCACGATCACCGCGACCATGCCGACCTGCGGAATCGCCGCGACACTCGGCGCGAACCGTGCATCGATCCGCGCGGCGCGCATGCGCTCCGCGAACAGCGTGCGGCCCAGCCGCTCCAGCAGACCGACCATCCGCGCTTCCTGCCCGAAGCCCTTGACCACACGCACGCCGGTGACCGTCTCCTCGACGTGCTGGGCCAGATCGGCGGCGCGCTGCTGCGCCGACCAAGTCGCCGCGTGCAGCCGTGGTCGCACCCGGTAGACCACCAGACCGATCGCGGGGACCACCAGCAGCGCGACGGCCGCCAGCGGCGGGGAGAGCCAGAGCATGACCGCGGCGGCGAGCACGAACTCCAGCAAAGCCATGCCCGACAGCGGCGCCATCGCCATTAGTCCCTGCACGAGCTGGAGATCCGTGATCGAGCGCGATACCACCTGCCCGGTGCGGATCGTGTCCTGCCCGATCCCGTCCAGTCGCTGTAACGACCCGAGGATGTCCAGCCGCAGCGTGTGCTGCACGTCCAGCGCCATCCGCCCGGCCAGCAGCCGCCGACCGAACCCCGCCGTGGACCGGCCGATCCCCAGCAGCACGATCAGTCCCGCGACCGCGCCGATCGCCGCCGTGTCACCGATGCCTGCCGCGTCGACCGCCCGTTTGATCAGCAGCGGGCCCGCGGTCTCGGTCACCGCGCCGACGAGCAACGCCGCCGCGAGCCCGACGAGCACCGTGCCGTGCGGCCTGCACTCAGCCCACAGCCTGCGTATCCATCCCGGTCTGTCGCCCCCGTCCACGTCGCCTACTCGCCCCTTTGGTTGTACCGCGCTACATAGCGACGGTACCGCCACCCGCCGACACGTCGTTGCTCCCGAAGACCCTTCAGACCCTTCAGACCTTCGAGTCAGAGATCGCGAGTGCGCAAGCTCCACCAGGTCGCGGCGCCGAAGCTGAGGGTCCACAGCAGCAGGACCACGACGGCGGCCGGGGCGGGGGCGAGGAAATCACTGTCGGGGTAGGAGCCGACGGCCACGGTGCTGACGGTGGCGGAAAGCGGCAGCAGGGTCACGCCGCCGGCCATACCGATGCCGCGCGCGATCAGCCACAACAGTGGTTCCGCGACGGCGATCCAGCCCAGCAGCAGCCCGACCGCGGCGGCCGACGACCGCAGCAAGAGGCCGACACTCGCCCCGATCAGCGACCAGCAGACCGCGGCAAGCAGCCCGCCGCCGAGCGCGGCGAACAACTCGGCGGTGAAACCGAACTTGCCCCGGCCGAAGACGAGCAGACCGGCGAGGGCGACCAGCTCGACCGCGAACGCGGTCGCCAGCGCGACGCATCCGGTGACCAGGAACTTGGCGGCGGCGAGCCGGTCGCGGTCGGCGGCGAACAGCGTGGTCACCGCCATGGTGTGGTGCCGGTACTCCGTGCCGCTGCTCACCGCGCCGAAGATCGCGCCCGCCAGCACGACCACCGCGAGACCCACGTAGAGCCCGATCGTCGCGGCCCCGGTGGCGGGCTCGCCCTTCGGGGCCGCAGGTCCGGCAAGGCTCGCGGACACGATGCCCGCGATCAGCGCAATCGCGAGGATCACGCCGACGACCACCCGGCCCGGCGGCAGTGTGAGGACCTTGCGGACCTCGGAGTTGACGGTCGGCACCAGGTCCGCAGGGAGGAGGGGGATCATCGTGGGATTCCGTAAGGCATCGGCGACGGTTGCTGAGTGCCGATACCGGCGGGCCCGGCGAGGCCCGGGTACTGCGGCGCGGGTGCGGCGGTGGATTTGGTCAGCGACGCCAGAACCCGGTCGGGGTGGATCGAGTCGGGGACGATGCTGTCCAACCGCACCTGCGCCGCCGCGGCCGCCGCCCTGATCTGTGCTTCCGTCGCCTCGGCCACGGCGAGTCGCCCGTCCGTCCGGATCACCGCGTCGGTAAAGCCTTGTGCGGCAAGCATGGTCGCCAGCGCGATCGGTGTGGACGCCGCGACGACCAGCCGGTCCGGATGTCCGCGCCGCAGCCGTGCGGGGCTGCCCTGGTACACCACCGTGCCCTCCTTCAGGACGATCACGGTGTCGGCGCTGGGCAGCACCGCTGCGAGACTTTCGCTGGACAGCAGCGCGCTGCCGCCTTGCCGAGCGTGCCCGCGCAGAAAGTCCTGCAGCCAACCGCGTTCCGCGGCGTCGAGTCCGTCCATCGGGTCGTCGAGCACCAGCAGCGGGGGATCGGGGAGCAACGCGGTCGCCAGCGCGAGTCTGGTCTGCTGCCCGGCCGACAGGCCGCTGATCTTGGTGTTTGCTTCCTCGTCCAGCCCGACGATCTCCAGCACCTCGGGGACCCGTGCGTCCGCGACATCGGCCGCGGCGGCGTAGCTCCACAGATGGTCCCGCGCCGTCCTTGCCGGATGCAGACCGCGTGGCGTGAGCACGCCGCCGACCATGCGGGAGGATCCGGCCGCGTCCTGCCGGGCCGACCAGGGGCCACCGACGAAGGCGGTCCCGGAGGTGGGGGCGAGCAGGCCGAGCAGCAGCCGCAGGACAGTGGTCTTGCCCGCGCCTAGAGGACCGACCAGCGCCGCTATGGTGCCGGATGACACGGTGAAGCTCACGTTCTCCACGGCGGGTGTCAGGTCGTACCACTTCGTCAACGCCTGGACCGAGAACGCGAGCGGACGCGCCCCGCTCATTTCGGCGTCTTCGGGGGTTTCGGCTGCCCCGGGTCGATCGCGGTGAGTGGATCGGCGTCGACGACGAGATGCCGGTCGGCGGGCCACACTACGGGCGGGGGACCGAATGCCTTGCGCGCGTTGGTGATCGTGGACTTGCCCAGCGCGCGGTTACCCGCGCCGCCGATCAGCGCACCGATACCCGCGGGCAGTACCTTGCCCGCCATGAGCGCCGCACGTTTGGTGATGAACCGGACGATGAACCGCTTCACCAGCGAATCGTTCATGCTCGACAGGCCGGGAATCCGGTTGGCGAACACCGTGCCCCAGTTCTTCGCCGAGGTGCCGACGCTCTTCTGCACGATCTCCATGCCGCTCTCGCCGAGCACGACGGCGAGCACCAGCGCCCTGCGCTGTTCCCGGTCCTCCGGTGAGATGCCGTGCACCGCCGCCACCGCGAGGGTGAACACCGCCGACGCCTCCATGAAGAACGTGGTCTCGGCGCTGACCGCCGCGATCGCGGCGACGGTGCCGACACCGGGCACCGCGGCTGTCGCACCGACCGCGCTACCGCTGCCGGTGACCGCGAGCAGGTACTGCTTCTCCAACCGCTCGATGATTCGCGCGGGGGTTTCGTCGGGATGGGAGCGCCGGATTCGGTCGACGTACTTGGCGACCGCGGGTGCCTGCAGGCGGGACCCGGTATCGAGCAGCTGAACCACCGTCTTCTCGAACGCGCCTTTGACCATCGGCGGCATCCTCCTCTTCCCGTCTGCTTGGTGAACTGTAGGGCACCCGCGGCCGTCAGCTCGTCATGACAACGAACTACCCAGCCGGATCGGTTCCACTACATCGGACGGTGCAGCGCGGGCACGCGGTCGGCCAACGGAGGAGGAGGCGGCGGGGTCCCCTCTCCGAACGGCCTGCCGCCGAGGGCTTCCCTGCCGTGCGGGGTCAGCCAGTTCGCCGGCTCGGGCCCCTTCGGGACGATCCCGGTCGGGTTGATGTCCCGGTGCACCACGTAGTAGTGCGTCTTGATCTGCCCGAAATCGATGGTGTCGCCGAAACCGGGGGTCTGGTAGAGGTCACGCGCGTACGCCCACAGCACCGGCATTTCGGCGAGCTTCGACCGGTTGCACTTGAAGTGCCCGTGGTACACCGGGTCGAACCGCACCAGCGTGGTGAACAGCCGAACATCAGCCTCGGTGATCGTGTCGCCGACCAGATATCGTTGCGCCGCAAGGCGTTCCGAGAGCTGGTCCAGCCGATCGAAGAGTCGGTCGTATGCGTCGTCGTAGGCGTCCTGCGACCCGGCGAAACCGCAGCGGTAGACGCCGTTGTTGACATCGCGGAACACTGCGCGATTCACCTCATCGATCTCGGTGCGCAACGCCTCGGGGTACAACTGCGGCGCACCGGGCCGGTGGTAGGCGGTCCACTCGGTGGAGAAGTCGAGGGTGATCCGCGCGTAGTCGTTGGTGACGACTCGGCCGGTCGGCACGTCCACGATCGCAGGCACTGTGATGCCGCGCGGATAGTCAGGGAACCGCGCCAGGTACGCGTCACGCAGCCGGGGGATGCCGAGCACCGGGTCGACACCGCCGGGATCCAGATCGAAGGTCCAGCTGAGCTTGTCGTGGGTAGGCCCACACAAGCCGAGCGAGAGTACGTCCTCCAGTCCGAGCAGCCGGCGCACGATCAGCGTGCGATTGGCCCACGGGCACGCCCGGGCGGCGACCAGGCGGTAGCGGCCCGGCTCCACCGGGTAGCCGTCTCGGCCGTCGGCCGTGATCCTGGTGGTGATGTAGTTGGTGTCCCGCTTGAACTCGCCCGGCTCGACGTAGGAACCGTTTTCACTGGCCGACTTGGTCACCTGGACAGTCTCGCAGATCGACGTCCTGGTGGGCGCTGTCGGACGTAGTCCGTCCCCCGCCGCGCATGGCCGGAGCGAAGGCGGAGGTACGCCCTAGTGGGCGCTGCCGGACGTAGTCCGTCCTCAGCCTGCGCATGGCCGGAGCGAAGGCGGAGGTACGCCTAGGCTGACCGGATGAGTGAAACGAAGGCCACTCGGCTGGAGCGCGAGATCACTGACGGCGGGGCGGAGGTGGCGATCCTCACCCTCGCCCATCCGCCGCTCAACCTGTTCGATCGATCCATGCTGGACGCGCTGATCGCCGATATCGGCGAGCTGTCGGTCCGCCCGCCGCGCGCGGTGCTGCTGCGCGCCGAAGGCAAGGTGGTGTCCGGCGGCGTCGACGTGCACGTGTTCGAGGGGCTGACCATCGAGCAGAGCGCCGAGCTGTGGCGCACGTTGTTCGCGCAGATCATCCACCCGTTGGAGGCGCTGCCGTGTCCCGTGGTGTTCGCCGCGCACGGCTTGACCCTGACCGCAGCCTTCGAGATCGCGCTCGCCTGCGACATCCTGCTCGCCGCGCCGAAGGCAAAGTTCGGGCTGGTGGAGACCGTGGTCGGGCTGACGCCGTCGATGGGCGGCCCGCAGCGCCTCGCCGAGCGCGCGGGTTCGGGCCGGGCCCGCGAGTTCGTGATGACCGGCGATCTCTACGACGCTGCCACCATGGCGGACTGGGGCGTGGTGAATGCCGTGCACGACGACGTCGATGCGGCGGCGAAGGAATTGACCCACCGTCTGGCCCATGGCCCGACAAAGGCGCACGCCGCGACCAAGAAGATCATCGAGGCGTGGCGTTCCGGTGGTGTGGCGCATGCGGATTCGGTGACACCGGAGGCGTCCGGCGCGCTGTTCGCCACCGACGACCTGAAGGGTGCGGTGCGCAGCTTCCTCGAGGTGGGTCCAGGGAAGGCCGGCTACTCCGGCCGGTGACAGGTCGGACACGTTCGTCCGCTATCCCAGCGAGATTGTGACATGCATCATATAGTCGCAGTGCCTGCTGACTCGAGGCACGCGGAGGACGAATGTCGCAGTTGCTCATCGAATACCCCCTGACCCGCCCGCATGTCTGGGACAACCCACTGGCCCGGGGCGCGGACGGGGTGCTGCGCTACGGAAACCTCACGCCCGCGCTGACCGAACTGCTGGATCTTCAGGTCCACGCGTTCTCGACCCGCGAGGCGGTTGTCGAGGTCGGCGGGCCACGCCTGACCTACCGGGAACTGTGGCACTCTGCCTCGCGGATCGCCGGTGGGTTGCAAGAGCATGGCATCGGCTACGGCGACCGCGTCGCCATCCACATGCCCTCCGGTGCGCGCTGGGTGCAGGCCTTTCTCGGCGCATTGCTCAGCGGCGCGGTGCCGGTGCTGGTGCACGACGGTCTGCCTGAGGCAGTTGCCGAGCGCGTGATCGCCGACAGTCGCGCCGATTTCGTGCTCGGGCGGGCGCGCGCGGGGGCCGAACTGCCCGACGGGGCGGCGTACATCGATGACGGTGCCGCACTGGGGGATTTGGCGCTGCTGTGCTACACCAGCGGAACCACCACCCCCAAGGGCGTGGAACTGACCAACGAAAACCTGCTTTCGGCCGTACGGTCGATGGTCGCCGCACTGGATTTGCCGACCGACGGCCTGCGCAACCTGGTGCTGCTTCCGTTGGCGCACGCCAGCGGCTGTGTCGATCAACTCCTGCCGACCTTCGCGGTCGGCGGCACCGTCGTGCTTGCCCGGGACACCCGCGCGCTCGCGGAAGCCATCGCGGTCGAAAGGATCGACATGGTCTCGGCGACGCCGCGGATTTTCGCGGGCCTACTACCGGAACTGGCCGAGTTGCGCGCCGAGGGGTTGTGTACCGAGGGCATCGCCCGGATCAGCAAAGCCGGTCATCGCGGCGAGCGCGCCGCCGCAGCCGCTACGCCCGCCGATCTGACCGCCGAACTGCGTGGCATGTTCCCCACCGCCCGACAATGGTCGGTCTGGGGCGCGACCGAGACCAGCGGCATCGGGCTCGCCGTGGACGACGCCGAACAGGCGGAGGAACCCTCCGGCGCCGACGCGGTGCTCGGATTCCCGTTCGGTGGTACGGAATTGGCGCTGTGGGGGCCGCGCGCGACGGCAGGCCGCGGTGAGCTGCTGTGCCGTGGACCGAATGTCACGCCGCGTTACTGGAACGATCCGACCACCACTGCGGCGCGGTTCACCGGGACCTGGTTCCACACCGGCGACCAGGTGACCATCGACGCAGACGGCTTGGTCCGAAGGGGAGCGGCGCTCGCCGAATGATTCGGTCTTACTCGAGCATTCGCGCGCGTAGCCGGGCGCGCAGGTCGGGCGTCAGTCCGACGGCGGCGAGGTAACCGTCGGGATTGCCGTGCAGGTCGCGCATCGCGGCGCTTGCGGTGTCGAGGTACTCCGCACGCACGCCCAGCAGATCCACCGACACCTCTTCACCGCCGAGCAGTTTCGTCGTCATCAGGGAGCGCAGCGCCGGGATGGCTCCGTTGCTGAGGAGGAAGTCGGCGAGCACGTCGGCCTCGGTGACGCCGACCGCGCGCAGAAGTGTGGCGATCGCCCAGCCGGTGCGGTCCTTGCCCGCCGCGCAGTGTACGAGCACGGCGCCGTCGCCGCGCACGATGGATTCGGCGATGGCGAGGATCGCGGCGTTCGCCTCGGGCAGCGCGGGGAACATCCGGTAGACCTCGAGCATGTACGTGAACGCGGTCTGCGCGGTGGCCTCGTGTGGGGGCGCCTCGGCCATTCTGGAGTCGAACGGTGTGACGGTCAGCCGGACGTCCTCTGGTAGCCGATCCGCGCCGATATGCTCGATCTCACGCTGTCCGCGCAGGTCGTGCACGTCGCTGACGCGCAGGTCGTGTAGCGCCGCGTGGCCCGCGGCGTCGAGGCCGCTCAGCTGAGCCGAACGCAGCAGCACGCCGGGGCGGACCTTCGCGCCGTCGACGGTGCGCAGTCCGCCGGTGTCTCGGAAGTTGAACGTGCCGGAGAGAAAGTACTGGTCGGCGGGCGGCGAGAGAGTCACCGGTCCAGGCTATCGGCCTTCCGGTACGAAAAGGCGTCGTACCGGATCGAGCGCCTGACGACGGGTGCCCGATTTGAGTGGTTCGGGTGTGGGATCGATCACAGGATTCGGGTGCACGGAGGCCGGTACCGTAGAGTGCGATACGGTCTGTCGTGCGGCAGATGGGGCCGAGATCGACCGCCATGGCGCGATTTTCGGAGCGCCTTATCGGGTCCCGGCGGTATCGCGTTTGGGTAACAAAACATTCTTTCAGTCTGAAATACCCATTGAAGCCGTTCTCAAAACCCGAAAAACCACTACCATTGACGAACGTTGGACCGGGCAGCCTGGGGGTTCCCGAGATGGCCCGCCCGTTCAGCGAGTCGCGCCGACGAAGGTGCGCGAAATTTTTTCGCCGAGGGAGTCGTCGTTGAGCACACGTGGAGAAGTAGTGGCAGAGGCGGGGTTGCGGCCGACCATCTGCGCGGCGGTCGACGAGGCCGCGGCCACGCTGGATCACACCGGGGTCCGCGCACTGCGGGTGCTGCTGCACTCCGGGATCAGCGCGTACTGGCCGTTGATCACGGCCGCTCCGACCAAGCACCTCCGGGCATATGAGGCGACAGTGCAGACGTTGTGCACTCGCTGGGGGGTGCGGACAAGCTGCGCCGCGGACCCGGTGGCGTCGGCGGCCTATCAGGAGATGGACACCGAGGTCGCGGCATTCCTCGAGCTGTGCGCGGAGCGATCGGGAACGCAGTGGCTCGAACCGGTCGGCGCGATCGCCGCATACGTCGTATCGCTGGTCCGGGGTGCCGTTTTGCGCTGGCTGGCCGATGGCAACGACGAAACCATACTGGTGGTGCTGGATGATCTGGTCAGCGTGTTGACTACAAAGGCCATCGAGATCTAGCAAATGCTGGACGTTTGACCAGTTTGGTGGTTGAGTATTTCTGGTGACCGAAACGTCGCCGATCGTGGCCCTGCACGCGGCCACCGTCGAGCTGGATCCGCCGCTGGCCGTCCTGGACCTGGTTGCCCTGCGCGCGAATGCCGCCGATCTGGTGCGCCGCGCCGCAGGCATACCGGTGCGTGTGGCCAGCAAATCCGTGCGCTGCCGCACCGTGCTCGAAGAAGTGCTCGGCGCAGATCTCACCGCCGCGGGCGGCTTCGCGGGCATCATGTCCTACTCCCTACGCGAAGCGATCTGGCTGGTACATCGCGGAGCCCGCGACATCCTGCTCGGCTACCCGAGTGTGGACCGCGCGGCGCTGGCCGAACTGGCCGCCGACGACACACTGCTGCGTTCCATCACGCTGATGATCGACGACGTCGCCCAACTCGACCTGATCCGCGGCGCCGTCGGCACCGACCGGGTGCGCCCACGGGTCTGCCTGGACGTCGATGCCTCGTTGCGGATCGGCCCGATCCATCTCGGTGTGCGCCGCTCCCCGGTGCGGACACCCGAACAGGCCGTGGCATTGGCGAGCGAGGCGCTGCGCCGCGGGTTCGACGTAGTCGGCGTGATGACCTATGAGGCGCAGATCGCCGGGCTGCCCGACACCACTGTCGCGGTGCGCCTGGTGAAGCGGGCGTCCGCGGCGGAGATCGCCAAGCGCCGCGCGAAGGTACTCGACGCGGTCCGCTCGGTGACCGGCAAGCTGGAGATCGTGAACAGCGGCGGCACCGGGTCGATCGAGGTCAGCGTCGCCGACCCGGACGTCACCGAGGTGACCGCGGGTTCCGGCTTGTACGTGCCGACACTCTTCGACCACTACCGATCGTTCACCCCGAGGCCCGCACTGTATTTCGCCACCTCTGTGTTACGGCGACCGACGCCGACCATAGCCACCGTCTTCGCGGGCGGCTACCCAGCCTCCGGCCCGACCGGACCGTCGCGGGTGCCGAAACCGGTGTGGCCCAGCAGAGTGAAGCTGCTCGGCACCGAGGGCGCGGGCGAGGTGCAGACCCCGCTGTCGGGGGCCGCGGAGCTGCGCATCGGCGATCGGGTGTGGTTTCGGCACGCCAAGGCCGGTGAACTCTGCGAACGGTTCGACACCGTGCACCTGGTGGAGGCCGACGGCTCCCGCAGCTCCGTGCCGACCTACCGCGGCGAGGGCGCCTGCTTCGGCTGACCCAGCTCAGCCCAGCCGCAAGAACCCGGCCAGGTCGGCCAGGTCGTCGGGTGCGGCGGGCAGGTATTCGGTGAGCAATGGCGAGCGAATGATGATCGCCTTCCACATCGCGCGGCACAGCGCGGCGTGGAGCAGATTGCGTGCCAACAGGAACGGCATGCCGTAAGGGGCGTCGGCAGGGCTGGACGTGGTCATCGAGAGCAGCACCACGGCCGCTTCCCTGCCTCGGAACCGGTCCGGCGTCCCCACCAGCACGTCCTCGATCTTCGCGCGGGCCAGCATGGTCTTTATCCGCCCGACCTGCGCGGCGTACGGAGCCACCACGAAGATGTCGTGCGGGTGCAATCGTCGGGTCGTCGCACCGATCGTCCACGACATGCCCAGCAGCGTGCGGACCCGGCGCACCACCTCGCGGGCCTCGGCCACCGATTCGGTGGAGTTGCCGTGATGGTCCACCAGGACGGTGCACACGCCGGGTTCCTCGCCGTCGAGCTGCCGCGCGAGCGTGACGGTTTCGTTGGCCCGCAGGCGGCCGTCGTAGTACAGCCGGGAGAGCGGCTCGCACAGCGCAGGATGCATCCGCCAGGTCCGGTCCAGAAAGTAGCCGCGCTGTGCGGGCAAGGTCTGGCGGCCCTCGGCCAACCAGCCCAGCACCGATTCGCCGACCGGGGCCGGATGGGCGCTGCGGGCTGCCGATGGCATGGGATCGCCGAGCAGCAGCAGATTTCGCGCGCTTACCGCGACGGCCACGGTGTCGGCCAACGACAGGCGGCCCGCGTCGGCGACCACGAGCAGGTCGAGGCTCGCGCGCGGCACCACGTCCGCGTTCGCGAAATCGGCCGGGATGCCGCCGAGAACACAGCCGCTGATCGCGTTGTCCAGGAAGCGCGGATAGCGATCGGCGTCGATCACGGCCCACTCCGGGGCGACCGTCGCGACATCCTTCTTGGCGACCAGCTCCGGGAGTACGCCGATCCGCACGATCGCGTCGAGCAGATTCTCCACAGTCGAATGTGCCTGCGCGACAATGCCGATCCGCCATTTGTGGCGGGTGACCAGGTGCTCCAGCACCCGGGCAGCGGTCGAAGTCTTGCCGGTGCCGGACGGTCCCTGTACCGCGAGATAGGAACGGTCGAGCTCGCGTACGGCGGCGGTGATAGCCGCGGCGTAGTCGCCGTGCACCGCGGGCAGCCCGGTGTCCCCGCGCAGCCGGGGCGGGCGACGTACGAGAATGTCGAAGATCGCCTCTCGCGGCGCGTCCGGCAACGTCATGAGCAACTGCTGAGCAGCGAATTCGACCGCCATCTCGGCGTTCTCATCCCAAGCCGGCAGGCCGGGCGCGATCGCGGTCGGCAGCTCGTCGTAAGGTTCGCAGCCGTCGGGCAGCAGTTCCTCCAATCGGACGGTGTCGTCGAACTCGGCGTCCACCGAGCAGCCGAGCACCGTCGCGGTCGCGGTGGCGCGCCGACCGACGGCAGTGACCATGCCCGCGGCGACCGGCCGATCGTAGAAGGTGTAGACGGCGGTGCCGGGAGTCAGCGCGCTCGGCCCTGCCGCGCCGCTCCAGCTCCTTGCGATCCGGCCGGTCAGCGTCAGATACCGCCGCATTGTCGGCCGGTCCGGGCGGCGATGCCACTTGGTGTCGACCGTGCCCCAGTCGGCGACCAGAACGCCAGGCGCGTCGGCCCATTCGTCCACGGGATGGCTGAGCCGGTCGGCGTGCGCCCACCACAGCGGCTGCCGTTCGCGCCGGTGGTAGCCGAGCGCCGCGGCCATCATGGTGGAGGTGTGCAGCGGATCGCCGAAGCCTGCGGCATACTCCGCGAGCGCGGCCTCCAGAGACGACGGACGGGACGGGGGCACGGACTCCGACTCGCCGGGGCCTGCGACCGTGCACCACGAGCTGGCCTGCTCCAGCGTCACCGCCTGCGGGTCGATGCGCTGCTCGGCGGCGCGGTCCAGTAACCAGTCCCGCAGCCGAAGTACGGTCAGGCAATCACGTTCGGCGGCGGGCGAATGCGCCACACCGGCGAGTAGCCGCCGCAGTCTGCTCAGCCGGTAGGACCGCTCGCCGATGATCATGGCGTTGCGGACGATCGGGTACAGGTCGACGAAGACGCCGTCGCACAGCAGCTCATCCACGATCTCCTCACCGACGCCGTGCCGCCCGGTGCAGCGCAGCAGTGCTGTACGCACCGCCGAGGTGTAGTGGTACACGTGCAGGTCCGGATACATCCGCCGCCGCCGCACGAGATAGTCGAGCACCTGCTCGATCGCGCCGCGCTGTCCGGCTGTCTCGCTGTCCGGCCCGCCCGCCGCACCGAACGGGCCGCGGAACGACAGGTGCACGGTGCCCGGCCCGCCCACCTCCACGGTGAGCGGAAGTCGCCCGCCGCCCTCGATGGTGAGCGAGAGATCGCCGGGGGACGGCGGCGGCAGCGCGCCGAGCGCGATCGGGTCCACCAGGCTGTGCGTCGGCCGGCCCGAGAACTCATGCCGCAGTTGGATTTCCGCCTGGCGGCGCAGGGCGGACAAAGTGCGCGGCGGCACGCCTGGCACCGAGAGATCGCCGGCGACCAGCCGATCGATGGTGCTCACGCCTGCTTCGCGCAGACGGGTGCGCGTCGCCGACGGCATGCCCGCCACGAGCAGCAGGTCGCGCGCGGCGGAGAGGGCGGCGGTGCAGGTCCGGCAGCGGCCACAGGCGAGATAGCGAGGGTCGCCCCACTGCACCGGTAGTAGCTCACTGAGCTTCTCGCCCAGAATGCGTTCTACCCGGCGCCTGCGCGCGCGATATACGGGAAGCAGCTCGCTCAACGTGTGGGCGCTGCTCCCCTCGGCAAGGTGCAGCCGGATCAGCGGCGCGCCCAGCGCGCCGGAGCGGTCGAGGGCGTCGGCGCACGCGGCGAGTTCCACCGCGGCGCCGACCCGGTCCGTCCCGGTGGGCGCGGTGCCGTGCACGGTGTAGCGGACCCGATGGTCCGCGCGGACGAGGAAGTCGCAGGAGTAGTCGAATCGGCCGTCGAAGAAGGTCGCGCCGTGGATCACGGGCACGCCCGCGCGCAGCGCCCCGAGGGTCTGAGCGTGCGCGGCCGTCAGCGCATCGATCCGCTCGGCGGGTTCGCCGGGGTGGTCGGGTGGACGGTCGATCTCCACCATCGTGCCGGCGAACCGCGCGCGGTAGTCGGCGAGGCGGCGTTCCAGGGGATCGTCGAATATGTTCGGCGGCTCGGGCGCCCGTTCGGCGCCCTCGGATTCGGCCTGGATGGTGCCCAGTTCGGTGTCGAGGGCGCGTAGCAGTGCGAATTCGCAACGCGCCGCGCGCACGAGATCGACGGCGGTGCAGACGACACGATCACCGAACAGGAACAACCGCGGCCCTCCTGTGTCTTCGCGGGACACCCGCTGCCGGTGTGCGCCTCATTGCGCACCGACGGCAACACTGTAGCTAGCGCGTCTGACCTCGGCGTACCCTCCCCGGTTCAGGAGCGTGGCTTACGCCGCTCCGTTCGCTTTGCGCCGTCGCGCTCCCGGCGCGGACCGCGGGTGAACGAGCGTTGCTGCGGCGGACCCTGGTCGAGCTGCAGCTGGATCAACACGCCACCGATCCTGGTGCGCCGCAATGCTTCCAGCGTTTCGGCCGGCAACTGCGCGGGCAGCTCTACCAGGCTGTGGTCGGGGCGGATGCTGATATGCCCGAAGTCGCTGCGGCGCAGGCCGCCCTCGTTGGCGATGGCGCCGACGATCGCGCCGGGCACGACGCGATGCCGCTTGCCGACGCTGATCCGGTAGGTCGCCAGCTCTGTTCCGCTGGCGCTGTGTACACCGCCGCCCGGTCGGTCGTCCTCGAAATGCCGTGCGGGCCGCTCGCGCGGAGCCCGGTCGCGCTGCGGACGCTCTACCGGCTCGGGCTCGGGTTCCATGAAGAAGTTGTCACCGTCGTAGGAGCCGATGGCCAGCGCCGCCGCGATGTCGGCCAGCGGGATGTTGTGCTCGCGCTCGTAGTCCTCGATGAGCTTGCGGAACAGCGGCAGATTCGCCGAGGCGAG
Source organism: Nocardia sp. NPDC023852 (assembly GCF_040639505.1). Taxonomy (NCBI): domain Bacteria; kingdom Bacillati; phylum Actinomycetota; class Actinomycetes; order Mycobacteriales; family Nocardiaceae; genus Nocardia; species Nocardia sp. NPDC023852. The sequence continues at coordinate 51,115 of NZ_JBFAAB010000031.1, forward strand.
ATTCTCGGTGATGGTGTCACCGAACTTGGTGACGCGCTGTGCGTTGACGTCTTCCACACTGGGCAGCTGCATTTCGGTCAGCGGGTGCCTGGTGGCCCGCTCGATCGACTTGAGTAGGTGCCGCTCGCGCGGTGCGACGAACAGCAATGCCTCGCCGCTGCGCCCGGCCCGCCCGGTGCGGCCGATGCGGTGCACGTAGGACTCGGTGTCGTGCGGGATGTCGTAGTTGACCACGTGTGAGATGCGGTCCACGTCCAGCCCGCGTGCGGCGACGTCGGTAGCGACGAGGATATCCAGCGCACCGGACTTGAGCTGGCCGATGGTGCGCTCGCGCTGGTTCTGCGCGATGTCTCCGTTGATCGCGGCGGCGGAAAAGCCCCTGGCGCGCAGTTTTTCGGCCAGCTCCTCGGTGGCCTGCTTGGTTCGAACGAAGATGATCATCGCCTCGAACGATTCGACCTCGAGGATCCGGGTGAGCGCGTCCAGCTTGCGCTGATGCGAGACCTGCACCCAGCGCTGCGTGATATTGGTCGCCGTCGAGGTCTTCGACTTGACCGTGATCTCGACCGGGTCGTGCAGATACTGCTTGGAGATCTTGCGGATCGCGGCGGGCATGGTCGCGGAGAACAGTGCCACCTGCTTGTCCGACGGCGTGTCCGCGAGGATGCGCTCGACATCCTCCTGGAAGCCCATCTTCAGCATCTCGTCGGCCTCGTCGAGCACCAGGTACTGCAGCTGCGACAGGTCGAGCGTGCCCTTCTCCAGATGATCGATCACGCGGCCTGGCGTGCCGACCACGACGTGCGCGCCGCGGCGCAGGCCGGACAGCTGGACGCCGTAGCTCTGGCCGCCGTAGATCGGCAGTACGTGCAGGCCTGGAATGTGCGCGGCGTAGCGGCCGAATGCCTCGGCGACCTGGATCGCGAGCTCGCGGGTCGGGGCCAGCACGAGGGCGCGAGGATGCCTGCCGACGACTTCCAGGCCCATCAGGATCGGAATGGCGAAGGCGGCGGTCTTACCGGTACCGGTCTGCGCGAGACCGACGACGTCCGCGCCGGAGAGCAATGGGGGAATCGTCGCGGCCTGGATCGGCGAGGGCGACTCGTAACCGACATCGGCGATGGCCGCGAGGATGCGGTCATCGATACCGAGATCGGCGAAAGACGGGCCGTCGGTGTCCCTGTCGTTGTCGCCAGGAACGCTGTCGACCTGATTGGTACTCATTGACCAGGAGTTTACTGCCTCGTGCTGGTCGCCAAGGCCAGGGCCCCAATACGGTGAGACCTATGCGACTGGACAACTCGCGCGGACATCGGGACCCGACGCCGAATCAGCTGGACGTGGCGGTCGTCCAGTTCGCCCCGTCGACCGATCCATCAGCCAACCTCGCCGCACTGCGCGAGCACGTGCGAACGGCCCGCGACCGCGGCGCGCGGGTGGTCGTCGCGCCGGAGTACTCGATGTATGCCGTCACCCGGCTGGACGAGCGCGTCGTTGCCATCGCCGAACCGCTGACCGGGCCGTTCGTCACCGGCCTCGGCGGCATCGCGCGCGATTCCGGGGTGTTCCTGGTCGCCGGAATGGTGGAGGAGGTCGCTCCCGGCGGCGATCGGATCCGCAACACACTCGTGGTGCTCGGACCCGACGGAACCCTCGTCGCGCGCTATCGAAAAGTGCACCTCTATGACGCCTTCGGACACCTCGAATCCGACGTGGTCGAGCCCGGCGCGATCGAGACGCCGGTCACCTTCACCGTCGCAGATGTGACATTCGGCATGCAGACATGCTTCGATCTGCGCTTCCCCGAAGGCGTTCGGCGGATCGCGGCGGCGGGTGCGCACGTGCTGCTGCTGCCGGCGCAGTGGATTCCCGGCCCGGCCAAGATCGACCAATGGACCACGCTGGTGCGGGCGCGCGCCATCGAGAACACCGTGTATGTGGCCGCCGCCGATCAGGCCGTGCCGCGCGGCGCGGGTGCCTCGATGATCGTCGACCCGACCGGCGTGGTGCTCACCGAACTCGGCGATGAGCCGGGCGTCCTTACCGCCGGAATCGACCTCGCGTATCTGGGCAAGGTCCGCACCGTCAACCCCAGCCTCGCCTTGCGCCGATTCGCGATCAACGAGCGCGGACCGGAGTAGCGTCCGGGTGGATGGTCTACTCCGATCGGGCATCGGCCGGTCGCACGCTCGGTGCGCTTCTGGAACACCTGCGGACGTCGAACCCGCTGGTGCTCGGTCTGCCGCGCGGCGGCGTCCCGGTGGCCGCCGCGGTGCGTGAGGTGATCGGCGGTGATCTCGACATCCTCTTGGTCCGCAAGCTCGGAGTGCCCTGGCAGCCGGAGCTGGCGATGGGCGCCGTCGGCGAGGACGGCGTGCGGGTGCTGAATCCGGATGTGCTGTCGCACACCGCGGTCTCGCCCCGGCGACTGGCCTCGATCGAGAACGCGGAGCGCGCCGAACTGGAGCGGCGCAGGCTGGTGCTGCGTGGCGGCGCGCCACCGGTTCCGCTGGACGGGCGCACGGTGGTGATCGTGGATGACGGGATGGCGACCGGGGCCACCGTCGTGGCCGCCTGCCGTGTGGCGCGTCTGCACCAGCCCGCGCGGATCGTGGCCGCGATCCCGGTCTCCTCCGAGGAGGCGTTACAGCGCGTCACCGCCGAGGCCGACGAGGTGGTCTGCCCGTGGGTGCCGCGCTCGCTCGGCGGTGTCGGCGCCGCCTACCGTGACTTCCATCAGCTCGCGGACGACGAGGTCACCGCGCTGCTGTGCTGAGCGGGGCTCAGCTCTCGGCGATGCGTTCGCGGTTGCGCCGGCCTCACGTAGCGTCAGCGTTTGCCGCGCGTCGTGGTATTTCCCGGACAGCACACCGCGGTGGATCAGCGCTCTGCGTACGACGTGATGGTGTGCGTGGCCGCGGTGACCATGGGGCGCAGGTGGGCGGCGAACCCTTCCGCCGTCACGGCGACGATGTCGACGTCGGCGCCGGTGCGGACCGCGTATCGCCCGTCTCCGACCACGTCGATCCAGCACAGTACGCCGAACGGGCGGGGCTCGCCCGCACCGCTGCGGGCGGAGACGACGATCTGGCCGATGCCCTCGCGCGGCTGCTTCAGCAGCTTGCGGATTCTGGCCGATGGCGACGGTCCGGCGACGGGGACGGTGACCAGGCCGCGGCTGTCCTCTTCGACCTGGGCACGGGGGGCGGTCAGGCGTGGGAGAGTGCCGGGGGTGTTCTCCGGCAGCGTCGAAACTACGCGCGCGGCAAGGTTTTTCGGGCTGCCGACGAACAACCGCACCGCATCGCCGCGGTCCGGGGTCGGGCCTGGACGCTGCGCCGCGACCACCGCGATGTTCCCGCATGCGGCGCCGAGAATCCGGACCGGCCGCGCCGGCGGGCTGGGTGCCTGCCCGCATTCCGCCTCCGGTGTGGGAGGTGGCGCGAGTGGACCACTATCCCAGTGCGGACCCGGTTCGTGCGGGATCGGCACCGGATCTCGCTGCTGACCGAACACCTCGACGCGCAGGTCCGGCTGAGCGAGGATGCGCAGCGCCGCTTCCAGATCCGCGTCCAGCACGCGATCGCACCAGCCGCTGAGCGCGGGTAGTTGCGCGGCGCGCTCGCCGGTGTCCCGCGCGGACAGGCGGATGGCCAGCGGGTAGGGGATCCGATCGCCGTCGGTGCGCGACCAGGCCAGCGCGAACTGGTCCGGGGTCAGCGTCCAGTTCACTCGTACTCGGTCCATTCACCGAGCACGGGCGGTGTTGTCGGATCGAGCGACCCGATCAGTTCGCCGCCGTCGTCGGAGGGCTCGAGGTAAGTCGGGAGGTCGTCGAGGTCGAACTCGTCGTCCTCGTCGTCGACGTGCACGGTTCGTGCGCCCACCGCGTTGGCGGCGACGCTCGAGCCTGGTCTTGGGGTGTCGGTGGTGGCCAGCGCACCGCCCATCAGACCGCCGACAGCGCCCGCGCCGAGACCGGTGACCGTGTCGTTGCCCGCGTTGTCCGTGCGTCGCTCATCGCGTTTGCGCTCCTCCGCCGGAACCAGGTTGCTCGTGCCCGGGGTGGTCGATACGACGATCGGCGCTGGAGTCGCGGCCGCCGTCGTCGTCGGCGCGGGTGTGCTCGTGGCGGGAGCGGCCCGGAGCCGGGTCCCTGCCGGGATCACCGACTGTGGCGCCTCGGCGGCGACAGACGCGACGCGGGGTGCGTTCGTCGGCGTGTCGGCCCGGACGACGGTGTCGGTGGGAGTGGCTCCGGCCGTCGTTGTCGCGGGTGCGGCGGCGGGCGTCTGGTCGGTGGGCGCCCCGTCCGCGCTCGAGCCCGCCGATTTGGTCCCCTGTGCGGGCATGTGGAGCGATGAAAACCGTCCGTCGAGTGCTTTCGGGCTGGTGCCGGTCACCTCGGCCGCCGGCGCGCCGGGCGCCACGTCGTCCGCCTCGTCGGGGAACGCGGGGACATCGGTGCCCGTCCGGATGAACACTCCCGCATAGATGTCGTTCATCGCACGCACGACGTCCTGGCGTGCGTGCTCGCCCTCCTTCTGTCCGTCGATGTTGCTGGTCGCCTGGGTCGGATCCAGGAGGGCCGCGGCAAGATCCGGCGTGACTCCGGACGGCTCCGACACCGCGGCACGCAGCGCCTCCGCCGCGTCGCTCGCCTGACCAAGGCGCTGCGAGACCACCGCGAGCACATCGGCGAGGTCCTGGCCGCTCTGCTCGAACACACGCACGACGGCGACCGCGCTCTCGGCCGCGCCGCCGCGCCAGCCGTCGGCGATGGCGGCGCGAATCTCGGTGTGCGCCTGGAAGATCGCATCCGCCAGGCCGGCGGCGGAATCGGCCCACGCCTGCTCGCCGCCGGCGAGCACTGCGGGATTCAGCAGCTGGACTTCGGCGTGGATCTCGGCGTGGGTGAGGTTGTCGAAGATTTCGACGTTCGGCGCGTAGGCGGGGTCGGTGCGCCGGTGCGTGGCCCGCTCGGCGGCGCGCGGCATCTTACGCATGTGTGTCTCCCGTCACGTCGATCCGATCGACCGCCGCGGCGAGGGCGTGGTCGGCACCCTGGTAGGCGGCCGCCGCCGCACGGAAGGTCTGTGCGAGTTCCCTGGCCCCCGTGGCGTATTCCCGCAGCCGGGCGATCGCGCCGTCGGCTTTGCGCTCGAAACCGGCGCGCAGGGCGTCACCGGAGGCGAACCCGCCGAAGCCGGGCAGCGAGGTCGCCGCGTTCAGCACTCGGATCTGCGCTTCGACCTGGTCGGCGAGCTGCTCGTACCGGCGCGCGCACCGTTCGTGTGCGCCGTCCGCCACGAGGAGGCCGTCGATCCACAATGTCCCCTCGTCGACCGCCCGATTCAGCGCGGCGACGTCGACACCGGGCGCCGTGATCTCGGCGGGTGGCACTCCGCCGAACCCGTTCTCGTTCGATGGCATGTGCGCCCTCCCCCTTCCTCACCCGAAGCGTGTTCGGTTCACGGATGTCGCGCCGACCCCACGACGACACCCTGCATCCAGTCCGCGATATCAGCAGCCACCCGCGCGTGCACCGGCTCGTGCAGCAGGTCGTGCCCGGCGTCGGTGTACTCCCGCAAATGTACCGATTCGTGGCGGCTAGTCCAGACCCTGATCGCATCGATCGGCGCGCGCCGATCTTCGACACCGTGCACCGCCAACACCGGAAGCCGGCGTGGCAGCGGCGTTCCCGGCGCGCCGGGCGTACCGCCGCCGAGTGCGCGCTTCGGCACGCCGGACAGCACCAGCCCCGCTAGCGTGTTCGTGGGCAGGGCAGGCCGCAGCGGGTAGGCCCGCTCGAGGACGGCCGAATCCGGTGTCGCCTCCGTCGAATCCGGCACCGCGGCGCCGAGCATGCCCAGTGCGGTGACCGCGCCGAGTGAGTGGCCCATCAGGATCAGCGGCGTGTGCGGCTGTGCGGCGCGGGCCAGCTCGACCAGGTGCAGCGCGTCGGCTACCAGCTCGACGAGGGTGCCCGGCCGGTCTGCGTCGCCCTCGCTCAGCCCGTGTCCTGAGGTGTCCAACGCCCACATCTGGATGTTGGCAGGTTGCAGGGTGCGGGCGAGACGGTGATAGTGGCCGCTGTGCTGGCCCATTCCAGGCAGCAGAACGACGGTGAGCACCGGGCTTTCGGTCGGCCACCACCGATAGTGCATCCGGCCGCGGGCGCCGTCGAAGAATGGCATTCGTCGATCTTGCCAAAGATCCCGCTGGTCATGGGACGCCACATGTACTCGGAGAAGATCGCTACACTGCGCGGCGACCTTCCCTACCGCCGAGCTGAGGTGCCCGTTGAGAACCTCCCGCCGTCCAGGCGCCTTGCTCCTACCCGCCGCCGTGCTCGCGCTGACCTTCACGTCATCGCCGAGCGCCACCGCCGACCCAGCCGCCTCGATGATCGCCTCCTGCGCGCCCGCCGCGTCCGCGACCGCGGTGCCCGCCGGGCTGCCGTTGCTCGACTGGTCGGAGAACGTGGGGTACGACGCGCAGGGCAACTTGTGGGTTTCTCGCCTTTTCCGCAATGAGGTTCAACGCTACGACTCGGCGGGCACGCTTACCGCGACCGTCCCGGTCGAATTTCCAGGAGCGGTCCGGCTGGGTCCGGACGGACTGCTCTACGTCGTCTACGGCGACACGCCGACCAGCGTTGTCCGGCCCGGCGGTGTAGTCCGCTTCGACCCCTCGGACGCCGTGCCGACACCCGAGGTGTTCGTCGCCGGGTTCACCATGCCGAACGGCGCCGCGTTCGACCCGAGCGGCAACCTCTACGTCGCGACCATGTCCGGCGTGGTCCGGGTCCGTTCCGACGCCGATGTCGACATCGCGTGGGGCGAGCCGGTGGCCGGGCTCGCCGCCAACGGCGTTGCCGAGTACGACGGCGTTCTGTACGTGACCACCAACGGCGGCCCGCTCGGCCGGATCGTCCGCGTCCCGATCGCCGCGCCCGCCGATCGCAGCACTGTCGCCGATCTGTCCTCGCCGTTGCCCGGTCTGCCGGATTTCGCCGACGATCTCCTGGTCGACCCGGACGGCATCCTCTACGTGACGACTCTCGCGGGCCAACTTGTCCGTGTCGATCCGACGAGCGGTGCCGCGTGCGTGGTCCTCAGCGGCCAGCCGATGACCGCGGTCGTCGCCGTACCCGGACACCCGGACGAATTGCTCGCGGGCACTGAAAGTGGCGCTCTCCTGCGCATCCGCCTGTCCCGCTGATCGATGAACCGCCCACCTCGTCGTCACTCGCACCGACGGCGCAGAGGTCATATTTTGTGTGCTGATACCCCAGTGGATCGAACGTCCACTGACCGACAACGCTATACGCGACATGCACCGGCGCGGATCCCCAGCGTACAGATGATGGGGTGGTCGAAGCCGAATCGCCGGATTACGTACGAGCCGGAATTTTTCCCTGCCAGTGTGAATGTGTTGGCGGATTACCGCTAACAGACTTGACGAATGACATATTGGGATGTCACTCTTAATATGGGAAGACACCAGAAATCGGGTGTCCATTTTTTTCTCCACCCTCGACATCTGTTGAGTTCGGGTGTAATTTAGGACTCCGCGCTGGGGCGCGTGCTGTCCAACTCTCGAAATACGAAATGACTGTAGAAAGTGGCACTGTCGGCGTGCCATTTTCTACAGGTTGTTGTCGAGTCATGTTCGGGCAGCGTCCGGCACCGTGCGCAATGTGAAATACAGCCCACAGGACAAGCAGATACCGTGACGGCCGCGCGAACGCGTGGGCGGCGCGAGGTGCTGGAAGGACGCATCTTGGCAGTCTCGAGTCAGACCAAGGTCAATGCCGGAATACCCGCCGATACCAGAATCTCCGGGGCGCCGAAGCGGGTCTCGTTCGCCAAACTCCGTGAGCCCCTCGATATTCCGGGGTTGTTGGACGTTCAGACAGAATCGTTCGAATGGTTGATCGGTGCGCCCGCCTGGCGTGAACGGGCAGCGGCGCGCGGCGACTCACGTACGGGCGGATTGGAGGAGGTGCTCGAGGAACTCAGCCCGATCGAGGACTTCGCCGCAACGATGTCGTTGACGCTCTCCGAGCCCCGTTTCGAGGAGGCCAAGGCTTCGATCGAGGAATGTAAAGACAAGGATATGACCTACGCGGCGCCGCTGTTCGTCACCGCTGAGTTCATGAACAACAACACCGGTGAGATCAAGAGTCAGACGGTCTTCATGGGAGATTTCCCGATGATGACCGACAAGGGCACGTTCATCATCAACGGCACCGAGCGCGTCATTGTCTCGCAGTTGGTGCGCTCGCCGGGTGTTTACTTCGATCACACCGTCGACAAGGTCACGGATAAGGATCTACACGGTGTGCGCGTCATCCCGTCGCGTGGTGCGTGGCTGGAATTCGACATCGACAAGCGCGACACCGTCGGTGTTCGCATCGACCGCAAACGCCGTCAACCCGTGACAGTCCTGCTCAAGGCGCTCGGCTGGACCAGTGCGCAGATCGCCGCACGGTTCGGTTTCTCCGAGATCATGATGACGTCCCTGGCGAAGGACAACACGCCGGGCACCGATGAGGCGCTGCTCGATATCCATCGCAAGCTGCGCCCGGGTGAGCCGCCGACGAAGGAGTCCGCGCAGACCTTGCTGGAGAACCTGTTCTTCAAGGAGAAGCGCTACGACTTGGCGCGCGTCGGTCGCTACAAGATCGACAAGAAACTCGGTATCCACACCGGCGAAGTCATCGGTTCACGGGTGCTCACCGAGGAAGACATCGTCACGATCATCGAATACCTGCTGCATCTGCACGCGGGTGATTCGGCGATGACCGCGCCCGGTGGCATCGAGGTACCGGTCGAGGTCGATGACATCGACCATTTCGGTAATCGTCGGGTGCGCACCGTCGGTGAGTTGATCCAGAACCAGATGAGGGTGGGGCTGTCGCGGATGGAGCGCGTGGTCCGCGAGCGGATGACCACTCAGGATGTCGAGGCGATCACGCCGCAGACGCTGATGAATATCCGTCCCGTCGTCGCGGGGATCAAGGAGTTCTTCGGAACCTCGCAGCTGTCGCAGTTCATGGACGAGCGGAACCCGCTCGCGAGTCTGACCAACAAACGTCGCCTGTCGGCGCTCGGTCCGGGTGGCCTGAGTCGGGAACGCGCTGGTCTCGAGGTCCGTGATGTGCATTACAGCCATTACGGCCGGATGTGTCCGATCGAGACCCCGGAAGGCCCGAACATCGGGCTGATGGGTTATCTGTCGGTGTACGCGCGGGTCAACCCGTTCGGCTTCATCGAGACCCCGTACCGAAAAGTGATCGACGGCAAGGTGACCGACGAGGTCGACTACCTGTCCGCCGACCAGGAAGACCGGCATGTTGTGGCACAGGCGAATGAGCCGCTCGATGCCGAGGGGCGCTTCGTTGATGCCCGAATCGTGGTGCGTCGCAGGAATTCCGAGGTCGAGCTCGTTGATTCCGGCCAGGTCGACTATATGGATGTGTCGCCGCGTCAGATGGTGTCGGTGGCGACGGCGATGATTCCGTTTCTCGAGCATGACGATGCCAACCGTGCTCTG
>NZ_JBFAAB010000032.1:0-58412 GCF_040639505.1 Nocardia sp. NPDC023852
AGCGACCGCCGCTGGCGACTTCGTCGCGGACGCGGCGGCCGCTCGGACGCGAGCCGGGCCGCGAACGGGGAATGCTCGGTCTCGCTGCGCTCGGAAACGGGAGTCGGGCCGATGGGGTTGTGCAGGAGGCGAGCGCTGTGTTGCTTGTGGCCGCGCCTGCGGTGCCACGTGTTCGCGGCCCTCTCCAGTGGCTGGCTTCTGGTGGCGACTGCTGATGGTGATTTCGTCGCGGGCGCGTTGGCCGCTCGAACGGGAGCTGGGTCGCGCGGATGTGGGGCCTGGTTTATCCAGCTGGGCGGCTCAGGGGCGCGGTGACCGGCGGGCGAGGGTCGCGGGAGGTTAGTTCGACTGATGCTCGGTCAGCGGTGGAGTCGGTTGCGGACCGGCGCGGTGGTGAATTCGATCGCGGCTACATGTAGTCGACGGTGGCGGGGGACCAGAGCGCGTCGCTCGAAGACGGCGTAGTCGGAGTGTTCGATGCGATGCAGGATGTCGGCGTAGAGGGTGGCTGCGGTACGAATGGCGGGGCGCACGCGCGGCTCGAGCAGGTCGATGCCGGGTGCGGCGCGGCGGTAGAGGTCCCGGTTGACCGCGATGAAGTGGGCAAGGGCCCGGCGGACGCGCGCGTCGGTGTGTCCGGTTCGGCGGCACTCGGCGAGGAGTTCTTCGTGCACGCCGAACGCCGCGAGGTCGTCGGTGGGCAGGTAGACACGGCCGCGATCGAGATCCTCCGCGACATCGCGCAGAAAATTGGTGAGCTGGAACGCTTCGCCGAGGGCTGCGGCGCCCGGTTCGGCCTCGGAAACCGGGACGACCGTGCCGAGAACCGGAAGCAGCTGCAACCCGATCGCGGCCGCGGAGCCATGCATGTACTCCCGGAGCTCGGCCATGGTGGCATACCGGTCCCGGAAGGCGACGGTGCCGGGCACATCCATCCTCATAGCACCCAGAAACGTCCAAAAATGCTGGGCCGCAATGTCATAACGCTGGATGGTGTCCGCGAGAGCCGCGAGCACGAGCGCGCCCGGCTGGATACCGGCTTCCCGCGCGGTCGTGCGTCCGAGTTCGGGCGACCTCGCCCGAACCGCAAGGGCCGGGATCGACTGCCACTCAGCGTCTTTCCCCGCTACACCGGAAGGCATGGCACTCGTTCGCGCGTCGAGCGCGGTGCGCAGTTGCTTTTCGATCAGATCGAGTTGATCGGCCTGCCCGTGGCCGACTGCGGCGATGTCTCCGGGCTGATCTGTGCGGTCGACGATGTCGTCCACCATCCGCGCGAACGCGTACAGGGCGTGGACCGCGCTCCGTCGCTCCGACGTCAGCAGCCTGGTGGCCAAAAAGTAGGTGCGGCCGTGGGTAGCGGCGATCTGCCTGCATTCGCGATAGGCGAGTGTGAGTTCGGCGTCGGTCGATAGGTGGTCGTCGGTCATGGAGCGGCGTGCGATGCTGAAGCGGTACTCGGTGGAGCGGCGCGCAACCGCAGCGGGTCCACCGTGCGCAGCGACAGCGCCGCAACCACGGCGGCGAAGGTCGCGGCGGCGACGTGCCAGAAGTTGTACAGGCCGATCGAGCCGTCCGGCTGGAACACCAGCATCAGCCAGGTGCACACACCGACCAGCCCCATCAGCGTCGTGGTGGACAGCGCGAAGCCGGCGGCCAGTGCCAGCGGCCAGGAGTAGTACCAGGGCAGCGCGGCCGGAGAGAGGATGACGATCGCCACGAACGCGATCAGAATACCGAGCACCGCCTCCCGCTCGCTGTGCCGGAACCGCCACCAGGTCCAGGTCAGCACCGCGACCAGCGACAGCGCGCACATCGCACGGGTCACCTCGAGCACCGACTCCAGTCGCAACGGGCTCACCCAGGTGACCGCGTGCGCCAGGACGGTCGGCAGCGAAAGCCAGTTGATGATCTTCTTCGACCCGGATAATGCGGTCAGCCAGCCGATGCCGACGCCCGCGATCGCCGAGGCGGCCACGAACACCACCGCGAATACGCTCAGGCCGAGGCCCGCGATCTTGGCGAACATCAGCGCAGGATGCGGCATATCCTCGGTCGGCTCGGCGGCGTCGTCGGGCTGTTCGCTCGCGGGCAGGTGCGCCGGATCGCGTCCCACCCGCTGCGCCGCGCGGCGTTCGCGCTCGTGCAACATCCAGATCCACACCAGGAACGGCAGCGCGATACCGGCGGTCGCCTTGATGGCCACGCCCACCGCGACGACCACGATGCCCGCCACGTGGTGGCGCTCCAGCACCAGAGCGATGCCCGCGCACATCAGGCCCACCATCAGCATTTCGTTGTGTACGCCGCCGATCAGGTGGATCAGCACCAAGGGGTTCAGCACGGCCAGCCATAGCGCGACGGTCGGCTTCCCACCGAGGTGCTTGGTCAGATAGGGCACCGCCCACATCATGAGCGCGAGGCCGGGCAGCATGACGAACCGCATCGCGATGGTGCCCGCCACCACGTTGTCGCCGGTTACGGCGGTGATCGCGCGTCCGAGCAACAGGAACACCGGGCCGTACGGCGCGGTGGTGGTTGTCCAGACGGGGCTCACGTTGTCCAGCAGCACACCGGGATTCGCGACCGGCCCGACCTGGTAGGGGTCGAAGCCGTCGCGCAGTAGCGCGCCCTGGGCCAGGTAGGAGTACGCGTCGCGGCTGAACATCGGCACGGCGAACAACAGAGGGAAGATCCAGACGCCGACGATCGCGCGCAGCTCGTTCAGGGTCACACCGGCGTCCGTCCGGTCGCCCGTCCCGATCGTGGCGCGCCCGAGCCGGACCCAGGCGGTGACCATCAGCAGTACGCCGATCCAGATGCAGATCGTCGAGAGCGCGTAGCCATGGCCGAAGCGGAGCCAGGATAGGTGTACGGCCTCCAGCAGTGGGTCGCGTTTGCGGACGCTGCCCGCGCCGAACCCGCCGAAGGTGATCATGACGGCGCCGAAGAAGCCGAGCAGGGCGGCATGGCCTTCGGGGCTTCTGGCGAAGTCGGCGTAGGTGCGTATCCACCACAGGAAACCACGGGGGGTGGCCGATTCGCGGCGTGCCGAAGTGCTGGATGCGGGGCCGGTGGTGTCGGGGGAGGCGGCCTCTGCGGTGCGCGTTTCGGGGGATGCCATCTGGTGTCGGTCCCCCCGAGTGGTCGGCGGTCGCAACCGCGAGCGAATAGGTCGGCGCTTAGTTTACGGCGTCGCCCCGAACCCTATCCCGCTGGTGCGTGGGGTTTCGCTTCGAGCGCGTGAGATATCGCCGGAAATGCGGTTTGCCGCCAGTTTTCCGGACAGCAGCGCGGTCGGCACACCGACGCCGGGGGTCGTGCCGCAACCGGCGATAACCACGTTGTCGCTGGAGCGGGGAAAATTACTCGGCCGAAATGGCCCGGTTTGCCGGAAAAGGTGTGCCGCGGAGAACGGAGTGCCGGCCAGCATCCCCCGATCGAGCCAAGTCCGCGGCGTGTCGAGATGGTCGACGGCGAAGTGCCCGGTGATGCCGTGGTATCCGCGTGCCTCGAGCACGGCGAGTAACTCGCGCAGGTAGGCGGGCCCGATCCGCACCCAGTCCAGCGGCGCCGCAGCCAGATTCGGGCACGGCGCGAGCAGGGAAAACGGCTCGTACCGTTCATCGCCCCGGTCGATGAACAGGCTCGGATCGGTCAACGCGGGCCGAGTGAGCAGCAGTGAGGGATCGCTCATCAGCGCGCCGCGGCCGCGGCGCCCGGTGATCTCGGCGAACGTGGCGTCCCAGGCTTGGCCGAACTCGATGGTGTGATGTGCTCGCACCGGCCAGGTCTCGGCGACCGCGGTGGGCACGGTTCCGTGCGCGACGACGGCGGAGGGTGCGGCGCGCAGCAAGCGTCTGCGCCGCACACCGAATCGTTCGATCGACCCGAGGTCGGCGGTGAGCACGAGCGCGTCGCAGTCGAAGGACCGTCCGTCGGCGGTGCGGGCGCGCCGGGCTCTACGGCCCGCGTAGTCGATCCCGACCACTTCGGCGCCGAGTTCCAGAGTTCCGCCCGCGTCGGTGAACGCCTGGGCCATCGCCGCGGCGATGGCCCGCATGCCGCCCTCGGGGAAGTAGACGCCCAGCGAGGTGTCCATGTGCGGTATCGCGCCGTACACGGCGAGCGCGTCGGCGGGCGGCATGCCCGCGTACAGCGCCTGGAAGGTGAACAGCCGCGCCAGCCGCGGGTCGCTCAGGAACCGGCGCACCCGGGAGCCGAGCCTGCCGAATCCGCCGAGCCGCACCAATTCGACCAGCGCGCGGCGCTTTTCGGATTTGCGAACCAGGTCCAGCGGCGAGTCGAAGTTGGTGTCCATGAACTCGGTGAACTCGGCCGCGTAGATGCGGGCCAGCCAGTCGCGCAGGCGCCGGTAACCGCTCGCCTCGGCAGGGCCGCAGGTGCGTTCGACCTCGGCGGCCATCGCGTCCGCGTCGGCGAACACCCGGATGTCGGCGCCGTCGGCGAACCTGGCGTGATAACTGGGCGTCAGCCGATGGATGCGCAGCGCGGGGACGCAGGTCTCCGGGCTCCGGTCGACCGCGGCGAGCGCGTCGGTGATCAGCTCGGGCAGCGTCAACACGGTGGCGCCGGAGTCGATGTCGTAGTCCGCGCCCCGGTAGCGCCCGACCCGGCCCCCGGGATGGTCGGCCCGCTCGAGCAGCGTGACCGCGCGCCCGGAGCCGGTCAGGTACAGCGCGGCCGACAGACCCGCCAACCCGGCGCCGACAACGACCACACGATCGGTCGGCCCCGCAACGGTCTTCACCCGGCTCTCCTCGTCATCGCCGCGGCGAGCGGGCCGCCGCCGCTCATGTCTCCACCTCGTTGGCGCTCGGCTCCGCCATGACCGAGAACTCGGCTGTGTTCATTGTTCGCTCGCTGCGCTCGCTCATGTCTCCACCTCGCTGGCGCTCGGCTCCGCCATGACCGAGAACTCGGCTGTGTTCATTGTTCGCTCGCTGCGCTCGCTCATGCGGCGCGCTTGGTCGCTGCCAACGCCATCGCGCGCAACCGTTCTTTCGCGGCGGGAGTCGCGGTGCTGGTCTCTATGGCGGCAAGGCCGCTTTCGGTGAGTTCGGCGATCCGGCGCTCCACCTTGTCGACCGCGCCGAGTTCGGTGAGCACCGCGCGTAGGCGCTGCACGTCGTCCGCGTTCAGATCGGTGCCGATGCTGGTGCGCAGCAGCTCGCCCGCGGCCGGGTCGGTGGCGTCGGCGCGGGCCAGCGCTTCGGCCAGCAGCACGGTCCGCTTGCCTTCCCGCAGGTCGTCGCCGGAGGGCTTGCCGGTCACCGCCGGGTCGCCGAACACGCCGAGCAGGTCGTCGCGCAACTGGAAGGCAATGCCGATATCGGTGCCGAACGTACGATACGCCTCGACCAGGCCCTGATCGGCGTCGGCGATGGCGGCGCCGAGGTGCAGCGGGCGTTCGACGGTGTAGGCGGCGGTCTTGTACCGATTGATCCGCAAGGCGGCCGCCACCGATTCGTCGGCGCCCGCCTCACCGTGGATGTCCAGCAGCTGACCGCCGAGTACCTCGGTGCGCATGCATGCCCAGACCGGCGCGAACCTGGCAATGGCCGCCGGGTCGAGGCCGGAAGCCTGCACCATGTCGTCGGCCCAGGCCAGCGCCAGGTCACCGATCAGGATGGCCACGCCGGCGCCGAAGTGCGCCGAGTCGCCCGTCCACCCGAGCTTGTGGTGGCGCTGCTCGAAGTCGACGTGCACGGTCGGGAACCGCCGGCGAGTGTGAGAGGAGTCGATGATGTCGTCGTGCACCAACGCACATGCCTGCACCAGTTCCAGAGCCGAGCACACGGTGAGCACCGCCGTCGCCTCGAGGCCATCCGAAGCGCCGCCCGCGCCGAGCCACCCGGTCCACGCAAACGCCGGCCTCGTGCGCTTTCCGCCGCGCAGCACGAACAGCTCGAGCGCGTCGACGGCCTCGACGAAGACCGGTCCTAGTCGCTCGACTATCTCGCGGCGAGTCAGGAAGAACGTGGTCAGGGCGCTTTCCACGGCGGCGACGAAGGCAGGGGTGCCCGGCTGCGGCACACCGGCATGCGGCGTCTGGGTACCGATTCCGGCAGACAGGGGGGCCTCCAAGGTCGTGCGGTGGTGGCCGCGCGGGAGCGCGGTTCACGGGTGTCGGCGGCGCGAGTGATTCGAGGCCGAGCGGGGGATGGTCGCGCGATTCGCTCGACGTGGCGAACGTGCTGCCTGATCCGAAGAATACGCGGGGCGCCCGAATGACCTGACGGCGCTGCCGCCGGTCACCTCTACACTGGACCGGTGACTTTCGACAACGTGCGGGGAAGCTCGACCCCTGGCCGGCCGTCCCGGACGCACCCGAACGTCTCTGGAACACCGTCGGTTGTGCAGAGTCTGCGGGACCACGCGGGGAGCGCAGTGCCGTTCTCTGTGGAGTTCAATCCGCCCCGGGACGCCGCCGCCGAGGCGCGGTTGTGGCGTGCCGTGCGCCAGTTCGAGTGCATGCACCCCGCGTTCGTGTCGATGACCTACGGTGCGGGCGGTTCCACCCGCGACCGCACCGTGCGCATCACAGGAGAGCTCGCGCAGGAGACCACCCTGCTGCCGGTCGCGCACCTGACCGCGGTGGAGCACAGCGTCGCCGAGCTGCGTTCGCTGGTCGGCGCGTACGCCGACTCCGGAATTCGCAACATCCTGGTGTTGCGCGGCGACCCGCCAGGCGACCCGCTCGGCGAGTGGCACAAGCATCCCGACGGCGTCTCCTACGCAGAAGAGCTGGTGCGCATCGTGCGCGACCTAGGTGACTTCCACGTCGGCGTCGCCTCGTTCCCGCAGGGCCACCACCGCTCGCCCGACCTGGAAACCGACACCGCGTTCCTGGCCGCGAAACTGCGTGCTGGCGCGGAGTATTCGATCACGCAGATGTTCTTCGACGTCGAGCACTACCTGCGCTTGCGCGATCGGGTGGCGGCGTTCGACCCGGTCGCGGGCGCCAAGCCGATCATCCCCGAGCTGATGCCGATCACCTCGCTGCGCACCGTCCAGCGTGCCGAAGAATTATGCGGCAGGCCGCTGCCCGCCGCCGTCATGGAGCGGTTGCGCAAGGCAGCGGGCGACGGCTCCGAGGAGAACGCCGCCGCGGTGCGCACCGCCGGCATCGAGATCGCCACCGAGATGGGGCAGCGGCTGATCGACGAAGGCGCGCCCTGTCTGCACTTCATCACCCTCAACTTCGCCAAGGCGACCAGCGAGGTGCTCACCAATCTCGGCTACGGCGTCACCGCCGCACCGATCAGCGCCTGAGCCCTCGCTTCCGGCGGCGTGGCCGCCCGAATCCGCGCCCAGCGCAACGAAAGCCGGTGCGGCCGCCGCGACCAGACCGATGAGCGTGATCGACGACGAACCGCCACCGAGACGAAGTGGTGCTCGCCGAGCCAGTATCGGTGGTAGCCCCATCGTTCGGCGTGCCGCGCCGGCTCGATCGTGTTGCGCAGCGCCTGCTGCGGTGTCGATCACGCGCTGATCGGAGACGGGTCGAGAACTGATAGCGGAACGGTCATGCGGCCCGCCCCTGCGTCGGGTCCTGTTCACCCGCCTCGATGGCCACCCGCAGCCGGTTCTGCGCCGGCGCTACCGGGCAGGTCGCGAAATCGGTGAAAGCGCAGGGCAGGTTCGCCGCCCTGTTGAAGTCGAGCGACACCGTGCCGTCCACCTCCGGTGCGCCCACGGCCAGCGAGCGTGCCACGGGGTAGGTGGTGACACCACTGGTGGCGTCGGTGAACAACAGCCGCAGGTTGTCCGGGGTGCCGAACGCGACAGCCCGCTCGGTCACCTCGCCGACGGTGAATTCGATGGTGCCCGAGGCGATGTGGTAGTGCTCCAGCCCGTCGACCACCGCGCCGGTGGTCACCGTCTGCTGTCTTTCGAACGGCGTGAACCGGCCGGACACCACCCATCGTGGATTGGGCGCGTAGGTCGGGATGCCGTCGAAGCCGAGCAGATCCGGCGCTGCCGGATCGTGTACACGGACGGCGTAGCGGCCGGTCCGGCGGATCGCCTCGAGCACCCGGTCCTCATGCAGCACAGAAACTCCCGGCGCACCCTCGGCGGGCCGGACGATCTGCACACCCGCGATGCCGAGGCCGTCGTACTCCAGTCGGTCGGCGGGCTGTGCGGTGATGAAGACTTTGTCGTCGGTGACCCACCAGGTGCCCGGCACGTCCGGCAGCCGCGCGGGCCGGTCGGTGAGCCAGTGCAGTCCGGTCAGACTGAGCATGCCGACCGGGTCGCGCAGCTGATCCTCGCGTGCGTGGTGCCAGCGCGCCCACTCGATCTCGAAAGCGCTGGTGATACTGGTGGTCATGACGCTCGGGCTCCTTCGTGGGGGTGGTGCGATGGCGGGTATGGCGCAGGCTGGGAGTCGCACGAGGTGGCTCCCTCGGGGTGTGAGTCGTCGCCGGAGGGCGTTCTCGAGCGCGTGATGGGTCCGGACCGCCTAGCCCGGCTTCGTCGGGGGCGGCATCGGTGTGGCGAACGCACTCATGACAGGGTCCTTCTTGGGCACGAAAGAGACAGCGCCGGGAGCGGCGGTCGCATCACCCGGCCAGCGACCGTGCACAGGCTGGTTGCGGCAGGTCAGCTATGACAGCTCGCGGAGGTGACTGTGCACTGGTCGATGTGGCGACGGCCCCAGTGCTGGTCGTGGGCAGCAGAGATGATCACTTCAATTCCTCCATCGATCCCGGCGGAAGCACCCGCACCCGGTGACCCGGGGGGTTGCTGCGACGTCGATGAGCCAGGTCTCTCGGTCGCTCTGGATGGTTGATATCGACCCTCGGTCAGCCGATACCAGGGTGGAGTCGAATTATCATGCCCAGTAAGTTGGCCCTGGAACAAGAGAAGTAATCACCGTGAACGTAGACCTTGCTGCTCGCGGATTCATCGGATCTTTGTAGTAGCCAGATGTGCGCTGCTGCCAGGGGGGACGTCGCGTAAGCCCGATCGGTGAACGGGTGGCCGAATGCCGTGAGTCCGATGCAGCATACGACCTTTGCCGGTGGTGGGAGACCACGGCCGAGCGCGTTCGACATCGACCTGTACCGGTTACTCGACCGCGGCGGTGTTCTGCCTCGACAGCACTCCTTCTACGTCGCACCGGCGGTGGCGGGAGCCCCTTTCCAGGTACTGCTCCTTCCCGCCGACGGTCGGATTCACCGTAGCCCCGTGACCGTCCGGCCGCGCGGTACGCGTCCGCCATGGGCTTTCGGCGGTGCCCGTTACCCGGTCGCCGATCCGAGTGGGCGGCCTTTCCAGCGCAAGATGCCCTGGCGGCGGGCGCGGCGCGAGCGCGCCCATAGCAGAAGATACGCCCCGATCGAGAGCGGATGCGCCAGGGCGGCAACGACGTCCGCGCCCGAGAGCGGGCCGCCGGTCTCCGTGGAACGGGCAAGCAGCCTGCTCGTGACGGCGGCGAGATAGCCGAGCAGGCCTGTGCGGCGGACCGTGCCTTTGCCGAGCATCGCGGCCGCCGGTGGCACCCAATAGGTCACGGCGGCAAGCAGTGCCACCGCCGCCCCGCCGGGAACAGTGCCGCCATAGGCCGACCACAGCCAGCGGGTGTAGCCCGCGTCGAGTTCGGCCGCGCCTCGGTACATCCTGGTTCGCGCCAGCGGCCCCGCGGCCACCACTGCGGTGGAATGCTCGGCCCGGCGCAGAATCCGGGCGAGATCGAGGTCTTCGGTCACAGCCGCGGCCACCGCCGCGTGCCCCCCGATTGCGCGGTAAGCGGCGTTGTCGAACACCAGGAACTGGCCGCAGGCCACCGCCGTGGACGGACGCGGGCTGCGATTGGCGGCGGCGATGGGCAGCGTCGTGGCCCAGGACCAGCACAGCAGCGGTTGCACCACAGCTTCGGCCACCGACCCGGCCAGCTGCAGCGGCCAAGGCGACACCAAATCGACATGGCGTCTGCGCAATTCGCCGACCGCCGCCGCGATGGCGGCGGGCGCGAGGCGCACATCGGCGTCCAGGAAGACCAGCACCGGCGTGTGCACCTCCTCGGCCAGCCGGGCGCATGCGGCGGCCTTGCCGGTCCAGTCGGGTGAGGGTTCCGACTCGGTGCGCAGCAGGGTGAATCGCGGGTCGCCGCCGATCGCTGCGCTCGCGGCAGCGGAGGTGTCGTCGCTCGACGCGTCGTCGAGGATGCGCACGGACATGCGCGGGATGCGCACCTGGGCGCGCAGATCAGCGATCAATCCGGGTAGGCGATCGGCCTCGTCGCGCGCCGGGACGCACACCGTGACCGGCTCGATCACTGTCGTAGGCGTACCGGCCAACCGGCGTACGGTGATTCGGTTGTACAGGGCGATTCCCGCGCCCAGCGCCGCGAGCGCCGCGGCGCACGTCACTGGGATCGACGCCGCGGGCGACGTATTCGGACGATCGGCACTCACCATGTGCGCCACGCTATCCCGGCGCACCGACCAACCGCTCAGCGATTCTGTGACACCGAGCGCCACCAGCGGCTCAGGGAGAAACCGACTTCCGGTGCGCCGGGCGCGGCGGGGTTGCGATCCATGTATGCCATGGCGGCGATGATGGCGGCCACGGCCAGGGTGATGCCGCCGACGATGCCTGCCCAGCCCGCGAACGAGCGCGTGTTCGGATCGGCGTAGCTGACCTCGGCGCGCAGCGTGGAGACATCGCCGGGCGGCAATTTCCAGGAGACGATGTTGTCGCCCTCGCGGCTGCCGTTGGTCTTCGCGACGCGGGCCGGGAACGCGATGGTGAACTGCACGTCGGAACCGTGCGGCGGAACGGATTTCAGAT
This sequence comes from Nocardia sp. NPDC023852, assembly GCF_040639505.1. NCBI lineage: Bacteria > Bacillati > Actinomycetota > Actinomycetes > Mycobacteriales > Nocardiaceae > Nocardia > Nocardia sp. NPDC023852. Next base: position 10,822 of record NZ_JBFAAB010000032.1, read on the forward strand.
CTACCCGGCCGGTGAGGCTGACCAGGTCGCCGGTGCGCTGGAACTGCAGCTGGAACATCCCCTGGGTCTGCTCGGACAGCTGCCCGAGCTGCTGCACCTCACCGAACGACAGATCGTCGAAGAACACCTGACTGCCGGTATAGCCGTCCTGCGCGTACGCCTCCACCCGCACCTTCGCGGCGAGCGTCTCGGGCGCCTTCAGCTGCGGGCCCTTGTCGTTGGGATCTGCGGGCACGACAGCGGCTACGATCCGGCCGGAAACCCGGTCGTTGGACGACAGACCCATCGAGACCTGGACCCGCAAGCAGCCCGCGAGTACCGGGGCCAGCAACGCGGCGAGCAGCACGGCCGCGGCGATACGCACGCCGCGGCGTGGTGTCCGCCGCTGCGGAAGTACCGGGGCATCGGGCATCGTGGTGACGGGACTCGGCTGCACGGGTGTCATCGTGCCAGGCCAGATGCCCGGAATGCCACGCGACGGTCGCAATCCGCGCGTCGGTGTGGCGCGGCCGGCGCATCGGGTCAGGTCAGCGCCGCGTTCGAGCCGACAGAACCAGCAGCGGAACGCCGAGCACACCCATACCGACAAGGCCGTACCATCCGGAATGCGGAAGGCCCAGGAACGCCACGTGGGCCAGTGCCGATCCGAGCCAGGTCCACAGGAACATCGCGGCCGGGACGGTGACCGTGGTCACGCAACCACCGTCCTGTGGTGCCGGGGCGGCATCGGGCGCCGCGTGCTCCCACACCGCGAGCAGACCGGCCATGATGAGCGCGACGCCGAACCACCCCAGATAGTTGGTATACGGGATCGGGCCGAGGCCGGGCAGCCCCGAGTCGGTGTCGCACCAGGTCCAGTGCGCGTCGGCGACCATCTGCGGGTCGAGGAACAGATCCCAGCCCGCCGCGCCGACCGCGGTCAGTACGATCCGCGAGGCCGTTCGCCGGCACACCATCCCGGCTACCACCCACACCGGGTAAAATCCGCCGGTCCAGGCCAGCGCGACGATCAGTGGCACCCCGAACAGCGCGGGACCGAGCCGGTCGACCGCGTACTCGTAGCAGCCGAACGGCACCCCCGTCGCCGTGCCGACCACCTCGGCCAGCAGTCCGAGCCCGGAAACGAGCACCAAGAACCCGACGGCGTAGCGAATTCCCCGGATTGCCGTGGCATGGGCCAGCGCGGTTCCCGCGGAGAGCAGCACGATCACGACCGTGATCCGGTCACGCGCGTCGCCGGAGGTCAGCGGATAACCGATCTGCGCGCAGACCGTCAGCGCGGCAGCGGCCAGCGGCAACAGATACCGCGCCGAGCGAGGTTCGAGCGAGTGGTCGGGGCCGGTCCCGGTGGTTTCCGCCTGGTGGTCGAGCGACGGCTCGGCGGCCCCGCGGCGCCCACTCGGTGTCGGCGGATCGGCCGCGTTCGTCATCGCCCGCGCCACCGGGAGAATCGACGACGGCGTAGGTCGCGGAGGGCAAGGGCGGCAGCCGTGCGGCCACTCGCCCCGGAGACGCCGCCGCCTGGATGGGTTGACGCGCCGGTCAGGTACAGCCCAGGGGCGCCGGGTACCCGCTGCCCGGACAGTTCGGGCAGCGGTCGCCACAGCATCATCTGGTCCAGCGACATCTCCACGTGCATGATGTTGCCGCCGATCAACCCGAGTTCGCGCTCGAGGTCCACCGGAGTCTGCACGTATCGGCGCAGTACCGAGTCGGCGAAACCGGGTGCGTACGAGTCGACTTCGGCGATGATCCGGTCGCCCTCCCGCTCGGCGTGCGCGGCCCAGTCGCTGCCGTCGGCCAGGCGGTACGGGTGCCACTGTGCCCATAGCGACAACTGATGCTCGCCGGGCGCGACGATGCTCGGGTCCACCGCGCTGAAGCTCATCGCCAGCACCACCGGCCGCGGCGGTAGCTCCCCGGCCACCGCGGCACCGTGCGCGCGGCGCAGCTGTGTTCGATCGGACACGAGAAATTGCAGGCCATGCGCGGATTCGTCGGTCGAGCTCCCGGAGTAGCGCGGCAGCGATCCGGTGGCGACGCGCACCACCATTCCGATGCCCGGTCCGACCCGAATCCGCCTCCGCCAGTCGTCGAGCACCTCGGCGTCGAATCCCCCGTCGCGCAGCAGGTCCAGGGTGGTCAGGACATGGGCGCCCGCGACAACGATGTCGGCGTGCAGGCTCCGGCCGGATGCGGTGCGCGCCTGCCAGCGGTCGCCGTCTCTGTGTAGGGCACGAACCGCGTCGCCTGAGGTCACCACACCTCCGTCGGACCGCAGCCGCGCCACCAGCGCCTCGGTAAGCGCGCCGCTGCCGCCGACCGCGCGTCCCGGCGGTAGCGTGTGCATGAGCGCCGCGAACCCGACCATCGGCGCCGTGCCCGGTTCGGACATGGGCGGCCCCGACTGTGCTCCGAACCAGGCCAGCGATGCTTTCAGCCGCTCGTCCTCGAAAAACGCGTCCAGCAAGGCGTCGCCGGATTGCAGGAACTCGTGCGAGAGCGCGCTCCCGCCGCGTGTCGCGTCCAAGCCCCAGAACGACCGCACCAGCCTGCCCGGCGTCGGCGCGCCCCCGAACGCCCGCATCACCCTGGCGCTGCGCGGACCCCATACCCGTACGAACCGGCGATACGCTGCCGCCTCCCGCGCGCCGCAGGCCTGTGTGATCGACCCGCAGGTCGACTCCAGGTCACGATGGAAGACGATGGCCGCGCGGCCATCGTGCGCCGGCGTGAAACCCCAAGGGTCGCAATCGATGTATCGCAGCCCGAAGTGGGCGAGCTCGAGTTCTTCGATGATCCCGGTGTGCCGGATCATGATGTGCGCCGACGAACCGCGATCGACTTGATGGCCCGGGAACCGTTCCACCGTCGACACGGCGCCGCCGAGCACCTCGTCGCGTTCGAGTACCTCGACCGCGTGCCCGGCGCGCGCCAGATAGCACGCGGCGACGAGGGCATTGTGGCCCGAGCCGACGACGACTACCGTCACGTGACCCTCACAACGGCAGCCGCCTGCCGAGGATCGCGAACGGCCGATTGTCGCCGGTGAACACGAAATTCCGCACCACGTCGGTGAATCCCTGCCTGCGGTAGAGCCGCCAGGCGCGGTTGTCCTCGCGGTCGACCTCCGGCGTCGACAGCAGCACAGCGCGCTCGGTTCGTCCGCGCAGCAGCCGTTCCAGCAGCGTGGTACCGATGCCGAGGCCTTGCGCGGACGGATGCACATGCAGTTCGGTGAGCTCGAAATAGTCCGAGAGCAGTTCGCGCACGGAGTGTTCCGGCCAGCCGGAGCGGCGCATCCCGCTGTGTACCTGCTGGTGCCACCACTGGTGGGCGGCGCCGCGGTAGCCGTAGGCGACCGCCACGATGGGTGCGGAGCGCAGATCGACCAGACCGGCGTCGTCGGGCACCACGGCCGCCACCGCCTGCCAACCAGGTCGGGTGGTGTGCTCGGTCCACATCGGCGCGCGGTGGTGCTCGGTGCCGCGGGGATAGTCCATGGCCGCGACATAGACCGCCAGCGCGTCGTGCAGCCGGGAGCGCAGGTCCCTGACCGAGAGGTCGACGACGGCGGGTGCGGGGGTGTGATTGGGCTTGACGGCGGTCATGGCTCTCGTCGGCCGCGCGGGCGCGGAAGTTTGTCGGTGGGCGTCTCTATATTCAAGCTCAATTCAAACGTTCGAATACCTGTTCGGTCCGCGCGGTGCTGGAAAGCGGTGGGGCACGCCGCCTCAGCGCGGGTACGGGCCACGGTGTGCGATTGTGGAGGGACGGCTGATGTCTGGTCGAGTGGAAAATCCGGGGCAGCCCGGCCGGGCCGGCAAGCTGCTGCAGCGGGCGGACGGTTTGCTCATGCAGGCGGCGGGGGAGCGGGATCCGCGCGAACGGTTCCGCACCGCCTACCTGGCCGCGCTGCGCGGTGCGGGTGCGGTGCTCGCGCTCACGGGCGCCGACGCCGCGCCGCGGGCGCGCTCGCGCAACGCGTGGGTGCTCATGCAACGCGCCGCGCCCGAGTTCGTGATGTGGTCGGACTACTTCAGTGCGCGCTCGGAGGTCCGCGCCGCGCTGGAGGCAGGACTGGACCGGGATGTCGACGATCGCGAGGCCGATGAGTTTTCTTCGCGGGTGGGCGCATTCCTCCATGACGTGGAAGATCTGGTGTCCGCATCGGCCAGGTTGCGACCCGCGCCGGGGTGGACCGGCGGCATGACCGCTTAGTTATCGGCGAGTAGGTGGTACGGCCCTGATCTAACTCGTATCATTGGTGACAGATAGCCGCCAAGGTCGGCTATCTGTCGCCTACCCGGAGGCGACAGCCACGTCCTAGTGCCGGGGGAGGTACCGTGCCACTCTCCGAGCACGAGCAGCGCATGCTCGAACAGATCGAGAGCGCTCTCTATGCTGAGGATCCAAAGTTCGCCTCGTCCGTCCGCGGTGGACGGCTTCGTTCGACCTCGAGTCGTCGCAGACTCCAGGCCGTGGCGTTGTTCGTCCTCGGCCTGTTTCTTCTGATCGCCGGCATCGCGGCACCCGTGAAGCCCGGCGGCTTCCCGATCATCAGCCTGATCGGGTTCATTGTCATGTTCGGTGCGGGCGTGCTCCTGCTGCTCGGCAGCTCCAAGAGCGCCGCCAAGAACGACCGGTCGGGTGGCGACGCCGCCTCTGGAGGCCCGAGTGGCGGATCGAGCGGACGCGGGCGCCAGCGCAAGTCCGGTGGTTTTTCCGAGCGTATGGAAGACCGGTTCCGGCGGCGGTTCGAGCAGGAGTAGCTCGCCCCTGACCTGATATAGGCAACAGAGACGGCGACGCCGCACCGAGAGGTGCGGCGTCGCCGTCTCATGCCTGCCTTCAGTGGCCTCGCGGATGATCTTCGCCTGGGGGAATTCCGAGCTTCCCCACACCTCCCCACATGCATCCCCCAACACCCCCACGCACCCGCCCGGCAGGGCCGCGCGAGAGAGTTTGCTGGGTGTTTTCGGAGGTTTGGTCAGCGGCCTGCGCGTGTCGGCAGAACTCGCAAGAAGTTCTCCACCCCGGTGATAGCTGGGATGACCTGCGGAATCGTCTGGGCCAGGAGCCAGATCACCGCATGTTTCGATTGAAAGTGGGGGAAAGTGGGGTAATGTGGAGCGCGCACTTACTGAAAGGCCGACCAGCGAGGTGATCGACTAGGGAGGTATCGGGATGTTTCTCGGTACCTACACACCGCGCTTGGACGACAAGGGGCGACTCACGTTGCCTGCGAAGTTTCGAGACGATCTGGCGGGAGGGTTGATGGTCACGAAGGGGCAGGACCACAGCCTTGCCGTGTACCCCAAAGAAGAGTTCACCGCGCTCGCCCGGCGGGCCGCGGCCGCGTCTCGAAGCAATCCGCAGGCACGCGCGTTCGTCCGGGCGCTCGCGGCCGGAACGGACGAGCAACGTCCGGACGCGCAGGGTCGGATCGTGTTGTCGGCCGACCATCGTCGCTACGCCAACCTGCAACGGGACTGCGTGGTGATCGGCTCGGTCGATTTCCTGGAGATATGGGACAAGCAGGCGTGGGAGTCCTACCTCGCCGAGCACGAGGAGGACTTCTCGCAAGCTAGAGACGAGTCGCTGGGCGGAATCTTCTAGCCCTGAGCGAACGAGTGCCGCGCGGTCTCTGCCCGGGCGCGGACCCTGACGTACTTCCCCGACGCCAGGTGCCGAGGTTCGGTCAGAGACCACGGGGCATTCGTATCCGTATCAAAAGCACTGTGTATCAAGGCGACCCATGTGCGGTGCGCGACGACGCGAGGCAGGACTCCGGGAGGTCGAGGTGAACCGTGAACAGTACGGCCCCCGCCATGTTCCGGTTCTGCTCGAGCGGGCCGACGCGCTGCTCGGTCCTGCCTTGGGCGAGCCGGGCGCGGTCTATGTCGACGCAACCCTGGGGCTCGGCGGGCACGCCGAGCATTTCCTGCACACCTACCCGAACATTCACCTGGTCGGCCTGGACCGCGACACCACCGCGCTGAAGCTGGCGGGCGAGCGGCTCGAGCCGTTCGCTGATCGAGTCACGTTGGTGCACACCCGCTATGACGGCATTGCCGACGCGCTGGCTCAGGCGGGGCTGTCGACCACCGGCTCGGTCTCGGCGATCCTGATGGATCTGGGCGTCTCGTCCATGCAGCTCGACGAGACCGACCGCGGCTTCGCTTACTCCGTCGACGCGCCGTTGGACATGCGGATGGACCCGACGACCGGTCCCACCGCCGCCGACGTGCTCAACACCTACAGCCACGGCGACCTGGCCCGGGTACTGAAAACCTATGGGGAAGAACGCTTCGCGGGCCGGATCGCCGCCGAGGTGGTCCGCCGCCGCCGACAGAAGCCGTTCACCACCAGCAGCGAGCTGGTGGAAGTGCTCTACGCCGCGATCCCCGCGGCGACCCGCCGCACCGGCGGGCATCCGGCGAAGCGCACTTTCCAGGCACTGCGGGTGGAGGTCAACCGGGAACTCGACTCACTGCGGGAGGCATTGCCCGCCGCGCTCGCGGCGCTGCGGATCGGCGGCCGCATCGTCGTCATGTCCTACCAGTCGCTGGAGGACAAGGTGGTCAAGCAGGAGCTAGCGCCGCGCACGGTGTCCAGGACCCCGGTGGATCTGCCGGTCGAACTACCCGGCATGGGGCCGGAGTTCCGGATGCTGACCCGCGGTGCGGAGAAGGCGACCGAGCAGGAGATCGAGGAGAACCCGCGGGCGGCTCCGGTGCGGATGCGCGCAGCGGAACGGATTCAGGAGGCGCGGTGAGGGACCATCGCGCAGCGCCTTACCGCGCCGACCGGGTGCGGGTGTCCCGCAGAGACACAGGAGGCGCGGTGAGGGACCATCGCGCAGCGCCTTACCGCGCCGGCCGGGTGTGGGTGTCCCGCAGATACACAGGAGGCCGGATGAGACAGCATCGCGCTGCGTCGACCCGGCGTCCCGTGCGGACAGAGGAGGGGAACCGATGAGCGTGCGGACACGGACCGTCGATGCGCCGGGCCGGATCGCCCGGCGGGTTCACGATGCTGAGCGGGTGAAATCCGGTGCGGCGCAGCGGGCTTACGCCCGGCGGCGGATGCGCGCCGAAGGCCGTTCGGACCGGGCGGTTCTGCCCGCCATGCGGCGCTCGGCGATGGCCGCGCGCATCCCGTTCGTCACGGCCATCATCGCACTGCTCGGCTGCGGCCTCGCGCTGACTCTGCTACTGACCACCCGTGCCGCCGAGGACAGCTACCAGCTCGGCGACGCGCGAGCGACCAACCGGAAGCTGGCCGACGAGCGCGCCGCGCTGCAGCGAGAGGTGGAGGCCGCCGACTCGGCGCCGGAGCTGGCCGCACGAGCGCGCGAACTCGGCATGATTCCGGCCAAGGACCCGGCCCGCCTCGTCATCGCGCCGGATGGCACTGTCACGGTGATCGGCAAACCGACTCCCGCCCAGGGCGCTCCGGTGCCGCCGCTGAACGTTTCGCCGTCGGCGCAGCCGGGTAGCGTGCAGGCCCGGGGCGAGCGGGTGGTCCCGGTCACCACCACGCCTGCCGTGCCCGCACGGGACCAGACGAACACGGGGCAGCAGAACGACCTCCAGGTGAACGCCGCGCCCGCGAGTCCGGGCGGTGCGGCGCAGACCGGTCCACTACCCGCCGAACCGGCGCCGCCGCAGGCAGCGGGCCCGCAGCAGCAGGAGGAAGCGTCGCCGCCGCAGGCGGAGGCGCCCCAGCAGGCGGAGGCGGAAGTGGAGGCACCACAGTCGCCTGTCGAGACGCCGCAGCCCCAGGCCGTACCTGACGGATCTCCACGATGACGCAAACCAGGCCGGCGCCGCGCCGACGCCGACCCGCCGCGACCGGTGCCGGCAGACCGCGCCAGTCCGCGCCGCCCGCCTCGGAGGGGCCGCTGCGGCTGCGCCTCGGTGTCGGCCGGGTAGTCATGCTGGTCGCGCTCGCCGTCGTCGCGCTGCAACTGCTGTGGGTACAGAGCGTCGCGGCGCCGGGACTGTCGGCGCAGGCTGCCAGTCAGCGCACCACCCACCAGCCCGACCAGGCGACCCGCGGGCCGATCACCGATCGCAATGGCAAGTCGCTCGCCTTCACCATCTCCGCCAAAGCCTTGACTTTCCAACCGGTCCGGGTTCGCAAGGATTTGTCGGACGCCAAAGCCAAGAGCGACAGCGCGCCTGATCCGGATGAGCGCTTGCGCGCCATCGCCCGCACGATCCACGAGAAACTCGGTAAGGACGCGCCCGCGGAATCGGACCTGCTCGCGAAGTTGCGCAGCGACGAACAGTTCGTCTACCTCGCCCGAAATGTCGATCCGCGAATCGCGGCGGAAATCACCGAGAAGTTCTCGCAAGTGGGCTCCGACCAGCAGAGCATCCGGGTGTATCCCGGTGGCGCGCTGGCCGCGAACGTCGTCGGCGCCACGGGGTGGGACGGCCACGGCCAGGTCGGACTCGAGTCGTCGATGGACTCCGCGCTGGCCGGTACCGACGGGTCGCACACCTACGATCGCGGCTCCGATGGCGCGGTCATCCCCGGGAGCTGGCGAGATGAACAGCCGGCGGTGAACGGTTCCGCCGTCGAGCTCACCTTGGACTCGGATCTGCAGTACCACGTGCAGCAGCAGGTGCAGCAGGCCAAGGAGATGTCCGGCGCGAACGGCGCGTCGGCGGTCGTCCTCGACGCCAAGACCGGCCAGGTGCTCGCGATGGCCAATGACAACACCTTCAACCCGGCGTTGGGACCGCAGAATTGGGCAGGCGCCGAGTTGAGCAATCCGTCGGTGTCGGACGTGTTCGAGCCGGGCTCGGTAAACAAGATCATTACGGCGTCCGCGGCCATCGAGTACGGCTTGACCGATCCCGATGAGGTGCTTCAGGTTCCCGGTGAGATCCAGATGGCCGGCGTCACCGTCCACGACGCGTGGTCACATGACGTAGAGCCCTACACCACCACCGGCATCTTCGGCCGGTCATCCAACGTGGGCACGCTGATGCTGGCGCAACGGGTCGGCGAGAACCGATTCGCCGACATGGTGAACCGGTTCGGGCTGGGCCAGCGCACGGGGATCGGCTTGCCGGGGGAGAGTCCGGGGCTGGTACCCGACCGCGATCAGTGGTCAGGTGGCACGTTCGCGAATCTCCCGATCGGACAGGGCCTCTCGATGACGACGTTGCAGATGGCAAGCATGTACCAGGCCATTGCCAACGACGGCGTGCGCATACCGCCGAGGATCGTCAAAGCCGAGATCGCACCGGACGGCAGGCGAACCGAGGAACTACAGCCGGACGGGGTGAAGGTGGTGAATCCGAAGACCGCAGCGACATTGCGGACGATGTTCCAGGCGGTCGTGCAGCGTGACCCGATGAACGCCAACCAGAACGGCACGGGTTGGCCCGCGGCCATCACGGGCTACCAGGTGGCGGGCAAGACCGGTACCGCGCAGAAGGTCGACCCGGATTGCCAATGCTATTCGACGTCGTCGTTCTGGATCACTTTTGCGGGTATGGTCCCCGCCGACAATCCGCGCTACGTAATCGGCCTCATGCTCGATGCCCCCGAACGCAGCTCCGACGGCAGCGGTGGTGGTTCGGTGGCTCCGCTGTTCCACAACATCGCCTCGTGGGCGCTACAACGGGATCGCATTCCTCCGTCACCGGAGCCTTCCAAGCGTTTCGTCCTGCAGGCGGGGTGATTCGGCTACTCCGCTCGATCCGTGCTCACCCCCGCCTTGCCGGGGGGCTCTTGTGTGCAGCGTGGCGCGGCACACGCGGGATGGCAGAGCCCGTAGGGTCGGTGGTGACCTACGACTTTGCGGTGGGGCGCATGGTCCCGCCGTGATCGGTCGCCGGTAACCTGACACGTCGATCGCTGCCCCCGAAAGGAGCCTGGTTTCTGTGCAGTCCGGTCAACCGCGCGCATTGCGGCCAGAGCACTCGCCGACAACGCCGCTGGCGTCGCTGGCCGCCGTCATCGGGGCAGGAACGAGCCTCGATCCGGCTGCGCATGGGGTGCCGGTCACCGGTATCGAGCAGCGCTCGAACGCCGTGCTGCCCGGTGACCTGTTCGCCGCGCTGCCCGGTGCCCGGTCGCACGGCGCCCGCTTCGTGCGGGACGCGGTCGCGCGCGGCGCCGTCGCGGTGTTGACCGACGCGGCGGGTGCGGAGTCGGCGCCGGAACTGGAGGTGCCGGTGCTGGTGCGCGAGAACCCGCGCGCGGTGCTCGGGGAGCTGTCGGCGGCGATCTACGGCAACCCGTCCGAGCGGTTGCGCATCATCGGCATCACCGGGACCTCGGGCAAGACGACGACCTCCTACCTGGTGGAGGCCGGTCTGGCCGCCGCTGGACTGTCCACGGCGCTGATCGGGACGATCGAGACCAGGATCGGCGGCAGGCGGGTGCCCAGCGCGCTGACCACCCCGGAGGCGCCCCAGCTGCACGCGATGTTCGCACTGATGGTCGAGCAGGGCGTAGACGCAGTGGTCATGGAGGTGTCCAGTCACGCACTCGCGCTGGGCCGGGTGGACGGTGTGCGGTTCGCGGTCGGCGCGTTCACCAACCTGTCCCAGGATCACCTGGATTTCCACGCCGATTTCGAAGACTACTTCGCCGCCAAACGCCGGTTGTTCGAACCGGATTCGCCGATGGCGGCGCGCGCCGCGGTGATCTGCGTGGACGACGAGTGGGGGCGGCGGCTCACCGACGTCGTCGCGAGCCCGATCACCGTGTCCACCAAGCGATCCGCCGACTGGAGCGTTTCCGGCGCGGTGTCGGCGCACGGCGGCGAACAGGATTTCACGGCCTCCGGTCCGGAGGGGAATGTTTCCGTGCGGCTGCGGCTTCCCGGCCACTACAACATCGCCAACGGGTTGCTCGCGGTCGCCGTGTGCGCCGCTGCGGGGGTCGAGCCGTCGGTCGCCGCTCCCGCCCTCGCCACCGTGGACGTGCCGGGCCGGATGCAGCGAGTCGAGCGCGGACAGGACTTTCTGGCGATCGTCGACTATGCGCACAAGCCCGCGGCGCTGGAGTCGGTGATCGCTACGCTCCGTGGGCATCTCGCGGTGGACACCGCGGGACGGCTCGCGGTGGTCGTCGGCGCGGGCGGTGACCGCGACGCGGGCAAGCGACCGCTGATGGGTTCGGTCGGCGCGCGCGGCGCCGATCTGCTGATCATCACCGACGACAACCCGCGTACCGAGGACCCGGCGGCCATCCGCGCCGCCGTGCGTTCCGGAGCGACCGACGTGCCCGAGGCCGAGCGCGGTGAAGTGCGCGAGATCGGCGATCGGGCCGAAGCTATTGCGGCAGCGGTGACATGGGCGCGCCCCGGCGACGTGGTGCTGATCGCGGGCAAGGGACACGAGGCAGGGCAGGAGATCCAGGGCGTGAAGCATCCGTTCGACGACCGCGAGGTGCTCGCGGCCGCATTGGAAAGACGAAGTCCGCAAGATAACCACGCGGAGGACTTGACGGTTTCATGATCGAGATGACACTGCGGGAGATCGCGGGCGTTGTCGGCGGCACGCTGCACGACGTTCCCGACCCGGAGGTGCGAGTGACCGGCGCGGTCGAATTCGATTCGCGCCGAATCAGTTCCGGTGATCTTTTCTTGGCCCTGCCGGGTGCGAGCTCCGACGGCCACGACTACGCGGGCGCGGCGATCGCCGCGGGGGCGGTCGCGGTGCTCGCGGCACGGCCGGTGGGTGTGCCCGCCATCGTTGTCGCTCCCGACCCCGGTTCGGTGCCCGCGAACTCGGTTGCGCTATCCCATGATTCGGATGGTTCCGGCGCCGCCGCGCTCGCAGCGCTTGCCGCGTTGGCGCGTGCGAGCGTGTCGCGCCTCGTCGCGGACGGCGGTCTCACCGTCGTCGGCGTCACCGGCTCCTCCGGCAAGACCTCCACGAAGGATCTGCTGGCCGCCGTGCTGGCCCCGCTCGGGCCCGTCGTCGCGCCGCCGGGATCGTTCAACAACGAGCTGGGCCACCCCTGGACCGCGCTGCGCGCCGACGCCGAGACGCGCTTCCTGGTGCTCGAGATGTCCGCCCGCGGTCCGGGCCATATCGCCGCGCTGGCCGAGGTGGCGCCACCGAGCATCGGCGTGGTGCTCAACGTCGGCACCGCTCATCTCGGCGAGTTCGGCAGCCGGGAAGCCATCGCCCAGACCAAGGGCGAGCTGGTCGAGGCGCTGCCCTCGACCGGGCTCGCCGTGCTCAACGCCGACGATCCCCAGGTCGCCGCGATGGCCGCGCGCACATCGGCACGCGTGCTGACCGTCGGGCAGGCCGGCAATGCCGACATCCGTGCCACCGATGTCCGGCTCGACGACCAGGCTCGGGCCGAGTTCACCGTGCACACCTCCGCGGGTCTCGTCCCGGTGCGGTTGGCCGTGCACGGCGAACACCACGTAGGCAACGCGCTGTCCGCGATCGCGGTCGCGCTGGAATGCGGGGCGGATCCGGACACCGCCGCGCGGGCGCTGTCCGGTGCGCGCGCCGCCTCGGCCCGCCGGATGGACGTGCGGACCACCGCCGACGGGATCACCGTGGTCAACGACTCCTATAACGCCAACCCGGACTCGGTCCGCGCCGCACTCAAAGCACTGGTGAGCATGGCGCGCGCGGGCGAGACGCCGCGACGCAGCTGGGCCGTGCTCGGCGAGATGGCCGAACTCGGCGCGGAATCCGTTCTCGAACACGACGCGATCGGCAGGCTCGCCGTGCGGCTGGATGTCAGCCGCGTGGTGGTGGTCGGCACCGGAAGGCCCTCCCGCGCGCTGCACCAGGGAGCGGTGATGGAAGGGTCATGGGGCGAGGAGTCGGTTCTCGTACCGGATATCGAGGCGGCGATCGCTCTGCTCGACGAGGAAGTCACGGCGGGTGACGTGGTGCTGGTCAAGGCATCGAAGTCGGTGGGCCTGTGGGAGGTCGCCGAACACCTGACCGAGACGGGTTCCGTGGCAGACCGTCGCGGCGCCGCGACGGGCAGCGGGGCGGGACATGACACGGAGGCAGCAGGATGAGGCAGATTCTCTTTGCCGCGGCGATCGCGCTGACGGTCTCGATCCTGCTCACCCCGCTGTTGATCAAGATGTTCGCCAAGCAGGGTTTCGGCCAGGAGATTCGGGTCGACGGCCCCGCCAGCCACCAGTCCAAGCGCGGCACTCCCACCATGGGTGGCGTCGCCATTCTGGTCGGACTCTGGGCCGGGTATCTGGGATCTCATCTGATCGGCATCGGTTACGACGCCGAGGGACCGTCGGCATCGGCGTTACTGGTCCTCGGTCTGGCCACCGCCCTGGGTGCGGTGGGCTTCGTGGACGACTTCATCAAGATCCGTAAGCAGCGCAACCTGGGGTTGACCGCGGCGGGCAAGTATCTCGGCCAGCTGTCAGCGGCCGTGCTGTTCGGCGTGCTCGCATTGCAGTTCCGCGGCGCGGGCGGGCTGACCCCGGCCAGCAGGCACCTGTCCTACGTGCGCGACATCAGCACGGTGACCATGGGCGTTGCCGTGTTCTTGGTTTTCGTGTGCTTCGTGGTGGTCGCCTGGTCCAACGCGGTGAATCTCACCGACGGACTGGACGGATTGGCCGCCGGATCGATGAGCCTGGTGCTCGGTGGGTACGTGATCATCACGTTCTGGCAGTACTACCACGCGTGTGAGACCAAGCCGGAGACCGGCTGCTACAACGTTCGCGACCCGCTGGATCTCGCCCTGGTGTGCGCCGCGGGCGCCGCGGCGTGCGTCGGCTTCCTGTGGTGGAACGCCGCCCCGGCCAAAATATTCATGGGTGATACCGGTTCGCTGGCGTTGGGTGGAATGCTCGCCGGTCTGTCCATCACCACCCGGACCGAGCTGCTGATGATCGTCATCGGTGCGCTGTTCGTCGCCGAGACGGCGTCGGTGGTGTTGCAGGTCGCGGTGTTCCGTACGACGCGTAACCGGTTGTTCAAGATGGCGCCGTTCCATCATCATTTCGAGCTCAGCAAGTGGGCCGAGACGACGGTGATCATCAGGTTCTGGCTGTTGGCCGCGATGGCCTCTGCGGTCGGTCTCGGTTTGTTCTACAGCGAATACCTCTCTGCGGTCGGGTGAACGAGATGGTCGAACATTCTCCGAAAGCACTGCGTTCACCGGGGCCCATGCTCGAATTCCTCCGCGGCCGTGACGTTCTGGTCGCCGGCTGGGGCGTGTCCGGGCGCTCGCTGGTCGAACCGCTGCACGATATCGGCGCGCGTCCGGTCGTCACCGACGGCGGCGCCGCGGCGCTGTCCGAAGCCGCGGAGCTCGGACTGGATGTGGCCACCTGCGCCGAGCTGGAATCCGCGGACTGGAGCCGGTTCGCATTGGTGATCACCAGCCCGGGCTGGCGGCCGGACTCGCCGGTGCTCGCCTCCGCGGTGGCCGAGGGCACGCCGGTGTGGGGTGACGTCGAATTCGCCTGGTGGGTCGATCAGGCCAGGATCTACGGCCCGGTCCGCAAATGGCTGGTCGTCACCGGAACCAACGGAAAGACCACGACCACGCAAATGACCCACGCGATCCTGCGCGCGGCGGGTATCGCCAGTGCCGCCTGCGGCAACATCGGCCTTCCGATCCTGGACGCACTGCGGCGCAATCCCGGCCCGCAGGTACTCGCGGTCGAGTTGTCATCGTTCCAGCTGCATTGGGCGCCGTCGGTGCGACCAGAGGCGGGGGTGGTGCTCAACGTGGCCGAGGATCACCTGGATTGGCACGGTGGTTTGGACGCCTACGCCGCGGCGAAGGCGCGGGCGCTGGTCGGCCGGGTCGGGGTGGTCGGTCTGGACGATCCCGTCGCGGCGTCGCTGGCGCGCAAATCCAAGGCGCGCAGAACGGTGGGCTTCCGTATCGGCGTGCCCGCCGACGGCGAACTCGGCGTGGTCGACGGCAAGCTGCTCGATCGCGCGTTCACCAAGGCCGCCATCCTCGCCGAGGTCGGCGACATCAGCCCGCCCGGCCCCGCCGGTGTCGCCGACGCGCTCGCCGCATCCGCGCTGACCAGGGCGATCGACGTCGCACCACAGTTCGTTCGCGAGGGCTTGATCGAGCACAAGGTCGGCCCGCACCGTGCCGCGTTCGTGCGCGAGCTGGGCGGGGTCGATTTCGTCGACGACTCGAAGGCCACCAACCCGCATGCCGCAAGGTCATCGATTCTGGCGCACCCGCAGGTGATCTGGGTGGCCGGTGGACAGCTCAAAGGCGCGCATGTGGAAGACCTGGTCGAGGAGGTCGCCGACCGACTGGTCGCCGCAGTGCTGATCGGCGCCGACGCGCCGGTGATCGCGGCCGCGTTGGCGCGACACGCGCCCGAGGTCCCGGTCGTCGAGCTGCTCGCGGGAGACGATGCAGGGATGGGTGACGAAGCGTCGAGAACCGCCGCGGCCGACACCGTGATGGCCCGTGCCGTGCGTGCGGCAGCCGGATTCGCCCGCCGCGGCGACACCGTGCTGCTGGCTCCCGCCGCTGCGTCACTGGACATGTTCGCCGACTACACGCACCGGGGCCGCAGCTTCGCCGCGGCGGTGCACGCCCTGGAAGACGGGGACGTCGGGCGGCAGCTATGACGGAATCGGCGCGGCGCAAACGTACGGCGGCCACTCGGTTCGGGGCCTGGCTCGCGCGGCCGCTCGCGTCGTTCCACCTGGTGGTCACCATCGCCACCTTGCTCACCGTGCTCGGCCTGGTGATGGTGCTGTCGGCCTCCAGTGTCGAGGCGTACGCGGACGGCGGATCGGCCTACTCGCTGTTCATCCAGCAGGCCATGTTCGCCGCGATCGGGACCGTGCTG
Organism: Nocardia sp. NPDC023852; assembly: GCF_040639505.1. Classification (NCBI taxonomy): domain Bacteria; kingdom Bacillati; phylum Actinomycetota; class Actinomycetes; order Mycobacteriales; family Nocardiaceae; genus Nocardia; species Nocardia sp. NPDC023852. The sequence continues at coordinate 26,636 of NZ_JBFAAB010000032.1, forward strand.
TTCTATCTTGCGCTGTGTATTCCGCTGCGCAGGCTGCGGCAATGGTCGTTCCCCCTGTTCGCCCTGTCGGTGCTGGCACTGCTTCTGGTCCTCATACCCGGCATCGGGTCCGAGGTGCAGGGCGCCCGCCGGTGGTTGATGCTCGGGCCGGTCTCGGTTCAGCCGTCGGAAATCGTGAAGGTGACGCTGGTGGTGTGGGGCGCGCACCTGCTGGTCTCCCGCCGCTCCGAGCACGCGAGCCTCAAGGACATGCTGGTTCCGCTGGTGCCCGCCGGTCTGCTGGTGTGCTTGCTCGTCGTGCTGCAGCCGAATCTGTCCACCACCATCGCGCTCGGCGTGGTGCTCGCGGCACTGCTGTGGTTCGGCGGTCTGCCGGTGCGGCTGTTCGTGACGATCGCGCTGTCCGGCGCGATCGCCGCCGGGGTGCTCGCACTGTCCGCCGGCTATCGCTCGGATCGGATGCGCGCGTTCTTCAATCCCGGGGACGACCCCCAGGGCATCAACTACCAGGCGCGCCAAGCGCTCTACTCGCTGGCCGACGGTGGTATTTGGGGCCGCGGCCTGGGACAGAGCCGTGCCAAGTGGAGCTACCTGCCCAACTCGCACAACGACTTCATCTTCGCGATCATCGGCGAGGAACTCGGTTATCTGGGCTGCGCGCTGGTGCTCGGGCTATTCGCGCTGTTCGTCTACACCGGTCTGCGCATCGCAGCCCGCTCGGTGGATCCGTTCCTACGGCTGCTCACCGCGACCGCGACGACCTGGATCACCGCACAGGCGCTGATCAACATCGGCTACGTGGTCGGCCTGCTCCCGGTAACCGGCCTGCAGCTGCCGCTGGTGTCCGCGGGCGGGTCGTCACTGGCCATCACGCTGTTCATGTTCGGCATCATCGCGAACGCGGCCAGACACGAGCCGGAGGCGGTAGCGGCACTGCACGCCGGGCAGGACGGTCGATTCAGCAGGCTGCTGCGGCTGCCAAAACCCGAGGTCTACGCGGTGGGCAGGGCGAGCGCGGCCCGCGGGACAGCCCAGCGCGGCAGGTCGCCTGTCGCCCGCAGGTCGTCGGCGCTACCGCCCGGAGGGCGCGCCCCTTACGGCGCGGAACCGGCGAGGCGCCGGTCGCCGGAAAGCCGCGGCACCAGCTCGGCACGCGCCACCAGGGCATGGGAACCCAGTTATCCGGTCAATCACGCAAGAGAACGGGGAAGATCTAGGTGATCTCGGTAATCGTCGCGGGCGGCGGTACGGCGGGCCACATCGAGCCGGCACTGGCGGTGGCGGACGCATTGCGGCGGCTCGACGATTCGATCCGGGTGACGGCGCTTGGCACCGAACGCGGGCTGGAGACCCGCCTGGTTCCCGACCGTGGCTATCGCCTCGAGCTGATCCCCCCGGTTCCGTTGCCGCGCAAGCCCACCGCCGATCTGCTGCGGTTGCCCGGGCGGGTGCGGGCGTCGGTGGCCAGGACCCGAGCGGTGATCGACGCGGTCGGCGCCGACGTGATCATCGGCTTCGGCGGATACGTGGCCTTGCCCGCGTATCTCGCCGCGGGCACGGGCGTGCTGCGCCGTCGGCGAGCGGTACCGGTAGTGGTGCACGAGGCAAATGCCAAAGCGGGCATCGCGAACAAGATCGGTGCGCGCCGTGCTGTGCGGGTGCTTGCCGCCGTTCCGGATTCGGGCCTGGGGAACGCCCAGGTCATCGGCATTCCGGTGCGCGAATCGATCACGAGCCTGGACCGTGCCGCGCTGCGCGCCGAGGCGCGCACCCACTTCGGTCTGCCCGCTGAAGGCCCGGTGCTGCTGGTATTCGGCGGTTCTCAGGGTGCGCGAACCCTGAACGAGGCTGTCTCCGCCGCCGCACCGCAGCTCGCCGCGGCAGGCATCTCGGTGCTGCACGCGCATGGGCCCAAGAACATGCTCGCGCTCGCCGACTCAGCCGATTCCGGTGCAGGCGGCTCCCGCTATGTGGCCGTGCCATACCTTTCCCGGATGGACCTCGCCTACGCCGCCGCCGATGCGGTGGTCTGCCGGTCGGGTGCCATGACGGTCGCGGAGGTCTCCGCGGTCGGGCTGCCCGCCTTCTACGTGCCGCTTCCGCACGGTAACGGGGAGCAGGAACTCAACGCGAGACCGGTGGTGCGCCAGGGGGGTGGCAGAATTGTCCCCGATTCGGAATTGACGCCCGAGTATGTAATCGATGAGGTGATTCCGCTGCTCATGGATCCCGCAGGGCTGATCGAGATGGGCCGGGCCGCCGCAGGCGCCGGGCACCGCGACGCCGCCGACGAGGTGGCGCGGATCGCGATGGAGGTGGCACGCCAGTGAGCGAGCGTCAGCGAGTGAACCGAGGAAGCAGCGCGCAGTCGCGCACGACGGAGCCGAGCGCCAGCGAGGTGCAGTTGTGAGCGATACCACCGCGAACAGGGTCGGATCGGAGACCACCACCGAACGCTCCGCTTTGCCACAGGAGCTGGCGCGGGTGCACATGGTGGGCATCGGCGGGGCCGGGATGTCCGGGATCGCCCGCATCCTGCTGGCCCGCGGCGGCGCGGTCTCGGGTTCCGACGCGAAGGAGAGCCGCGGCGTGCTCGCGCTACGCGCACGGGGCGCGCAGGTGCGGATCGGCCACGACGCGACCGCGCTCGACCTGCTGCCGGGTGGCCCGACCGCGGTGGTCACCACCTACGCGGCCATCCCGAAGACCAATCCGGAACTGGTGGAAGCGCATCGGCGCGGCATCCCGGTGTTGCTGCGCCCAGCCGTGCTCGCCGCGCTGATGCGAGGGCATCGCACGTTGCTCGTCTCCGGCACGCACGGCAAGACCTCGACCACGTCGATGCTGATCGTGTCGTTGCAACACTGCGGGTTCGACCCGTCCTTCGCGGTCGGCGGCGAGTTGAACGAGGCGGGCACCAACGCACACCACGGCACCGGGGACATCTTCGTGGCCGAGGCCGACGAGAGCGACGGTTCGCTGCTGCAGTACGACCCGGACGTCGCGGTGGTCACCAATATCGAGTCCGATCACCTGGATTTCTTCGGCTCTGACGAGGCCTACGTCCAGGTCTTCGACGACTTCGCCGACCGCCTTGCCGCGGGCGGACTGCTGGTGGTGTGCCTGGACGATCCGGGCTCGCGGGCGCTGGTCGAACGGGTCGGCGCGCGGCTGGCCGCGAAGAACGTCCAAGTGCTCGGCTACGGGTCGGGCGATCTCGCCGACGCACCGGTCGCGGTGGGCGCCCGGTTGCACAGCTGGGAGCCGCGTGATGTCGGAGGCATCGCCCAGTTTCAGCTCGCCGACGAGGCCGCGCCGCGCACGCTGCGGCTGTCGGTGCCGGGCAGGCACATGGCGCTCAACGCGCTTGCCGCCCTGCTCGCGGCCCGTGCCGCCGGTGCGGACATGGGCGAGATCATCCAGGGCTTGGAGGGTTTCGGGGGCGTGCACCGCCGATTCCAGTTCGCCGGCCGGGAGAATGGCGTGCGGGTCTTCGACGACTACGCCCATCACCCGACCGAGGTGCGCGCCGTGCTCGGTGCCGCCGCCGAACTGGTCCAGCAGGAAGCCCGCGACGGCGCCCGGTCCCGGCAGGGGCGGGTGATCGTGGTCTTCCAGCCGCATCTCTACAGCCGCACCGCGACGTTCGCACAGGACTTCGGCACTGCGCTGAGCTTGGCCGACGAGGTCGTCGTGCTCGATGTTTTTGGGGCGCGGGAGAAGCCGCTGCCCGGCGTCAACGGCGCACTGGTGGCCCAGGCGGTCACGAAACCGGTGCATTACCAGCCGGATATGTCTCGGGTCGGTCGTCAGGTCGCGAGGCTTGCCCTGCCGGGCGATGTGGTGATCACCATGGGTGCGGGCGATGTGACCATGCTGGGCAGCCAGATCCTCGACGGGCTACGGGCGCGGCCCCAGCACGGACGGTGACCCGGAGTGCGCGGGGTCGGGCGATCCGCGGCTGATCGGTTCGCCGCGGGCGAATGGCGCCGAATTCGATGGTGGGCGTTGCTGAGCGTGTGCGTTCTTGCAGTGGTCGGTGTCGTCGGCTGGTTCACGCCGGTGCTCTCGGTGCGCACCGTGCGGATCGAGGGAGTGTCCGCGGTGCCCGAAGAACAGGTGCGCGATCTAGTCGAAATTCCGTCCGGTCGCTCCATGCTGCGGATCGACACCGCCGCGATCGCCCGGCGGGTTGCGGGTATTCCGAAAGTGCATACGGCGCGGGTGCAGCGGGTATTTCCGTCCACCGTCCGGGTGACGGTCGTGGAGCGCGTTCCGGTGTTGTTCTACGGCAGCCCACGGGGCGCGCATCTGCTGGACGCGCAGAACGTGGAATTCGCGATCGAGGCCGCGCCGATCGGCGTACCGAAGTTGGTCACCGATCATCCGGGTAGCGACGACCCGGTGACTCGCGCCGCGGTTTCGGTGCTCGCCATTATGCCCGCTGCGCTGGGTATCCAGGTGGGGGAGGTTGTCGCACGGTCCATTTCGGATATTTCGCTGAATCTGAAGGACGGTCGCACGGTACTCTGGGGCGGGGCGAATGATGCCGAACGCAAGTCGGCGGTCGTGTTGCCGCTGTTGACGCGCCCCGGAACGGTGTTCGATGTTTCGAGTCCGAATCTGGTCACGGTAAAGTGATCTACACCCATTGTGCCCAGGGAATTTTCGGTGGTCCGGGACGAGTTCCGACGCCGAGAAGGGGCCAGGGGGGCAACCGTTCACCATACGACGTGTGGAGCGGCGAGACGAGCGGGATCACACAAGATTCTGACTTCCGTTTCGGCGCGCCTGCGCGCGTATCGCGTCGGCTGCGAATAGCGTTCCGCACCAGTCGGATACTTGACATTACGCTAACCCTATGGTTCAGGTTTAGAGTTTGCCCGAGCCGCGGTTCGCTTCCCTGAAGCGACCCGACCCATAGGAGCGGGTCGAAAAGGCAGCGTGCCGAGAATCCGGAAACGACAGGCTTTAGATCGAAGGAAGGCCAGAGCCCATGACGCCCCCGCACAACTACCTTGCGGTGATCAAGGTCGTCGGTATCGGCGGCGGCGGTGTGAATGCCGTCAACCGGATGATCGAACAGGGACTAAAAGGTGTCGAGTTCATCGCGGTCAACACCGACGCGCAGGCCCTGCTGATGAGCGATGCCGACGTCAAACTCGACGTCGGCCGCGAACTCACCCGCGGCCTCGGAGCCGGCGCCGATCCCGAGGTCGGCCGCAAGGCCGCCGAGGACCACAAGGACGAGATCGAAGAGGTGCTCAAGGGCGCCGACATGGTCTTCGTCACCGCCGGCGAGGGCGGTGGCACGGGTACCGGCGGCGCCCCGGTCGTCGCGCAGATCGCGCGCAAACTCGGCGCGCTGACCATCGGTGTGGTGACGCGTCCCTTCTCGTTCGAGGGCAAGCGACGCGGCAATCAGGCCGAGGTGGGCATCAACCTGCTGCGTGAGTCCTGCGACACACTCATCGTTATTCCGAACGACCGGCTGCTGCAGCTCGGCGACGCGGCGGTGAGCCTGATGGACGCGTTCCGCTCCGCCGACGAGGTGCTGCTCAATGGTGTTCAGGGCATCACCGACCTGATCACCACCCCCGGCCTGATCAACGTCGACTTCGCCGACGTCAAGAGCGTGATGTCGGGCGCGGGCAGCGCTTTGATGGGCATCGGTTCGGCGCGCGGTGAAGGCCGGTCGGTGAAAGCGGCCGAGTCCGCGATCAATTCGCCGCTGCTCGAGGCGTCGATGGACGGCGCGCACGGTGTACTGCTGTCGATCGCCGGCGGGTCGGATCTGGGCCTGTTCGAGATCAACGAGGCGGCATCGCTGGTGCAGGAGGCCGCGCACATCGAGGCCAACATCATCTTCGGAACCGTGATCGACGACTCGCTCGGCGATGAGGTGCGGGTCACCGTGATCGCCGCGGGCTTCGACGGCGGCGGACCGGCCCGCCGCACGTTCGACACGACGAGCCGAAGCACCATCGGTTCGGCGCGGTCCGGCGAGATCGGGCAGAGCCGCAGCAGCGAGGTCTCGGCGCGCAGCACCGACGCAACGACGGCCACCAGCAGTCGAGGCGCGGTGCCGAGCTATCGCGACACCGAACGGCCGCGCCCGCTGTCCGAGCCGACGGTCGCGAACAACTCGCGCTCGCATATCCAGCCGCCGGACGCCGACGATGACGATGACGACGACGTGGACGTGCCGTCGTTCATGCGGAGGGGCTGACAGCTGGATAGTGGTTCCGGCGAAGGCCTGGACGTGCGGGGGATCATCCGGCCCTACATGGGCGTTTCCTAGGCGCTCGCCCAACGCCACTAGGCTCGTCGCATGACTGTTGCGGCGACTACGACTGTTCGACGGGTCACGACGACCAGGGCGGGGGGCTTCTCGGCGCCGCCGTACGACTCGTTCAACCTAGGCGACCATGTCGGTGACGATCCGGCGGCGGTGCGGCGCAATCGGGATCGGCTGGCTCAGGGGATCGGTCTGACGCCCGACCGCCTGGTGTGGATGGAACAGATCCACGGTCGCAATGTCGAAATCGTCGACGGCCCGCGGCAACAGCCGATTCCCGCGACCGATGCCCTTGTCACCACCGTGGCAGGTCTCGCGCTCGTGGTGCTCACCGCCGACTGCGTCCCCATTCTGCTGTCCGATGACGAGGCGGGCGTGATCGCGGCGGTGCACGCCGGACGCATCGGTGCGCGTATCGGCATCGTTCCGCGCGTGCTCGACGCCATGGTGTCCGTCGGTGCACGCCTGGACCGCATCGGCGCCTTCCTCGGGCCCGCCGCCTCAGGCCGCCAGTACGAAGTTCCCGCCGCGATGCGCGACGACGTCGAGGCGCACCTGCCCGGCAGCGCGACCACCACCGTCCGTGGCACGCCCGCGCTCGACCTACGCGCGGGAATCTCCCGGCAGCTCACCGAGGCCGGTGTCGCCGCGGTCGCCGTCGACCCGCGCTGCACCATCGAGGACCGCACCCTGTTCAGCCATCGGCGTGGAGCCCCGACCGGCCGGATCGGCGGGGTGATTTGGCGGGCGGCCATAGCGTGAGGGAGCGTCAGCGAGTGAGCCGAGGGCACCGGGCGCGGTCGCGCCCGCCGGAGCCGAGCATCAGCGAGGTGCCCCGCATGAGTGAGCGCCGCGAGCGATCAATAGGCGCAGCCGCCATGGTGGTCATGCCGGAGCCGAGCCCCCGCGAGGTGGAGTCATGAGCGCCGAGGCTGAAGCTGTGCTGTCCGGGGCGCCCGCGGCCAGAACCGCTGAGCTGAAAGCCAACCTGTCGGGTCTGCTTGCGCGGGTCGACGCGGCCTGCGCGGCGGCGGGCCGGGCTCCGGGCTCTGTGCGGCTGCTGCCGGTGACGAAATTCTTCCCGGCCTCCGACGTGGCGATCCTGCATCGGCTCGGTCGACGCGAGTTCGGCGAGTCGCGTGAACAGGAAGCCACCACCAAGGTGACGGCATTGCGTGACGAAGGACTCGCCGACATCAGCTGGCACATGATCGGGCGGCTGCAGCGGAACAAGGCGAAGGTCGTGGCCCGCTGGGCGCACACCGTCCACTCAGTCGACAGCGAACGTTTGGCAACCGCCCTTGACGTCGGCGCGCGGGCCGCGTTGGACGCTGGGGATCGTACCGGTCCGGTTCGGGTATTGCTCCAGGTGAGCCTGGACGACGACGCCACACGCGGCGGTGTACCTGCGCACGATCTCGCCGCGCTCGCCGAACAGGTCGCTGCCGCGCCGGGGCTGCGGCTGTCCGGTCTGATGGCGATTCCGCCCTTGGGGGCGGAGTCTGATGCGGCATTCGCACGAATTGCGACGTTGCACACTCTGCTGATGGCGGATCATCCGGACGCGACGGAACTTTCCGCGGGAATGTCCGGCGATCTGGAATCGGCGATCGAACACGGTTCGACGGTTGTGCGTGTCGGTACCGCCTTGATGGGCGCTCGGCCGATAACCTCGGCGTAGCAAAGAAACCTCATCAGTCACATTCGACACATATGCTGGGGACTGACGAGGGGCTGAGCAAGACTTCAACACCCGGCCGCCACCGGGGCCGAAGGAAGGTCGACCAGAATGAGCGAGCGCAGCGAGCGAGTAATCGACGCAGCCACCATCGTGGTCATGACGGAGCCGAGCGACAGCGAGGCGCGGTCATGAGCACGCTGCACAAGTTCAAGGCGTACTTCGGCATGGTTCCGCTCGAGGATTACGAAGACGACTATGTCGACGATCGCGCCCCCCGGGGCGTGGACGAGCGCGGCGCGCGCCGGCCGAGGCCCCGTGACTACTCCGACCGCGACGGCTATGCCGATCGTTACGGCGAAGATCGTTACGGAGCGGACCGTTTCGACGACGTCGAATACCCGGAGCCCGCCTACAAGTCGCCGTACAAGGCGGGGTATCCGGTGTCGCGGCGCGACGACTACACCGACGAGCCCTACGGTGCCGATCGGTACGAGGCGTCGCGACGTCCGACCCGGATCGAGTCCGCCCCGTCGGGCCGGTTCCGTGCGGGCGGGAGCGCGCCGGTGCTGCGCGGAGCGACCCGGGGTGCGCTCGCCGTCGATCCCGACGCCGAGGAGCGCAGGCTGGAGGAGCGCGTGCGTCCCGAGCCCGCCCCGGTGCGGCGGCCCGGGATCTTCGAGGACGGAGGCCCCTTGTCCAAGATCACGACGCTGCGCCCGCGCGACTACAGCGAGGCACGGATCATCGGCGAGCGCTTCCGCGAGGGCAACCCGGTGATCATGGACTTGGTCGAGCTGAGCAACGCCGACGCCAAGCGTCTGGTCGACTTCGCCGCAGGTTTGGCGTTTGCCCTGCGTGGCTCCTTCGACAAAGTCGCGACGAAAGTGTTCCTGCTCTCACCGGCTGATGTCGATGTATCGGCCGAAGAACGCCGACGCATCGCCGAAACCGGCTTCTACAACCAGAAATAAGGTCGTGATGTGGGGGGTGAAGCAGACCGGTTGCCGGTGGTTCGGCGCGGTCATTTTGCGCGACGCGATTTTTGCGGCAGAGTGAAGTCGTGGCCTTGTTCGCGGTGTTGTACTTCGTACTGTTCATCTTCTGGCTGTTGCTGATCAGCCGAGTGATCATCGAGTTCATCCGTAGCTTTGCCCGCGACTGGCGGCCGACCGGTGTCGTGGTCGTCGTACTGGAGGGGATCTTCACGATCACGGACCCTCCGGTGAAACTTCTGAGGCGATTGATACCTCCCGTGTCACTGGGGGGAATTCGACTGGATCTGTCGATAATGGTCCTGCTTTTCATCGTGTTCATCTTGATGTCGATCGTGGGCAGGCTCGGGCAACCGGTAGCTCCGGTGTGACAGAATAGGCCGAGACGACAGCTTGCTAGATCTCCAAAAGACGCGTGAAGGGATCCTTCCATGCCGCTGACCCCAGCCGATGTGCACAACGTCGCGTTCAGCAAACCACCGATCGGGAAGCGCGGCTACAACGAGGATGAAGTCGACGCCTTCCTGGATCTCGTGGAGCAGGAGCTCTCGCGTCTGATCGAAGAGAATGCCGATCTGCGCCAGCGGGTCGCCGAATTGGACGCGGAACTGGCCGACGCCAAGAAGAACCGGGGTCCCGGCGCGGTGAACACCGCAAAACCCCCCGTACCGCAGGCGCCGCCGCCGGAACCGATCAAGCCTCCGGTTCCGGTCCCGCCGCCCGCTCCGATGCAGGCGCCGGTGGCCAAGGAGGCGCCGGGCGCGGATGCGAACCTGCAGGCCGCCAAGGTGCTCAGCCTCGCCCAGGAGATGGCGGATCGGCTGACCAGCGACGCCAAGCTCGAGGCGGAGAACCTGCTGTCGAATGCACGGGCGAATTCGGAGCGCTTGGTCGGTGACGCCAGGACTCGGTCGGAGGCCATGATCGCCGACGCCCGTCAGAAGTCGGACGCGATGCTGTCGGACGCGCAGACGCGGTCGGACAGCCAGCTGCGCCAGGCCAAGGAAAAGGCCGACGCGCTGCAGGCCGACGCCGAGCGCAAACACACCGAGATCATGGCGACCATCACCCAGCAGCGCACCGTGCTGGAAGGCCGGATCGAGCAGCTCAAGACGTTCGAGCGGGAATACCGGGTGCGCTTGAAGTCGTACCTGGAGTCGCAGCTCGAGGAGCTGGAGAACCGTGGCTCGGCCGTCCCGGTCGACGGCGGCGAGGCGTTCGCCGACGCCACCAACACCGCGAACAACCTCGCGCCCGCCTCCTTCGCCAAGGGTGGCAAGTAGCGCGCCTCGCTCCGAGCGCAGCAGTTCATACCATTAGAGGAACTGTCGAGCCGCCTGGCATGCCTTGGGGGTCATCATGCTCGTCTTGACGCTCGTCCTTGCCGCGATCGGCTTCGCCCTGCTCGTGGCCGCGCTCACCACCGGATCGGTGTTCTGGGCGTGGGGATGCATCGTGGTGTGTGTCATCGGTGCTGTTCTGCTGCTGGTGAGCGCCCTGTCTATGCGGAGGCCGGGCGAATCCACGCCGCCTCCTGGTCGTCATGCCAAACGTTAACCTGCCCTGCGAACTGGGTTGACCGCTGTGGCTAGAATCAAACATGAATACGGCGTCGATCCGGCCATCACCGGGGAGTCTTCGGAAGAACGGCGGTACGGCCCTCTGGTCGGGCGCTCAGTAGAACCGAACGGGTGAGCCCGTCACAGCTCCCAATGAGAGGTCCGACGAGTCCTGCGCCGGACAAGCGGGGTGGTACCGCGGTTTCGGCGCACCGGGCGCTGTCATCGTCCCCGTGCCAACGACACGGCACGAGGAGACGCATCCGCGATGGCGGACCACACTTCCAGCACCAGCGCGTATCCGCGGGTCGACTTCGGCGTCGGCAACGGGACGTCGTTCCCCGAGATGGAGCGCCGCGTGCTCGACGCATGGGCGGCCGCCGACACCTTCCGCGCAAGCATCGAAAATCGTTCCGGCGCATCGGAATTCGTCTTCTATGACGGTCCGCCCTTTGCCAATGGTCTGCCGCATTACGGCCATTTGCTCACCGGGTACGTCAAGGACCTCGTCCCGCGTTTCCAGACCATGCGCGGCAAGCGGGTCGATCGCCGATTCGGCTGGGACTGCCACGGATTGCCGGCGGAAATCGAAGCGGAAAAGCAGCTCGGTATCACGGACAAATCACAGATCGACGCAATGGGTCTCGCGGAATTCAACACGGCCTGTAAATCGTCGGTGCTGCGCTATACCGGGGAATGGCGTGACTACGTGACGCGCCAAGCCCGCTGGGTCGACTTCGACAACGACTACAAGACGCTGGATACCGACTTCATGGAGTCGGTGATGTGGGCGTTCAAGTCGCTCTACGACAAAGGCCTGATCTATCAGGGCTTCCGAGTGCTCCCCTACAGCTGGTACGAGCAGACGCCGTTGTCGAATCAGGAGACCCGGCTCGATGACGCGTACAAGATGCGTCAGGACCCCGCGGTCACCGTCGACATGGTGCTGCGTGTGCCCACCGACCATCCGCTGCGCGAACTCGACGGTGCCAACGCACTGATCTGGACGACCACGCCGTGGACGCTGCCGTCGAACCTGGCGATCGCGGTGCACCCCGATATCCGGTACGTACACCTGCGCGCGGTCGACGGCAAGCGCTATCTGCTGGCCGCCGAGCGAGTCTCGCACTACGCGCGGGAGTTCGGCGCGGACCCCGAGGTGCTCGGCGAGTACGACGGCGCAGCGCTGGTCGACCTGTCCTACGCTCCGCCGTTCGACTTCTTTCTCGGCCACCCGCACGCACACCGTGTGCTCACTGCCGACTACGTGACCACCGACTCCGGCACCGGAATCGTGCATCTCGCACCGGCCTTCGGTGAGGAGGACATGGACGTCGCGACGGCCAATGGAATCGAACTGGTGCAGCCGCTGGATCCTGGCGGCAAGTTCACCTCGATGGTGCCGCCGTACGAGGGCCTGATGGTGTTCGACGCCAATCCGGTGATCATCAAGGACCTCAAGTCGGCGGGAAAGCTTCTGCGGCACGAGACGATCGAGCACTCCTACCCGCACAGCTGGCGGTCCGGCCAGCCCCTGATCTACATGGCGGTGCCGTCCTGGTTCGTTGCGGTGACCACTTTCCGCGACCGGATGGTCGAGCTGAACAAGCAGATCACCTGGGTGCCCGAGCACATCCGCGACGGCCAGTTCGGTAAGTGGCTCGAGGGCGCGCGGGACTGGAACATCAGCCGCAACCGCTACTGGGGCAGCCCGATCCCGGTGTGGGTGTCCGACAATCCGGCCTATCCGCGCACCGACGTGTACGGCTCGCTGGACGAGCTGGAGCGCGATTTCGGCGTGCGGCCGGTCGATCTGCATCGGCCGATGATCGACGAGCTCACCCGGCCGAATCCCGACGACCCGACCGGTGAATCGACCATGCGCCGGGTGCCGGAGGTGCTGGACTGCTGGTTCGAGTCCGGGTCGATGCCGTACGCCCAGGTGCACTATCCGTTCGAGAACAAGGAGTGGTTCGACAACCACTTCCCCGGCGATTTCATCGTCGAGTACAACGGCCAGACCCGCGGCTGGTTCTACACTTTGCACGTGCTCGCGACGGCGCTGTTCGACAGTCCCGCATTCAAAACCGTTGCCGCACATGGCATCGTGCTCGGTGACGACGGGCTCAAGATGAGCAAGTCCAAGGGCAACTACCCGGACGTGAACGAGGTGTTCGACCGGGATGGCTCCGATGCCATGCGCTGGTTCCTGATGAGCTCGCCGATCCTGCGTGGCGGCAACCTCATCGTCACCGAGCGTGGCATCCGCGAGGGTGTCGGCCACGCGCTGCGGCCGCTGTGGAACACATGGACCTTCCTGCAGTTGTACGCGTCGGAGCCAGGGTCCTGGCGAACGGACTCGACCAATGTGCTGGACCGCTACATCCTGGCGAAGCTGGCGCAGACCAGGGACGTGATGACCGAGGCGTTGGAGATCTACGACATCGCAGGCGCCTGTGAGGAGCTGCGCTCGTTCGCCGACGCGCTGACCAACTGGTATGTGCGCCGGTCGCGTTCGCGGTTCTGGAGCGAGGACCGCGACGCGGTGGACACTCTGCACACGGTGCTGGAGGTGGTCACCCGGCTGGCCGCGCCGCTGCTGCCGTTACTCACCGAGGTGATCTGGCGCGGCCTGACCGGCGGCGATTCGGTGCATCTGGCCGACTGGCCGGCGGGAGCGGAGCCTGCGGAGCGATCAGAAAAGACAGCGGGTGTGCTTCCGCATGATCCGGAACTGGTCGCCGCCATGGATGAGGTGCGTGTGGTGTGCTCGACGGTACTGAGCCTGCGAAAGGCACAGAACCTGCGGGTGCGGCTGCCGCTGGCCGAGGTCACCATCGCCGCGGCCGACGCCGAGCGGTTGGCGCCGTTCGCGGACATCATCGCCGACGAGGTCAATGTCAAGAAGGTGGATCTGACCACCGACGTGGATGTGCACGGCCGCTTCGAGTTGGTGGTCAACGCCCGCGCCGCGGGTCCACGCCTGGGCAAGGACGTGCAGACGGTGATCAAGGCGGTCAAGGCAGGGGAGTGGTCCGAGGACACCGCCGGTGTGGTCACCGCGGCCGGAATCACTCTGCTGCCAGAGGAATACACCCAGCGCCTGGTCGCGGCCGAGCCCGAGTCCACCTCGGCACTGCCCGGCAACGCGGGCCTGGTGGTGCTGAACTCGGTGGTCACCGAGGAGTTGGAGGCGGAGGGCTGGGCTCGTGACCTGATCCGAGACCTGCAGGAGACCAGGAAGTCTTCCGGCTTGGACGTCTCCGACCGCATCACCGTGGTCCTCGACGTCCCCACCGAACGGGCGGCGTGGGCTGAAACCCACCGCGACCTGATCGCGGGCGAGATCCTCGCCACCACAGTAATATTCGGCGACGCCGGCCCCGATGCCGTAGATCTCGTCGGTGGCGTGCGGGCGAGGGTCACCAAGGCCTGACGGTCGAGGGTGGACGAGTCGGGGCGGGGCCGAAAGGTCCCGCCCCGAGCTGTTTGGACGGTCGTGCCCTTTTCCTCGAGCTGGATGCGGTATGCGCGCCGTTCGCAGATAAGGGCGCCACGCACCACGAAGACCTCGCCGGCGACCATCCGGATCGGCTCGCCGGTGGCCAGCTGCGCTTCGGTGGCCAGTTCGGCGTCGTCTTCTTCGACCACGCGCAGGATGGTGATGCGGGGGTTGCCGGGTGTTGTCGCGGGCTCTGGACCTTCTCGTCTGTCGTGCGCGCTGAGGCGCTGTCCGCGGCCGTCTGGCTATCTGAAGGGGGGTCGGGACGCAAACAGCATGTGATCTAGATCACATGCTGAAAGTTTGCTGATCCCGAGGTTTAGAGCATGGGCGCGCGGCATAATCGCCATGTTGCTGCTGTTACTCGGGTCAACTCCTGGGGCAGCAGCGCCTGTTCGCGGAGTTGTCCTATCTGTAATGCACTGCGCCGGGCGCGCATTCGCCGGGCGTGGTGACTGCGGCTCCAGCGTGATCATCCTGGTGCCGTGCGTTAGCCGGGGCCGTCGGTCGGCGGCCCGTCAGCAAGGCCGACGGAAGGGCGAGCACGTGACGAGGAAATTGCTGCGCCGCATCGTTCTCGGATTCTTGGTATCGACCCTCGCGACATGTGTCCTCGCCGGACCGGTCTGGTCTGACACCGGCAGTGCCTCCGGCAGTGGGCCGGGTGGCGAGTCCGGCTCGGGATCCGGCAGTGCCAGCGGCTCTGCGGCTCTGCCGGTGCCCAGCTATTACGGCCTAGGCGCGCTGGCGGCGGCCGTGACGCAGATCGGAAAACCCTACCAGTGGGGCGGCACGGGGCCGTTCGCCTGGGACTGCTCGGGTCTGGTCCAGTGGGCGTATCGGCAGGTCGGGGTCAACCTACCGCGCACAACCTGGCAGCAGGCGAAGGTGGGTGTGGCGGTTCCGCGCAGCGCACTCTCGATCGGCGACGTGGTCGTGCTGAACAGCGACGGCTCGCACGTCGGCATCTATGCGGGCTTCGGCCAGGTGCTCAACGCATACGACTGGGGAGTGCCGGTCGGCTTCACCCCGCTCGAGCGGTTCGACATCTACGCCATCCGCCGGTTCTGAGTGCACCGTACGGGCGGAAACAATGTCGCTCGAATGGAAGTCGTCGTTATCAGGACCGAGTGCTCGTTGGCCGGCACGAGAACGACCCGGGCCCGCCGCGGCTGCGGATCGAGGCGGTAACGAGGCGCCGCATCCGGCTCAGTCGAACTGGATGACTCCCTGGCAGCCGCTGCCCGCGCTCCCGGACCACGCGGGTGACTCCACCTGGAACGGAAGCGGCCCCGGCTGGTTCACGCCCAGGTCCACTCGGGTCACTGTCCAGTAGAAGGTGTCCGGCAGCGGCAGCTGAACATCCTTGTCCGGGATCGCCAGCGCCGCCCCGGATGTCGGGTTGCCCGCGGTCACGACGTCGAGGATGACACGGGTTCCCGCCTTCGCCTGGATGACGGTCTTGCTGCAGTTGCCGTTGGCGAAGCCAAGCTGCACTGTTTGCTGCTCGGCCGCCGCGGGGCCCGCGGCGGCCGAGATCAGGGCTGTTGCGGCACCGCAGGCAAGGGCCAGGCGACGCGCACGACGACTCGGAATCATGCTCACGAACGCACCTCTCTGCTCGAACAGGAACGTGGAGAAACGGCGAGCTCCCGGATCGGCGACGAGAAGTAGTGCGTGGTGTAACAACCGTCACCGATCGCAATCGGCGACAGCATAGCCGTAAGCTATGGCATACGGCGGGAGGTGGGGCGCCCGTCAGTTGCCGAGGTCCTCGGCGAGCGTGCGCAGCAGCGGCCCGTACTGCGGATGCGCCAGCGCCGAGGCGAATTGCGCGACCAAGTAGTCCGCCGGGTTACCGGTGTCGTACCAGCGGCCACGGATCACCTGGCCGAATACGGGGTTGCCCGCGGCATGCACGTTGATCGCGTCGGTCAGGTACACCTCGCCGGTGCGGTGCTCGTACCACGCTTCGGTCTGGATGCGCAGTTCCTCGATGATGCCGGGCGTGACCACATAGCCGCCGATCGCCGCGAAATCCGACGGCGCATCCTTGGGCTTCGGCTTCTCCCGCAGTCCGGTGATGCGCAGCAGGCCGCTGCCGTGGTCGTCGGCGACCACCGGAACGCCGTAGCGCTGAGATTCGGCGGGGTCCATCGGCATCAATGCGAGCACCGGTGCTCCTGTGGCCTCGTAGGCGTCGATGAGCTGCTGGGCGCGCGGTACCTCGGCGACGAACACGTCATCGGGCCAGAGCACGAGCATCGGCTCGTCGCCGAGATTGCGGGCGGCGTTGAGCACCGGGGTGCCGTTGCCATACGGGCCGTGCTGGTCGAGGTAGGTGATGTGGCCGAGCCGGGACAGCTCACCGACCTCCTCGACCGCGTCGGCGAAGGCGGTCTTTCCGTCCGCGCGCAGCTGGGCCACCAGCGCCGGGTTGGGGCGGAAGTGGTCCTGGATCAACGATTTTCCGCCGCTGACCACGATGGTGATGTCAGTGATGCCCGAGGCGACCAGCTCGCGGACCGTGTGCTCGATCACCGGCTGGTCGCCGACCGGCAGCATCTCTTTGGGGATGGCCTTGGTCAGCGGGAGCAGCCGGGAGCCGATACCGGCGGCCGGGATGACGGCCTTACGGATCTTCATGGGTCCGATCATCACATACCGCGGCGCGTCCCAAGCCCGGTCCCCGCGGTTCGTCGGCGGTTCATCGATACTGAGTGGTACATCGTTCGGTGTGTCAAAAGAGCAGATCAGGGCCATTTCATCGAGGAAGGTGGCGTGCAGGCGGCACGCACGGGCGTACGCTGCTTTCGCCAGGGAACAAGCAGCTAGCGCACAGCCACCCGACAGCGTCGCCGCCTGCGGGACCTTGTCGGTGGCCGGGCGTACATTGCTCGCCGTGAGCACCGACAAGGCGACCGTCGCGGGGATCGTCGGGCGCTTGGCCGGGGCTGCGCTCCGAGTCGGGGCCGCGTTCGGGGAGGGCGGCCGGCGCGGCGACGACGAGCTGGCCGGCCTGATCGGGGACACCATGTCGCTCGGGCGGCGCACCGCCCTGTCGCGCCCCCGGATTCCCGGGTTCGGACAACGTGCGGCGAAACCGCGGTGAGCGGGCAGCATCCGTCTGTGCTCGCCGACGCGGACACCGCGGCGCGGCGGTGGGTTCTGCACATCGATATGGACGCGTTCTTCGCGTCGGTCGAACAGCTGACGCGACCGACGCTGCGCGGCCGCCCGGTCCTGGTCGGGGGTATCGGTGGACGCGGCGTCGTGGCCGGAGCCAGCTATGAGGCCAGGGTGTTCGGCGCGCGCTCGGCGATGCCGATGCACCAGGCGCGCAGACTCGTCGGCGTGACCGCGGTGGTGGTTCCGCCGCGCGGCGCGGTCTACGGCGTGCTGAGCGGCCAGGTCTTCGACGCGCTGCGCAGCCGGATTCCGGTGCTGGAGACCCTGTCGTTCGACGAGGCGTTCGGCGAGCCCGCCGAGTTGGTGGGCGCGACGGCGGCGCGGGTGTATGAGTTCTGCGCGCAACTGCGCGCGTTGGTGCGCGAGCGCACCGGGCTGACCGCATCGGTCGGCGCGGGCACGGGAAAGCAGTTGGCCAAGATCGGCTCCGGGCTGGCCAAACCGGATGGCATTCGGGTGATTTCGCCGGTCGAGCAGCAGCGGTTACTCGCGGGGCTTCCCGTGCGCAAGCTGTGGGGGATCGGACCGGTCGCGGAGAGCAGGTTGCGTTCATTGGGCATCGAAACCGTGGGCGCCTTTGCCGCACTGCCGGAATCGGAGGCGGTGTCGATTCTCGGCGGAAGCGTCGGCGCGGCCCTGCACCGGCTGGCACGCGGCATCGATGACCGCCCGGTCGCCGAGCGCGCCGAGGCCAAGCAGATCAGCGCGGAGACCACCTATGAGACCGACATCGTCACCCTCGCCCAGCTGCGCCCGGCCATCGAGGACATGGCTGCCGCCGCGCACCGGCGCCTGGCCGGTGACGGACGCGCCGCCCGCACCGTGGTGCTCAAGCTGAAGAAGTCCGACATGAGCATCGTCACCCGGTCCTACACGCTGCCCTACGCGACCGAGGATCTGGCCGCACTCGCTGCCGCCGCGCAGCGTTCTGCGTTGGACCCACAAGAATTGGGTCCGATCCGGCTGGTCGGGGTGGGCTACGGCGGGCTGTCGACGGTCCGCCAGGAATCGCTGTTTCCGGAACTCGACCGCGGCCCAGCTGTCGAGATCGCCCAGGAACAGCCGGAAGCTGCCGAGCCTCCGCGATTCGACGACACGGTTGGTGCGTCGCAAGCCGTGGCCGCGACCACCCAGCCGGTCAGCGTCTGGCATCCAGGCATGGACGTGACGCATCCCGAGCACGGTCACGGCTGGGTGCAGGGCGCGGGGCTCGGCGTGGTGACCGTCCGCTTCGAAACCCGTTCGACCGGACCGGGTCCCGCGCGTACCTTCGCCGCCGCCGACCCCGCGCTCACCCGGGCCGACCCCTTGGGCAGTCTGCTCTGACGAACGCCCGCGACGGCTCGACATTGCCCGGTCGGACGCGTACGTTCGCTGCCGACGACATCCGTCTGTCCCGTGTGGATCTCGGCGGTGGTTCCCGCCGCCGGGTAGCCTGGGGCCTCGTGCAGCGCCGCCGGTTTCGGGTGACGGCTGCCATGGTGGAACACGACACGGACCTACTCGAACGCAAAGGACGAGCAGTTGAAGCTTCGTAAGACTGGACGCATCGCGATCGCCGGCCTGGCCATCGTCGCCGCGCTTGGCATGACCGCCTGCGGCAGTGACGACAAGGACAGCAAGCCCGCCGCCAAGACGTCGACCAGCGCCAAGGCGTCGGCGGCCGCGAGTGCGAACCTGCCGCCGGTCCCCACGGTCGCGGAGCTGAACACCGCCATGACGCGGGCACTGGACCCGTCGGTGCCCGCCTCGGAGAAGCTGGACAATGTCCAAGGCGCCGAATCCGATCCGACGCTGCCGGACCGGCTGTCGCAGGCCGTGTCGGGTGCCGACGTGAAGATCGAGGTCACCGACGTCACCTCGTTCGGCGACAGCGTGAACGCCAAGGCCAAGTTCACCCTGAACGGCCAGGACAACATCGTCGAGGTGCCGTTCGTCGCCGACAACGGCAAGTGGAAGATCCAGAAGGCATGGGCCTGCACAATGCTGACCAACCTGGGCCAGCAGTCGGCTGCCTGCGGCTGATTCGCTCGACTGTTCGGGGCGGCCGCCGGGATCTGCCCGGCCGCCGGCCCGTTGTCGTCGCACGGCCGACCATCCGAGGTCACCGGGCGGGCACGGCTGGTGTTCCAGCCCTGGCCTGATCGAAATTCCCTGTGGCGCCTGGGAATACGTTTTGTCCGGCTGGCAGCGCGGCCGAGATCGATCCGAATGTCAAGCTTGTCGGCGCCACTGACCGGTGATGCGATACCAGCCGACTACATCACCCGCAGGATTGCGCAGGTCGCATGGGCGTGCGCGTAGAGGTCGCCGTCCGTGACGCCGAGGAGGCGGGCCTCCGCGCTGGCGGTGGTGGGCCCCACGTGGATTGCGGTGCCTTCGCAGCGCAGCGTTCGGGTGTCGGTGCGCACGCGGCGGAGCATATGGATGCCGATCTGGACCGAGGTGGATCTCGTTGCGCTGGGCAGCTTCGTCATCACCGCTGCGGCGAGTGCCGATTCCAGCAGAGCGGTCACGAAGCCACCGTGCACGCTGCCCATCGGATCGAGCAGGTGATCGCCCGGCTTGCCCTCGAACACCACGGTCCCGTCGCCGACCTGCACCAGCCGGATGCCGAGCGTCCTCATGATCGGGGCGTCCGGAAACCGTCCGTCGAGCGCTTCCTGCAAGATCTCACGGCCGGTCATGTCCAGGATGTCCGTGGTTGTTTCGGGAGGTGGCCGCCAAGCGTGGGTGTGGGAGCGAAGAGGTTGGGGCGCTGTCATGCGTTGACGCTACGAGGGTCGCGAATCGGGCAACAGTGTCCGATCCGACACTTTCGCGACTATTTCAGACAATGCAGTGTCTGAAATAGTCGCGAACGCAACCATCGTCAGGGGCGATCAGGGGCAGTCGAACGTAGCTCGCCGCGCGGACTTATGTACCGCTCGTGCGCGCGGCGACGTCGCGCGGAATCCGCCGGAGGCGCCGGGCGCGCAGCAGGGCGTCGGTGGTGAAGATCGCCAATGCGACCCAGATCAGCGCGAAACCCGCCCAGCGGGAGGCGGGCATCGGCTCATGCGCGACGGCGACGCCCCAGGCCATCTGCAGGGCGGGGGTGAGATATTGCAGCAGGCCCATGGTGGACAGCGGAACACGTTGGGCAGCGACCGCGAACAGCAGCAGCGGAACGAGGGTGACCGGGCCGGTGGACATCATCAGTCCGGCATGACCCACGCTGGAACCGAATTCGCTGCGCCCGGTTGCTACGAGCGCGATCACGAACGCCAGCGCGAACGGTGCGGCGACCACCCCTTCCGCGGCGATGCCGCGCAACGCGTCCAGCGGGATCACCTTCTTCACCAAGCCGTAGGTGGCGAATGAGCAGGCCAGTGCCAACGCGATGATGGGAGGTCTGCCGTAGTCGATGGTGAGTACCGTCACCGCGGTCGCGCCGAGAGCCAGCGCCGCCCACTGGGCCCGCGCCAGCCGCTCGCGGAAGAACACTACGCCGAAAGCGACGGTGACCAGCGGGTTGATGAAATACCCGAGCGCGCACTCCACAACGTGCCCGGAGGTGACTCCATAGACGTACACCCCCCAGTTGAGCGCGATCGCGGCCGAAGCGACCGCCGCGAGCCGCCAGACCCGCTTGCCGATGTCGCGCAGCTCGCGTAGTCGCCCGCTCGCCGTGAGCACCGTGAGCACCACGACCAGCGTCCACAGGATTCGCTGGGCCACAACCTCGCCCGGTTGGGCGAACGCCAGCAACCCGAAGAAGGCGGGGAACAGACCCCACAGGAAAAATGCGCTGGTTCCGAACGTCACACCGGGGATAGACCTGCTTTGCCGCACCCTGACGACCGTAGTTGTCACGTAGCCTTGCGGTCATGTCGATTACCGTGCAGGCTTCGGGCGCCACCGGACTCACCGCGGCCGAGGTCGAGCAACGGCGCCGCGACGGCCGCACCAACGACGTCCCGGATCGCGCGAGCCGCTCGGTCCGCGACATCATCCGTGCGAACGTCTTCACCAGGATCAACGCCATCCTCGGCGTCTTGTTCATCTTGGTGCTCGCCACCGGCTCGATCATCGACGGCATGTTCGGCCTGCTGATCGTCGCCAACAGCGCGGTCGGCATCATCCAGGAGATCCGTGCCAAACGCACCCTGGACCAGCTGGCCATCGTCAGCCAAGCCAAGCCGATTGTTCGCCGCGACGGCGCGGCCGTCGAGATCGCGCCGCACGAAGTGGTACTCGACGACCTGATCGAGCTCGGCCCGGGCGACCAGATCGTCGTGGACGGCACCGTCGCGGAGTCCGCACAGCTCGAGGTGGACGAATCGCTGCTCACCGGTGAGGCCGATTCGATCGACAAAGCGGTCGCCGCCACAGTGCTGTCGGGCAGCTATGTGGTCTCCGGGTCCGGCGCCTACCGGGCCACCAAGGTCGGCAAGGACGCCTACGCGGCGCGACTGGCCGAGGAGGCGAGCAAGTTCACCCTGGTGCACTCCGAGCTGCGCACCGGAATCGACAAAATCCTGAAGTTCATCACCTACCTGCTCATTCCCGCCGGCCTGCTGAGCATCTACAACCAGCTGGTCTCCAGTAAGGAGTCGTGGCGGCCCGCGGTCACCGGCATGGTCGCCGCGCTCGTGCCGATGGTGCCCGAGGGGCTGGTGCTGATGACCTCGATCGCGTTCGCGGTCGGCGTCGTGCGCCTGGGCCGACGTCAGTGCCTCGTACAGGAGCTGCCCGCCATCGAGGGCCTGGCCCGCGTCGACGTGGTGTGCGCGGACAAGACCGGCACACTGACCGAGAACGGGATGCGGCTGTCGGATATCAAAACGCTGGAGGCCTTCGACGACACCGAGGTCCGCACCGCGCTGGCCGCGCTGGCCGCCGACGATCCGCGTCCGAACGCGAGCGTGCAGGCGATCGCGGAGGCGCTGCCGGACGGCCCCGGCTGGCAGCGGACGGCCGTGGCGCCGTTCACCTCGGCCAACAAGTGGAGCGGCTGCTCCTACGGTGCGCACGGCGACTGGCTGCTCGGCGCGCCGGACGTGTTGCTCGACGCCGGCTCCGAGGACGCGCGCGTCGCCGAGGAGCTCGGTTCCTCCGGTTTGCGCATCCTGTTGCTTGCTCGTGGCGACCGTCCGGTGGACGCGCCGGACGCCCCGGGCGCGGTGCGGCCCGCCGCGTTGGTGGTGCTCGAGCAGAAGGTCAGGGCCGACGCCCGCGCCACCCTCGAATACTTTGCGAGCCAAGATGTTTCCATCAAGGTGATCTCCGGCGACAATGCCGTATCGGTCGGTGCGGTGGCCTCCTCGCTGGACCTGGCGGGCGGCGACCACGCTATCGATGCGCGCGAGTTGCCCGAGGACCGCGGCCAGCTGGCCGACGTGCTGGAGCGCAGCACCACCTTCGGCCGGGTTCGCCCGGACCAGAAGCGTGCCATGGTGTCGGCACTGCAATCGCGCGGGCACACCGTGGCAATGACCGGTGACGGTGTGAACGATGTTCTGGCGCTGAAGGATTCCGATATCGGTGTAGCGATGGGCTCGGGCAGCCCGGCGACTCGCGCCGTCGCTCAGATCGTCCTGTTGGACAACAGATTCGCCACGCTGCCCTACGTGGTCGGCGAGGGGCGCCGGGTGATCGGCAACATCGAGCGGGTCTCGAACCTGTTCCTCACCAAGACTGTCTATTCCGTGCTGCTCGCGTTCCTGGTCGGCCTCGCAGGCGTCGGCTCGCAGATCTTCGGCTACGAGCCGATCGGCTATCCGTTCCTGCCGCGCCACGTCACGATCGCGGCCTGGTTCACCATCGGCATCCCGGCGTTCATCCTCTCGCTCGCGCCGAACAACGAGCGCGCCCGCACGGGGTTCGTCGGGCGCGTGATGCGCCTGGCCATCCCGTCGGGCGTTGTGATCGGCGTGGCCACCTTCGTCGCCTATCTGATCGCCTACGCCGGTCCGCACGCCGGCGAGGAGCAGAAGATCCAGGCGGGCACTACCGCGCTCATCACGCTGATCATGATCGCGGTGTGGGTGCTGGCCATCGTGGCGCGGCCCTACGTGTGGTGGAAGGTCTTGTTGCTCGCGGCGTCTGTCGCGGCGTACGTATTCCTGTTCACCGTTCCGTTCACCCGGGAGTTCTTCAAACTCGATCCGTCCAACGTCGCGCTGACGGGTGCCGCGGTGGCCTGTGGCACGGTCGGCATCGTGCTTGTCGAGGTTGTCTGGTGGGTGAGCGCGGCAATGCTGGGAGAGCGGCGGCAACTTTTCCCGAGCTCGCCAGGCGGGGCACCGGACCAACTGGACGCCTGATCCGCAGCGCCGCGAGAACCCTTGTGCGAGGCGGTCATTCGGGGTTGGGGTACCTTCTCGACTATGGAGGTACTGCTGCACCAGATCGACGCGTTTGCCGACGCACCGTTCTCGGGCAACCCGGCCGCGGTGATGCCGCTCCCGTCGTGGCTCCCGGATACGTTGCTGCAACATCTGGCCGAGGAGAACAACCTCGCCGAAACCGCCTTCTACACCTCGCAGTTACCGTCCGAGGCGGGTGCGCCGCCCGGCGACTGGCCAGCCTTCCACCTCCGCTGGTTCACGCCGACGGTAGAGGTTGCCATGTGCGGGCACGCCACCTTGGCCAGTGCCGCCCAAATCCTGGCCGACGTGCACCCGGGGAGTGACCGGGTGAGCTTCTTCACGCGTAGCGGCTGGCTGCACGTCGACCGCACCGACGCCGACGAGCTCGTCCTCGATCTGCCGGTCGTGCACAGCATCCCGGTGCGGCCCGATCCGGCGCTCGTCGCGGCGCTCGGGGTGCGCCCGGTGCGGGCGTACTCCGGCACAGACGAGGTGATCGTCGTCGCGACCGAACAGGAGGTCCGCGATGCCGCGCCGGTGCTCTCCGCCTTTCCTGCGCTGCCGCGCGCCGCGATCGTCACCGCCCCCGGCGATTCGGCCGACTTCGTCTCCCGGGTCTTCGCCCCGGGCGCGGGCGTGCCCGAGGACCCGGTGACCGGATCGGCGCATGCCCAACTGGTTCCGCTGTGGAGCGAGCACCTGGGGCGCACGGAACTGCACGCCAGGCAGCTTTCCCGCCGTGGCGGAACCCTGCGCTGCGAACTCGTCGACGACCGCGTCCTACTGCTCGGTCGCTGCCGCCGCTATCTCGACGGGGTTGTCACGCTGCCGGACTGACCTGAGGTCAGCATCGCCGTGGTGCCCGTGTCCGTCGGCGACGAGGGTCGTGGAACCGGTGGTCGGGATACTGGTCGCACTCGAACGGATGGACGCGGAGTCGACGTCGACATGATGGCGGCGCGGGTCGCGCACCGGGGCGCCGAGTCCTCCTGTGCCGCTCGGTATTCGCATTCCGGTGGCGGTGCGGAACCGGGACGGCGTCGCGATGCTGTTCGACTCGTCACCATCGCCTCCGTGCCCGGTGGTCCCTCGGCAGGCCGGAATCCTGCTTCGCCGATCGGCAACAGGATTGGGCTCAGCAGGTACTGTGCTCGTCCCGGCGCGGCCTCGTCGGCCAGCACGTCGACCCAGCGGTGGTCACCGACGTCGCGGAGTGGCCGGCGGGGCGCTGAGAGGGCTGCGCATCACCGGTCGGGGACCGGCCCGTCGTCGGGACCGGGCAGCACCACGTCGAGGTAGTCGGGCAGGAGCGGGACCACAGCGAAGCGGCCTGCCAGCGCGTCGGCGGGAAGTGCCTGGACGGCACGGACGCCATTCTGGGAGGCGACGTTTCGCAGAGTCGTCAGCGGTCCGCGGACGACGAGGCCGACCACGCACGCACAGCCTGCGCGCAGCCGTGCGGCGGAGACGCCGACTATACGGGCGGAACGGTCGTCGGAGGGATGCGGGAGCAGCCACGCCGCGTACCCTGCCGAATCCACGGCCCCGCCCACGTCTTCCGGGACGGGCACGGCGACGAGAGGGGTTTGGACCCTGGGGATCGGCACCCGATACAGCACCTGCGCGACGCGCAGGCCGCCGGTGTAGTCCGGAATCCGTTCCGGCCCCAAAGGTTCGGTGAACGACAGCAGGGCCCAGTGCTGATCGCTGTCGGATCCGGTCAGGGAACCCCGCGCCCGGGCGAGGTAGTCCGCGACCTGCTCACCTCGGTCCGGCCCGAGCCGGTCGGTGAAAACCCCCGCCTTGCGCGGCGGATTCAGCGCACCGAGCGCGACGATCAGCACGACCAGTGCGACGCTCGCCGCGGCGAGGATGAGGCCCCGCCGTGGCAGTGTGCGCCGGTCAGGCATTGCGCAGGACGTCCAAGGCGTGCCGCAGATCGTCCGGGTACTCGCTGGTGATCTCCAGATAGCGGCCGTCCACGGGATGCTGGAATCCCAGCGCGCGGGCATGCAGCCATTGCCGTTCCAGCCCGAGCCGCTGGGCAAGGCGGGGGTCCGCACCGTAGGTGAGGTCGCCACAGCAAGGGTGGCGGATCGCGGAGAAATGCACCCGGATCTGATGGGTGCGGCCGGTCTCCAGGTGGACGTCGAGCAGGCTCGCCGCCTGGAACGCCTCCACCGTGTCGTAGTGCGTGATGCTCGGGCGTCCGTCGGCGGTGACCGCGAACTTCCAGTCGTTGCCGCGGGCCCGGCCGATCGGTGCGTCGATGGTGCCGCTGCTCGGGTCCGGATGTCCCTGCACCAGCGCGTGATACCGCTTATCGATGGTGCGCTGCTTGAACGCGCGCTTGAGCACCGTGTACGCGTGCTCGGACTGCGCGACCACCATCACCCCGGAGGTACCGACGTCGAGACGGTGCACGATGCCCTGCCGCTCATGGGCGCCCGAGGTGGAGATGCGGTATCCGGCCGCGGCCAGCCCGCCCACCACGGTCGGCCCGCTCCAGCCGACACCGGTGTGCGCGGCCACACCGATCGGCTTGTCCACCGCGACGATGTCGTCGTCGGCATAGAGGATCTTCATGCCCTCCACCGGTTCGGCCTCGATCGTCAGCTCCCGCTCGGGTTCCGGGAACACCACCTCGAGCCATGCGCCCGCCGCGAGCCGGTCGGACTTGCCCGCGGCCACGCCGTCGAGCTGCACCGAGCCTTCTTCGGCGAGCGCCGCGACAGCGGTGCGGGACAGGCCGAGCAGCCGGGACAGTCCGGCGTCCACGCGCATGCCGTCGAGGCCGTCGGGCACGGGCATGGTTCTGGTCTCCCTCATGCCGCGCTCTCCCCGCCGCTGTGCTCGGCGCCGCGGCCGACCCGGGTTCCGTTCGGCTCGAAACCGAACACGGTGAGCACCACGAGCAGGATCGCGCCGCACACGATCGAGGAGTCAGCCACGTTGAATACCGGCCACCAGCCGATCGCGACGAAGTCGACCACGTGCCCCTGCAGCGGGCCCGGCGCGCGGAACAGCCGGTCGACCAAATTGCCGAGTGCGCCGCCCAGCACCATGCCGAGGCCGATCGCCCACCACAGCGAGCGCATGGTGCGGCCGATGCGCACCACTCCGATCACGACGGCGGCGGCGACCAGGGTCAGCAGCCAGGTCATGCCGGTCGCCATGGAGAATGCCGCGCCGGGATTGCGTACCAGGCTCAGTCGCGCGAAGTCGCCGATGATCGGCACCGGATCGCCCGGCGTCAGCTTCGCGACCGCGACGGTCTTGGTGAGCAGATCCAGGCCGAGCAGGACCGCGGCGATGACGAGCAAGGTCCGCAGGCGCTGCGGCGAAGTCGCTGGGGTCGTCGGATCAGCGGTGTTTGCTGGGCTCTCCTCGGGCGGCGGGTCGTCACTCACGACGACTATCATCTCTCGAGGGCGATCCGGGCCGATGCGCGAGTCCGATTGTCGCGCTTCTCGGGGCGGTTCGCGGTCGCGCGCGGCGCGCGGGCCAGATGTCCCAGCTGACACTCAGGAAGCGGTCGTACCCTGTTGCTCGTGACGGTGTTGTCTTCCCCCCACATCCCCCGGATCGCGCGTTCGGGTGTGCTCCTCATGGTGTTCGCGCTGGGACTCTCCGCGTTCGGTGTCGGTTGCGGTAACGGCGCCGAATCGCGCAGCGAGACCGAAGGCACCGAGCCGCTGGGGATCGGTAAGGAAGTGACCGTGCCGATTCCGGCGGCGGTGACCACAGTCCTCTCGACCGGAGAGGAGCCGCGCTCGTTGTTGCGGCCGGACTACCCGGCGGGCACCGTGCAGCGGGTGACGTTGCACACCGCGCACCGGATCGAACAGAAGATCAACGAGCAGCCGGTGCGCGACTTCTCCACGCCCGCGCTGACCATCCCGATGACCGCGCAGACCACCCCCGAGGGCATCGATCTGACCCTCGGCACCGTCACCTCCCCGGACCCGACGTTGGCCAAGGCGCTCACCAACATCGGCGGCTCGCACGCGGGCTTCGACCTCAGCGATCTCGGGGCGATCACCGCACTGCGGCTCGAGCCGTCGCCGGATACCTCCAACACCGCACGTTCTGCGCTGGAGCAGGCTTTCTACCAGGCGGTCTACCGCTCGATCGCGTTCCCCGACCAGCCCGTCGGCGAGGGTGCGGTGTGGACGGTGCGCCAAGAGGTCACCGGCGGCGTCACGCTCGATCAGGTGACCACCGCTACGCTGACCAAGCGAGACGGCGACCGGCTCACCATCGAGCTGAACGTCATCCAGAAGCCGAAGTCCCCGGCGTGGAACCTGCCCAACAACGCGGGAACCCTGGACATCCGGGACTATGTCATGCAGGGCGCCGGCACCATCATGGTCGACCTCGGCTTGCCGCTTCCGGTGTCGGGGTCCATCACCGTCGGCGGCCACCAGGCCTATCGCGATCCGCGCAGCGAAAGCATGTTGCAGCAGACGATCGATACGCAGGTGTCGTGGACCGAGTGATTCGAATGCGCGGCCTGCTGCTCGCGGCCGCGTCGATCGCGCTCGCCGCGGGATGCGGGTCCGCGGAGCCCGCCGCACCCGAACCGGCCGAGCTGCCGCCGCTCGGCCCCGTGGTCGCCGCGGCCCCGGTGACCGCCGTACCCGAATCCGATTCGGAGCGGTTGCGGGGCCTGCTGCTCGGCGGCGCGAACCTGCCGCAGAATTTCACTGCCCTGCCCCCGCGCGCCGACCTGCCCGATGGCGCCGGCGACGCCGCTTCTGCACCGACGAATCCGGCGGAATGCGCGAAAGTGCTCACCCCGCTGGCCGCACTGCGCCCTGGCGCGCTCGCCCGGGCGTCCATTCAATACGCGGGACCGAATTTCTCCAGTATCGATATCGATGCGGCGAGTTATCCGAGCGAGGCACTGGCCGAGGTGTTTTCGGTCGTGCAGGCGATGCTGCGCCGCTGCACGCACTATTCCGGAGCGGACGCCACCGACATCCCGGTGGATTACCAGGTCGGCGGGCTCGCCCAGCCGCCTGCGGGCGACGCTGCCACCGCCTACCAGGTGCGCACGAGCAGCGACGGCATGACGCTCAGCTCATCGGTGGCGATCGTGCAGGTCGGCGGCACGCTGGCGCAGGTCGCGGTGACCGCGCCGGAGTCGGTGGACCCCGGCGTGCTCAGCGAACTCACGGCCGCCCAGGTGCGTCGGCTGCAGGGCGTCGCAGGGCCATGATTTCCGACGATCCGGCCTATTGCGGGGGTGTCGGGAATAGGCTCGATATGGTCCGACACAACGCCTCGAGCGGAGGTTCCCATGTCTGATGTCAAACCCGTTCCCGACGGATATCCGGTGGTCTCGCCGGGGCTCGCGATCGACGGTGCGGCGGCCGCGATCGATTTCTACAAGAATGTATTCGGCGCCACGGAGCGAATGCGCATGCCCGGCCCGGATGGCAAGATCGCGCATTGCGAGCTGATGTTCGGCGATTCTGTCGTCATGCTCGGCGACCCCGACCCCGATATGGAATTCCTGGACCCGAAGACGGTCGGCGGCACCCCCGTCAACCTCTACGTGTACGTCGAGGACGCCGACGCCGCCTTCGCCGCGGCGCTGGCCACGGGCGCCAGCGAACTCACGCCGATGACCACCCAGTTCTACGGCGATCGCAGCGGCGCTTTCGAGGACCCGTGGGGACACCGCTGGACCGTGGCCACGCACGTCGAGGACGTGCCGCCCGACGAGATGGACCGGCGAATGGCCGAGCTGTTCGGCTGAGCCGGTTCATCGAGTGGCTGGGTCATCCGGCGATAATCGAATCTTCTAGCCGCTGGCGCATCGCAGGGGCCGGGTGTTTGCGACACCGTATTGTCCACGGGACCGGATCTGCGGGCTGGATCGGGAACTAACCGCTCGCCCGGCTCTATCAGGCAGATCACCGCCCGGCGTGCTCGACACGGCAGAGTCACCAGGACCGCGGCGCAGCGGTGTACACGAGATCGATCGGACTGTCCGCGGTCACCGTGCCCGCCGCGCCGCCGATCGTCGTTACACCGAACACTGCGCACCTCCGGAGAATCGCCACTGCTACCGACCCATGCCATGGAAGTGACTTGCATCACGTACGGTTTCGTGCGAAAGCTGCCGGAATGACATAGCTCATGCGGGAACCGGCAACCTGTTAACGGGTCGATCACACCTGGCGATTTACCTATCGATTGGTCGGATCGGCAATCGATCGGCATATTCCGCGACGGAGGTTTCCTCATGCTTGTCAATTTCCTGAACCGACTGGTCAACACCTTGGGTGACGAGGGTTATCCGGCCGCTGGGGCATCGGGTCTGAAGGCCGTTTCGCCCGACGAAGAAGCGGCCTTGCTCCGAGAGGAATCGGAGTACCAAAAGTACTTACCGACCAGGACCGCCGCCTGCGTGACCAGCGGTTTGTAACGGAACGGCCACGCCAGTCGATTTCACTACCGATTGGTCACGCAAGCAATAATCGGTCGGGCATACGTCGCGACGGAGATTTCGAATGCTCACCTATGTTCCGAATTGACTGTCGGGCAACGTTTTCGTTGGTAGATTCTACTATCAGGCTGCGACTGGCGCCCTACCGTTCGGCGGCTGACCGTCACCGAGTCCGCAGCAGGAGGGCTTGAACCCCGAGCGGCGGAATCCGTTCAATCGAAGGGCCCAACTCGTGCGTGTACCTCGCACAAGAAGTGCCCGCAGTGAAAACTCACCGCCAATAAGGAACTCGCGCAGATATCGAACGGCTCGACAATCCACATGCACCGCCTGGGTGCGATAGGAGAAAGCAGTCGGCCACTGAATCGCCGCGGCATCGGCGTCCCGTCCCGCAGTACGGGTAACGATCTGTCTTCTGCAACCGCTACCGAAATATCGTAATGGCCGGACTGTATATCGAAATTCCAGCGAGTCCATAGCATTCCGCGATTTCGGTCACCGGGGCTCTCCTGAATGCGGCGCGGTGTCGAAGCCGAGGACCGTGTGTGGTAATCCGACCGCGTAGCGCAGCTGGGCGGACACTGCTTCACGGACAAGGCCGCCGCCGTAGGTGTGATCCCAGGAGCTGAACTCGCGTGCCGCAGTTCACACCTGTTCGATCTCGGTCAGGCCAACCATCGAGGGGATCGGCGTGGGTTCGATCTTCTCCAGCAGTTCGAGAAGCGGCTGTCGGGTGGCTACGGCCGCGGTGCCGCTGAGTGCCGCTCTGTTTCCCGCGCCTGGTCGGCCGCATCTGCGGCCAGAACGCCATGCCGACGTTCCCGGTGGCGACGGTGCGACAGATCACGGCGCCCACGTCAAGGCTTGGCAGCGGTTCAGCGCCGTCGTCAGCTGACTGTGGTGCGACGCCGCTGTCGACGGCGCGCTCGACCAGCTCCTCTGGCGACCACGCGCCGTGCGCGACGTGCGGGCCAGGACCCCCTTCGTGCGGTAGAAAGCGACCCGAGAGACAAGGAGACGAACGTGGGAAAGATCGTCGAAAGCACCAATGTGTCCCTCGACGGGCTCATGGACAACATGCAGGACTGGCATTTCGACTACTTCAAAGAGGGCGCGATGGACTTCGCGGGCGCCCAGTTGAAAGCGGCCGACGCGCTGCTGATGGGCCGCAAGACCTACGAGGTTTTCGCCTCGGCATGGCCGCAGCGCACCGGCGACTGGTTCTCCGACAAGTTCAATGCCATGCGGAAATACGTGGTGTCGAGCACGCTGACCGATCCGGAATGGACCAACAGCGTTGTGCTCGGCGCGGACATTCCCGCCGAGATCGCTCGCATCAAGGCGGAAACCCGGGGCGACATCCTGATGTACGGGCACGGGCCGGTGGCCCGTCTGCTCCTGGAATACGGCCTGCTCGACGAGATCCGCCTGTGGATCCACCCCATTTTCGCGGGCCGCGCCGAACCCGAGCACTTGATCTACCGTGACGCCGGCAAGACCCCGCTGCGGCTGCTGGACACCGCCGTCCTGGAGACCGGCATCATCATCGCCACCTACGGTCCCGTGACGGCCGACTGAGCCATGGCCGAACGGCGGACCCGGACCCCTCATCTGGGGCCGGGTCCGCCGCTCTCTCGGGTTACCCGCGGGCGATCGCTTCGAATACTTTCGGGTCGACCAGGGTGGAGGTGTCGCCGAGTTGGCGTCCTTCGGCGATGTCGCGGAGCAGGCGGCGCATGATCTTGC
>NZ_JBFAAB010000033.1:0-58075 GCF_040639505.1 Nocardia sp. NPDC023852
ATCCAACCCGGCCACCCACGCAGCCAGATCCTCATCCACCGACACAACGAAAAAGGCTACCCCGCAACATCACGAAGTGCAGCTGGAGTACTAAGATCACACTCCGATGTGGCTGTCAAGCTTCCCCTCGACGGTACGGTCGCGAAAGTGGAGTCGCAGAGGCTGAACGAGTGTCCGCTGCACGGGACGGGTGTGCGCCCTGAGTATCTGGTCGGTCGGCGTCTGGAACGTGTGATGGCGTCGTGGCACTCGCAGGGCGCGAAAGATCCCTCCGGGCCGCTGGATGTGTGGCTGATCGACAGCGACGGAGACTCGACTCGCGTCACAACTGGTTCGGACTGGTGCCTGGTTGTCGAGGCGTCGGCTCCCTTTGAGGGCTACGACATGGCGGAGTGCGGCCGAGTCGAGGTCGCGTCGGTCGTCAGTGAGACACCATTTGCTGAGCATATCGGCGAGACTGTGACCGCGGTGCGGGAGGAAGAGGAGACGGCCACCGGACGGATCGCGCTGGAGGTCACGTTCGATTCCGGTGGTGTCCGATGCGAGAGCTGGTCGGGAGAACTCCGCCTGTCTGCTACCTGATCAGGCTCGACACGAGCAGGTAGGCCCCCTATGCCAGTGCCACCCGCAGTCCTCAGACCCATCTCGGCGTAGCTACGTGTGATGTCGCGGATCGTGAATGTGGTTGTGAATGGGCCGTTTCGGGCTGCCGCCTGCACAGAAGATGATCGATTGCACGACGGTGCCGATGTGTGGGCGGAATGTGTCGCGGGGTGCGACGACCCATCGTCGGTATCCGGTGTTCTCGTCGCCGGGGGAGGGCAGGACTACTTCGCCGCCGTCGGGCACGATCGTCGCGGCTGCGCGTAGTAATGCGGTGAAGGTGTCGCAGTCGGCGGCGAGTGTGTCGGTGTCGTCGGGGTGGGCGAGGATGGTCCAGCGGTGAGACCCGTGTGCGACGACGGGACCGAGTAAGAACTGCTCGGCGAGGTGGTCGTGGATCATTCGGCCGAGCCACTCGGGAACGGTGACCGCCGCGAGGTCACCGGCGCGCATGGTGATGCGTCGGGTATCGGCGTGCACGAAGCACGGCAGTCCGCAAACCCGTCGATAGTGCAAGCAACGGATAAGTGTGGGGTCGGCGTCATGAGTATTCACGGGCGGCCCGTGGCGGTGGATGGGCAGGGCCCGGCAGCGAGTCGATGTCGAAAGGCGAGGTCAGGTTGTGGTTCAGCCGGCATAGGTGTTGTGACCGTTCGGGATCGGTGATGTGAGGGGTGGACGCCGGATCGCGGGCGGTGCGCGGCGGATCGCGGGCGGATGGCGGGCGGATCGCGGGCGGATCGCGATTGAGGCGGCATGGGCGCTGGATACCGCTGCCCGGCATCGTGGTGGTCGAGGGGCGTGTCAGTCCCACAGCCGTGCGCAGGGCAGAAGCGGGAACTCGTCGCGGATGTCGTCGTCGACGGTCACGATGAGTTTCGGGAAGCATTGGGCCAGTCGGTATGCCACGCTCGCGACTTGCTCGGCGCCGGCCTGGTAGTCCAGGCGCAGTTCGCCGGATTCGATGCGGATGTGGTGCAGACGGCGCGGATTCGGTGGTTCGAGCCGGGACATCGAGCTTCACTGTGGCTTGCTCGTACTCGGCACCATCCGTCCGCTGTCGATCAAGACCTGCCGTGCTGCCGCCTTGCGGGGACAGTGTTTCGCACCGCAAGCCACATGGATCCGCATCACCTCGTGGGCTTGATCGACGGTGAACGGGAGGGTCGGCGCCTGGTGGGCGGCGGCGTCGCACAGGGCGATGAGTTGGTACACGGCGAGGGAATTCATGGGTACGTGCGCCTGTCTGTTTCGAGCACCGGTTGGTTGGCGGTGCCCGGCACCGGGGGCTGTCGCCACCGGCTCGCCACTCTGGCGGGCCGGTGCGCCGCAGAGGGGTTGCGGCGTCGGCCCGGTGCCGGGCACCCGCGACCGAACGTAAATCCCGCAAAAGGCTCGGTGAGCGCACAGATTTCGGATTCCGTTTTCGCTATACGAAAGGACGTATATTCTGCCGAGGCAATCGTTTTCGGGTGGATGCTCAGGGGAATCAGCCAACAATCGGGGGGCGCTGCACATGTCCATGACGACCGGCGAGGTCATTCGGCGGCTCAGGAAATCCATCGGAATGACCCAGACCGAGCTGGGCGCGCTCCTCAACTTCTCTCAGCCGGCGGTCTCGGGCCTGGAGCGCGGCGGCCCCGCGTCCCATGATGTTCGCGTCCTGCGGCTCGTAGCGCGTGCACTTCAGGTTCCGCTTGCCATACTGGTAGTGGAGTCGGACCAGGAGGCAGATGTGGACCGTCGCAACTTCTTCAGAGCAGGGGCATTAGGGAGTGCGGGGGCCGCCATGATGTCGCCGACCGTATCGGCTCGAGCCGCGTCGGCATCCAGCGTGAAAGTCGGCGCGAGCGATGTGGCCGCCATCAGCGAGAGCGTGAACCAAATCCACGAACTCGACTTGGTGGTCGGCGGCGACCGATTGTGTCGGGTGGCCGCTAACCAAGTCCGCTATGTCGAGCAGCTCCTCGACCACGGGACTTACACCGAGGAAGTCGGACGGGCGCTCACCAGCGCTGCTGCCGAGATGATGACTGCCGCAGGGTGGGTCCACTACGACGCGGGCCGTCTCGACGATGCTCGGCGGTTTTACGCGGACGCAGCAAACGCCGCCAACGCGGCAGGTGACGGACTTGCGGCGGCTCATGCCTTGGGAAATGCCAGCTGCCTCATGGTCAGCGGTCCCGGCGAAGACAAAACCGGGAATCCTCTGGCCGTGCAATATGCGCAGGCCGCATCGCGCGCATCGCTTCGTGGCGGCGGCCCGAAGCTGCGCGCATTGATGGCGATCCGCGAAGCTGAAGCCCACGGAGCGCGTGGCGACAAGACGGCGATGACGGCTGCGATCAGCCGGGCATATCGCGCATATGAATCCACTCGGGGACATGATCCGGACTGGGTGTACCTGACCGAGGCTGAATTCGTCGGTGGTATTGGCTGGGCACAGCTGCAGCTCGGCGAGCACACCGCAGCGACCATCCACTTGCAAACCGCAATCGACAGCTCGTCGGCATGGCCCCGGGAGCGTGCCGCGTTCCAAATCTGTCTTGCTCATAACCTCGTCAATGCCGGTGACATCGCCCGCGGGTGCTCGCTGCTCGCCGACAACTTCGACACCATGTCCAGCCTCGCCTCCACGCGTCTGCACCAGCGAATTGACGCGATTGCCAACTCCGTTCGTACGCATGCCGCGGTACCTGAGGTGCGTGAGTTCTTGGGGAGGCGTGCCGCGCGGGTGTAGTGCCGTGTGCAGCACACCGGCTCGACGGACTCCGGTCCGGCCGATCGCGTACGCCCAGCGGACGCCTTGCGGTCGATCAGTAGCTGCCATCCGCGTTCCGACAGCGGAACGGACAAGAATCTGCGGCGAGGGAAAGCGGGCCATAGCTGCGCTTCCACAGAGTCGGTAGCGCAGCAGCTGCGCAGCCCCGCGACGCGACACTATCGACGATCGAGCCTCGATCAACCCTACGCCGAGGTGATTGCCAGCCCCGACATGGCATCCTCACCAAAGGTTCAATCAGCTCGAGAACCTTCGAATCTTCCACCGGAACAGGGATGTTCCGAACGGTCGTGGCCGAGCACATTGATAAGCGTCGCCGATCACAGCCACGCACGAACGAGGTCTTCTGGACCCCAATGCCTTGCGAGTGGAAGACTTTCGGCAATACCGGATCGAGAAACGGCTACCAGGGGGGTGCTGTGATCGGCGCCGGGCACCGCGAGTAGGGACCGGGCCAGTGCGTCGTAGTCGTGGCGGTCGAAGGGTCGGTCTTCGAGCCACTTGACGGAACCGACGAAATGTATCGCGCTGGCCACGGGTTCGCGGTCGACACCGATCAGGTCGATTTCGGGATTGTTCTGCCGGTTCCACCATCCGCCGACCGCTTCGATTTCGGGCCATCGATCGTTGGACAGCAGGCGAAGTAGGGATTCCCGGACCAACGGTTCGATAGCACGTCCGCGCCAGCTGTGCCACGACCGTTCGATGCGGGCCAGCGCGAGATCGCCGCGACCGCGTTCGATGAGCGGAATGCCGCGCTGCAGGAAGGCCAGCCAGAACCGGAGATAGGAGTCGGCGATTCGGTAGCGCTTGTTCTTGGTGTCGGGTTTCGTGGAAAGCGGTAGATCGCTGGCGATGATTCGCTTGTCTCGCAACATGTTCAGCAGCGGATTGAGGGTCCCCGCGGGGAGCGCGTTCGCGCCACCGGCTTGTGCGGCGATGGTGCTGAAGGTCCGTTCTCCGCTGCCGACGGCTTCGAGGACGGCGCGCGCTCGCATGCCCGCCGGAAACTCGCCGAGGAGCGATAGTTCGCCTGCGACCAGCAGTGAAGCGAGCGGGTTCTCCGCTGCGTCGCGAAGGAAGTCCGTCCGGCTCATTCCCGGGCGCCACGACTGGACGATCTCCGGGAAACCACCAGTGATCAGCAGCGCATCGATGCTGGCGGCGGCGCTGAGGCCGGTCATGGATTGCACATCGGCCAGATGCAGCGGTTCGACGGTCATTTTCGTAGCGCGCCCGTAGAACGGTCGATCGCGCGATCCGAGGGCCTCCATGACCGAGATATCGCTGCCGACCAGCAATAGAAGGACCGGTTTGGCCGAGAGGTAGCGATCCCATACCGTCTGCAACGCGCCTTCGAACTCCGGATCCTGTTCGACCAGCCACGGCACCTCGTCGATGACCGCGATGCATGGCTTGTCATCCGGCACGGCGATCGCGAGAGATCGCAGGGCTTGATTCCAGTCGCCGGCCTGAAACCCACTGATCAGGTCTCCGCCTCCGAGGCTGGACTGAGCGATCGTGGCGGTGAATTCCTCCCGCTCAGCGATTGGATTGCGGCCGCGGGTCGCCTGGAAGACGACATAGCCGCGGTCCGACCGATCGCAGAACTCCTGGACGAGCCGCGATTTTCCGACGCGTCGGCGACCGGTCACGATGACCGCACGCCCGCAGGTGCTGCCGGTGGCGTCGATCACCGAGCTCAGCTGACGACCGAGCAGGTCCAGGTCGGTGGCTCGTCCGGTGAATTCCATGCGGACTCCTAAGGTAAGGCATTAACTTACTAAGTTGCAATCTTAGTTCGCTAGAAGCTGTGCGAGCTGAATCGGAAGAGGTGGCGCCAGAGAGAGGTGTGGCCGGCGCGACCCCTCTGCAATCGCGTCGCCCCCTGCGGTTCCCACGAATATCGCATTCATGGGAACCGATCCGGACGCTGTCGCGTCAGTGATGGGTAGGTCGATGACTGCAAGCGGTGACGCGGATCGGGTCTGCGCAGCGGCGTGCTCATCGGCTCGGTCGGCCTAGGAGAGTCACGAACGAAGGAGTGTTGATGGCGGGATTCGATCCGAGCCGTGCGGTGGAGGACTTCGCGCAGATGGCAGCTGATTTCGAGCGTCAGGCGAACCGGTTTCAGGACTTGCAGGGCCGGATGACGGCGCTCGCGGCCACCGAGTCGAGCAGCGGTGGGCGGGTCAGTGTCACCGTCGACGGCAATGGCGTACCCACCGCCATCAACCTGTCGGCGAGCACGCGGGGAATGGATCCTGGGGTGGTCTCCGCGGAGATCATGTCCTGTCTGCGGAGGGCGCAGGCCAAGCTGCGCGCGCAGGTGACCGAGATGGTGCAGGACACGGTGGGCGACGATGCGGCAGGCGCGGCGATCATCGAGCGATTCGCCAAGCAGTTTCCGGATCCCGAGCCGACCGAGACCACGCCGCAGGAGTACTCTGCGCCGCCGCCCTCGTATGCTCCGCCGCCGGTGCCGCCCGCGCAATCCTCGCCGCAGCCTGGCCCCGCCTCGTCTGCGTCGGGTGGGTCGACCCCGACGGCGCGCAGCCGTAAACCCAACCGCGATCAGATCGTCACCCCGGATGAGCCGGATCCCGACGAGGAGTACTACCGGAAGTCGTGGCTGGTGTAATCGTGACCAATCCTGAAGCGTTCTCGGTGGATCCCGAGGAAGTGCGCGATCATGCCGCGAAAGTGCAAGAGCTTATGAAGAGTTTGACCTTGTCGCTCGAGGCGGCCACCTACCTGGGTGCCGCGGACGACGGTTACGGGGAGATACCGCGTCCGTGGGTGAAGCTGGTATTGGACGACAATCACCGCAACACCATCGACGTGATCCGCAAGCTGGCCGAGGACGTGGCGGTGTTGCCGGACAAACTGCGCACTGTCGCAACGACATTCGAAGACAAGGACGGCTCCTTCGGTAAGTCGCTGACCGAGCTGCTGCAGACCATCGGCGACGCACAGAAAGGTCCGAAGTGAGCACGGGGATCGGTAACTGGCTCAACGAGAACACTCCTGGTTTCGACGACCGGCCCAAGCCGAAGAACAACCCGCTGATTGCCGAGCACACCGACTACCGCGAAGAGTACTTCCAGGAGGACGTCTTCTTCCTGTCGAACGTCGGTCTCGCAAAGGACAACGAGACAGGTGTCCCCGGGGTTGTCAAAGGCACCATTGCTGGTGATGCCTGGGAGACATACTCGAACCTGCGGAAGGGCGACACGCTCAATGCGATTACCGGTGGCATCGCCCTCGGTGTGACCTTGAAGGATGTGCCCGGGGACCCGTTCGGATTCGTGGGAGATCAGATCGCAGGGTGGATGCTCACCCACGCCGAGTACTACCGCAAGATACTCGACGGACTCGCCGGAAACGGCGAGATGGTCAAGGGTTACTCCGATACCTGGATGAATATCTCCAAAGCCCTGACCGACATGAGCGGCACGTGGAAAACGGGGCTCGAGCGAGACATAGCGACATGGACCGGTAGCGCGGGAGACTCCTACCGGAATCGGGCTGCGGAGCTGACCGACAAGGTTCTCGCAGCGGGCGGTGTGGCCGCTAGCCTCGGCGCCACCATGAAGACCGCATCGGAGATCGTCGCGGTCTACCGCAAGCTTGTGCAGGACATCCTGACCAGCCTCGCCGGTGCGCTGATCGGATACACCTTCGAATTGACAGTGACAGCTCTTGCCGCGACTCCGCATGTCATCTATTCGGTGCTGGCGAGATTTGCCCGTGACGGCTTGAAAATCTCGATGCTGCTGCGCGATATGGCAGACGCCTTCACGGACTTGAACACGCTCACCGGGGCGGTTACCGCCGTTATTTCCGCCCTGCTCGGCCCGGAAGAACAACAGCCCGCGTAGCGCGTGCTTCGGCGTATGACTGTTCGCGGCCATGTCTCGCGAACAGTCATCGCAGACTCGCGCAAACAGCCTTCACAGACTCGAAGGGAAAACCGATCGTGGATAAACAGCATGTGCCGGGGCAATATCCCGGGGCGCCCGGAGGCATCCCTTTCGCGCTGTCGCAGCCCGGCCCGGGAGGCGTCGGCGCTCCAACCCCGCAGCCTTATGTGCCGCCTGGTGGCCTGACGCCCAACACCTTTCAGCCGAACCTGTACGGATCGTCGGCGTCCCCTTCGGGCGAAGCGGCCGCCTCCTATGTAACGCCGCAGCCGAATACCGTAGGCCCACACGGGTTTTTGCTGAAATATGGCACCGCAAACGACCCAGTGGACGCCTACCATCCGGAGCCGGGGGAGACGGGGATCGTCATCGACGCCTCGTACTACCGATGGTGGATGGCTGTGTACTTGTACGCGACAACTAAGCCGCGAATCTTCGTAGACGGCATCGAAGTACCAGATGTCTCCTGGGGCACGACCCAGGTCCCTGTAGCCCCCGGCTTACACCACATAGAGGTCTGCACGGGGAAGACCCGCTGGTTCTTCCGGAACTTCATGAGTGGCTGGGCGTTCGACATCGGATTCGCCGACACTGTTGTTCCGGTAACTGACGGGCGCCGAACACCCGTCTATTATCGGCCCCCTGCGCTGCGCATGTGGCCAGGTGCGATCGGCCCGAAACCACCGCGATGGCCAGGCTTGAACTGGATGCGGTTCACCTGGCTCATCAGCGCCGCGCTTGTCGGCTTCTTCGGGCTGATGGCGTTCACTGCGGTGCAGAAGATCCTCAACTGATCAGCGGCACTCGACTCGGCGGCGTCAGCTGCCGAAACGGGCGAGGACGGAGCTGGCTTCTTGCGACGCCGTTCCCTCCTCCGCCAAATGCGCCATTTCTGGGGCGATTTCGCGGCCGTGGTGGGCCATCGCCTGGGCGTACAACCGGCCCGCACGGTAGGAGGAGCGGACCAGCGGCCCGGCCATCACCCCCGCGAAACCGATCTCCTCGGCCATCTTCGAGTGCTCCACGAACTCCTCCGGCTTCACCCAGCGGTCGACCGGATGGTGGCGGGGAGAGGGCCGCAGGTATTGGGTGATGGTGAGGATGTCGCAGCCTGCT
Source organism: Nocardia sp. NPDC023852 (assembly GCF_040639505.1). Taxonomy (NCBI): domain Bacteria; kingdom Bacillati; phylum Actinomycetota; class Actinomycetes; order Mycobacteriales; family Nocardiaceae; genus Nocardia; species Nocardia sp. NPDC023852. The sequence continues at coordinate 8,425 of NZ_JBFAAB010000033.1, forward strand.
TCGTGCAGGTCGCGCATGGCCTGGGTGACTTCCTCCGGAGTCTCGCCCATGCCGAGGATCAGGTTGGACTTGGTCACCAACCCGCCCTCGCGAGCCGCGCTCAGAACCGCCAGAGAGCGCTCGTACCGGAACGCGGGCCGGATGCGCTTGAAGATGCGAGGCACGGTCTCGAGGTTGTGGGCCAGCACTTCTGGGCGCGTGGAGAACACCTCGGCCAGCTGGTCGGGGTCGGCGTTGAAGTCTGGGATGAGGAGTTCGACACCTGTATTCGGGTTCAAAGCCTTGATGGCACGGACGGTTTCGGCGTAGAGCCAGGCGCCGCCATCTTCCAGATCGTCGCGGGCCACGCCGGTGATGGTGGAGTAGCGCAAGCCCATGGCCTGGACGCTCTCGGCGACTCGGCGCGGTTCGTCGCGGTCGAGTGCGGCGGGTTTGCCGGTGTCGATCTGGCAGAAGTCGCATCGGCGGGTGCATTGTTCGCCGCCGATGAGAAAGGTGGCCTCGCGGTCTTCCCAGCATTCGAAGATGTTGGGGCAGCCTGCTTCTTCGCACACCGTGTGCAGGCCTTCGCGTTTCACCAGGCCCTTGAGTTCGGAGTACTCGGGACCCATGGTGGCGCGGGTACGAATCCACTTGGGCTTCCGCTCGATCGGGGTCTCCGCGTTGCGGACTTCGATGCGCAGAAGTTTGCGGCCGTTCGCTGCACGAGCCTCGGGCCCGGAGGCGGTAGCTTCCATAGCCGCGGAGGGCCGCGAGGGTGTCGCAGCAGGTTCGGCCGCAGCGGCGTTGTGTGGTGTCGGGGTGTCGACTGAGGTCACTTCAGCGACCTTACGCCGTCGTGGTCGGCTGCTGCGGGGCAGTCTTCCCCGGTGTGACACGGGCGATAGTGCGATCGGTTACCGGGAGTTCGCCGTCGAGGGCGCGGATGACCGCGTCGATCACCAACGGCTTCATCTCGGCGACGGTCACCTCGCAGTCGAGTTCGCGGGTCAGTGTGGTGACGCCCGCGTCGCGGATACCGCAGGGGACGATGGCCTGGAAGCCGTCCATCGCCGAGTTGCAGTTGAACGAGAGGCCGTGCAGGGCTACGCCGCGCTGTACACGCACACCGATGGCGGCGATCTTGCGTTCGGCGTACAGCTCGGTCGCGGGCAACCAGACGCCGGAGCGGCCCTCGACCCGGCCGCAGGTGAGGCCGAGGCCGGTGCAGACGGTGATCAGCGCCTCCTCGAGGCGGCGCACGTAGTTCACTACATCGACCGGCTCGGCCAGACGCACGATCGGGTAGCCGACGAGCTGGCCGGGGCCGTGCCAAGTGATCTTGCCGCCGCGGTCGACCTCGACAACGGGGCTGCCGTCGATCGGCAGATCGTCGGCCTCGGTCCGGCGGCCCGCCGTGTACACCGAGGGGTGTTCGAGGAGCAGCAGATGATCGGATCCGTTGCCCTCGGCCCGCTCCGTGGCGATGGTGCGCTGCAGGTCCCAGGCGGTGTGGTAGTCGATGAGTCCGAGATCCTCGACCACGATCGGGGTCGAATCGAATCGGGCGGACCGGGTGGTGCGCGTGTCGTTCACAGCCATGACGGTACGCCCAGGAGGATGTCCGATTCCAGCACCTCGATGTGGGAAGCGCCACAAGGTGATCAGATTTGCCGGAGAAGAGCTGGGTTGATTCGGAGGTTGGTCACCCGCTCGGCGCGATGAACAATATGAACGCGGCGACGGTGCTGCCATGGGGAGGGCGGCGGCATCGTCATCGCGGTCGCATCGGGTTGTGAAATGCGCTCGAAGGGTGCGGTCGCGGAGCGGTGCGGCGCAATTCGTCGCACTCGTGTCGAGGGATGCCGGACAGCTCAGTCGACGTCGACCGGCCGCATGAGCGTCAATTCCGCCCCCCGCCCAGACCCCGGCAGACTCCGAAGCTGTCCTGCGACAGGATGGACCCGGGATTGCTCGATTCGATGGCCTCACCATGGTGTGCACAGTGCCTGTGTGACGAGCGGCGAGCAGTGCGACGCCCCCTCATCGGGGTCGCATCAAGAGGGATGACCGGCAGCGGCTCGGTCGACGTCCACCGGCAGCGTCAGCTGCATGAGCGTCAAATCCATCCACCGCCCGAACTTGCGGCCGACCTGGGGCAGCACACCGACGGTGCGGAATCCGAAGCGCTCGTGCAACAGGATCGACCCGGCATTGCTGGATTCGATCGCGGCGATCATCGCGTGCACGGTCCCGCCGCGCCGCGCGCGCTCGACGAGCTCGGTGAGCAGGGCGCTGGCGATACCTCGGCGGTGGAACCGCTCATCGACGTAAACCGAATTCTCCACGGTGAAGCGGTACCCCGACTTGGTGCGCCACGGGCCATAGCTCGCGTAACCCGCCAGCTCGCCGTCGACCTCGGCGACCAGCACGGGCAGCCCCGCCCCGGTGCGAGCACGGAACCACGTGGCGCGCTCGTCCAGGCCGACCTGCTCGGTGTCCCAGATCGCGGTGGAGGCGGCGATGTTCGCGTTGTGGATGATGAGGATCGCAGGCAGGTCGGTGGGACTCGCATCGCGGATGACGGTGGCGGGTCTGGTGTCGAGTCGGTCGGTCATCGGGCTGCTCCGGGGCCGGGGCGCCCCACCGCGGCCGCGAGCGCTGCGCCGATGGTGGGGTGCCGGAACTGGTAGCCAGCCTCCTCGAGGGCCGTGGGAATCGCTCTCGGGCCGTGCAGGATTGCCTCCTGCGCGAACTCGCCGATCAGCGTACGCAGCACGAACGCGGGCACCGCGAACGGAGTGGGACGGTGCAGTGCCCGCCCGAGCGCGCGGTTGAACTCGGCGTTGGTGACCGGTGCGGGGCCGACCACGTTGACCGGCCCGGACATCGCGTCATCGCCGAGCGCGAAGACGATCGCGCCGATCTCGTCGGCCATCGAGATCCACGGTGTGTACTGGCGACCGCTGCCGATCCGCCCGCCGAGACCGAGCGCGTACAGCGGTCGCAGCATGCTGAGCAGACCGCCGGTGCGGGACAGCACGACGGCGCTGCGCAGCAGGACGGTGCGAACACCTGCGCTGGTGGCGGGCTCGGTCGCGGCTTCCCAATCCCGGCACAGGGTGGCGAGGAAGCCCGTACCAGCGGAGGCGGTTTCGTCTACCACGCGATGTCCGGTGTCGCCGCCGTAGTAGTGCACGCCGCTGGCGTTCAGCAGTACCGGAACACCGGCGGCGACGACCGCGTTCGCCAGCACGTCGGTGGGGGTGATCCTGCTGTCGCGCAGTTCTTGTTTGAAACTGCCGGTCCAGCGGCGGCTTCCTACGTTCGCGCCGCACAGGTTGACCACCGCGTCGGCGCCGCGCAGCGCTCGCTCGTTCAGGTCGGCGCGGGCCGGGTCCCAGGCGAATTCGTCCGGGCCCGCGGCCTTTCTGCGCACCAGTCGGGCGACGTCGTGCCCGTCGCGGCGCAGAGCCGCGACGAGCGCTGTCCCGATCAGCCCGGACGAGCCGGCGATCACGACCTTCATACGTGCCGGAGCTTCCTTACAGGCCGAGGTCGGCCTCGAACGCCGCTTCCTCGAGCCGATGCCGGATCGTGGTCAGGAAGCGACCGGCGTCGGCGCCGTCGATCAGGCGGTGGTCGTAGGTGAGCGGCAGGTAGCACATCGAGCGGACGCCGATGGACTCGTTGCCGGTCTCGTCGGTCACGACGACCGGCCGCTTGACGATCGCACCTGTGCCGAGCATGGCCGCCTGCGGCGGAACCAGGATCGGGGTGTCGAACAGCGCGCCCTGGCTGCCGATGTTGGTGATGGTGAAGGTGCCGCCGGCCAGCTCATCGGGCTTGAGTCCGCCGGTGCGGGCACGGTTCGCGATATCGGCGATGGCGCGCGCCAGGCCCGCCAGCGACAGGTCGCTCGCGTTGTGGATCACCGGGGACAGCAGGCCCTGGTCGGTGTCGACGGCGATGCCGAGGTGCACCGACGCGTGGTAGGTGATCTCCTTGCTGGACTCGTCGTAGCTGGCGTTGACGTTCGGGTGCACGCCGAGCGCCTCGACAACGGCCTTGGCGAAGAACGGCAGGAACGTCAGGTTGACGCCCTCGCGGTTCTTGAACGACGCCTTGGCCTGGCTACGCAGCGCGGCGACCTTGGTGACATCGGCCTCGTGCACCTGGGTCAGCTGCGCGGTGGTCTGCAGCGACTCACGTGTCTTGGTCGCGGTGATCTGGCGAATGCGGTTCGCCTTCTGCACGGTGCCGCGCAGGTGAGCCAGCTGCGGGCGCGCCGCGGCGGGGGCCGATGGAGTCTTGGCCGCAGCCGGGGCGGGCGCGGCCGGAGCCGGTGCCTTCTTGGCCTCCGCGGCGGCGAGCACATCCTGCTTGCGGATCCGGCCGCCGACACCGGAACCGGTGATCGTGGCCAGGTCGACGTTGTTCTCCTCGGCCAACTTGCGGACCAGCGGGGTGACGTACGGGGTTGCGCCGTTGTCGGACGCTGGGGCAGGTGCCGGAGCCGGAGCAGGTGCCGGAGCGGCGGCAGCCGGGGCGGGCGCCGGCGCCGGAGCCGGAGTGGGCGCCGGAGCCGGAGCGGGCGCCGGAGCCGGAGCGGGCGCAGGAGCCGGAGCGGGCGCAGGTGCGGCGGCCGCGGGAGCACCGCTGCCGATCACACCGAGCTGGGCACCGACCGGGACGACATCGTCTTCCTGCGCGGTGATCTCCAGCAGGGTGCCCGCGACGGGGGAGGGGATCTCGGTGTCGACCTTGTCGGTCGACACCTCGAGCAGCGGCTCGTCGATGGCGATTTCATCACCGACCGCCTTCAGCCAGCGGGTGACGGTGCCCTCGGTGACCGACTCGCCGAGTTCCGGCATCTTGACCGGGGTGCCATCACCGGACGACGCGGGTGCGGCCTGGGCGGCGGGGGCCGGCTCCTGGGCGGCAGGGGCGGGCTGGGGTTCCGGGGCAGGCGCCTCCTGCGCGGGGGCGGGGGCCGCGGCCTCCGGAGCGGGAGCGGACGAAGCCGCCTCACCGGGCTCACTGATGACGCCGAGTTCACCGCCGACCTCGACCACATCGTCTTCCTGGGCGACGATCTTCGACAGCACGCCCGCCGTGGGGGACGGGATTTCGGTGTCGACCTTGTCGGTGGAGACCTCGAGCAGCGGCTCGTCGACCTCGACCGTGTCTCCTTCCTGCTTCAGCCACCTGGTCACCGTTCCCTCGGTGACGCTCTCACCAAGAGCGGGCATCTGGACGGAGAAGGCCATGTCCGTTGACTCCTCTGACTGCTCGACGGGTTCTACAACAGCTTGATCTCACTGCGGACGCCCGTCGCGGGTCGCGTCGTGCATCCGACAGCCACCGATCATTGTGGCGGCACCGGAGATCTGTGTGGTTCTTGTACCGCGGTCCATCCTTGCATTCGTCCGCGAGCTGCGTAGCGGAGGGCAGCCAACTGTACGGAGCTGGCACTATGGGATGACCGGCGGTGAACATTCTCCGGTGCTGGAAAGGAGGTCGGCGGCGTTGGGTTTGCTGGATCGTTTCCGACGCGGCGCGGCCAGGGGCGGCGCCGCTCTACGTGCGGGTTCGGTAAGCGGCGAGGACGCTCGCTATCTGGCCGAGTGGGTGCGCACCCACGTGGGGGTCGAAGGCTACGTCGAGCCGAAGACCACGGTGACCGATGTCACAGTTGTGCTTGTTGCCGCTGATGGTGAATGGACGCGCCGGATCGTCGGCGAACGCGGAGCCCGTCGGCTTGCCGGAGATTTGCGTATCCCCGTTTATGACGTGCGCAAGACCGGGTATCCGCAGCGGATGCGCGACTACGACGCCCGCAAGCGCGTGCAGCGGCGGCGGGCGTTGGAAGAGGAATTGCGCGAAATGTAGGGGCGTCGTCCGAGGGACGACGCCCCTGGCGCTCACTCGGCGGCGATGCTCTCGATCACCGTGATGAGGGTGCGGACCGGCACGCCCGTGCCGCCCTTGCCGATGTAGCCGAACGGGCCGCCGGTGTTGTAGGCCGGACCCGCGACGTCGAGGTGGGCCCACTGCACGCCCTCCGGGACGAATTCCTTGAGGAACAAGGCCGCCGAGAGCATGCCGCCCCAGCGGTGTGGCGCGACGTTGGCCAGGTCGGCGATCTTGGAGTTCAGATCGGCGCGTAGCTCGCTGGGAAGCGGCATCGCCCACCCGTTCTCGCCGACGTCGCGAGAGATGCGGGCGACCCGGTCACGGAAATTGTCGGTGCCCATCACGCCGGGGGTGCGGGTGCCGAGTGCGACCATCTGCGCGCCGGTCAGCGTGGCCACGTCGATGAGATAGTCGGGGTCGTCCTCGCTCGCGCGGACGATCGCGTCGGCCAGGATCAGGCGGCCCTCGGCGTCGGTGTTGAGTACCTCGACGGTGGTGCCGCCGTATTGGGTAAGCACGTCCCCGGGGCGCTGCGCGGTGGCCGAGGGCATGTTCTCGGCCATCGGAACCGTCGCGGTGACGGTGACCGGCAGGCTCAGTCGCGCGGCGAGCAGTGTGGTGGCGATCACGGCGGCCGCACCGGCCATGTCGGAGGTCATGTTCTCCATGTTCGCCGCGGGCTTGATGGAGATGCCGCCGGTGTCGAAGGTGATGCCCTTGCCGACCAACGCGACCTTCTTCGGCCCGCCCACATAGCTGATCCGGATCAGGCGCGGCGGGCGCGAGGAACCCTTGCCGACGCCGAGCACACCGCCGTAACCGCGTGCTTCCAGGGCCTTTTCGTCGAGCACCTCGACGGTGAGACCCGCGGCCTCGGCGAGTTTCTCCGCTTGGGATGCGAACTCGGCGGGGAACAGGTGGCTCGGCGGTGTGTTCACGAAATCGCGCGCGGTGGCGACGGCTTCGGCCGTCAGCTGAGCGCGGAAGAACACCTCCTCGCCGAAGCCAGGCTCGGGCACGAGGAACTCGACGCGGGCCACCGGGCGTTCGTCCGGTTTGGGCGCGGACTTGTCCGACCTGAACGGCGTGAACGAGTAGCCGCCCAGGTAGAAGCCCTCCGTGGCGGCGCCGAGATCCAGGCCCGACAGCGTGGTCACCACCAGTTCGGTACCCGACAGTGCGCGGGCGGCTACCCCTGCCGAGCGGCGGATCTGCTCGGCGTCGGCCTTGTCGGCGGCGCCGAGCCCCACGGCGAGCACGCTGGATACCCCGTCCAGTCCGGCCGGGGCCGGAACCCGGGTCAGCTCTTCGGCCTTGCCCTTCGCGCCGACCGCGCCGAGCTGGTCGAGCAACTCCGCGCGAACCTCGGCGGTGAGCACGTCGCCGAACAGGTCCTCGGGCACGATGGCGGGACCGTCCTCCGACGATGTCAACCCGATGACGAGCACATCGGTGTCCGCGCCGATGGTCTCGGTGCGTGCCAGTTCCGGTCCGAGCGAGCGATCTGCAACAGCGGTCATGGGCACAGGCTATTCGGTCGGTTCGAGGTGCCGCACCGCGACGCCGTCCAGCAAGAGTTCCACGCCGGCGTCGAGGAGGCCATCGAAGTCGAGTTCGAGGCCGGTCGGGTCGGCGGTGAAGAAACGGTGCAGGGCCGGGCGGGTCGCCGGGTCGAGCAGCTCGGTCAGATCGTGGCGCAGCGCGTCCGAGTCCGCGGGGGATTGCGGATTGCCGAGGCGGTCGGTGCCTTCAGAACTCCACAGCAGCGCGAGACCCTGGACCAGGCCGGATAGCGACAGGTAGATCGCGAACGCGTTCTGCCTGGTGAGGTGGGGGTGGTCCAGGGCGGAGAAGTTGCGTTCGAGGATGTCCAGCAACGCGGGGCCGAGGGGAGGGCGAGTACGGGCCAAGAGCGGCAACATCCACGGGTGCCTGCGGTAGAGACGCCACTCCTCGCCTGCCTCGTGTCTCAGCCGCGCCCGCCAGCCGGAGCAGTGGGGCGGCGGCGGTGGAATTTCGTCGAGCACCAGCTCGGCCATGCTCGCCAGCAATGCTTCCCGGTCGGGGAAGTGGCGGTAGAGGCCGGCCGTCGCGACGCCGAGCACGCTGGCGAGGCGGCGCATGGTCAGGCCATCGATGCCATCGCGGTCGACCAGATCGACGGCGGCGCGGGTGATGGCGACTCTGGTGAGCCGCGTCGGCCGCGTGGTGCGGCGAGTCGATGGTGCGTCGTCGCGGCGGGCGCGGTAGGCGCGCGCTTGGCAGGACCGCGAGCAGTACTTGCGTTTGCGGCCGCGTGTGGGTTGGGCGAGCTCGTTCCGGCACATCTCGCACGTCATCGGACACTCCTATTTCGACACACGAATAGGTGTGACGAAATACTAGCAAGTATGTTGTGGCATCCCTAGATTGACAATCACACACGCTGTTCACATCGAAAGGGTTTGCGGATGCAGCTCACTGCTCGGCAGGCGAGTGCTCAGGACCGTGACGCACTCATCGAGGCGTTCTGCGCGGCCAGCGTGGACGAGGTCGTGACGGCGTGGGTGCTGGAGGGGCAACCCGACGCGGGCTTCCGGACCGCGTTCGTGCCGGGCCTGGTCGACCGCGCACTGCGGGACGACGAGATCTGGGTCGCGGGGGCGGATGAGGGCCTGTGGTCCGTGTCGATCTGGCAACGCGTCACCTCGGTGGAGCGGTTCGTCGCGGAGGCCGTCGAGGCCCGGACACTGGCCGAGAAGGCGCCCGCCGTGCGCCCGCTGCGCCGCGCGGCGTTCGTCACCGAACTGCTCGCCCGCGAACACCCGCGTGAATTCCCGCACCATTATCTGCAAGTGATCGTCACGATGCCGGAGCATCGCGGCAAAGGCGCAGGTGCCGCGATCCTCACACACCGGCTGCGAGACGCCTCCGAAACGGGTATCCCGGTCTTCCTCGAAGCGAGCACCGAACGATCCGCCCGCCTGTACGCCCGCTCAGGCTTCACCCGGACCGGAGCAACCCACACACTCCCGGAAAAAGGCCCGACCCTCATCCCCATGTGGTTCCACCCCGCCGAGTGGCACCAGGACCAAGACGACGGCCGCGTGGTCCCGGATAGGCTCGGCGGGTGACCGATCTACTGCGAGGACCAATTCACGCCGTGCATGTCGAGTTGGGCGCGACGTTCGCGCCCTTCGGGGGGTGGGAGATGCCCGTGTCCTACGCGGGAACGGTGGCCGAGCACCAAGCGGTTCGCTCCACGGTCGGGTTGTTCGACGTCAGCCACCTCGGGAAGGCGACAGTGCGTGGGACGGGGGCGGCGGCGTTCGTGAACTCCGCGCTCACCAACGATCTCGGCCGGATCAGGCCCGGCAAGGCGCAGTACACGCTGTGCTGCGCGCCGGATGGGGGAGTGATCGACGACCTGATCGCCTACTACGTGAGCGACGAGGAGATCTTTCTCGTGCCGAACGCTGCCAACACCGCGGCGGTCATCGCGGAGTTGGGCAAGGTCGCGCCCGAGGGTGTCACTGTGACGGATGAGCACCGCGACTACGCCGTATTCGCGGTGCAGGGTGCCCGCTCCATTGAGGTGCTGACCGCACTCGGCCTGCCCACCGAACTGGAATACATGGCATACGCCGACGCTGAATGGGACGGCCACCCGGTCCGGGTGTGCCGCACCGGCTACACCGGCGAACACGGCTACGAACTGCTGCCACCCTGGGACGACGCCGAACCGCTGTTCCGCGCCTTGGTCGAGCAGGTGCGCGCGGCCGATGGCCAGGTCGCCGGTCTGGGCGCCCGTGACACGCTGCGCACCGAAATGGGGTACCCGTTGCACGGGCACGAACTGTCGCTGGAGATTTCGCCGGTGCAGGCCCGCTGCGGTTGGGCGGTCGGCTGGAAGAAGCCGGAGTTCTGGGGCAAAGCGGCACTCGAACAGGAGAAGTCGGCCGGTCCGCGCCGCCTCCTGCTGGGACTCGAAGCCCTCGATCGTGGCGTACTCCGCCAGGGACAGACGGTACTGCGCGACGGCAAGCCGGTCGGTGAAACCACCTCTGGCACGTTCTCGCCCACACTGAAAGCCGGTATCGCGCTGGCCTTGCTCGATACCGAGGCGGACATCGAGCCCGGAGTCGAGGTAGAGGTCGACGTGCGCGGGCGCCGTTTGCGTTGCAAGGTGATCCGCCCGCCGTTCGTGCAGACGAGCACCAAATAGCCGCGGGGCAGTGCCGTGTGGTGCGCGGGAGGCCACCGGCGACGGGGTCGGACCACGGGCGTAACCGGAAAATCGCTCCCGGATAGGATCATCGGCATGACCATTGCCGCACAGTTCACCCGCGTCCCGCATCCCGCGCCCGTTCCGGCGCAGCGGCGACAAGAGGTACTGACGGCGCCCGGGTTCGGACGGTTCTTCACCGACCATATGGTGTCGATCGACTACACCGACGGTGCGTGGACCAACGCGCGGGTGGAGCCGTACGGCCCGCTGCCCCTGGACCCGGCGACGATGGTGTTCCATTACGGCCAGGCGATTTTCGAGGGTCTGAAGGCCTACCGCCAGAGTGATGGCAGCGTCTCCTGCTTCCGCATCGACGCGAACGCCGCGCGTTTCCGCAAGTCGGCCCGCCGTATGGCGATGGCGGAGCTGCCGGAGGAACTGTTCATCGAGTCGGTGCGCCAACTGCTCGACGTGGACCGGGGCTGGGTGCCCGCGGCGGGCGGCGAGGAATCGCTGTACCTGCGGCCGTTCATGTTCGCGACCGAGGCCGGGTTGGGTGTGAAGCCCGCCGCGTCGTACAAGTACCTGCTGCTGGGTTCCCCGGCGGGTGCGTACTTCCCCCGTGGCGTGAAGCCGGTGCGGGTCTGGCTGTCCACCGACTACGTGCGGGCGGCGCCCGGAGGCACCGGCGAGGCCAAGGTCGCGGGTAACTACGCTGCGTCTTTGCTCGCCCAGGCCGAAGCCTCGGCGCAGGGATGCGATCAGGTCGTGTGGCTGGACGCGTGCGAGCGCCGCTACGTCGAGGAGATGGGCACCAACAACCTGTTCTTCGTCTTCGGCTCCGGCTCCGAGGCACGGCTGGTGACCCCGGAGCTGTCCGGCTCCTTGCTGCCGGGAATCACGCGGGACTCGTTGCTGACCCTTGCCGCCGATTCCGGCTTCCCCGTCGAGCAGCGCAAGCTCTCGGTGGAGGAGTGGCGTAAGAGCGCCGAGTCCGGTGAACTCACCGAGGTTTTCGCGTGTGGCACCGCCGCGGTGATCACGCCGGTCGGCTGGGTCCGTTCCGCCGAGAGCGAGTTCACGATCGGCGGCGGCGAGCCCGGTGAGGTCACGATGGCCCTGCGCGACACGCTTACCGGCATCCAGCGCGGCACCTTCGCCGATATCCACGGGTGGATGCGCGGGATGTGACTCAGCCCGGCATGAGCATGTGCCACTGGTCGAGGGTCTGCGGGCGCATGACGTAGTTGTCGGCCCGGACAGTGGACAGCGCGGCGTTCGGTTCCTCCGAGTACCAGTGACCCGGGTAGACCACCAGGTCGTCGGCGAGTCCCGCGAGGTAGCGCAAGCTGCGGAACATTTCGTCCGAGTCGCCTCCGGGGAAATCGGTGCGCCCGCAACCGTCGACGAACAGGGTGTCGCCCGCGAGCAGACGGTTGTCGAACAGGAAGCATTGGCTACCTGGAGTGTGTCCTGGTGTGTGTAACAGCTCGATGTCGAAAGCGCCGACGGTGACCTTGTCACCGTGCTCGTGACCGGTCAGCTCGCTCTCGGCGATGCCGGTGACGTTGGCGACCCACGGTAGCTCCGTGGCGTTGACATGCACTGGAACACTTGTCTTTTCGAGTAACTCGCGCACGCCCCGGAGGGTGAAGCCGAGCATGGTGCCGCCCACATGGTCGGGGTGGTGGTGGGTCGCGAGGACCCCGGCCAGCCGCAGACCGTCTCCTTCGGCGATATCCACCAGGTCGCCCGCCGCGTACGCCGGATCGACCACCACACACTCGCCCGTCTCCCGATCGCCGATGAGGTACGCGAAGTTGCGCATCTGCGTCGCGATCGGATCGCCCACGGCGTAGTCGCGTCCCGACAGCAGTTGGCGAAAATACAGACGCTCAGAAGACATAGTGCTCACCATATTGCCCGCCCCAGCCGATTCGCGCGGTACGGCCGGAAAATTTCCGGTGCGTCGGCTAGACGGCGAGGGACAGCACTGCCGCGGCGACGGCCACCGACGTTTCCAGGGCGGCACCGAGGAGGTCGCCGGAGAGTCCGCCCAAGCGGCGGACGCAGTGATGCACGAGGATCATCGAGGCGGCGAGGGCGAGAAGGATGGCGAGGGGGCCCAGCCAGGGGCGGCCGGGGACGGCCAGCACTGCCAGGGCGACGGAGGCGACGAACCAGAACGCGGCTGTGAGTGTCGATTGGGTGCCCGCGACGAGGACACCGAAGCTGGTGCCGGGCGCGGCGGCGATGCCCCGGCAGGCGATGACTACGACCACACGGCCGGTCGTTACCGCGAGGGCCACCGCGAACCACCGGCCCGAGTCGGCGAGAGCCGAGAACGAGAATGCTTGTATCCCCACGGCGAACACGATCCCCGCGACGCCGAACGGCCCCGCGCCGCCGCTCTTCATGATCTGCCTGGCCCGCTCGGGTGGCCCGTAGCTGCCGAGTCCGTCCATGGTGTCGGCGAGACCGTCCAGATGCATGCCCCGTGTGGTCAACGCCAGCGCGCCGACCACCAGCAGACCGGCTAGCGGAGCAGTCGCACCGTCCCAGGTCAGCAGCCACAGCAGCCCCGCGGCCCCCGCCCCGAGCAGCACACCGACGACCGGCGCCGCCGCGATCGCCCGCCCCACCATCGCCCGATCGACGTCATCCGGCCCAGGCACGGGCAGCACGGTCAGCCACGAGATCGCCAGTAATACTCCGGTCATGCCGAACAACCTCCTCTGAAGCCCGCGGCCTCGCGCCTGCCACGGAAGACCCGCTTCCGGATCGGCGATTGTGCGTCAGGGCGCGGGGATGCCGCGTTGGTCTGGCTGAGTGGCCAGCAGGTCGAGTGAGTGGTGACCCGGCGCGACCAGGTGTGGAGGCGGTCAGGCGTGGTTGCCGAGGAAGCGTGGCCGGCGGTGACGGTGTCCCGCGACGGTGTTCCAGCGGGCCGAGAACGGTTCACTTGCGCAGGTCCAGGGTGGTGCTTGCCGGTTCGGTGGCGGCGTCGGCGGTGCTGACACGGGCGTCGGCGAAGGTGGACATCTCGGCGAGGATCGCGACTGCCGAACGCAGGACGGGGAGGGCGGTGAGGGCGCCGGAACCTTCGCCGAGGCGCAGGTTCAAATCGAGTACGGGGTCGAGCCGCAGATGTTTCAGTGCGAGGGCGTGGGCCGGTTCGGTCGAGCGGTGACCCGCCAGCCACCAGGCGCTGGCGCCTGCTGCGAGGTCTTCGGCGACCATCGCCGCGGCCGTGACGACCACGCCGTCGAGAATGACCGGGGTGCGCCGGGCAGCGGCCTGGGCGAGGAAGGCGGCCATCGCGGCGAAATCGGCGCCCGCGGCGATACGGAGGAGTTCGACCGGGTCCTTCACGACCGGACGGGCACGGCGCATCGCGTCGCGGACAGCGGCGACCTTACGAGCCCAGCCCGCGTCGTCGACGCCCGTGCCGCGCCCGACGGCGGCGACGGGTTCGGTGTCGGTGAGGGTAGCGACGAGCACGGTGGCGGGGGTGGTGTTGCCGATGCCCATGTCACCCGCGATCAGAAGGTCGGCACCCGCGTCGATCTCCTCGTCGGCGATGGCACGGCCCGCGGCGAGCGCCGCTTGGATCTCCTCGGCGGTGAGCGCGTCCTCGCGGTCGATCGCGCCGCTGGAACGGCGTACCTTGTGCTTCGACACCTGCGGGTCGGTGTCGGCGTCAACGGAGATGTCCGCGACCCGGACCGTCGCTCCTGCCACCGCCGCGAGGGTATTCACCGCGGCGCCGCCACCGAGAAAGTTCGCGACCATCTGCGCGGTCACCTCGGTCGGATACGCCGAAACCCCGTGCCGTGCGACGCCGTGGTCGCCGGCGAACACCACGACCCGGGCGCGCTCGAACTGCTTCGGGGGGCAGGCGGCCTGGCACGCCGCCACCCAGTTGCCGAGTTCCTCCAACCGGCCGAGCGCCCCACCGGGTTTGGTCAGCTGCGCTTGCCGCTGCTCGGCCGCCACCCGAAACTGTGTGTCCGGGGGCGCTACCGGTCCAAATCCGTGAGTCACTGTCGAGCCTTTCGGTCGTGGCGGTTCCCGCCGACTACGCCGCCCAATCTTGCCATTCTTCGACTCCCCGTTGGCCCTTCACCGGTGCGTCCACACACCTGCCGCGGGAGCGGCGCTACTTCAAGCGCAGGGGTATGCCCGCGACGACGAAGTACGCCTCGTCGCAGACTTGGGCCAGGCGCTGGTTGAGAGCGCCGATCTCGTCGCGGAACAGACGGCCCGAGCGGGTCGCCGGGATAACGCCCATGCCGACCTCCGGGGTCACGATCACGAGGTGGTAGGGGTAGGCGGCGACGGCCGCGACCAGGGCGTCGGTGTCGGCGGAGATCGTGCCGCGCGGGGCGTCCCACGCCTCGCGTGCATCGATGCGGGTGGTGAGCCACGTGCCGATGTCGTCGATGAGCGTGCTGCCCGGCGGGTTCGATGGCAACGTCGGTTCGGTGAGAACCGTTGCCGGGTCGGCGCTTTCGACGGTCGACCAGCTTTCGGGTCGGCGGCTGCGGTGCTTGGCTATCCGCTCCGCGAAATCCAGGTCCGCCGGATCGGGCACCGCGGTGGCGAGATAGCGGACCGGACCGCCCGCCTTGGCGGCGAGCTCCTCCGCAAATGCCGACTTGCCGGATCGCGCGCCGCCAAGAACAAGTGTGCGATGCGCGGATGCGGACGAGGAACTGTGCGGCACGGGTGCACCGTATCAATCGGCGCAGCCGAGCCATCCGTCCCCGATTCGTCGACCGTCGCTCGCGCCGCCTACGACCCAACGGCCATCCCGCACCGCAACGACTACACCGACGTCTCCTGGCCCACGTTCGGGTTACCGCCGAAGCGGCGGCGATATTCGGTGGGGGCGATGCCGACGAGGCGTTGGAAGTGGTGGCGTAGGAGGGCCCCGGAGCCGAAGCCGGAGCGGGTGGCGATGCGTTCCAGGCCGAGATCGGTTTCCTCGAGGAGTTGCTTTGCCAGCAGTACGCGCTGATTGGTGAGCCACTTCACCGGGGTGGTTCCGGTTTCGGCCGTGAAGCGGCGGGCGAAGGTCCGGGTGGACATGGTGGAACGGGTGGCAAGTTCCTCGATGGTGTGTGGCAGATCGAGGTGTTCGTTCATCCACGCCAGGGTCGGGATGAGGCTGTCGGAGGTACAGGTGGCGACCGGGCGTTCGATGAACTGACGCTGCCCGCCGTCGCGCTGGGGCGGCACCACCATGCGCCGCGCGATCGCGTTGGCGACGCTACTGCCGAGTTCCCGCCGCACCAGATGCAGGCAGGCGTCGATGCCCGCGGCGGTGCCCGCGCTGGTGATCAGGTTGCCTTCGTCGACGAACAGGACGTCGGGATCGACCGTGGCCTCGGGGTACTCGGCGGCGAGTTTCTCGACGTAACGCCAATGCGTGGTGCATTTTCGCCCGTTGAGCAGCCCGGCCGCACCGGCCAGGAAGGCTCCGGAGCAGACGGTGAGCACGGTCGCGCCGGCCGCTGCCGCGTCACGGACCGCGCCGACAACCCGTGGATCGAATCCTGTGCCAGTCGCGGCAGCCGGGATCGCGACCAGGTCGGCCGCCGCCAGCTCCACGAGCCCGTATTCCGGTGTGACGGTGATCCCGGGACTGGTCGAGTGAAGCGGGGTGCCCGGCTCTGCTCCGCAGACCCGGAAGTCGAAGCCGGGCAGTCCGTCGGCGGTCCGGTCGAGGCCGAAAACCTCACAGATGACCCCGAACTCGAACATGGCCATTCGTTCGGACAGCACCACGGCGACCTTCGACAGCATGCGGGCAGTCTACTGGCTGAATTTTTGCGAACAATGTCAGCACAGCCACTATCGGCGGCAAATGACCGGGCGCAAAATTACTGCCATGGTTATTTTTCTTGTTTCCCTTGCCGCCATCGTGGCCTTCGCGACGCTGGTCGGGTACGGCACCGGCCGGGCAGGCTCATCCGATGTCGTCGACCGCGACGCCCAACGTCTGCAGGCGGAACTGGTCGCCATGCTCGGTCGTGACGCCCACCACCGCTGACAGCGAGACCGAACGACAACGGCAGCCGCACCCGCGGGCCACCGACACGCAGCGCCGCAGGCGCTGTGAATCAGACGCTGTCGCCGGGCCCGACCCGCGGTTTCGGGGCGCGCATCTTGCGGATCTGGGAGGCGCGGACGAAGGCGTACCAGCCGAGCCGGTATCCGGTATCGGTGCTGTCCGGGAAACGCTCCCTGACCCGGTTGTTCACGATCCGGCCGAGCAGAACGCCCTCCGCGATCATGAACGCCATCATCACCAGCATGGCCAGCGTCACGATGGTCTGCAGCGCGGGCGCGACGAACATCGACAGGATCAGCACCAGCGCCATCGGCATGAACAGGCCGACCAGGTTGCGACGGGCGTCCACGATGTCGCGGACGAACGCTCGCACCGGCCCCTGGTCGCGCGGCAGCAGGTATTTGTCTTCGCCCGCGAGCATGCGCGCCCGCCGATCCTGGGCGGCCGCGCGCCGTTCGGCCGACGCCGCCTTGCGGTCCTGTCTGCTGCCGCGGGTGGCCTTGCGACGGGCGCGGGCCTCTTTCGCGGTGAGTGGAGCGGGGGCTACGGGGCCGCGGCGCTTGCCCTGTGCATCACGGCGTTTGGGGGTGGGGCGGCCCTTGCCCGCGGTGGCTGGGACCGCCGCCCGGGTGGAACCCGCGGCCGAGCCGCCATCCACGACCGCCGTCGATTCGGCGGTGGTGTCGGTGGTGCTGGACTCGCCACGACGGAACAATTTCACAGCGACCAGGCTATTCGATCGACAATGCGACAGGAAACGCGGTCCGATTCGCCGGGAGTGCGCGCAGTCACGGAGGTCGCCTGCCGCGGCGAGCCGGGTGGTGGCAAGATGGGGGAATAGCAGCCTACCGAGTGGTGTTGACCGACACGACCCGTGCGCTGCCACGGGTTGACCAAGGGTTCCTCGAGGAGAGTTCATGACTGTGCAGAACGAGACCGCCACCACCCATGGTGTGACTCTGACCGACGCCGCTGCCGCGAAGGCGAAGGCGCTGCTGGATCAGGAGGGTCGCGACGACTTGGCGCTGCGGATCGCGGTGCAGCCGGGCGGTTGTGCCGGCCTGCGCTACCAGCTGTTCTTCGACGACCGCTCGCTGGACGGAGACCTGATCGTCGATTTCGGTGGCGTGACGCTGGCCGTCGACCGGATGAGCGCTCCGTACGTGCAGGGCGCCTCGATCGACTTCGTCGACACCATCGAGAAGCAGGGTTTCACCATCGACAACCCGAACGCCACCGGCTCCTGCGCCTGCGGCGACTCCTTCAACTGAGCTCCTCGCCCAGCCGTGCGATGAGCAAGTCCGAACGAAACGACTTTCGAACGGAACGCTGATTTCGCGACGACGGATCTCGCAAGGGCATGGGTAACTCGCCGCGAACGCCCAGAGCCGAAGCGGCAACCAAACGCAGGACCTGAACGCAAAATCCTGTGTCACCCGACTAGTACGGCCTGAAGACCCGGAGAGGCGGAATCGGCTACGGTGAGACCGGGACTCGCGTCCCGGTCCAGACCGCCTGCCGCCTACTTTTGAAGGGCTCAGCCACGTGTCCATCGCCGTTTCCGCGTCCATTGCGACCGACCATCTCATGCGTTTTCCCGGACGGTTCGCCGACGTACTGCTGGCAGATCAGCTCGACCACGTGTCGCTGAGCTTCCTTGTCGATGATCTGCAGATCCGCCGCGGAGGCGTCGGTGGAAACATCGTCTACGCCATGGGCTTGCTGAATCGCACACCCCTGCTGGTGGGCGCCGTCGGCGCCGATTTCGCCGAATACCGCGCCTGGCTGGAATCGCACGGTGTCGACTGCTCCGGCGTCCTGGTCTCCGAGCGGGCGCACACCGCCCGTTTCGTCTGCACCACCGACGACGACATGGCTCAGCTCGCGTCGTTCTACCCCGGTGCGATGAGTGAGGCGCGCGACGTTTCCATCGCTCAGCTCGCCGAGACGCGGGAGCTCGGCCTCGTCCTGATCGGCGCGAACGATCCCGAGGCGATGCTGCGGCACACCGCCGAGTGCCGCGAACTCGGCATCCCGTTCGCCGCCGACCCCTCCCAGCAGCTGGCCCGCCTCGATGGCGACCAGTCCGTGCAGCTGATCGACGGTGCCGCGTACCTTTTCACGAACAAGTACGAGTGGGCGCTGCTGTTGCAGAAGACCGGCCTGAGCGAGGAAGAGGTCGCGAAGAAGGTCGGTATTCGCGTCACCACGCTCGGCGCGGACGGTGTGCGGATCGTCGACCGCGACGGCACAGAGGTGACCGTCGGCGTGGTTCCCGAGACCGAGAAGGTGGAACCGACCGGTGTCGGTGACGCGTTCCGCGCGGGCTTCCTCACCGGCCACACGGCCGGGCTGAGCTTGGAGCGTTCCGCCCAGCTCGGCTCGCTGATCGCGGTGCTCGTGCTGGAGACCATGGGCACTCAGGAGTGGAAGCTGAACAAGGAAATCGCGCTCGAGCGCCTGACCGCCGCCTACGGCCCCGACGCCGCAGCGGACATCAAACCCCTGCTCTGATCCCTCTCTCCGGGCTTTCAGGCCGTACTGGTCGGGTGGCGGGGGATTCGCGTTCAGGTCCTGCGTCTGGTGCCGCTCCGGTTTTGGGCGTGCCCGGTGAGTTACCCATGTGCTCACGAAATCACTTGCGCTGGGAGTCCTGGGGTTACCCGCTGATGGCGGCGGGTCGCCCCAGGGCTCGAGCGCGCAGCATGACCTGACGTGATTCAGGTCACCTGACTGCTACGGTCTCGCCACGCAACTACTGATTTCGCATGAACATCCGCGCCTCCTGAATTCGCATGAAGACACGCGGACAACTGATTTCACACGAACATGGGTAACTCCCCGGGCACGCCCAAAGCTGAAGCGGCACCCACCGCAGGACCTGAACACAACTTCCCCGCCCCCCGACCAGTTCGGCCTGAAGACCCGGAGAGGCGGAACAGGCAGCTAGAGCGAAACCGGGTACATCGGCTCCTGGATCTCCGGCTTGATCCGGTCCTCGACGAAGATGCCGTGCCACACCATGAAGACCAGCAGCGTCCACAGCCTGCGGCTGTGATCGGAGAGCCCGGCCCGGTGCGCGACGAGCATGTCGCTGATCGCGCTCTTGTGCAACAGGTGGTCGGTCTGCGACTCGGCGACCTGCTGCTGCGCCCAGTCGTAGAGCTCGGTGCCACGCAGCCAGTGCCGTAGCGGTACCGGGAACCCGAGCTTTGCGCGATGCAGCACGTGCGGGGGCACGATCCCCTCCAGCGCCCGGCGCAGCGCGTACTTGGTGGTTTCCCTGGTGATCTTCTGGTCGAACGGCAGCCCCTCGGCTACCTTCAGCACCTCGGCGTCCAGGAAAGGCACGCGCAGTTCGAGCGAGTTGGCCATGGTCATCTTGTCCGCTTTGACGAGGATGTCGCCGCGCAGCCAGGTGAACAGGTCCAGGTGTTGCATGCGCGTCACCGGATCCCAGCCGCGCGACTGGGCGTACAGCGGAGCGGTGACGTCCTGGTGGGTCCACTCGGGCCGGAATTCGCGCAGCACCGCACGCAATTGGGCGTCGTTGAAGCTGCGTGCGTTGCCGTAGTAGCGCTCCTCCAGGGTGAGCGAGCCGCGGTGTAGCAGGCTTTTGCCTCTGGTGCCCTCCGGAATGCGGTCGGAGAGCTTGCCCGCCAGCTTGCGCAGCCCGCCGGGGAGCATCTCGAACGGCTTCAGCGACAACGGTTCCCGGTAGATGGTGTACCCGCCGAACAGCTCGTCCGCGCCTTCGCCGGAGAGCACTACCTTGACGTGCTTGCGGGCCTCCTTGGCCACGAAGTACAGCGGGACCAGCGCTGGGTCGGCCACCGGATCGTCGAGGTACCAGACAATTTCGGGAATCGCCGCCGCGAACTCGGCGGGGGAGACCACCTTGACGACGTGGCGGGCGCCGATCGCCGCCGCGCTTTCGGCTGCCACGTCGACCTCGGAGTAGCCCTCGCGCTCGAATCCTGTGGTGAAGGTGATCAGCTTCGGGTTGTGCCGCATGGCCAGCGCGGCGACCGCTGTGGAGTCGATGCCGCCGGACAGGAACGAGCCGACCGTGACGTCCGCGCGCATGTGCTTGGCCACGGAATCCTCGAGCGCCTCGGCGATCTCGCGGTAGCGCGCCTCGGCCGAGCCGGGGGCGAAGGGGCGCACCCGGAACTCGGGGCTGAAGTACCGGGTGATCGTCGGCGCCTGTCCCAGCCGCACGGTGGCATAGCTGCCCGATTCGAGTCTGCGCACGTCCTTGTGCAGCGTCTCGGGCTCCGGCACATACTGCAGCACCGTGTAGTGCTCCAGCGCCCGCGGGTCGAGCGCGTCGCTCAGCTGCAGCGCGGGCAGCAGTTGCAGCAGGCTCTTCTTCTCGCTGCCGAACGCGGTGCCGCCCGGCCCACTGGCCAGGAATAGCGGTTTGATGCCGAACGGGTCGCGGGCGAGGAACAGTTCCTCGGTCTCGGTGTCCCAGATCGCGAACGCGAACATGCCGCGCAGCCGCCGCACGGCCTCGGGACCCCAGTAGTGGAACGCCGCGACGATCGCCTCGCTGTCGCCTTCGGTCTGGAAGATCTTGCCGTCCGGAAACTCGTCGGCGTGCGCGGCGGCGATCTCCGTGCGCAGCTCCAGGTAGTTGTAGATCTCGCCGTTGAAGGTCAGCGCGTAGCGCTCAGGATTCTCCGGCGGGCCCCAGCGTAGCGGCTGGTGTGAGTGTTCGATATCGATGATCGACAGGCGGTTGAAGCCGACGATCAGGTGATCGTCGTGCCAGGTGCCGCGCTCGTCCGGGCCCCGGTGGCGCACGCAGTGCAAGGCTTCGTAGACCTGCTCCACCGTGCCAGGTGCTGCCTCGTCAGATGTCAGGAATCCGAGCAGTCCACACACGGCGTCGGCAACCTCGTTTCTCGCAGTCGGTGTACGCGCTCACGGAGCGGAGCGCGGGGACGAAATCTCGTGTCCGAGTATGCCGCACACACCGGATCCGCGCGTCGCGCACACGGCGTCCCGGGCGGATGCGCTGCTGACGGATATCCCGGCGTGATCGGCGAGGTGTCGAATCCGACCCGACGACGAGGTACCCGTTCGTTTGGTCTACGCTGCGTAGTACTCAGGTCTCTCTCAGGCGACCCGTGCGCGGACGTGCCGGCCCCGAGGGCGTCCTGAAGCATGCTTAGGACGCATCGTCAGGGCCGATCGCAGCCCTGACGATGCACTGTCGAAATGTGTGGCGACCAGGAAGGCGTGAGCGTGGCGCACAAGGCGAGCGAAGAGATCGGGGCACGACCCGCCCGGGGTCGGCAGGGCCGCATCCTTCGGCGGGCCGGGCTGGCGGTGTCCTTGGGGGTCACCGCGTTGCTCGTCTCGGGCTGCTCGATCGACAATGTCTGGCTGCGGTTCGGCTGGCCCTCGGGCGTCACGCCCCAGGCCGCCCGGATGCGGGAGCTGTGGACCTGGTCGGTCATCGCGGCGCTGGTGATGGGCGTGCTGGTCTGGGGCCTGACCTTCTGGACCGTCACCTTTCACCGCAAGAAGGCGGACTCGCCGGAATTCCCGCGGCAGACCGGCTACAACGTGCCGCTGGAGCTGACATACACGGCGATCCCGTTCGTCATCATCGCGGTGCTGTTCTACTTCACCGTGGTCGTGCAGAACTACGTGCACGAGAAGGTGGCCGATCCCGACGTCACCGTTGACGTGACCGCTTTCCAGTGGAACTGGAAGTTCGGGTACCGGGAGGTCGACTTCAAGGACGGCTACAAGTTCGACGGCATCGACACCACGCGCGAGACGTCGAACCAGGAGCAGCTCGAGGAGTACAAGGAGCGGACCGAGGACGGTCACCCGCAGCCGGGCCCGGTGCACGGCAAGCCGGCGAACGATATCCTGTCCTACCTGCACTACGACAAGGTCGAGACGATCGGCTCCAGTTCCGAGATTCCGGTCCTGGTGCTGCCGACCAACAAGGTCATCGAGTTCCAGCTCGCCGCGGCGGACGTGGTCCACGCCTTCTGGGTGCCGGAGTTCCTGTTCAAGCGCGATGTGATGCCGAATCCGAAGGAAAACCACTCCGACAACGTCTTCCAGATCACCAAGATCGAGAAGGAGGGCGCGTTCGTCGGCCGCTGTGCCGAGATGTGCGGCACCTTCCACTCGATGATGAACTTCGAGGTTCGGGCGGTCTCGCCGGAGAAGTTCACCAAATACCTGGACGCGCGCAAGGCGGGTAAGACCAACGCAGAGGCGCTCGAGTCCATCGGTGAGTCTCCCGTCGCCACCACTACCACGCCGTTCAACACCAAGCGGGACACCAAGAGCGCGGCCGCGGCCGAGGGCAAGTGAGGAACTGATCTGACATGAAGATCGAAGCGCGGATTTTCGAACTGCTCACGGTGTTCTTCATCATCGTGGCGGTGGTCTACGGGTTCTTCACCGGCCAGTCGCGCACCGGCGTCGAGTGGGCGGGCACCACCGCAACCGTCCTCACCGCGGGTCTGTCGCTGATCATCGGCACCTACTTCCGCTTCGTCGCACGGCGTCTCGACCTGCGCCCGGAGGACTACGAGGACGCCGAGATCGTGGACGGCGCGGGCGACCTCGGCTTCTTCTCGCCCGGCAGCTTCTGGCCCATCACCCTGGCAGGCGCCGGTGCGGTGACCGCCCTCGGCCTGGCGTTCTTCCAGTTCTGGTTGATCGGCATCGGTGTTGTCTGCATCCTGGCCGCCGCCGGGGGCCTGGTCTTCGAGTACTACCTCGGCCCAGAGAAGCACTGAGCTGTTCCGCCTCTCCGGGTATTGAGGCCGTACCAGTTGGGTTCGTGACGACGGGCCCCGAGTCGAACGACTCGGGGCCCGTTTCAGTTTCCAGAATGTTGTCGATTGCGCATCGCCACGTAGAGGTGGCGAGTCTTTCCAACACCCCTTTGCGGCTGGCGGCCGCGCGGTCGATGCGTCAGTGACGATGTCGCTGCTGGCGCGGTCGTCAGTACTGGTCGGTGTGAACGCCGACGGTGGGTTACCGCTCTGACGGGACCACGTCGGCATCACTGCTGTTTTCGAGCGATGCGAGATCGAGCGTTGCCGGTTCGCGGCGCGGCTGGCGTCGCGTCGCGACGATGCTTTTCGATGCCGGTTCCGATCGTCGGCTATTGGTCGGTGGTGAACGGCTAGTGCCGCGGCTGGACATGCCGACGCAACCACTCCAGCCCAACTCCCGGTTCCGAGCGAAGCGAGACCGAGCATTGTCCGCCGCAAATTTAATCAGCCTCGTAGCGCAGCGCGTTCTCCGAGCGGCAGATATCGTCGATGCTGGAAACGATGTCGCGCAGCAGTTCCGAGGGCACCGCGGCAGGCCGCAACCGGCAGGTGAACGTGATCAGTCCGTGTTCTTCGCAGGAGAGGCCGCGCGCGGCCGATTCCGAGCGCAAGTAGTGTGAGCGCACGCCGTAGGTCATCGCCGAGATCACGGTGAAGCAGCCGGTGCGCTCACGGTGTCCCGCGAACAGATCGTGTAGGCGGTAGAACACCGACGTATAGCTCGACAGCGGCGCGAAAACGCCCACCCGGTAGGCCGGTCCACGCTCCGACGAGCTGAGCGCTGTATCGGCCAAATATTCGGCGTCGCGCAGGGTCTGCACCTTCGGCGCGAACAGCACCGCGCCCGCGGCGGCGTTGCGGACCGGCATGCCCGCCTTGCCGCCCGCGGCGGAGGCGATGACGCCCAGCGATTTCCGGGCCCGGGACCCGACCTCACGCCGGGCTCGCAGTGATCTGGTGGGCGCGGTGGGGTGCAAGCTCGACCATTGGCCGAAGCGGACGGTGCCCAGCTGTACGTGGCCGGTGCCGACCGGGCGCGCCACCTTCAGCGGGGCGGTGTCGACCCAGCGGCCGACCTGCAGCGCGGCTGTGCCCGGCCGCGCGATCGCGGCGTAGGCGTGCTCGACGAACGAGTCGAAGTCGAGGAATCGGTCGGCGTTGGTGGTCAGCCAGGTGTGGTCCTTGTCGATGTCGATCGCGTCCAGGGTGAGCGCGGTGATGATGCCCGCGCGCCCTCCCGCGCCGAGGATGCGCTGGAACCGCTCGGTGTGGTGACTGCGGCCGCAGGTGCCGATGCGGCCGTCGTTGTCCACGTACTCCAGATCGACGATCTGGTCGATGAACAGGCCGTATCTGTGCGAGGCCGCGCTGACTCCGCCGACCGAGGCGAAACCGCCCGCGGTGATGTCGCGGTGGTCGCCGACGATCGGCAGGCCGAGCCCGTGCGCGCCCAGCCTCCGGTCGATGTCCGACAGTTTGGCGCCCGCCTGCACCCGCACAGTGCGTCGGCCCAGGTTGATATCCAGCACCTGGTCCATCCGGCGCAGCGAGACCACGGTCGGCTGGGCGGGCAGCGTGAGGCCCTCGTCGATCAGCTCGCCGCCGCGCACCATCAATTGTTCCGCTCGCCCGCGTGAATCCCGAACCGTGCGAACGACATCGGCGGTATCACGGGGAAGGAATTCCTCGGCGTTGGAGACAATCTGCGGCGTGCTCATGGCACGAAAGCTAACCACAGCGCGGCCCGCGACGCTCACCCGAATCCCGGTGCTACCGGGACGCGGGCGCAAGGCGCTTGCTGAACAGCACGGATCCGCTCGCGTCGCACAGGTCGACGGTCAGTTCCCTTGACTTCCCGTCGATCCGTACCTCGCCGAAATGTTGGAAGGCATCCAGCGGCGAGCTGTTCTGCATCGGCGGCGCGTGCACGTACACCGCTTCTGGGCCGAATGTGCCGTCCAGCGGATTCGGGCCGAACGCGCCCGCGTTCAGCGGACCGGAGACGAACTCCCAGAACTCGTCGAAGTCGGTGAACGCCGCTCGGTCCGGCGAATAGCGGTGGGCCGCCGTGTAGTGCACGTCCGCGGTGAGCCACACCACATTGGCGACCTTGTGCGCCGCGAGCGACGAGAGCACTTGGGCGATCTCGCTTTCGCGGCCCGAGGGTGCGCCGGGGTCGCCGTTGGCGGGGCCTTCGTACGCGACGGTGTTCGGCTGTTCACCGTCCTGGACGACCAGGCCGAGCGGCAGGTCGTTGGCGATGATCTTCCAGGTGGCTCGGGACTCGCGCAGGCCGTCGATCAGCCATTTCGTCTGCGCCGCACCCAAAATGCGACCGTTCGGTCCTTTGTCGGTGTTGTTGGTGTCCTTGTAAGTGCGCATGTCCAGCACGAAGATGTCCAGCAGCGGACCGTAGGAGATCTTGCGGTGCAGACGACCGTCCATCGCTTCCGCGGGATCCAGCGGCATCCACTCGTGGAATGCCTGCCAGGACCGGGCGGCCAGGGTATCCATGCTGCGCTCGGCATAGCCCTTGGACTCGGGGACCAAGCCGCCGGGGTACCAGTTGTTCACGGTCTCGTGGTCGTCCCACTGCACGACCTGAGCGACCGCGCTGTTGAAGCGGCGGTAGTGCTCGTCGGTCAGGTTGTAGGCGTAGTTGCCGCGGAACTGGTCCAGGGTCTGCGCGACAGCGCTTTTCGCCTCACTCACGACATTGCGCCAGATCCGGCCGTCGGGCAGGGTGACCGACTCCTTCAGTGGGCCATCGGCGTAAATCGAGTCGCCGGAGTGCAGGAACAGGTGCGGGTCGCGGGCGGCCATGGTGGCGAAGATCCGCATGCCGCCCAGGTCCGGGTTGATGCCGTAGCCCTGGCCGACGACATCGCCGGACCACTGCAGCATGAGGTCCGAGGTGGCGGTCGGCACGGTGCGAAAGACGCCGGTGACGGGTTCGGAGATGGCGCCGTCGTCGCCCTCCAGCGTCACCCGGTAGTGCACCTGCTTTCCGGCGGGCAGGCCATTGACCCGCACCCGGCCTGTGCCGTCGGAATCCGGGGTGAGCAGCGGCCCGGTGAAACGCTCGGCGTTGGTGAACGATTCCGTGGCGGCGGTCTCCACGATCAGCTTCGCCGGACGGTCGGCGCGCGCCCAGATCAGGGCGCCGTCGCTGCGCGGGTCGCCTACCGCGACGCCGTGCGTGAGCACTGGGCGCTGCCGAATGAGGCCCGGACTGTGGCCGGACGAGCAGGCGGACAGTGCCGGAGCCGTCACGAGGCCGAGGGCGGAGGCCCGTAGCAGGGTGCGCCGGGCGATGTCGAAGTCCCAACCAGTCATGTGACAACTTTGAACGAGCTACTTCAACGCAATATGAACAGGTCCGGTCCGCCCGGCCGATGTCCCGCAGCCCGAGGTCGAGTGGTGCACCATCGTGCGGCTTTTCGTGGTCTGCCGCAGCCAGGTGTCATTCGCTGGGAGGTCGACTTGGAACCGGACGTCATAATGGGAAACGCCGCCCGAGAGGTGGAATCGAGATCAGCTCGCGGCGGTGTCCGGGATACGCGCGGCCTCGGGGCGGCTGCCGCTCGGCACGCCCTTCTTCAGGCTTGCGGCATAGACGTCGACGTACTCTTGACCGCCGAGCTGCATCAGCTCGTACATGACTTCGTCGGTGACAGCGCGTTCCACGAAGCGGTTGCCGCCCATGCCCTCGTAGCGGGAGAAGTCTATGGGCGCACCGAACTTGACGGTCACCTTGCGACGGCGCCAGCGGAACGGTCCGGGCGGGCTGACCTCGTCGGTGCCGATGACAGCGACCGGGATCACCGGGACACCCGTCTCCAGAGCGAGGCGAGCCATCCCGGTCTTGCCTTTGTACAGGCGACCGTCGGGAGACCGGGTGCCCTCCGGGTAGAGACCGACCAGGCGGCCCTCGTCGAGCAGCTTGCGGGCCGCGTTGAGCGCGTCCTCGGCGGCATCGGCGCAGCTACGGTCGATCGGGTACTGGCCAGAGGCGCTGAAGAAGAACTTCTGGAGCCGGCCTTTGATGCCCGGCGTGCGGAAGTACTCGGCCTTTGCCAGGTAGTTGATCCGCCGTGGGCTCACCAGCGGTGCGAACAGCCAGTCGGCGAAGGAGAGGTGATTGCCCGCCATGATTGCCGGCCCGTCCGCCGGAATGTTCTCTACACCCTCGACCGTAGGTCGGTTGTAGAGATGAATGAATGGTCCCAGCAGCACGAACTTCAGCAGCCAGTAGAACATGACGTCCTTCCCCCGGGACCGGGATAGTAGCGGGCACCTATGTCGAGTGCCGACTTTACCGCTGGTGTCAGATCACATCCAACCGCTGCGGCGAATCTCACCACACTTCCGCGGAGACGCCGAGGAATAGCTATGGCCGGCGTGTCGCCGCAGGCGATCAAGGCCTGTCAATGACTGGTTCGCGCCACCCGCGAGGATTTCCGGCTGCCCGCGGGCAACGCCGCCCTGGCCAGGTCGGCGGCGCCGATCATGCTTGCCGCCTCGCCCAGCTGCGTGGTCCGGATCCGGGCCAGCGGCCGATGTCCCGCGCCGGTGACCGCACGCGCGTACTCCTCTCGCGCCTCGTCCAGGAACAGCGGCGCCGAACTGCCGACACCGCCGGCGATGACCACGAGATCCGGATCGAAGATGTCGCTGACGAAGGCGAGCCCCAGCCCGAGCCATCGCGCGAAGTCGGCCATCACCCGCAGCGCGAGCGGGTCGCCGTCCTGCGCGGCACCCGCGACCCGCCGTCCGGTCAACGAGCCAGGATCGCGCATCACGTCCCTGGCCAGCACCGAGCGCACTTGATCGGTGGCCAGCATCTCGATCGCGGTGTCGGCCAGAGCCGTTCCGCTGCAGTATCGCTCCCAGCATCCGCGTTTGCCGCATGGGCAGGCCCGGCCCTGGGGGACGACCTGCAGATGGCCGAGCTCCGGTGCGACGCCGTGCGTGCCCCGGTACAGCTGACCGTCGATGAGCAGGGCGGCGCCGATGCCGGTGCCGATCGCGATGAGCACCACATTCTGCCCACCCGCCGCGGCGCCGAACCGGTACTCGGCCCACATGGCGGCGTTGGCATCGTGCTCCAAGATCACGGGCAGCTCGAGACGCTCGGTGAGTTGCTGCGCGACCGGGGCGTCCTGCCAGGGCAGGTGCGGAGCGAATCGGACGGACGAGCGTTCGCCGTTGATGAACCCGGCGACGGCCAGCCCCACCGCGCCGATCGGGTGTTTTCGGCCCAGTTCGCGGACGGCGCGGTCGAGCGCATCCTCCAGCGCCCGCGCGGAATGCGGCGTCGGCGCCTGGACAGTGTCGAGCACCTCGCCGCCACCATCGATCACGGAGGCGCGAATGTTGGTGCCTCCTACGTCGATTCCGACGGTCAGCGATCGCGCACCGGTCATATGGCGTGTCATGCCTTGGTCGTCACGGGGATGTCGACGTAACGGGAACGGGCGGGGCCGTCCGCGTCCGCGCGCGTGCCGTGCCGGTGCTGCGCACCGGTTTCCGGGTCGGCGTCGGTTGGCATCACCGGTTCGACCGGTACTCCGGCCAGCGCCTCGCGCAGCACGGTGACGATCGCGGTGCCGTGCTCGGCGACCGCCGCGAGCACCTCGTGATGCTCGCCGCGCACCAGCGCGGCGGCCGCGCACACCGGGCACCAACTGCAACTCGACCATTCGACCTGTCCGTCGGCGGCGCGCCGCAGCACCGGCTCGACCCGCTCCAGCAACGCCTCGGCCAGCAGCTTCAGTTCCTCCACGAATTCGGCGATGCCTTCCGGCGAGGTCGCGTCGCCCTCCGGCGAGTGTGCGTCACCGGTCATGTCCGTGACCTTCGGAAGCGTGCGACCAGACCTGAGGGTCTGGCCGGAACCGGACCACCAGATATCCGCCGTCCAGCTCCGCGCCGTCGACCGCGCACCGCCGCAACACCGGCGCCAGGCGCATCCGACGGCGGACACCGTCCGCTCCCACGATCAAATCGTCCTCCACTCGGCCAAGGCGCAGTGTCGCGGCGTCGACCACCGGCAGGTGCATGCGCAGGGCGTATACCGACTGCAACCCGGCGCCCGATTCCCAACGAACCACCGGTTCGCCGGCACCCACGTCGACCTCCGTTTGATTGTCGCTCAGCATAAGCGCTGGGTCGCCGAGGTTTCTCATCGAGTCCACCCCGTACGACAGCGCGGCCAGCGAACTCAGCCCGATCGGCTCCGGCCCGGTGTGCTGTGCGATCACTACCGGGATACCCAGCATCTTGCGCCGCAATTCGGCGATCACGTCCAGTTGTTCGCGGCATCGGTTCAGGTACCAGTGCACCGCAGGATTTTCGGCCTCGACCGGACCCGCGGGTGGCGCGACGTCGGGGAGCACCTTGTTCACCACCACGGCGTCCAGCCGCAGGCCGAGCAGCGCCGCGGCCGAACGCACCCGCTCGGACTCGGCCACCGCGACCCGCTCGGCGACCGTGATCAGCCGCGCCCCGGTGCGCCGATGGTCGGCAATCAGATCGCGAACCTCCTTGACCGCCTTGACAATTCGTTCGACCGTGGCCACGAGCACGGCGCGGCGCAAATCGGTGCTGATCGCGCTCATCGCCCGCGCGTGTGGCGGCCAGATCCGCTCGACATAGCCCAATAGGGTGTCCGGCGCGGTGATGATGCGCAGCATGTCCGCCGACGGCGGGCAGTCGACGACGATCAGATCCCAGTCGCGCTCCGCGGCGAACTCGGCGATCTCGACCAGCATCAGCAGTTCCTGCACACCAGGCAGCCCGGTGAGCTCAGCTGGGTCCAGCGCGGCGATATCGATGCCGTGATCGTGCCCGTGACCGGTCGAGATCAACCGCACCACCTCGCGGAACCGGTCCTCGAGCAACGCGAGTGAATCCACCTCGATTACGTCCAGACCGGGCAGCACGGTCGCGACGCCGGCCACCGTGCCCGGATCGTGCGGGAAGCGGAATCCGAGCGCGTCGCCCAGCGAATGCGCCTGATCGAGCGAGGCGACCAGCACGCGGCGGCCCGACCTGGCCTCGGACATGGCGGTGGCACACGCCAACGTGGTCTTGCCGACCCCACCCTTGCCGATGAACAGCTCGACGCGGGTCTCCCGCGCGGTCAGCCTTCGACCCGTTTCTTCAGTTCCTTCAGCGCGGTGTCGGTGATCACCTTCTCGGCCTTGCGCTTGAACATGCCGATCATCGGGATGTTCAGATCGACGGTCAGCGTGTAGACGACTTCCGTGCCGCCGTCAGGCTGATCGATCAGCTCGTAGGTGCCGTTCTGTGCTTTCTGCAGCTCACCGCTGAGCAATGTCCAGCTGACCGCCTTCTGGTCGGCCCGCCAGACATAGGACAGGACATAACTGTCCTTGACCACCCCGGCGTCCAGCACGAACCGCGCGGTCTTGGCCCGGCCGTCCGGCCCCTTCTCCAGCACCTCGACGGATTTCGCCGCCGATACCCACTCGGGGTAGGACTCCAGGTCGGCGATGACGGACATCACCTGCTGCGACGGGGCCTCGATGATGATCGACCTCTGGGTCCTGTCGGCCATGCGGACAGCGATTCCTTTCAGCGTCGGTGCTAGGGGCATCAAGAGACCTGCGCGGGTGGGACACCCACCGGACGGCCTGCCTCCAGCCGGGACTTCAGTTCGAACGACATCGTCTTGCCCGCGACCCGCCGCGCCCGGTTGGCCGCGGCGAGCTTGCCCGCGGGCAGTGCGGGCTCCGGCTCGGCGTGCAGGAAGTAATGCAGGATCACCCCGTCCAGCGAGGGCTCCAGCCACACCTCCATGGTTCCGGTCAGCGCGCCGGTCAGCGCCCAGCGGATTCCCTTGTCGCCCCGGTCTTCCCGGACCTCCAAGGTCAGATCCGGCCACCAGCGGCGCCAATTGTTCGGCCCCGCCAGCAGCTCGGCGACGGCGGCTCCCGGCGCCGCGACGAAAGTCTGATCTGCGACCTGGATACTGCTCACTCCGCTGAGCGTAATGGATCCGACGCGGATCACCGCAGCAGCTGTCGCAGGCGCGCGCCCAGGCTGTCCCAGCGCCACTGCTGCTCGACGAACGCGCGACCCGCGACGCCCATCCGGGCAGCGGCATCCCGATCGGAGAGGATTTCCACCAGCGCGTCGGCGATCTGCTGCACCGAGCGGCCGTCCACCACACGACCGGTCTTACCCTCGATGACGGTTTCCGGCGCACCGCCGGAATTGCCCGCCACCACCGGAACACCAGATGCGGACGCCTCCAGGTAGACGATGCCCAGACCCTCGACGTCCAGACCCGCGCCCCTGGTCCGGCACGGCATCGCGAACACATCGGCCACTGTGTGATGCGCGGCCAATTCGCCGGACGGAACTCGGCCGGTGAACACCACGTCGTCGGTGACGCCCGCTGCGACCGCCAGCGTGCGCAGCTTCTCCTCGAAGGGACCACCGCCCGCGATCACCAGCACCGCGCCCTTCACCCGCTCACGGATATCGCGCATCGCGAGAATCAGCGCGTCCTGCCCCTTACGGGGAACCAGCCGGGACAGGCACAGGATCGTCGGGCGGTCGTCCAGGCCGTAACGGTCGCGCAGTTCCGCGCGCGCCGCCGGGTCCGGACGGAACACCTCGGAGTCCACGCCGGGCGGCAGATACTCCAGCGCCGCATTCGGCCCGAACGCGGAGGCGAACCGTCTACGGGTGTAGCGACTGATGTAAGTGACAACGTCGGTGTGCTCACCGATAGCTCGCAAGGCCTGCCTCGCACCGGGCAGCATCGACCAGCCGACCTCATGGCCATGTGTGCTGGCGACGATGCGCTCGGCCCCTGCGCGGCGCAGCGCAGGCGACATCAGCGCGAGCGGCGCCGCAGCGCCGAACCACACCGTGTCGCACTGCTCGCTGCGTAGTAGACGCGCGGCGCGGCGAAGCACGAGCGGAGTCGGCAGCATCAGCGTGGTGGGGTGGCGGACCACCTGGAACTTTTGCTTGGCATCGAACTTCAGATGACTGTCGCCGCGCCAGCGCGGGGCGTAGACCACCAGGTCGTCGGGCGGCAACTCCCCGGCCAACGCCTGCAGGTAGGACTGGATACCGCCCGGCCGTGGCGGGAAATCATTGGTAACCAGGAGAGTTCGGGCCATGCGCAACAAAATACTGTGTTTGTTTTGCCGCGCCTGCGGCGCGGCGTGTTCGCGGCCCCCTGATGGCTCGCGTCCGACAGGCAATGCCCGGTCTCGCTGCGCTCGGAATCGGGGGTTGGGCCGATGTGACCGCGTTGGGTGGGGACAGCAGCACCGGGTGTTTGCGGCTGCTGCAGCGGATAGTGGACGAGCGGCCGCTGCTGGCGACTTCGTCGCGGACGCGGTGGCCGCTCGGACGCGAGCCGGGCCGCGAACGGGGGAATGCCAGGTCTCGCAATCACCCACTCAACCGCCACACGCAGCGAATTTTCCTCACCCACGGCGCAGCAGAGCTCCTGGCGGCTGTGTCGCGCTTCGGCCGCTTGGACGCAAGGCCTCAGGTCGGCGGGTCAGTTGTTCCGGCGTGAAGCCAGGAGCGCCAGTCGGTGATGAAGTCGGCGCGGGTGGTGCCGAGAACTTCGCGCAGGATGCGGTCTTCGGCGGTGGTGTCCTGCTTGGCCGCGGCGATTCGGTGGTAGAGCTGTACCAGGTGGGGCTGATCGTACTTTTCGGCGACGAAGGCGCAGACGGACCAGGCCTTTTCATAGGCGAAGGCGGCGTAGGGGCCGGAGAATTCGGCGTCGGCCGGGAGGTCCTGCGGAAGATCGCCGGCGCTGGCGTGCGCGGTGAGGGTGGGAGCGACCTCGGCGAAGCGATGACCCCGGCCGTGGTAGGCGGTGTAGTCGGCGAATCCCTCCAGCATCCACAGAGGTGCGCCGTCGACGGTCTGAGCGCGGGCCGCGACGTGGGTGAGTTCATGGCGCAACAGGGTCGTGAGACCTTCAGAATCCAGGCGTCGGCCCGTGTCGGGGCCGAAGACGACCCGTTGGCCGGTGGGTCGGGTACCCGGCGTGACCGGGTCGGCGACCGACACAGCGGCGACCTCAGAGGACAAGAGGCTGCCCGCGCGAACCAGGGCGGCGAATTCCGAGGGGGAGGATGCGACAACCACCAGCGCGGATTGTGCCCAGTCCGGGCCCCATACGTCGGTAACCGCGGTGGTGGCGCCGGCGAGTTCGCGCTCCAGGATGTCGATTTCGATCCGCTGGGCAGGATGGCCGACAACCAGGGACTGCTGTCCGTCGCCGGTCGGCACCGGGAGGGCGACAACCGGTCCGAACGGTTCGACGATGCGGCGCACTTCGGCCAGCCGCGGATCAGCGGCCGCGACCTGCCCCACGGTGTCGGTCGTGGCCGGATGCGCCGCCCGCAGCTTCGGCAGCGACGAGTTCGGCAGCATGAGCAGCGCGACGCAGACCACGGTCAGCAGCACCACCATCCCGACGGTGAGACAGAATTCGAATCGCCGCCGCGCCGACCACCAGTCGCGCAGCCGCCGCATGCCACTCACGACTCGCTGTGTGGTGCGTCGCGTCGACTGCCCGGCTCAATGAGAACTGCGCCTCGCTGACGCTCGGCTCCGTCGTGACCGAGCGATGCTCGGCTGTGCCCACGGTTCACTCGCTGACGCTCGCTCACGACTGCGCCTCGCTGACGCTCGGCTCCGTCGTGACCGAGCGATGCTCGGCTGTGCCCACGGTTCACTCGCTGACGCTCGCTCACGGCATCTAGTATCGCCGAGCCGAATGGAATGGTGTCGAGCTCATTGGCGCTACGGCGACCGGGACGCCGAAGGTGGAGGCGTGCAGCATGAGGCCGTTGCCCGCGTAGATGCCGACGTGCGAGATGTCGGAGTAGAAGAATACGACGTCGCCGGGCTGCAGATCCTTCTCGGCGACAGGTGTGCCAAAGGCAGCCTGCTGGGAGCTGGTGCGCGGCACGTTCTTTCCGACTTGTTTGAACGCCCATTGGACGAGGCCGGAGCAGTCGAACTGGCTCGGGCCGGTGGCGCCCCAGACATAGGGGTCGCCGACACGGGTGAGCCCGGCGGCCAGCGCGCTGGTGCCACTGCCGGGGACGAGGCCCTGCAACAACGTGTCGCGGTCGAAACCGGGGGGGAACGGCGAGCCGGCCAGTGCCGACTTGTCCTTGGTGGACAGCGCGCCCCACGCCTGCACCACCTGGGCGATGGCGCCGCCCAGGTCGCTGCGCTTGCGTTCCAGATCGACGCGCACCGCGTCGGCCTTCTCGGCGGCCGCGTGGGCGGCGTCGGCGGCGGAACGGGCGGTCGTTTCGGCCGCGTGGGCGGCGTCGGTGGCTTTCTTGTAATGGTCGAGCTGCTCGGAGGTTTGCGCGGACAGCACGTCCAGCGTGGACATCTGGTCGAGCAGCTGCTGGGGGGAGTCACTGACCAGCACCGCGAACAGCCGGTTGGTGCGTGCGCCCTGATAGGCGGCGATCGCGGTGCGGTCGACGACAGGCTGATACCTGCGTACCTCGTCGCGGGCGCGGTTGACCATGTCGGTGCTGGCGTCGAGCTTGGCGTCGGCGTCGCGCTGGACGGCGAGCTTCGCGTCGAGGTCGGCCTGCGCGCCGAGGGCCTGCTGGTTGAGCTGCTCGGATTGGTGAGACAGGTCGATCATCTGCTGGACGGCGTCGGTGGCCGTCGCGGGTAGTGCGACCGGATCCGCTCCGGCAGGACCGCCACCGCAGAGGGCGGTGGCCAGGGCCCCTGCCGCAAGGGTGGCTGCCGCCAGACGTTTCGTGCGATGTCCCCGGTGATGTCCAGCCACAGCCCGCGGTGCCCCGTTCTCTCGTGAAGCGATCTCTCGTGAAACCGACGCAGAGCCTTTCGTCGATGCCGGAGGTTTGCGATGCTCGACCCCGGGGTAATCGAGGGAAGGTCTCGGTTAGATTACGGAACGGCGCAGGTCGATGTCCAGTAGAGAACGAAACGATCACACGCCCGTCCTGGCTCCCGGGGCGCTACGCAAGGCCCGATCAGCGGTTTCTCAGTAACGACGGGCGCCGGCTACGGGCATCGAGGAGATCGGCGCGACCTGCACAGGCGTTCCGGAGGTGGACGCGTGCACGATGTTGCCGTCACCGGCGTACAGGCCGGAGTGACCGCCGCCGTAGAACGAGACCACGTCACCTCGCTGCAGGTCGTCGAGCGACACCGGGGCACCTGAGGCGAGCTGCGCGCCGCTGGTGCGCGGCAGCTCCATGCCCGCCTGTCGGTAGGACCACTGCACCAGGCCGGAGCAGTCGAATGCGTCGGGGCCCGCGGCGCCGTAGACGTACGGGGCGCCGACCTTGCTCATGGCGGCGTCGAGGGCGACCTCACCGGCCGACGTCTTGGGGGCGAAGAACGGGAGCGGAGCCGGAGCCGGCAGCTGAAGGCCCGGGATCCCCTGAGGAATCTGGATCTCGTTCGGGACCTCGATGGTTCCCACGCCGGGGATGGTCACCGGCTGGGCCGACGCGGGGGTGGCGGGCAAAAGAAACGCGCCGATGGTGGCAGCGCCGACGGCCCCGGCGGCAACGGCACGCTGAGCCTGTCGCTTGACGGTGTTGGTCGTCATGATGCGGTACTCCCAATCTGCCTCACGACGCCGCACCCGGTGGTGCCGCGGACTTCGTCGGGGCCGCACCGACTCGGTGCGACGGACTCCGTGAGGTCTCGAAAAGATTACGAACGCATCACGGTGGTTTGTAAAGCCATCGGAATCCGAAACGCGGACGATCGCCTTATTTCGCGGCTAATTGGTGTGAGATATGTCCCAGCAATCACGGAAAGATAACGACAGTGCGATATCGGAAAGTGGTCGTGTCGCCACTTTGGTGGCGACCCGGCGGGAGCGGCTGCCGTTCGGTGTCGCGCCATTTACTATTTCCGCAGTTCAATGCCGCATATTCGATGGCAACTGCGGGGTGGTCGCCCGCTCGGGCGCCGGTGCGCCGCAACCGCCTTCTGCAGTAGGGGGAGGCTGCACGTGCGCAGCTGTACACGCCCGGGCATCTGATACATATTTATCTACAATGTGATCTGTATCACTTTGCAGCATCTCTAGATCATTTAGCGGGTAACTGGGTGAAATCACCATGGAGTAATTCGACATTTCACGGTGTCCATCGTGTGCCTGTTCCTGTCGTACCGGGGCTCTACGCTGCACGCCGTGTCCGACCCCGCGCCGCGCAAGGCCACCGCACAGCAGTTGGCGTTCGACGATCTCGACACACCGCTCTACAGCACCACCTTCGTGGTCGTGGACCTGGAGACCACCGGGACCAGCCCCGGCGCCGATGGCATCACCGAGATCGGAGCGGTGAAGGTGCGCGGTGGCGAGGTGCTAGGCGAGTTCGCGACGTTGGTCAACCCGGGACGCGAGATTCCGCCCGCGGTCGTACACGTCACAGGTATCACCACCGCGATGGTCTACGCCGCGCCCCGGATCGAGGCAATCCTGCCCGGCTTCCTGGAGTTCGCCGCGGGGGCCGTACTCGTCGCGCACAACGCGCGGTTCGATATGGCGTTCTTGCGCGCCGCCGCGGCTCAGTGCGACACTCCCTGGCCCGTCGCGCAGGTGTTGTGCACGGTGAAGCTGGCCCGGCGGGTGCTCGGCCGCGACGAGGCGCCCTCGGTACGGCTGAGTTCGTTGGCCCGGTTGCTCGGCGCCACCACTCAGCCGACCCACCGTGCCTTGGACGACGCCCGCGCGACTGTCGACGTGCTGCACGCGCTGATCGGCCGCGTCGGCAACCAGGGTGTGCACAGCCTCACCGAGTTGCTCGACTATCTCCCCGGCGTCACCCCCCAGCAGCGCTCCAAGCGCTTCCTCGCCGGTGGTCTACCCGCGGCCCCTGGTGTGTACCTGTTTCGCGGCCCTTCCGACGAAGTCCTCTATATAGGGACGGCGGTGAACCTGCGCCGTCGCGTCCGCAACTATTTCACCGGTTCGGAGACCAGGGGGCGGATGAAAGAGATGGTGTCGCTGGCGGTTCGGGTCGACCACGTCGTATGCGCGCACGCGCTCGAGGCGGGGGTGCGGGAGCTGCGACTGCTGATCGCGCACACCCCGCCGTACAACCGGAAGTCGAAGTTCCCGAAGCGGGCGTGGTGGCTCACCTTGACCGACGAGCCATTTCCCCGGTTTTCGGTGGTCCGGGATCCGAACCGGGATGCGCTGGGGCCGTTCACCTCTCGTAACGAGGCCACGGAGCTCGGGGTGACCGTCGCCGAGTTCACCGGTCTGCGCACCTGCACAACGCGGCTGTCTCGGCGCGGGGTCCACGACTGCCCGCCCGCGCTCGTCGGTGGGTGCCCGGCGGGCTCGGAGGGGAGGTGGCTCGATGCGGCGGAATACGCTCCCGCCGCCGCGGCGGTGCGCGCGTTGTTCGCCGGGCGTTCCGACGCACCGCTGCGGTCTGTCCTCGATCGCCTCGATCGCCATTCGGACGCGGAGCTTTTCGAGGCGGCTGCGCGCTTGCGGGACCGCGTCGTCACGGTGGTGCGCGCGCTGCACCGCACCCAGCGGCTCGCAGTGGTGGCGCGCGTCGCCGAGCTGATCGCGGCGCATCCGGACGGCAACGGCGGTTGGGAGTTCGCCGTCATCCGCTACGGACGCCTTGCGGGTTCCGGTACCGCACCGCGTGGCGTTCCGCCGATGCCGCTTGTGGAGCAGATTGTTGCCACCGCTGAAACAGTTGTTCCCACGGGGGATTTCGTCAATGTCGAGCTCGACGAGGCGTCTGCTCGCCGCGCCACGCAGCCTTCCGCGGGGATCACCGGACTCGGGCAGGTCTCGGCGCCCAGCTCGCCCGCGAATGCTCCTCCGCTGCGCGGCGCCGCACCGGAAGAAGTGGCCTTGATCGTGCGCTGGCTGGCGCGGCCGGGGGTGCGGATCGTGCGCACCACCGAGGGGTACCACGAGGAGATGTACAGCGCGGCGCGGTGGCTGGGCTGGGCCGCACTTGCCGACGCGGCGCGTGCCCAACCCAGCGAGCAGGCCTACCTCGACCGCTTAGGCTGAGCACCATGATTACCGCGATCGTCTTGATTCACGCCGATAACGGCCGCATCCCCGAGACCGCGCAGGCGGTCGCGGACACCGAGGGCGTCACCGAGGTCTACTCATGCGCGGGTGACGTGGACCTGATCGCGCTCGTGCGGGTGCGCGACCACGAGCAGATCGCCGAGGTGGTGACCGATCGGATCGACAAGACCCCTGGCGTTTTGCGTACCACGACCCACATCGCGTTCAAGTCCTACTCGCGTGCCGAGGTGGAGGCGGGCTTCTCGCTCGGGGAATAGTCCCACCGGCGGATCAGTTGTCGAGCCGCACGCTCTCGGCCGGAAAGAAGGTGTGCTCGTCCGATGCGGTACGGCGGCCACATTGCCAGAGCGTTCGGGGCGAGTCGTAGTGACGAGGCTGGCTGGACACCGATGCGAGAGGAGGGCGAGGTCTCAGCTATCGCCGAGCGTCTGTGTCAGCTTCACCCAGCGATCGAGCAGGGCGGCCGACTTGCCGGTGTCGATCGCCTCGGCGGCGCGTTCCATCCCTGCGGCGAGCGCGGCGTGCAGGTCCGCCTCGTAGGTGCCTGCGCCACGGGACCAGTCGTAGGCCACGATCGCGGCAGCCGAGTTCAGCAGCACGGCATCGCGGACCGCGCCGCTGCGGCCCGCGAGCACGTCGCGGGCGACGCCCGCGTTCACCTCGGCATCGCCGCCGCGCAGCGCGTCCAGCTCGACGCGGGGGATACCGATGCGGGCAGGGTCGATAGTCGTCTCGCGGATCTGTCCGCCGGAGACCACCCAAGCGGTGGTGGTGTCGGAGGTGGTGATCTCGTCCAGCCCGTCGTTACCCCGGACCACCAGCGCGCTCGCGCCGCGTTCGGCGAACACGCCCGCGATCACCGGGAGCAGCTCGGCGAACGCGCAGCCGACCAGCCCGGCCCGCGGCTGCGCCGGGTTGGTGAGTGGGCCGAGCACGTTGAACACGGTGGGGATGCCGATCTGGCTGCGCGCCGCGCCCGCGAATCGCAGGGCGGGATGGAACACCGGCGCGAAACAGAACCCGATGCCGACCTCCCGCACGCAGCGCGCTACCGCCTCCGGTCCGAGCGCGAGTCGCACACCCAGGGCCTCCAGCACGTCGGCGCCGCCGCTCTTCGACGATGCAGCCCGGTTGCCGTGCTTGACCACGGGAATCCCGGCCGAGGCGACGACGATCGAGGACATCGTGGAGATGTTCACCGAGCCGGAGCGGTCGCCCCCGGTCCCGACGATGTCGACCGCGTCGCCCTCGATGTGCACCAGGCGGGCGTGCTCGAGCATGCCCGTGGCCAGGCCGGTCAGCTCCGTGGGCGTCGGGCCCTTGATCTTCATGGCGACGCCGAACGCGGCGATCTGTGCGGTGGTGGCGTTGTCGGACATGATCTCGTTCATCGCCCATGCCGTGTCGTCCGCGGCCAGGTCGCCACCGTCGGCGAGGGTTCCGAGCACCTGGGGCCAGCTGCGCACGCTCATTCCACATCTCCCGTCACACTGGTTCGCGCACCAGTTTGTCGGGAAGCAGCCTAGTCCGCGACCGGTTATGGGCGGGGGTTCGGTTGCAGAGCGTCCCAGCCGTCGGTGGTCCCGTCGTAACGTTGGGCGAGACCGGCCATGCGCGAGCGCTCCTGCGCGCAGTGCAGCGCGTCGAGCAGTTGGACTCGCTGCAGGATCAGCGTCTCGAGTTCGTCGGTGCCCGGCCCGCCGACCTGCGGCGCGGGCGCGTATCCGTCTTGGGCGGCGATCACGCAGACGGTCTCGACGTGCCGGGGTGGGATGCGCAGATGGTGCCGCAACACCGCAGGTGCGTCCGACGCCAGCGCGGTCGCTCGCTCCAGCGCTGCCGAACACGCCTCCGCGTCGTCGAAACTGGACGCCACCACCACCAGATCGGCCTGGTTCGGGTCCAGTGTCGCTGGCTTGCCTCGCCCGAAGATCCGCCGCCACGGTCGTGGTCCCACAGGTGCCTCCATCTCAGCTTTTCCTTACTCTCACCTGCCATGCTGGCGATGCGTCCGTCCGGCCGCGACCCGGCGATGTACGCCGATGCCTGGTCGAGAGCCTGTCTGTCCGTGCGTTTTCCGACAAGGAGCGGCCAGTTTCGCACCCGGCTACTCCTGTCGTACTACGACGAGTCATACTTACCCCCGTGACGACCGCAGTAGGGACCCCAGGATCGGCCATTACCCAGCGTGTGCACTCGCTGAACCGGCCCAACATGGTCAGCGTCGGTACCATCATCTGGCTGTCGAGCGAGCTGATGTTCTTCGCAGGCCTGTTCGCGATGTATTTTGTCGCGCGCGCGCAGGCGAACGGAAACTGGCCGCCGGAACCGACCGAGCTGAACCTGAAGCTCGCCGTGCCGGTCACAGCCGTGCTGGTCGCGTCGTCCTTCACCTGCCAGATGGGCGTGTTCGCCGCGGAGCGGGGCGACGTGTTCGGCCTGCGTCGCTGGTATGTCATCACGCTGATCATGGGCGCGTTCTTCGTCGGTGGCCAAGGCTACGAGTACATGAACCTGGTCCACGAGGGCACCTCGATCGCCGGCAGCGCCTACGGGTCGGTGTTCTACATCACCACCGGCTTCCACGGTCTCCACGTCATCGGTGGTCTGATCGCATTCGTGTTCCTGCTGCTCCGC
Organism: Nocardia sp. NPDC023852; assembly: GCF_040639505.1. Classification (NCBI taxonomy): domain Bacteria; kingdom Bacillati; phylum Actinomycetota; class Actinomycetes; order Mycobacteriales; family Nocardiaceae; genus Nocardia; species Nocardia sp. NPDC023852. The sequence continues at coordinate 49,155 of NZ_JBFAAB010000033.1, forward strand.
ACCAAGGTCAGTAAGTTCACTCCCGCGCAGGCCACCGCGGCGATCGTCGTCTCGTACTACTGGCACTTCGTCGACATCGTGTGGATCGGGCTGTTCGCCACGATCTACTTCGTCCGCTGAGCCGGGCGAGACCCAGCAAGCTTCTGCACAAGTCGGTTCCGTCTACTCCAAAGGGACACAGATGAGTTCATCTCCCCCGTCAGCGCCAGAGCCCGCGAGCCCCGGGAACGGCGAGGCCAGCAAGACGCGCAGGCAGCGCCGCGTTCGCCGTCGCATCGCGGGCGGGCTTGCGTTGCTGGTGGGCCTCGTCGGAGCCGGCTTTCTGGCATCGGCGCTGACGCCGGACCCACAGCGCGCGACCGCGAAGGAGGACCAGTCCGCGCTGATCCGCGAGGGCCAGCAGCTCTACGACACCTCCTGCATCACCTGCCACGGCGCGAACCTGCAGGGTGTGACGGACCGCGGTCCCAGCCTGATCGGCGTCGGCGAGGCGGCCGTCTACTTCCAGGTGTCCTCCGGACGCATGCCGATGGCCCGTAACGAGGCCCAGGCGCAGCGCAAGCCACCGAAGTTCGACGCGCACCAGACCGACGCACTGAGCGCGTACGTGGCGGCCAACGGCGGCGGCCCGACCGTCATCCGCGACGCGAACGGTGAAATCGCGCAGGAATCGCTGCGTGGCCCGGACGTCGCCCGTGGCTCCGAGCTGTTCCGGATGAACTGCGCGTCCTGCCACAACTTCACCGGACGCGGCGGTGCGCTGTCCTCCGGTAAATTCGCGCCGCCGCTGGAGCCCGCCAGCGAGCAGCAGATCTACGCCGCGATGCTCACCGGTCCACAGAACATGCCGAAGTTCTCCGACCGTCAGCTGAGCCCGGAGGAGAAGCGCGACATCGTTGCCTACGTAAAAAACGCGACCGAGGAGCACAGCCCAGGCGGTTGGGATCTGGGCGGTTTCGGTCCCGCGACCGAGGGTCTGGCCATCTGGGTGGTCGGCATCACCCTCGTCGTCGGCGCCGCGATGTGGATCGGATCGAGGTCATGAGCGAGCGCAGCGAGCGAATCGTCGGCACAGCGCGCTTCGCGCATGCTGGAGCCGAGCGCAGCGAGGTGGAGGCATGAGCGAGCGAACAATGAACACAGCCGAGTTCTCGGTCATGGCGGAGCCGAGCGTTAGCGAGGTGGAGGCATGAGCGAAAAGGAGCGAGACGACATGGGTCGGCCGGATGAGGGCCACGACGCTGAGCCGTCGAACGAGCAGTCGGCGCACGCCACTCCGGCGGAGCCGACCGAGGCGGAACTGGACGCGATGTCGCGCGACGAGCTGGTCGCGCTCGGTACCGCGCGCGACGGTGTAGATGTCGCCTACCGGCGAGAGCGCTTCCCGATCCCGGGCACCCGTGCGGAGAAGCGCGCCGAGCGTGCGGTGACCTTCTGGTTCGCCGTCTCCGGCATCGCGGCGGCCGTGCTGGTCGGCGTGTTCCTCTTCTGGCCGTGGGAGTTCAAGGGCAAGGAAGAAGAGGGCCACGGGCTCTACTCCCTGTTCACCCCGCTGGTCGGGCTCAGCTTCGGTATCTCGGTGCTGGTCATCGGCGTCGCGGTGGTGCTGATCCGCAAGCTGTTCATCCCGGCGGAGCTGTCCATCCAGGACCGGCATGACGGTCCATCGCCCGAGGTCGAGCGGCGGACCCTGGTCGCTGAGCTGCAAGACGCACTGGACACCTCGACCCTTGGTCGCCGCAAGATGATCACCCGCACCGCGGGCGCCGGCGTGGGCGTGCTGGGCATCGGCGCGCTGCTGGTATTCGTCGGTGGCATGATCAAGAACCCGTGGGCCAAGGGCGATAAGTCGCCGCTGTGGGTCTCGGGCTGGACGCCGGACTACCCGGGCGAGACCGTCTTCATCCGCCGCGACACCGGTCGCCCGGAGGATATCGTTCTGGTGCGTCCCGAGGATCTGGACGCGGGCGCCATGGAAACGGTGTTCCCTTGGAAGGAGAAGTGGCGTGGCGACGAGCACGCGACTCTGCAGTCGCTGCGCGGTATCCGCAACGCCGTCATGCTGATCCGCCTGCGTACCGAAGACGCGCAGAAGGCGATCAAGCGCAAGGGTCAGGAGAGCTTCAACTACGGCGACTACTTCGCCTACTCGAAGATCTGCACCCACCTCGGCTGCCCGACCTCGCTGTTCGAACAGCAGACCAACAAGATCCTCTGCCCCTGCCACCAGTCGCAGTTCTCGGCGACCGAATGGGGTAAGCCGGTCTTCGGTCCCGCCGCTCGCGCACTTCCGCAGCTGCCGATCACCGTCAACGCTGAGGGCTTCCTGGTCGCCAACGGCGACTTCATCGAGCCGCTCGGCCCGGCCTACTGGGAGCGTCGCTCATGAGTCCTTCTGTGGCAGCCCAAGCCAACGAGGCGGACGAACGGTATGTCGCCGCCGCGTTTCTGAAGCGGTCGATCAACAAGGTCTTCCCGACCCATTGGTCGTTCCTGCTGGGTGAGATCGCGCTCTACAGCTTCATCATCTTGTTGCTGTCGGGTGTGTATCTCACCTTGTTCTTCGATCCGTCGATGAGCGAGGTGGTCTACAACGGGGCCTACCAGCCGCTGCGTGGCGTGACCATGTCGCGCGCATACGAGACCGCGTTGGACATCACCTTCGAGGTGCGTGGTGGTCTGTTCGTCCGCCAGGTCCACCATTGGGCCGCGCTGCTGTTCGCGGCGTCGATCATCATCCATCTGTTCCGCATCTTCTTCACCGGCGCGTTCCGCAAGCCGCGGGAGGCGAACTGGGTGATCGGATCGCTGTTGTTGATCTTGGCGATGTTCGAGGGGTTCTTCGGCTACTCGCTGCCGGATGATCTGCTGTCCGGCACCGGTCTGCGTGCGGCGTTCGGCGGTATCACGATGAGTATTCCGATCATCGGCACATGGATGCATTGGCTGATCTTCGGCGGTGACTTCCCGGGCGAGATCATCATCCCGCGCCTCTACATCGCGCATGTGCTGCTGTTCCCTGGCATCATCCTGGCGTTGATCGCCGCGCATGTGGCGCTGGTCTGGTACCAGAAGCACACCCAGTTCCCCGGGCCTGGACGCACCGAGAACAATGTGGTCGGCGCCCGTATCGTGCCGGTGTTCGCCGCGGATCAGGGTGCGTTCTTCGCCTTCACCCTCGGAATCGTCGGCATCATGGGCGGGGTGTTGCAGATCAATCCGATCTGGAACCTCGGCCCGTACAACCCGTCGCAGGTGTCGGCGGGATCGCAGCCGGACTTCTACATGATGTGGACCGACGGTCTGGCGCGTCTGATGCCGCCATGGGAGCTGTATCTGGGTCGCTACACGGTGCCCGCCGTGTTCTGGGTCGCGTTGATCATGGGGTTGGTGTTCACCGTGTTGATCGCCTACCCATGGATCGAGAAACGGCTCACCGGCGACACCAGCGCGCACCACAACCTGCTGCAGCGTCCCCGCGACGTGCCGGTGCGCACCGCCATCGGCGCCATGTCCATCGCGTTCTACGTGGTACTCACGCTCTCGTGCGTCAACGACATTGTCGCGCTGAAGTTCGACATCTCGCTGAACGCGACAACCTGGATCGGCCGCATCGGCCTGCTGATCGCGCCGCCGATCGCATACTTCCTTACCTACCGGTTCTGCATCGGCCTGCAGCGCAGTGATCGTGCGGTGCTCGAGCACGGCATCGAGACCGGCGTGATCAAGCGTCTTCCGCACGGCGAGTACATCGAGGTGCACCAGCCGCTCGGCCCGGTCGACGAGCACGGCCATCCGATTCCGCTGGAGTATCAGGGTGCCCCGGTGCCGAAGAAGATGAGCAAGTTGGGTGCGGCGGGCAAGCCGGGCACGGGTAGCTTCCTGCGCGCGGACCCGTGGCAGGAGAGCGAGAAGCACTTCGAGATCGAACACGAGGAAGAGCACAGGCAGCTGAAGGTGCTGCAGAAGGCTCAGGAGAAGGCGAACGGCAACGGCCACTGACTCGCCTGCGCACGACGGCCCCGAGTCGAAACCGACTCGGGGCCGTCGCGTATCACGATGTGGGTGTCACAGGCGTGGCGCCGAGCGGCGGGCCGCCTCGATGGCCTCGAACTTGGCCAGATTGTGCCGGGCGTCAGCCAGCGCGTCGTGCGCGTCCGGGGGGACCGGCGGGAGTTCGGGACGGCCGTGCGCCTCCCAGTGCTGACGCAGCTCGTTGGTATAGCGCGGCAGCGCGGTGGGAAGGTCGACCATGGAACCCCACAGCTGGCACAGCGCCACGTGGTCGTAGGCCGCGACCCAGGCCCACAGCTCCGGCTGGATGCTCGGTCGTGGCAGCAGGAACTCGTACAGGTCGTCGCGGATCTGCTGCCTGCTGCGCCAGAGCGGCGACGACGGCGGAGGTAGCTGCGGCAGAACGTATTTGCGTACCCATGGGCCAGCGCGACCCGGATCGAATGCGGTGGACACGGCGTAGTACTCCCGGCCGTCCTCGCAGACGAAGCCGATGGAGATCAGATCGATGGTCCTACCATCCTCGATGAATTCGCAGTCATAGAAATACCTCAAGCAAGCTGCCTCTCTGATATTTTGCCGGCAAGAATTCGGCGGCACGCGGACGGCATGGCGACCGACGGTCGCTCTCCAGATCGGTGCACGGCACGATGCGTCACCTTACGTCGGGTCCATCGGTGGTTACCACACATGGGTACGGAATCACTCCACCCTCGGGTGGGGTGATTCCAGCCCTGGTACTGGGTACCTCTCCGATCCGGACGGTCCGTATTCTGGGACCTGTGAACTGGACCGTCGACGTACCCATCGATCGCCTACCGGAACTGCCGCCGCTGCCCGCTGAGCTGCGCAGGCGGTTGGACGACACGCTGGCACGCACCGCGCTGCAGCAGCCGTCCTGGGATCCGGAGCAGGCGGCCCAGATGCGGACCGTGCTGGAGAGCGTGCCGCCGATCTGCGTGCCCGCCGAGGTGGAGGAGCTGCGCGAGCAGCTGGCCCAGGTCGCCCGTGGCGAGGCATTCCTCATGCAGGGCGGTGACTGCGCGGAGACGTTCGCCGACAACACCGAGCCGCACATCCGCGGCAACATCCGCACCCTGCTGCAGATGGCAGTCGTGCTCACCTACGGCGCGAGCCTGCCGGTGGTGAAAGTGGCCCGCATCGCAGGGCAGTACGCCAAGCCGCGTTCCTCGGACATCGACGCCCTCGGCCTCAGGTCCTACCGCGGCGACATGGTGAACTCGCTGGCCGCCGACGCGGCGATGCGCGAGCACGACCCGTCGCGCCTGGTCCGCGCCTACGCCAACGCGAGCGCCGCGATGAATCTGGTTCGCGCGCTCACCGGCGCCGGCATGGCCGACCTGCACAAGGTCCACGACTGGAACCGCGACTTCGTAGCCAAGTCGCCCGCGGGCGCGCGCTACGAGGCGCTGGCCGCGGAGATCGACCGCGGCCTGGCCTTTATGACCGCCTGCCGGGTGACCGATCCGAGTCTGAAGTCGGCCCGCATTTACGCAAGCCACGAGGCACTCGTGCTCGACTACGAGCGCGCGATGCTGCGCCTGAGCGAGAACGCGATCGGTGAGCCGGTGCTCTACGACCTGTCCGCGCACTTCCTGTGGATCGGTGAGCGCACCCGCCAACTAGACGGTGCGCACATCGCGTTCGCGGAGCTGATAGCCAACCCGATCGGTCTGAAGATCGGCCCGACCACCACGCCGGAGCAGGCGGTGGAGTACGTCGAGCGGCTGGACCCGAACAACGAGCCGGGCAGGCTGACCATCGTGTCCCGGATGGGCAACACCAAGGTGCGCGACGTGCTGCCGCCCATCATCGAGAAGGTGCAGGCCACCGGCCACCAGGTGATCTGGCAGTGCGACCCGATGCACGGCAACACCCACGAGGCCTCCACCGGCTTCAAGACCCGTCACTTCGACCGCATCGTCGACGAGGTGCAGGGCTTCTTCGAGGTGCACCACGCGCTGGGCACGCATCCCGGCGGCATGCACATCGAGCTCACCGGCGAAGACGTCACCGAATGCCTCGGAGGCGCCCAGGACATCTCCGACCTGGATCTCTCCGGCCGCTACGAGACCGCCTGCGACCCACGCCTGAACACCCAGCAGTCCCTGGAGCTGGCCTTCCTCGTCGCGGAGATGCTGCGCTGAGCCGTGGTCGGCGCACCGGTCGCATCCGATGAACAGAGGTTCGCGCCCTGTATCGGCAGGTCCCTTTCGTGGCCGCGGCGTCCGCCGGTCTGCGGGGCGACGTGCGTCCCGCGTCAGCGGCCATGCCGTTCCGGCTGTCCGACCTTGGTTGTGCCCGGTATCGACGGATCAGGGGAGCGCGACCAGAGAGACGGTGCTGCCCGCCTCGAGGTTGGCGCCGATAGCGGGTGCCTGCGAGATCACCACCGACGAATCCGACCGCGCGAGCTGGCTGACCTGCACCTGCAATCCCATACCTTCCAGACGGGAACGAGCATCGCCGACGCTCGTGCCGAGCACACTTGGCATCTTCAGCGCGTTGGAGACGAGCAGGGCGACGCCGTCGCCCGACTGCACCGTCGTCCCCGCCGCGGGATCGGTGCCGATAACGTGATCGGCCTCGACCGTGCGATCGAACTGACTCCGGTTCTCGCGCACGGTGATTCCGGACGCCGTGAGCATCTTCACCGCTTCCGCGGTGGGGCGGCCACGCACGTCGGGCACGCGCACCGGCTTCGACCCTTTGCTGCGGAACACCTTCACCTGCGCGCCGAGCGGGAGCACGGTCCCCGGCTTCGGATCGAGTCTGGCGAGGGTGCCTTTGGGGGCGGTGTTGGATTCCTCACCGGCGTCGATCGGCTGTAGCCCGGCATCTCGGATCAACTGGTTGACCTTCGACACCTCGTCACCCGGTTGGATATCCGGAACCCTGGGTTTGCCGTTGGAGACCAGGACCGCGACCGTCGACCCCTTGGTGACTTTCGACCCCGCCGACGGATCACTGCCGACCACGCCGCCGACGGGGATCGTGTCCGACGCCTTCTGCCGTATCTCGGTGTCGAAACCGGCGTCCCGGAGTGCGGCAACCGCCTTGTCGGTGTCCAGCCCGGCGACCGGCGGGACCGCCGAGTAACGGCCGATGCCGAGCCACCACCCGCCGATACCTACCAGCAGCGTGAGGATCGTGACGATCGCCACCCACAGCCACACCATGCGGCGCGACTTGCCGAGTTCGTTGCCGTAAGCCGAATACGGCGGCACGGGATGTGCTTGGCGCACCGGCTGCGGCTGGTCGTAGCCGTCCGGCCGACCATAGTCGAGTCGGGGCCGCTGCGCGGTAACCACTTTTGTGTGCTGCACGGGCCGCGGTGTGTACGGCTCGAACGCATGCGCCCCGGCCGGCTGACCATCCGGCGGCACGGCCCGGTAGCTGGCGCTGAGATGCTCGGCGGACTCCTGCGGCGCGGGCACCCGGTAGGCAGGCAGTTGCAACTCCGCGCCGATGTGCCGCAACGCGGCGGCCATCTCGTTCGCGTCGGCGAACCGGTGCGCGGGCTCGCGCGCGGTGGCCTTGGCGACCAGCTCGTCGAACTCCGGCGGTACTCCGGCGATGAATCGGCTCGGGCTCGGCACGTCGTTCTCGATACGCTGGTAGGCCACCGACAGCGAGGTGTCGCCCGTGAACGGGACCTGGCCGGTGAGCATTTCGAAGATCAGCAGACCGAACGAGTACACGTCGCTGCGTGAATCGGCGGTGCCGCTGGTGACCTGCTCCGGGGACAGGTAGGCGGCGGTGCCCAGAATGACGCTCGCCGAGGTGGTATTGGCCGCCGCGACCGCGCGTACCAAGCCGAAGTCGGCGATTTTCACCTCTCCCGCATCGGAGATCAGCACATTCTCCGGCTTGACGTCGCGATGCACCAGCCCGGCGGAGTGCGCGACACCGATCGCCGCGAGCACCGGTTCGGCGACGGCGCGCACCGCGTGCGGCGGCATCGGCCCGCGTTCGCGCAGCAGCTCGCGCAGCGTGCCACCCTCGACCAACTCCATGATCAGGAAGGGGTGGTCGCCGTCGATGCCCTGGTCGTACACCGCGACCAGCGAAGAATGCTTGAGTTTGGCGACGGCGCGCGCCTCGAACTCGAAGCGTGACAGGAACTGGGGATCGCCCGCGAACTTCGGGTCCATCACCTTGATGGCGACCGGGCGGTCCAGGCGGGTGTCGACCCCACGGAACACCATCGACATTCCGCCGCGGGCGATCGGCGCATCAATCCGATAGCGCCCTTCCAGCATCTGGCCGATCAAGTGATGTCCTCCGGCTTTCGCAAAGCTCTCACCCCTCGCGTACCTGCGACAAGCGATCAGCCGCCCCGTGCGGCACTCACGATGGTATCGACCTAACCGCCCTGGGTGTCTCACGACGGGCGACCAGGAACCGTCTACCGTTGTCCGGGTGAGTGCATTCCCCTGCAGTGATGACGTCCTTCCGCAGTCGGTGGCCTTGGTGCCGCTGCCCGAGGTGGCCGACCGACTCGGACTCGTGGTGACCCGGGTGCATCAGATGCTGCGTGACCACCAGCTCATCGCCGTCCGCAGAGGCGGCGTGGCGGGCGTCCCCGAGCGATTCTTCGACGACACCGGCGCGGTGGTGAAGCCGCTGCCCGGCCTGATCACTGTGATGCGCGACGCCAAGTACACCGACGAGGAGATCCTGGAATGGATCTTCACCGAGGACGAAAGCCTGCCGGGCAAGCCGATCGATGCCCTACACGGCCCTCTCGCCAGGGAAGTGCTGCGACGGGCGGCGGCCGACCCGTTCTGAGTCTTTGGCCGCGCGGGCGCGGCGTGTTCGCGGCCCCCTTGTGGCTCGCGTCCGAGCGACCGCCGCTTCCGCGACGAAGTCGCCAGCGGCGGTCG
>NZ_JBFAAB010000034.1:0-46492 GCF_040639505.1 Nocardia sp. NPDC023852
CCGACGAACTCAACGGGCGCCCTCGACAAACTCTCGGATTCCGCACACCATCAGAAGCACTCGAAGAGGTGTTGCGTTGACCGCCTGAGCCCGCAGGCATTATGGGACGTTGGGAACTGGCCGCTGGAAGTCTCCCTCCCAGCGGCCAGCACTCGAACCGGATCCGGCGCTACGCCTCGATTACTGCGTCGAACACCATATTGACCTGGCCGGTGTAAGCGCCGCTGCGAGCGGTGAGCCCCGAAGAGTCCGCCGCCGGTGCGGCGGTCGCGGTGTAGGTAGCGAGCAGCCGTCCCGCCCCATCGGTGATCGGGATGGACTGTGGGGCAAAGTTCCCACCTGTGAGGACCAACTCCGGTACACCGTCGGTGTACCGCACCGACAGCGAACCGATGTCCTGCGGCTTCACTTCTGTTGCCGGGATCGTAACCAGCCTGGTGCCTTCGGGCTCGGCTTGTGACTCAGTCATGAGCAGTCCTCCTGTCGGCCTTCATCATTGGCAGTCGATGACTTCCCGCCGTACGACCGTCTGAGTCTGCGCCCTCTATCTGCCTCGACAACGACAACGGCCGCGTACCTCGGCAGATTTGAACAGGGCAACCAACCGCTCGGCGTACTCAATTCGGCTGTCCGCCCGGCCACTATCAGAACTCTACGAGGTAGTGATAGGTGTCGTTCCTCGGTCGGAGTGCGGGCTTAGTCGTCCCGTCGACGGTTTCCAGCACCCACGCCTTATGGTCGTCGGTGTACTCCTGCATGTTCCACGACCCGATCCACACCACCGAGTTGTCCCCCAATTCCGAAATCTTGAGGAACGCCACGGCTGCCTCTAGGTTCTTGTCCCTTACCTTCGCGAGATTGCCGCCGAACGAACGGGCCGCTCTAAGCGCGTCGAAGTAGGCCTGCTGGCCGGGACCGAGCATGTAAGGGTCGTCGGTCATCAGATGATTCCTTTCGGTTGAAATTTCCCGGGCTATCGAACGAAGCAGCCTTCGAGGGCCTTCTGGCTGAGTGTGCAGGTCATGCAGTTGGTCGGCGGCTATCTGAGAGCTAGCGGATATTCTCCGGGAGGTCGCAGCGGTTCAATGCGGGGTTGAATTGCATCCCTTCTGGGCACGAGCGCACATGTGCTTTTCCGTCACTACAGACGACGAACTTGGTGGGATCGGTCGGGTGAGGATGATCGCCGGCTTCCAAGCCTTCACAGAAATCCGCAGGCAGATCGGACATGCTCTATCCCTTCATCGGTGGTGGACTGACGAAACACTCACATCGGCGCTGACTAACGTCGGTGCAGCCGTTCTGGTAGGTCACAACGGTGCCGGACAAGCCGCCGCAGACCGTGGCAAGCGACACCGGGTTGATCGAGCGCGGTTGGGAAGGGACCCAGATCGGTCAATCTGCGCCCGTGCCCTCGGTGAAGGTCAAGGTCGTGTAGTCGCTGGGCTTGATGCCGACTGCACGCCCGCTCGGCTGGACGTCAGCGGCGGTGAGAAGTACACCGAGCTCGACGATCATCCGGCCCTCGGCGACGTCTTGTTCTGTCATCGTCGCGCCGAGGCCAACTTTGACCCAGTACGCCTGATCTGAAGTCTCTCCGTGCAGGTCGCCTTGCCTGTAGCGCTGCTGGAGGTAGGAGGAAATCCCCGATTTCGTGACTTGCCAACGGGTTTGGTTGTTGGGTTCGAACGCCGTGGTGGCGATGATCCGTTGAACATCTGCCTTGATCGAAGCGAGAATCTCATCGGGGGTGGTCTCCGAGACGACCTGTGTGTCCGACAACTCGCTGGTTACACCCTCGGTAGGCGATGGGGTTTCCGGCATGAACAGCCCTCTCCTTGAACGACATCGAAGGCCGCAGCAGCTGCCGGGCCTTCGTCGGACAACATAAATCGTCTCAGGGCGCCGCGTCTTTTGCTCAATATTCGCGGAGACAAGAGTCGGTGCGTTGTTGATGCCGAGATGGGCTCTGCCCGTTGACTTTTGCCAAGGCTTGCGCTGCCTGGCAACCGCGCGGGTTGGGCGAGCTCGGACAGGGCGGGTGGCCTGTCGTGGTGTTGGTGGCGGCCAGCCAACCAGAGCTAGGGGCCAGCTTGCTGCGTTGGCTTTCCGCGCAAGCATGATTGGCAGTTTCCGCGTCCGGGCATACCCGGTAATCGGCATTATGGTGCGTGGGCCAGCACGATTGTTCTAGCTATCTACCGGGGAGTTTGACCTCGTAGATCTCGCGGTCGGGGCGTAATCCGCGCCAGCTGGGGTGCCGCAAGCTCGAGGCGGTGCGCTCCCGGTAGGTGACTTCACCGACCAGCCGCGGGCTCACCCACCGCGCGGCCCCGGCCAGTGAGGCAGGCACGCTACCGGCGACCGGCGGGGCCGGAGTAGACAAGCCGATCAGTTCACGGTGCAGCGCCCGGCGGGCGGTGTTGGTGAACCCGGTCCCGACTCCTCCGAGGAGGATCAACCGGTTGTCGGTGTCGTGGGCGGCGATGAGCAAAGACCCGAACAATGGATTCGCGCGGGTGGGCAGCCACCCGACGATCACCACCTCGGTGGTGCGGCGCAGAGGCAGCTTGAGCCAGGCCGTAGATCTTCCACTGCGGTAGGACCCGTCGACGCGTTTGGCGACCACACCCTCGAGGTCGTGCTCGGCGGCGACTTCGAGCATCCGCGAGACCGGGACATCGAGGTAGTAGGGGCTGATTCGGATCGGGCCGTGTGGCAGACCGAGGCCGGCCAGGTGCTCGCGGCGGTCCAGGTACGGCAGGTCTCGCAGGTCGTGCCCGTCGACGCCGAGCAGGTCGAAGGCATACATCTGCGCGGGCACCGAGCGCAGCAGCGTCGCGCTGGGTCGCATCACTCCGAGACGGCGGCTCATCAACCCGAAGCGCGGCACCCCGCCGCGGTCGGGGGTGACGATCTCGCTGTCGAGAATCAGGACCCGGCCCGCCGCCAGCTCGATCAGCGCCTGGGCGATCTCCGGGAAACTGTGGGTGATCGTGTTGCCGTTGCGGGTGATCAGATGACAGGTATCGCTGGAAACCCTTGCAAGGCAACGGATTCCGTCGTATTTGAACTCGTAGGCGTACCGCAGGTCGTCATCGGCGGGAACCGGGCCTGCCGTCGCGAGCATCGGCGCCGGAACGCGCGCCATGATCGGTAGCCTAGCGATATAACAAACCGATCGGTTTCTAGGGTGGGTTTCGGCTGGCTTCCCTGTCGCCGTCAAGGCTGAGCAGGTGAGGTTTCCGCACGAACACCGGGCAGCCCGAGGCTGGTCAGCGACGGCGCTCGGGCGCTGCGTTCACTCATCTTGTCCAGGCTCGCCAGCTTCGCCGCGGCGGCGTGCAGGCTGACGCGCAGTCCCTCAACTTCCCCGGTCCAGCCGTAGGCTTTGGCTTCGGCGATCCTGTCGCGCAGGTTGGCGACGATCTCGACCAGCCGCGCGCGGGCGCGTGGGTCGATTTCCAGGCTCGGGCACCGGATACAAGCGTGTTCGTGGCGGCAGGGACTGCCGTAGGGGCGTGAGCAGGTGCCTAGTTCGAGTTTGCGCAGCTCGAAGTGCTGCTGGAACTCCCGCCACTCTTGCTCGGTGGGATCGCGGTATTCGGCTTGCGGGCGCAGGGCGCGGCGGTTGTCGAGGAAGGCCCGGTAGGCGCGCACCAGGTGTTCGTCGAAGACCGCGACATAGGTTTGGGTGGTGTTGATGTTGCGGTGCCCCAGCAGTTTCGCCGCGAGGTGCACCGGCAGGCCGTTGCCGACCGCGTCGGTGGCCCACAAGCGGCGGAAGTCGTGAGGGGTGTAGCGCAGCGGCCAGCCCGCGGCGTCGGTGAGCCCCGCGCGGGTCAGGGTGTCGCACAGGAACTTCTGGACCGTGGCGTAGCTGAAGGTCTTCCAGATCCATCCGGTGCGGTGCTGGAACAGATGCGGCAGCTGCGGGCCGACGACCTTCTCGTGGGCGTCGTAGCGGGCGGTCAACGGGACGGTGGCGTCGTGGTGGGCGCGCAGCCGGGAGATGATCGCGGCGAGCACGCTGGCCAGCTCCGGGCTGACCAGCAGCAGCCGTTCCTCGTTGCTCTTGGAGGGCACGATCTGCAGCATGGGCACGACTTCGCCGGTGGCGGGCACGGTGTAGGCGACCAAACCCAGGTGGGTGATCTCGAGCAGTTCCTCGATGCGGACACCGGTGTGGCGCAGTACCTCGATGATCGCCCACGCCCAGAACGCCTCGTGCTCGGTCTTGCCGATGTCGAGGACGGTGCCGGTGGCCAGGTCCTCGATGAGGTCGGGGCGCGTGGCCAGCCGCTCCAGGTCCTGATACGCCCCCGGCAGCGGACGCCGATACCGCCGCCCCTCGTGGGTGAAGGCCTCGCCGGCCGGGGTCGCCGCGGCTGCGGCCAGCAGCGCGGTCTGCTCGCCGCGATAGCGTTCGGCGGTCTCGACCAGGATCGGCAGGTGGTGCAGGCGTTCACGGATGCGCTGGGCGATCACGGCCTGGCGTCTGCGGTCGGCTTTGGCGGCCCCGCCGGTGTCGTGTTTGCGGATGGGGTTGGCCACGCTGTGGCGGGCCCAGTAGGAATCGTGCACGGCCCAGTCCTGAATGTCGCGGTAGAACGCGCGCACGGCGATCAGGGTCTGGAAGTAGCTGTCCTCGCTGCGGGCACCGCCCAAGCGCGTGATCTGGGTCCGCAGCCGGATCTTCCAGTCCTCCACGACCTGGCGCGGCAGCTGCACACTGTCGAGGTCGGGATGATGGGTTTGGATGTCGAACCAGAACGTATCGAGCAGCAAGGTGGCCATGCTCGCCCAGGTCGAGTAGTCCAGCGCGGAGCGGCGTTCTTCGAAGTAGCGGGTGAACACCTCCCGGACCTGCGGGGCCTGCACCCGGTAGTGCTCGACGATCTCCGCAGCGCTCAATTGCCCGCGGCGGGTGGCCTTGTCGAGGCTGTCGTGCTCGCCGAGGTCGGCGATACCGGCTAGCAGTGACCATCCCAGCGACAACCCGGCCGGGACCTGTTTGCCATCGCGGCGGTGCCAGGCACGGTAGGTCAGCAGATCGGTGGCGGTGAGCTGATCGGGGTCCTTGCCGGTGCGGGTGGCGACCTTGCTGATCGTGGTCAGCGCTTCCCGGCAATGCATCGCATCGATACCGCGCTCGGCGCCGCGCTGGGCGAGCTGTTCGTAGAGATCCGGGCGCCACAGCCGCCGGTATTTGCTGTAGATCCGCGAGGACCCGCACCCGTTGAGCAGGTCGTAGCTCGGAAACACGATCCGTAGCAGGATCAGGGCGCTCAGGCCGCCGAAGAGCTGGAAGCGCTGCCGATCCGGTGGCAGTGGGTGCTCTGCCCGCACCAGCCCATCGATCCAGTCGGTGCCGGCATCAGCGCCCGAGGCCAGCCAGCGCGCCTGCCACCCCTCGGCGCCGGTGCGAGAAAGCCAAGCCAGGATGTCGCCCGCGCCTTCGGGGATGCGTCGATTGGTGGTGCTGGGCTCTGACCACCACGGCAACTCAGGGATCATCTTCAGGATCTGCGGTATCGGCCAGTCATCACGTGCCCCGCTGGCCGCCACCTCCTGGGCCTCGGCCAATTCCTCGTGCCACACCACCACCGGCAACCGCCGCCGCGGTCCACGCACCTGAGGCTCCGCCACGGCCGCGGTCTCGAAATCCATACTCACAGCGGGCCTCCGAACAGCACCGTCAGATCGCTCTCGTCGTATCCAGGCGCGGGGGCCGGGGCGGGGCGGTCGGGGTCGGCGAGCTCGGCCAGGTGGCGGCGGACCCGGGCGATGGTCTCGGCCTCGTCTTGGACCAGGTAGATCTCGATGGTGGTCGACAGGTGCGCGTGCCCGAGGATGGTTTGCACGTCGCGTTCACTCAGATGCTCGTCGCGGGCCATGCGCAGGGCGGCGGTGTGGCGCAGGTCGTGCATCGACCAATTCGTCCCCAGCACCTCGTTGGCGCGGGTGAGGACTTTGCGCAACGCGTCATAGGTCATCGGCTGCCGACACAGGCCCTGGCCGCGGTCTCGACGCCGAAGTGTCTGCCACAGAGGATCGTTCGGCTCGGGCGGTGTCTCCAGATCGGCGATCCAGATCCGCAGCCAGACGAAGGCTTCGGCGCTGGCGGGCAGCCATTGGCTGGCGCCACTTCCCTTGCGGGTCACCCGGATCAGCTGCTCACCCCAATCCAAGTCGACCAGACGCAATCCGAGGATCTCCGCGGCGCGGGCCGCAGTGCTGACCGTCAACGCCAGCAGCGCCCGGTCCCGGTTGTGGCGCAGGGCCGCGAACAACTGTGCCCACTGCGGATCGGGGATCTCGCGGGGCCGCTGCTTGGGCAGCTTGGGGTTGTAGCGCAGGCAGCCGCCGTTGCGGAAGGGTTCGAGCGGATTGTGATGAGCGTGGCTGCGCCAGCCGCGACTGCTCAAGGGCACCGGGTTGAGCAGCGGACCTTCCCCGATCTCGATCCAGAACTCGTAGAACGAGCGCACGACCGCGTTCGAGTGCCGGATCGTGCGCGCGGCGTAGCGGTCATCGAGGTAACGCTTGCGAGTGATCGGGTTGACCGTGCCGGCAGTGTCGCGGGATTTGGTACGGGGCGTGTTTCGGGGTTTGGCGTGAAGACCCAGCCACAGCACCAGATCGCGGCACTCGGCAGAAGTTGCCTTGTCCCAGTCCACCCCCACCGCGCGCAGCCACCGCCACCACCGCAGCAGCGCGTAGGCGTAGCTGCGCACCGAACGCGGACTGTTGCCTTGCGCGAGGAAGTCGGTGAGGAACCGCCGGATCGGCGCTATGGGCACTTCCTGCTCGTCCACGACCAGGAACGGCACCAAGCCCTCTAGCTCGACAACTTTGCCCCACTTCGGAAGCCGGAGTTCCCGGATATCCCGCGCGCCGTCATCGTTCAAGCCCTCATCACCTCTCCCGGTCGACCACAGAGGTCTACCGGGCCGCGCGATCGAGCGATACCTGAACCACCGAAAACCGCTGCGGTAGTCCGGTCAACAGCTCGCAGTATCACCGACGCCCCGAGTCCTGGGTCTCCTCGAGCAGGCCGCCAGGCTGGGCTGGCACGCCCCGCGCATCAATCACATCCATGCCCGGCCCCGTCGACCTGCTCCGGCCGGCAGAGCCCCCGCGCTGTTGCGGCAAGACCCACCACCATCGCGAAGATCTCAGCGTTGACCTTGCCGCGGATGTCGACGGCCAGGTCGTTGAGGGTGCGGAACGCCGGCAGCTCGAACGAGCCCTCCACCAGCCGCTCCAACGCGACGTTGATCAGGTCGGCCGGGTCGTTCTTGCGCCGGGCGGCCTCCACGATCGCCTCGGCCGCGACCTTCCGCGCCGCCGGCGGGTCGTACACGACCTCGCTGCGCGCCCGGATCAACGTCCGATGCCGCTTGGCCGTGCGCTTCGAGGAGTACACCGGCTCCACCTCGGTCGGTACCGCAGATCCCTCGCACCCAAGCGATCTCCTCCGGCTGCGGCGTGTAGAACACGTGCAGCTCCCGCGCGGAGATGAACCGTTTGATGCGCGGATACGCGGTCCGCTCGATCGAAGCCACCGGCGTCACCCACCCGAACCAACAAGATCACCCGTATAGGTCGCGCCGACGGTACCAGGAAGACGATCATCCGCCAGACAATGCCTCCGGGCTGCGACAACTCATCGCAAGATCAACTCGTGGCCCCTTTTGGGCTTACCTTGGCTGCACCCCTATAGAGCTGTGTGGCTTGCCATCGTCCGGACGTGGTGGGACAGACTGAGCAGACAGCGGAACTCCTGGGAAATGGTTGGTCTTGGCGGACGAACCGTTCTACCAGCAGTTCCGCTGTCCCAATTCACAACACCCCAAGCACTCCACCATGATCTGCTTGACAGGCCGCCCACAGCGCTAACCGCGCGGCATTGGCGCTAGCGCTGGATCGCTGTGCCGGTGGCTGACGTTCTTGCAATCGAAGTATGTTGCGCCGCTGGGTCATCGGAAGGATCTGCTGACTGCGCTGAGTATGTACGCCGAGCATCGCTTCGCCGGGGAGTTGGCCGACCGGTGGGACGGGTCGACCTGGAACCTGCACATGGGCATTCTGTCGGCCTTCTACAAGTGGGTCGCGGAGGGATACACCGCTGCGGTCCCGTTCGTCGAGGTTGCCGAAATCCGCTGTTGGCCTACGACCTGTCTGTCGGCTTGGTCGCGAACACCCATCCTCAAGGCGGCATCGGAGCGAGCAACACTGCGGAGAAGTACGTGGTTGCGCTGCATCGGATGGTGACGACGCTGTCGGAACCGGATTCGACGGTTCGGCTCGGGATCTGACGAAGGCTGTCCTGTTGCGCTTTTGGATGAGCGAGAACCAAGCCCGCGAGGCGCACACCCGGATGTTGCTCAAAGGATTCGACGACGCGTCCGGTCTGCTGAGTTCGGAAGTGCGGCGATTGCTGGCCGGCCGCGGCGTGAATCCTCGTCAGCGAGAACAGCCTTATCTCGCCTACACCGACACCCACTGGGATCGGCTCGAATCGCCTGCAACACACCGGCGATCTTGCTGAGCTCACGTCATTGTGACACTGTCTGTCCCGTCTATATCTGTCTATTGTGAATGGTGGTGAGTCGTGCCAGAGTTCAACGGGCACAACGGCGCCGGGCAGCTCAGTCTGAGCACAGCGGCCGCGCGCAAGCTGTCGTCGACGACCAAGTCCGTACCGCAGATGCAGGGCATCACCCCGCGCTGGCTGCTTGACCAGTTGCCTTGGGTGGAGGCCAGGGGTGGTGCGTACCGGGTCAACCGGCGGCTGAACTACACGCTGGGCGACGGGCGACTGAACTTCCACGCCACCGGCAATGCGGTACAGGTCATTCCGGCCGAGCTGACCGAACTCCCATGGCTGCGGAATTTCGCCGATACCGACGTGTTGCAAGCCCTTGCCGACAGATTCACCCAACATGAATACGAACCGGGGGAAGTGTTGGTAGCGGCAGGCACTCGAGCCGACCAGCTCCATCTGCTCGTACACGGACGGCTCACCAAACTCAGCGAAGGCGAGTTCGGGGAAGAGTCGATCCTGGAAATCATCGCCGACGGTGACTATTTCGGCAACGAAGCATTGATCGGCCCCGAGAGTGCCTGGAATTACTCGATCAAGGCCACCACAGCCTGCACGGTGATGTCACTGCCAAAGTCGGCCTTTCAGGAGCTGCTCGAACAGTCCGAGGCACTGCGCGACCAGCTGGAGCGCTATCAAGCGACCAGAGGAAAATCGCAGAACGCTCATGGCGAGGCCGGTGTCGACGTTATGTCCGGTCATCGCGGTGAGGTTCCCATCGCAGGCACATTCGTCGACTATGAACTCAAGCCACGCGAATACGAGCTGAACATCGCGCAGACCATCCTTCGAGTGCACACCCGGGTCTCCGACCTCTACAACGAACCGATCGACCAGCTCGAGCAGCAACTGCGACTGACCATCGAAGCGGTGCGGGAGCGTCAGGAGTACGAGCTGGTCAACAACAAGGAATTCGGCCTGCTGCACAATGCGGACTTCAGCCAACGGATCTACACCCGTAGCGGCCCGCCCACTCCGCACGACATGGATCAGTTGCTCAACACCGTCTGGAAGAACCCCAGTTTCATTCTCGCCCATCCGGATGCCATTGCCGCCTTCCGCGACGAGTGCACCCGACAGGGCATTTCCCCGGAAACCATCCACGTCCCCGGCGGTCGACTGTCCGCATGGCGCGGTGTGCCCATCTATCCCTGCTGGAAAATCCCGATCAGCGATCGGCGCACCACGTCGATCATGGTGGTGCGCACCGGCGAAGCGGAACAGGGCGTCATCGGTCTGCGCAAGACCGGCCTGGTCGACGAGTACGAGCCCGGCCTGAGCGTGCGGTTCATGAGCATCGACGAGAAGGCGATCGTCAACTACCTGATCACCTGCTACTACTCGCTGGCCGTGCTGGTGCCGGACGCCCTGGGCGTACTGGAGAACGTTCAGCTCGGGAGCGCCCATGGCCCCCACCGCTGATGCGGACCCCTTCGCGCGCGCCCGTGAGCTGATCACCCCCGGCCTACAGGCAGCGGTGGACCGGATGAACCCAGCGACGTGCCAGGTCATCGGCTACCACTTCGGCTGGTGGGACGAACAGGGCCGTCCCCAGGCAGAAGGTGCGGGCAAGGCGGTGCGGCCCGCTTTGGCGATGCTCGCGGCGCGGGCCGTCGGCGGCACCGCCGAACGCGCGACCAACGCGGCCATCGCGGTCGAGCTGGCGCACAACTCCTCATTGCTGCATGACGACGTCATAGACTCCGACCGCACCCGGCGCCACCGCCCCACCGCGTGGACGGTCTACGGCATACCCGCAGCCATCCTCGCCGGTGACGCCCTGGTAACACTGGCTACCGAGGCTCTCATCGCAGACGGGCCGCCGCTGGCCACCGAGGGGGTGCCTCGACTCAATGCGGCACTGCTGCGGGTGGTTGACGGCCAAGTCGCCGACATGGCGTTCGAAGGCCGGTCTGACGTGCGGCTCGACGAGTGCATCGAGATGGCCGGCAACAAGACCAGCTCATTGTTCGCCGCCGCGTGCGAGCTTGGCGCGATTGCCGCCGGAGCCACGCCACAACGAGTCCGGCAGCTACGCCAGTTCGGTGAGCACCTCGGCCTCGCGTTCCAACTCGTCGACGATCTCCTCGGCATCTGGGGCGATCCGGCCACCACCGGCAAGCCCGTACTGTCCGACCTACGTACCCGCAAGAAGTCACTGCCAGTGGTGGCCGCCCTGGTCACTGGCAACAGCGCCGGCAGGCGGTTGGCCCAGCTGTACTATCGCGCCGATCCGCTGGACGATGCCGATCTGCGGACCTGCGCCGAGCTCATCGAGCAGGCTGGGGGACGCTCTTGGGCACGTGCGGAAGCGCAGCGCCAACGCGATGCGGCCCTGGAGTGTCTACGGGCGGCGAATCCGGAGTCGAAAGCCGCAGCGGAACTAATGTCCATCGCGCAACGGCTCAGCACTGTGCCTAACACGACTGGGCCTAACACGACGGCACTGGATATCACCGACATCACTGCGGCGATCCCCGTGCGCCCCAACGGTTTCGGCACCGCCACCGCACGGCAAGCTGTTGGCAGGCGCGCGACGGTGACTACCTCTGCTCTGTAGTTCGGCGTGGGTTTCGTTGATCGGGCCGATATCCGCTCACGCGTGACCCCCATCGCGCTCGACGATATGGAAGGAATACAGATGGCTCCGAGTGTTGCGGTCATCGGCTCCGGTGTGTCCGGCATGACTGCGGCCTACCTGCTGCGCAACAAGTTCGAGGTCACCGTGTTCGAGGCAGACTCCCGCCTGGGCGGTCACGTCGACACCCGGCATCCCGAACCCGGCTGGCCTGCGGAGATGGCGTTCGCGATTTCCAGCACCATCCACTACCCGAACTTCACCCGGCTACTGAAGGACCTCGGAGTCGCGACCAAGCCAGTGGACGTGTCCACGGAGGTGTTCTGCTCCGACTGTGGATTCGCTCACCGCAGCGACGACCCCATGGAGCTGGCCAGCCTCCCGTGCCGCCCACCTGGCGTCAGCGAACACGTCTGGCACCGATGCGTCGAGGACTCCAAGCGATTCGTGTCGCACCTGCGAGAGGCCATTCACGCCGAGCCGGACACCACCCTCGAGCAGTTTCTGCTCGAGGGAGAGTTTTCCACTTACTTCGCTCAGCACTTCGTCTACCCCCGGTTGCGGGTATGGCTCCTGACGGACCTCAGGTACACGCCCATCGGGTATCTGACCAACGTGCTGGACCGCTACGGGCTCCTCGGCGGTGCCGAGGCATTCCGATCCTGGTACGTGCTGGCCGAAGGCAGTGCGGCCTACATCAAGCGCATCGCCGCTACCGTGACCTCGATCAAGACCTCGACACCGGTACGCGCGGTCAGCCGTACCGGCGACGGAGTCGCCATCCGGGACGCCGCCGGGAACATCCACCACTTCGACAAGGCCGTGCTGGCCGTGCACGCCCCGCAGGCGCTCGCCTTGCTCACCGAACCCACCGCCGAGCAACGGTCCGTACTCAACGCGTTCGACTACACGCCGCTCGAGGCGGTGCTGCACACGGACGACAGCATGCTGCCCACCGGATCAGGCAACGCCGGTGTCACGATCCAACTGTCCTGTGCCAACCCACATCTGCCGCCGCTCACTGCCCACGCAAACATGAATCGAATGCGCGGTGAGACATCGTCCACGACGTACTGGGTGACCTACGACCCCTTCACTCCGGTGAATCCGGCCAGTGCGCTGGCCCGTGAGGTCTTCCGCCACCCGACCATGACCCTGCGGTCCGCCACGGCCCAACGCCGCCTGCCCGCGCTGTCCGATCACGTCCTCGCCTTCGCGGGCTCCTACCACGGCGACGGCTTCCACGAATCCGGCTGCGCCTCGGGGGTAGCGGCGGCGGAGGCACTCACCGGCAAGGACGCCGAGACCCTGTTCAAGGAAGCGGCGTTCAAGGAAGCAGCATCCACGAGCGTGCACCACACCGCGAATCGAACCCCGGACCGGTCCCGGCCCAAGCCACGGGGCCGCGCGGTACACCTCCTGTCGACAGGCCGCCCCCCGATCAGACACCTTCGCCCGCCCGGCCTTGACGTCCTTCACTTCTCCGGGCGCCGCGCCCTTGCCGCCGTCCCCGACGCCGGCCACCGCGCGATGGTCGCCGGCGTCCTGGCCTCCGGCCTGGTCGACGAAATGATCGCCCGCACCGCGGGCTTCGACCCGCCCATCGACCTCGCGAAGGTCCGCGCCAACGTCGACATGCTCACCACGGAGTTCGCGGCCTTCGGCGTCACCGTTCCCGCTGCCACCACCAGGGACCTCACGCTGATGCGCGCCCTGCTGGTGCCCGTCGCCGACGACGCGCTCGCCCTTGCCCTCGACCGCCTCTGGGTATTCACCCTCAACGTCGACGATGTGTGCTGCCACGATCCCGTGGAAGCCGAAGCCATCATGCGGGACGGCATACTGGCTGGGCAGTCCGCATCATCGTCGTACACCGAATACATCCAGCACATGTTCACCGAAGTCGCGCGGTTCTGCGATCCGACATTCCTAGCCGTCTTCAAGACCTTCTTCTACAACGCGATTACCGGCGTCCTCATGGAGGCAGAGTTCACGCCGGAAGCGTCCGACGAGATCGACAGTGACTTCGTCCGTACTTTCAACGGCTACGGCCAGTTCTGGTTCACCTCACTTCAGTTCATCGACCCCTGCTTGAGCGCCCACCGCAATCGGGCATTCTGGTCGGCGGCGCTGAGCTCCGGTGAGGCGTTTCTCAGCGACATGAATGACGTCCTGTCCTTCTACAAGGAGGCGGTGCATGGTGAGGACTTCCTCGTCAGCAGGATCTATCGCCGCTCGGTACAGGAGAATATTCCTTACCTCGCCGCCTACCGCCGGAGCCTCGACGGCGGCCGGGCCGCCTACCGCCGAATCCTGGATCTCGCCACTGACGAGCAACGCCCGCACCTAGACCGCTTCTTGACCGGCTACGTGTACTGGCACTTCGTCTGCCGCCGCTGCCGCTGGCAGGACATCTACCCTGGGCTGCCCCCGATCGACATCTACGATCAATCCGATTCAGCGCCTCATCGATGAACAGAGAATCGCGATCATGCTTATCATCGCCTTCAAACCCGGACACGACGGTGGAATAGTCGCCGGTTCGACCCGAGCCGTGACTACGGCTTTCTAGCGGTCGACACACTGCGTCGAATTCGGGACGGCGTGCACTGGCGGGAGGCGGCGGAAGCCGTGTTCGATCACCAGGGTTCCTGTGGCAACGGTGCGGCCATGCGAGTCGCCCCGCTGGGTGCCTATTACGCCGACGATCCGGAAAGGGGTGCCGCCGAAGCGGTCCGGTCGGCGCAGGTGACGCATCTGCATCCCGAAGGTGTCCTCGGCGCGGTCGCGGTGGCGCTCGCGGCCGGTCAGGCCGCTCATGCCCGCCTGCTCGGGAGTCGGCCCACACCATGGGAATTCATCACCGCCGTCCTCGACCGCCTCGACGACGGTGACACGAGCCGACTGATTCGCCGTGCTCGCACCCTGCTCGGAGCTTCCGCGAAGGAGGCCGCGGATGAACTCGGCAACGGATCTCTGGTCACCGCACAGAACACGGTGCCGTTCACGATGTGGGTCGCGGCAACACATCTGGACGACTACCCGGCCGCGATCACCACATGTATCGCGGCAGACGGAGATATCGACACCACCAGCGCCATCGTCGGCGGGATCGTCGCCGCCTACACCGGCACCAGCAGCGCTGGTCCGATCGTCGGAGTGCCGCACACCTGGCTTGCCGCGCGAGAATCGTTGCCCGGCTGGTTCAACCCGATCCGACGAACACGACGACGCGAAAATTCTGCATCCGCCCGCGTTCGACGATGGCTATCCGGCACGTCGTGAGGATAGCCAACCGGTCGATCTCACTGTCATCACCCCGCTGGTTCGGTCCACCTGGACCAATCGTCAGGCCGCAATGTTGTCGCCGATCGGGTTATCGCCATCGCCGATCCGAGTCCGGCCACGGGCCACGACGCAGGCCCACGGGCTCGACGCTTACACGGACCGCATCGCGTCGACTCTACGGAGAGGTCATCACTCGCATCCCTTCGGCATCGAAGGCGGCCAGCAGGGCCGGATCATTGATCAGAGGGGACATGGCAGTCGGGCACCTACGCCAGGGTCAGTACCCGTCGTCGATGAAGCACGTGTGCGTAGTGGTCGACTCCCACTCCCGGCATGACGACCCACGCCGCCCGCCGATCAGTTCCATGCCCATCCGAGCGCCGAGTCACGGAACGCCGACCGCTGCCAGGGCTGCTGCGGGGCCAAGTTCTGACATGGCTCGGGTACACACTTATACCACGGGGACTGGGCCATTATATTTGCCAAAAAGTAGCTATTGCGTCGGGATAGCCGGTGCGTCTTGTCGGCGACACGCCGTGACGGGTCGGATACGCGGATTTGCGCTTCTGGTCTCGACCTTGCTGACAAGCGGTTCCGCGAGGGCTCATTGGACGCCGATGGGCCGTGTACCAAGCCGCTTGCGATGGTGCCAGAGCGTTCCGACCATGAGCAGGCCGATTTCGATCCATCTCACCAAAATCTCACACTTTCGATGGGAAAATGTCCGAATTCGCTGGGGTGTCTCGAGCATTCGACTTTTGGCAAATAGTGTGCTGATCAGGCATTTTTAGAAGCGTCAGGATAGGTTCAGTGAATTTGAACCTGTGTCAAGTGGTAGCAGGTTCAAATCCTGTCAACCCGACCGCAAAAATCCCTTCCGACCAGAGTCGGAAGGGGTTTCCCGTTCATGGGCAAGGGCCCGAATTCGACCCGAGCCAGCCAAAATCTCATATTTTCGGGCTCGCGCCGAGCGCCCAGCGCTCGAGCACGTCCCGATTGTCCGGAACCGTCTCGGGCACATCGATGTAGTGAGCTTTGACCACGGCGCGGGTGTTGCCCAGCTGGCGTGCGGCACCTTCGGCGTCACCGTAGGCGTGATCGACCGCGGTGGCCGCGCCTTTGCGGAAGGTCCGCGGGGTGACCCAGGAGAACTTCTCCCCCGCGCGCCCGGCCAGGTCCGGCCGAAGTTGCTCGGGTTGCGCACCGACCCGTTGCGGGCCAGGAACAACGCCCCATCGAGTTGGGTCGAGCTGATGTCTCCAGGTCCTTGATCGCCTCGTTCGATGCCGGGCCAGCCCGCTGACTAAGCTACCGAATTCGCTACCCCAACAACAACAATCTTGAAAGGCGACCTCAACTGCCGGCGGCTCGTCGGGGACAACCATTGGCCCCCAACAACCGAATTCGACGAGCTCGTCGCCTACTTCCCGTCACCGGTCACCGCCTTGCGTACCCTCAAATCCGACGTCATCGTCGGCCTCACACCCGCACACGTCGAGCAACTCGATTCGACACGACCGGCCTGGCGGACCAACGGTGAATACACCGTCATCCAAAGCAGCTGATCGGACTGTCCGATCACACGGGTCAAGTCACAGCGCCCGCGATGCTGACCCGCACCACAGGCAGCGGTCCCCGCAATCCACCAGGTAATGCGCCGCTCTCCGGGGCTCCCGACCATCGCCGCTCGCGACACGGCAATGATCGAAGCCGCCACCGAACGCCGCCCGCGGTGGTCAGCGACCTCTTCGGCGTATGGCACGTGAGCGGAATGCCACAATGATGCATGGCGACCAAACCGATCCTGACCGTAATCAGCGGACCACCAGGAAGCGGCAAAACTACACTCGCGCACGCCCTTGCCGATCGGATGGGCTGCCCGACAGTCGTCCGCGACGAAATCAAACAGGGCATGGTCCTGGCCGCCCCCGAACACCCCGACGAGGGATACGACACCCTCAACATTCCGGCACTCAACGCATTCTTCGACGTACTCACAGTCCTGGCCCGCGCCAAGGTCAGCGTCGTCGCTGAAGCCGCCTTCCAGCACAAGCTCTGGTTCCCAAACCTGGCACCTCTCATCAAGGTCGCCGACATTCGCGTCATCCACTGCACCGCACCAACAGCACTGATACACGACCGCGTCACCGACCGCCACCGTCACGCCCACAACGACAGCGGTCTCGTCACGGCGATCGCCACCAGTGCCCAATCACCCATCGAATCCTTCGACCCGATCAACCTCGACGTACCAGCACTGTCCGTGGACACCAGCAACGGCTACCGGCCCGACCTCGACACGATCACGAAGTTCGCCACACAACCGCACCAGAGCGCCTCAACCAACGGCTGACAGGAGCACGCACGCTGTAGCACTGTCAGGCCACAGCGCGGATCTTTTCCCAGCTCCCACCCCTGGTCTCGGGCACATGACAACCAACCAGGCCCAGGTTCAGCCTCGTTCAAGGGCACCCAGCTCGTACCTCTCCACCAGCGCCTGCACCACCAACGATCCGAGCAGCTCTACGCCCAGATCCTGCAATGGGCGCAGACCGTCGCAGTGCCACAAGCTGTCCGCCTGCGGGCAAGCCGGTGCCTCCAGCGACCAGCCGCTCAGCAGCCCGGCGGTCCTCACACACTCCGACCAAACGTCCACGTAGATGGCTGCGACCTCCGCCGCGCACCACGCGGCGGAGGCGTTGTAGCGCAACAGCTCCCGGTTCGCGGCAATGACATCCAGGTCGGCTTCGGTGTCCGGGCTCCACCTCAGTTGAAACCTTCCCCTTCCAGCCCACGCGGGCAGGATGCCCGACCGCTACTGATACCCGAGTATGTGTTGTCCTGGGCGAGGTCTGAACTCAAAATAAGCCATTCCCTTCAACTTCCAGCGGTGAAGTCGGGCAAGATGGGTCAATCGTGAACACAGCACTGATCATCGGGGACGTCCAGCGGGGCATCACGGCCAACTATCCATTCGCCGCACAGGTGGTGGACCCACTGTACGAACTGCTCCCCCGAGTTCGCGAGGTCGGCACGCTTGTAGTGTTCGTGCGATTTGCCCTGCGCCCCGATGGAATCGACTTGCCGCGACACAGCGAGTTGTTCCGAACCTTCCACGAAGCGGGCGACGCCTTTCATGAGGGGGCACCCGGAACGGAGATCGAATTGCCGGTCGCCGCAAAGGATGTCATCGTGTCCAAGCGCCGTGTCAGCGCATTCGCAGGCACCGATCTCGACCTCATACTCCGTGCGAACGGTGTCGACACGCTCGCGATCGCAGGTGTCGCCACCAGCGCAATGGTAGCTGCAACGTGCTACGACGCAGCAGACCGCGACTACCAGGTGATCGTTCTGCGCGACGGCTGCGCCGACGCCGAACCGACAATGCACGACTTCTTCATGGTTACCGTTTTCCCCAATCGCGGTTTCGAGGTTGTCACCTGCGCCGAATGGCTGCCGTCACCGACACCGCAACGCATGTCACGGGAGGCAATCCAATGCGCGGAGGAATCACTGACGGCGATCGTTGCCGAACTGCGCGGTGAGCGCATCACCGAGGTCGTGTACTACCTGCTGACCACCGACGATGAGGACATCTATGTCGATGAATGGGAGTATCCCGGCTGGGACGAACCGCGGATGGGCGTCGAACTGATCACCGACAGCGGCCGGCACTACTCGGCGAGAACCACCGATGCCTTCACCGAATACGGGATGGAGATTGTCCGCAAACCGATGTCCGAGGTCCTTCGACTCGACCTCGGCGGCATCAAGCCGGTACCGGCAACCGTCGGTCAGTATTGGGTCGATCTGGTCGACAAACCGATCGTCACAGCCGACATCTGTTGGGACAACCATCCCGACGACGGAATCCGATACCCAGCGGCCATCCGTCTCGGCATCGACGACAAGGCCGTATGGATCGCGGCAGGCACGTCCGGCCCCTCCGGAACCGGCTACAACTTCTGGCTCGGCCTCGACGACGTGATGGTCGTATTCACCCCGGCACTCAGCGAAGAGATCGGCATCCCGGAACCAAGCTGACAACACAAGCCGGGTCCGAGCGGGCGTCTCTGTCGCCGCCCAGGACGACGGTGACGCGGAGCAGGTCGGCGTGACAATAATGAGCCTCGATGATCACAGCGGCTTGATACCCGAGAGACAGAGTTTCCGTCCCAACGCCGTCCCGAGTCTTCCGATCGTCGGCGCACAGGTGCGGCGCGAGAGTCGGATCGCGTCCGCGGCCGCCCGCAGGTCACCACGCACCAGGGGTCAGGTCGCTGGCCTCGATCGCGACGTCGGTGCCGGTGCCCATCGCCAGCCCCAGATCGGCCTGGGCCAGTGCGGCCGCGTCGTTGACGCCGTCGCCGACCATGGCGACCACCTTGCCCTGGGCCTGCAGCCGTTTCCGAAAGATGGTGAATTCGAACGGGTGGGTCATGCCGGGCGTGCCAGCGGTGCCCCAGAACAGGGCATACAGCGACCAGCCGAACGCGGCCAGCGTGCCGATCGCGACCAGGGTGTCCATGGTGGCGGTGGCGTGACGCAGGTTGGTCCAGGCTGCCTTGTGGAACGGCAGGGAACCCCAGACCACGACCGGTGCGGCCAGTGTGAGCGAGAGCCACTGCCAGTTGGTGAACTGCGGGCCGTAGGTGGGCCGACCCCATGGTGGGCACCCGGAATTCGGGTGGCCACCAGGTGCATGGGTTCGATGGGGTTGTTCAGGCGGCGGCGGTTTCGACCAGCCGCTGTTGTGTTGTCGGCCAACGTGGGTGTTCGGCGTCGATGACGTAGGCGTGGGTGTGCCGGTAGAAGCGGTCGTCCACGCGTACGGCGTCGATCAGTCGAGCCGGATCGATGGTGCCGACCTCGTGCAGATGGGTCATGACCTCCGGATCGTGATGCGGCCACATCCGCAGTGCCACAGCAATTCCCGCAACCGCGAGCACGGTGAGGACCACCCAGGTCGTGGTGAAACCGGCGACGGCGGTCAGCAATCCGGTGATCGGGTAGGTGAGCAGCCACGCCAGGTGCGACAGCGAGAACTGGGCCGCGAACAGTGCGGGGCGGTCGGCCGACCGGGACGAGCGGCGCAGTACCTGCCCTGTGGGTGTCAGTATCGCCGCAGTGCCCATACCGACGGTGGCCCACACCGCGATCGCGGCGGCCCAGCGCCAACCACCGGCCTCGGCGAAGGACAGGGCGGTGGCCGAACCGAGTCCGGCGAGCAGGGTGGCCGCGCCGGTGAGCATGACCGGTCGGGCGCCGAGGCGATCGAGCACGCGGGGAAGCGACAGGGCGACGAGCATGGTGCCGAAACCATTGGCGGCCAGCAACATCGCGACGCCGGACTGGGTGCCACCGAGGGTGTCGCGGACGTAGTTGACCGTGTTGATCATCACCACCGATCCGGCGGCGGCGACAACGAGGTTCAATCCGAGCAGGCCGCGCAGTCGCGGTGTGGCCGCGAAGATGCGCATGCCCACCGTGATCCGTTCGCGGAAGGAGCCCTCGGTCGCGGCGGTCACGTTCGGTATGCGGGTGGTGATCACCAGCGCCGCCGAGATGGCGAATCCGATCGCGGTACCGACGAACAGCCAGTGGAAGCTCATCACGGTCAGCGCGGCCGCGGCGAGCATGGGGCTCAGAAGGGTCTCCATGGTGGCGGCAAACTGGGTCGCTGACAGGGCCCGGGTGTATTCGCGCTCATCGGGCAGGATGTCGGGGATGACGGCCTGGTAGGTCGGAGTGTAGGCGGCCGAAGCGGTTTGGAGTACGGCGATCAGCACGTAGATCTGCCAGGTCTGGTCGATGAACGGCAATGCGAGCACGACGGCGGCGCGAATCAGATGCAGTGACACCAGGAACAATCGGCGGGGGAAGCGGTCGGCGTAGGCGCCCACGATCGGCGCGACCGTGACGTAGACGAACATTTTGATGGTCAGGGCGGTGCCGAGGACGGCGGCCGCGGCGGACCCGGCGAGTTCGTAGGCGAGCAATCCCAGTGCGACGGTGGTCAACCCGGTGCCGAACAGGCCGGTCACCTGGGCGGTGAACAGGCGCAGGTAGTCGTGGTTGTGGAACGGTGAGCTGGTCATGGGCGCGGAGAGCATCGCAAATACTTCCTCGGACGAGTTGGGGTGGGTCACGGGTGCTTCGACAGCAGCACTCGCACATGTCGGGCTCCTTCGCCGGTAGTGGTGAGCGGGCGCACCATGCGCCCGCTCACCGGTGTGCGGTAATCAGTGGGTAACGGTGGGCAGGGTGAAGGCTGCGGTGCGCACGACCTCGCCGTGCTTGAAATCCAAGAACAGGCGGTACGTGCCGGGTCCGGGTACGGCGGTGTGGAAGGTGACATCCGGTCCGGGCGCGGTCACACCGTCGCCGGGTTCACCGTTCGGATGCACGTGGATATAGGCCAGATCGCCCGCCCGCAGGATCACCAAATGCCCGTAGGCGGCCAGGTACGGCTGCAGATCGGTGACCGGTGCGCCGGCCTCGCGCACGGTGAGAGTGAGCAGGCGGCCCTCACCGGGCACGAGATCACCGTCGAGGCTCACCTCGTATCCGTCCACGACCGCGGTGCGGGCGGCCTCCGAAGCGCGTTGCGGTCGGTACGGACCCGCCACGGCGAGATCCGCACCGAGGGTGATGGTCTTCCCGAGCGCGCGCGGGGCGATATCGGTGAATACGCGGTATGCGCCCGCTTCCGGAAGGTTCAGCCGCACCGCCCAGGTGCCATCGGCGCCCAGTTCGGGGTGTACATGCCAGAACCCGGTCAGTTCGCGCCGCACCACGATGAGATGCAGGTTGCGGTCGTGGATGGCGGTGTAATCGGTGACCGGTTTCCCGTCCGGTCCCAGGATCCGGAACCGGAAGTCGATCTCACCCGGCTCGGTGATGGGTTCCGCCAACTCCAAGGTGTACCCGTCCTGGGTGATCTGGAGCCCGCCTGGCGCTCCGCCGCCGTGCGCGGCGTGATCTCCGTGACCGGCGTGGGCGGACGCGGCCGCGTGCTCGGCGTGATGACCGTGACCGAGATGAGCGGCGTGCTCGCCATGGTGATGAGAGTGAGTCCGAGTGGTCATTGTCGCGGCCTTTCCGATCCTGCTGTGGTGGACACCCGAAAACATAATACCCCTGGGGGGTATATGCAAGGTGGGCGTCCATGACATGGCTCACTCACGGTTCCGTCGAGGATCCGGCCTATGTCGCCGAGTTCTCATCGTGACGCGGGTCGGGTGCCACGGCGCCGGAACATCCTGCGCCGGCCACTCGATCCCGGCCCCGCGTTCGCGCCGCACTTCTCGATCCCGCCACAAACCCGCCCCATCGAGACTGCCGCGGCCCACGGCCCGCGCGGACGGGCGCCGGCCCCGACCACCTCTTCGCGGTTCACTCCACATGGTCGGCCACAGGGCGGGCACCCGACTCCGTCGACCCCGGCCGACGGGCGCCCGAGCCGGAGGAACTCGTCGCCACGGCCATAACCCGGCGAGACGGTCACACCACCCGAGGGTAAACCTTCGGCGGGCATCCACCCGCGTGTGTTGACATATACCCCAGTGGATATATACCCCAGGGGGGTAGGGCATCTGCCCTCCGTAAGGTTCCGAAAGGACGGGAATGTCATGAGTACGCAGACGCGCACCGCCACCACCACACGAAAGTGGTGGGCCCTGGCGGTCATCGCCGCCGCCCAGTTCATGGTCATCATGGACACTTCGATCATCGGGATCGCCCTGCCGAAGATGCAGACCGATCTCGGGTTCTCCCAGGAGAACCTCACCTGGGTGTTCAACGCCTATGTCATCGCCTTCGGCGGGTTGCTGCTGCTCGGCGGACGGTTGTCGGATCTGCTCGGTGCGCGGCGTGTGTTCGCCGCCGGGTGGGCGGTCCTGCTCGCGGGTTCGGTCATCGCGGGCGCAGCGGGCGATGTCGCGATCGAACTGGCCGGGCGTGCGATCCAGGGTGGCGGCGCGGCCCTGATCGCACCCTCGGCGCTGACCTTGCTGATGATGCTGTTCGGCACGGCGCCACAG
Source organism: Nocardia sp. NPDC023852 (assembly GCF_040639505.1). NCBI lineage: Bacteria > Bacillati > Actinomycetota > Actinomycetes > Mycobacteriales > Nocardiaceae > Nocardia > Nocardia sp. NPDC023852. The sequence continues at coordinate 22,517 of NZ_JBFAAB010000034.1, forward strand.
GAATTGACCAAGGCGCTGGCCATCTACGGCGCGGCGGCCCCCGCGGGCGGCACCGCCGGCGTGTTCCTCGGCGGGGTCATCACCGAGTACATCAGCTGGCCCTGGGTGTTTTACATCAACATCCCGATCGCGCTGTTGGCTCTGATCGCGGTCCCCGCGCTCATGCCCGACGCGCCGGCCCGTTCCGGCTCCGTCGATCTGCTCGGCTCGGTGACGGTCGCCGCTGGTCTCGCTGCGGCCGTCTACGGTATCGTCCGCGCGCCGGAGGTGGGCTGGGCGTCGGGACAGACGTGGGGTGTCCTGGGCGCGGCCGCCGCACTGCTCGCCGCCTTCGTGCTGATCCAGGCGAGGCGCAGCGAGCCGCTGATGCGGCTGGGCATCTTCACCGCACCGAATCTCGCCGCGGCCAATATCGCCCAGCTGTTACTCGGCGCGGCTTGGGTGCCGATGTGGTTCTTCCTGAACCTGTACCTGCAGCAGGTACTCGGCTACAGCGCCTTCCCCGCCGGCTCGGCATTGCTGCCGATGACCACCCTGATCATGCTCGGCATGATCGTGCTGGCGCCCCGCGCCATGCAGCGATTCGGCGCCAAACCGATGATCGTGGCCGGACTGACCGTGCTCGGGCTGGGTCTGGCGATCATGTCGCTGGTGCGTCCGACCGGGAACTTCTGGGTGGACGTCCTGCCGGCCTCGTTGGTCGCGGCCGCAGGAATGTCGCTGGCCTTCGTGCCGTCGCTGGGCACCGCCATCTCCGCGGCGCGTCCCGAGGAGGGCGGCCTGGCATCGGGCATCGTCAACGTGAGCTACCAGGTCGGCTCCGCAGTGGGCCTGGCGGCGATGACCGCCGTCGCCGCCTCCTTCGGCGCCGACCGCATCGACAGCGTGCCGGATCTCACCAACGGGTTCTCGGCAGCATTCATCGGCGCCGCCGTCATCGCTCTCGCCGGCGCCGGCGTCACCGCGGCAACCATGCGCCGCACCGAACCGGCGACGTAGCCCGTCCGGCATAACCACCGAATCGACTCAACGAGAAGGGGACCCGAGATGAACACGACAACGCACAACGTCACCGGTATGACCTGCGGGTGCTGCGCCGGCAAGGTACGCGACAAAGCCGGCAAGATCGCCGGCGTCCGAACCGTCCACGTGGACATCGCCGAAGGCCTGGTCACCATCGCCGCCACCAAGCCGATCCGACGAGACACGATCGCCACCGCGGTCCAGGAGGCGGGTTTCCGCCTCGCCGAGTGAACACGCGCGCCGACCCGGTGACACCCGCCCGAAACGGCGGATGTCACCGGGTCGCTTCAGTTCCACAGGGAGACAGAACCGGCAGAACGTCCGTATCGGGGTTCCGTTGTAATTCCTGACCCGACCCCTGACGTGCAGGGACGCGAATCCCACTCTGTCCGAATGTATTTCCGCTGTGACCAATGACCCTGCGCCCAGTCGCCGCATCTGAACAGAAGTACTTGACAGGAACTGTGCTCCTGTCCACGCTGCCAGCGCCTTGGCGGCGCCCCGGTCATGGCCTGGGTCTGGTTCCCCTCTGACGCGTTCGTTTGGGCCGGTGACGGAGGTGAACCGCAGTGGTACAACACTTTCCGCTTTCCAACGTGCCAGCTGGGGCTGTCACCACTCCGAGCGCTCGACAGGTGGCATACTTCCGATTTTCGGCGAGCACTACCGCGCCCCCTAGACCGCCTCATCTTGTGTGGTGATCGCGTGCGAGCTCGTCTGTGGCCCCCGTCGATGGGAATGCGCTGAAGCCGGGCCCGGATGGGGGCGCGGGCGATCATGAACGATCACCCGAAGGGAGACCGACCTGTGTCCGAGCACGCCAAATCTGTTGTGGTGCCCGCGAATCCCAGTGCTGTGGTGTGGAATGCATCTCGTGTTGCCGTTCTGTTGGTCGCGACGGTTGCAGCGGGAACGCTCAGTCCGCTGCAATCGGCTGTCAACGGGGCGCTCGGCAGCACGGTGGGGGACGGAAACGCTGCGGCGGTCGTTTCCTTCGGTACCGGGCTGCTGATCATGACCGCTGTCGTGAGTGTTCATCGGCGATGGCGCGCCCAGGCGCTGAGGCTTCCCCAGCTCATGCGGAGCGGCACCCTGGGCTGGTGGAATTACCTCGCGGGCTTGTGCGGGGCGGCGGTCGTTCTGTCCGAAGGTGTCTCGGTGGGATCGCTCGGTGTGGCCGTGTTCCAGATCTCGTTGATCTGCGGACTGATCATTTCCGGCGTGGTCTGCGACCGGATCGGTGTCACGACGGCGGTACCGCAGCTGCTGTCCGGTGTTCGGATCCTGGGAGCCGGCTTGGCCGTCGTAGCGACCGCTGTGGCGATCTCCCCGAACTTCCATGTACCGCATGCGATCTTTCTTGTGGCATTGCCCTTCGGCGCGGGGCTGCTGGCGGGATGGCAGCCCGCCGGAAACGCGGCGGTGGCCCAGCACAGCGGATCACTGATCGTCGCGATAGCCTTCAACTTTCTTGTCGGTTTCGTCGTGTTGTCGGCGGGTCTGCTGATCCGATTGGGCGTGGGGACGGCGCATTTCAGCCTGCCAGCCGTGTGGTGGATGTACACCGGCGGAGCACTCGGGTTGTTGTCCATCGGGTTGATGGCGCTGCTGGTGCGCGGCCTCGGGCTGCTGCTGCTCGGCCTGGCCTCGATCGCAGGCCAGCTACTCGGCTCACTGCTGTTCAACGGAGCCGTGCCCGGAACCTATGCGCCGCTTCATGTCGTGACAGTGGTCGGGACCGTCCTGGCGCTCGCTGCTGCTGGGATCGCCGCGATTCCGGCGCGCACCAATGGTCACCGCGCAGGAGCAGCCCGGTGACCACTGTGCAGACGGTCACCGGCCCGGTGCCGGTGAGCGAACTCGGGATGGTGCTGCCGCATGAGCACCTGTTCAACGAGCTGGCCGGTGCTCGGGATCAACCGAGCCACAAGTTCACCGAATTCCTCACCACGAGCACCGTCGCCGCCGCTGCCGCGTGGGCGTTGCGCCACGACCCGTACTGTTGCCTCGACAACCTGACCGCTAAACCCGTTGACGAAGTCGTCGCCGAGATCACCAAGTTCGCCGATCTCGGCGGGAGAACCATCGTCGACGCCACATCCAGCGCCGCCATCGGACGCAACCCGGACGCTCTCGTGAAGACCGCGCGGCGAACAGGGCTGAATATCGTGATGGGTTGCGGGGCATACCTCGAGAAATTCGAAGGGCGACGGATCACAGCCACCACCGTCGATGCACTGGCATACACCATCGCCGACGAGCTGGCCCACGGCGTCGGACCCGACAGTGTGAAACCCGGCATCATCGGCGAAATCGGTGTCTCCCCCGGGTTCACCCCAGCCGAACACGCTTCGCTGCGCGCCGCAGCGCTGGCACAACTCGACCATCCCACCCGCGCCCTCATGATCCACCTCCCGGGATGGCAGCGACGCGCGCACGAGGTACTCGACATCGTGGTCGACCAGATCGGGGTAGCACCACAACGGGTCGTCCTGGCCCACATGGACCCGTCCGCCGCCGACACCACCTACCAGCTCAGCGTCGCCGAACGCGGAGTCTGGCTCGAATTCGACATGATCGGCATGGACATCACCTTCCCTCACGAAGGCCGCTCACCGGACCCCGATCTCATCGCAGCCGCGGTCGCGGACCTCGTGACACGGCACCCGGATCAAATCCTGCTCAGCCACGACGTCTTCCTCAAACAAATGTGGACCCGCAACGGCGGAAACGGATTCGTGTTCATCCCGACCGCCTTCGCAGGCATGCTCACCGCGCAAGGAATCAACCCCACACTGATCAACACACTGCTGCAAGACAACCCCGCCCGGATGCTGACCGGCCACAACCAGACTGAGACCCTGAACATAGCGTGCGGCCTCAGTTCGGACCTTTGCCGAAGCGGGGAACTCGCCAAGCGGGGACCGGGCGACTTGTCCTCCGAAGAGCGCGCATAGCGAGTAACTATGCGCGGTAACTCGTTAGCGCCGGCCTGCAGATTCGGAGTTCTGCCCGGATTCTTCGCCTTAGGATTGCCTTCATGGTCGGCATCGTGTCGACGTCACCGAGGAGGCAGACATGACCGAGGAACAAGGCGTCACACCCGAAAGCACCGAACTGGTTCTGACCCCGATATCACAGGTCGAGCCCGATGACGTGGGCACTCTGGAACTCACTTATACCGATGGTGTCCCGGTCCTGAAACTCAGTGGAGGAAGCGCCGCCCCGGCCGCCCTACGGGTCGTCGACGACTCGGGAAACACGATCGCGGCGTACACCGCCGCGGCGGTTGCCAAGGACGGAATCAGCGTTGAACCTCTCTCACCCGAAGAAGGGACCGGCGTCACCATCGGCAGTCGCGCGCTAACCGTCAATACCAATGTGACCAGCCTTAATGTCCAGAAGTAGCTGAATCGCACATCAGCTGAGCACTCGAGTGGGACAGAGAGGGCATCCCTCGGCGTGGCCCAACAGCGGTAACTCAGCTCGAAGGGTGTGTGACGGTCCGCCCGATAACCGGCGGACCGTTACGACGTCAGATCAGATTGGGTCTGGGCCGCTTTCGACCTCCTGCTCGTCATCGCTGGCTATAGCGTCGTCGTCCTGCGGGCCAGAGGCCATGTCAATGAGAAGCTCGAGCGGGATCTCGAGATCTGGATAGGCGAGTGTCACGAGTGTCTCCAGGGGCTAGGCGTGATGTTGGCAGCGAAATCTTGGCATACCACGGCCCGGCCTAATGGCCTTCTGGGACAACCGATCTTCGTCGTTCCGCAGGGCGATCACGTGCTGCCTACTGCGGCTCGCTGCGCTGATCGACCGGCTCGTGCGCACGGCCTTCTCGAACGAGGTCGTCATGGACTGGATCGAGAAGTCAGCCGCAAGGCAAAGGAACTGACCGGACCACCCGTGCCTCGCCACGCGGCTAGAAGGGTGAATTCCGGCGGCAACTCCAGGTGAATTTGGGCGTCGTTCGGCGTCCCGGGTGGCGATTAGTGCAAACGAAAAACGACAGCACGTCGGCTGTCAGAGGGCGTGGTGGAGACGCTGGCTGGTCGGCACGTCCTGGTGGCTACGTCCACCAATCTGGACGGCGCCTGTCCAGGAATTTGGACGGCACCACGAAATCGGACAAGGGTAGTGTCCACGAATTCGGACAGCCATATGAAGGACACGAATGAGCGACCTCGACGATATCCGCGACCTCCTGGGAGTCCAGCCGTACCGCAGCACACCGACCGACTGGGAAGCTGCCAGCCAAGCCCTGGGAGCGAGCATCCCCAGCGATTTCCGAGCGTTGGTCAATGCGTTGGGTCCGGGCCTGATCGGCAATGACACGGTCCTTTTGCAGCCGTACGCGACTGATAAGAACTACGATCAGGTGCTGATCCACCAGGAGCGCATGCGCGGACTGGAGATCATCTGGGAGGACGAAGAAGACGACGACCCCGAAGACCAGACGAAACCGTTGATCTTCAACGAACCCGGCGTTCGCCCCGTCCTATGGGCCTACTCCAGCCTGGGCTACTACCTCCACTGGGTCGCCAGGCCCGATAACGACCCCGCCTCGTGGCAGATCGCGCTCGAATCCGCCCGTGGCCAAGACTGGGAATTCCATGCGGGTACGGCGACGAGCTTCCTGCTGCGCCTGCTCCGCGGCCAGGAGCCCAGCAAGTACCTGGGCTACCTGCAGAACGCCGAACAGCATTCCTTCACCCCAGCCAGGTGAGAGCAGTCACGACCCAACGGACAAGCGCGGTTCGTAATCATGGACGCAGCCAGTCCTGGGCAGGGCTGGCCGGGGAGTAGCTCGTTCGTTGGGAAGAAGAGCCTAAAGTCAGGGAGTGCCACCCGACTATTCAGGACTGGATCCGGACCACGGGCTGCTGCGCGATCAACTGATCGCCACCGAGCGAGAGTTCATCCGTCTCGATATCGCCGATACCTCCCCGGCTCAGCCCTGGCAGACCCAGGTCGGGGGGCAGCCGTACCTCGTTGACGCCGCGGAGTTCCCGCGAGATCGCCACGGCGAGCAGATGGCCTTCCTCATCCAGCTCAACTTCGCCGATCTCCCGCCGCTGAGCGGCTACCCTTCTGCGGGTTTGCTGCAATTCTTCGTGGGAGCCGACGATGTGTTCGGGCTGGGGTTCGGTGAATCGCCTGACCAATTCCATATCCGCTTTCATCCCACCGTCGAGGCCGGCTGGAGTCCTCGCAGTGCGCTGCCGGCCCTGGAAGGACTGGAGAACACTCCGCTCTACCGCCCCTCAGAGGGGCTCGCGGTGACCGGCACTCTTGACCGCATGCCAGTGCTCTACGGCGATGACCGGTTCGACACGCTCTTCCCAGACGCACCCAAAGAAGACATCACCTACGGTGTGAGCGAAAAGCTGGGCAGCCGGGTAGGCGGCTATCCCTGGTTGTGTCAGTACGACGACCGAGACCCCGCCAAGGACGTGCTGCTGCTCCAGTTGGACTCCGACGGAGGGTCTATGGAATGGGGCGACGGCGGCGCCGCTCACTTCTTCATGTCCGAGGACGACCTGTCGGCCCGCCGTTTCTCCGCCGTTCAATACACCTGGAACTGCATGTAGTACGAAAACTTGGTCCGCGTCGCAGGTCACGCGGGCAACGAGGATCGAAATCCTGGGTGGGGACAGGTGATCTCGAAGCGCCCAGTTCGTCGGGCGGGTCGAGAACGAAGGAGACGGGGTACCACGGGTTACGGCAGGCTGACCAACCATCGGGTGACTCCGCCGTGATGCGAGCAGGTGCCCGCGCGGTGTCGGCTGAAGCTGTAGGTACCGTCCTTGCACTGGTCGGTTGCCCCGTCCGGGGCGACTGGAGCCTGCTCCGGACGCGAGACGCAGTCGTTGTCCACGTTTGCGTATTCACCCGCGCCGCAAGCAATCAGGACTGGCGACGGGGATCTTCGTGTCCGCCTGGCCTATTGGCGCGGAAACGCGTCAGCGCTGCATCGCGAACTCGTCGAGCGCGAGCAGGACGGCGGTCCGCATGCGCCGAGCCTGGCCACGCTTCTTCGCCCCGCTGGCGGGGGTGACTTCGCTGGCCTTGAAAGTACGGAGAGACAAATGAATCTGCCAGTTCCAAGGATCACGTCACCATCGAACAGTACGACGAACACCGGACAGTTCCCTCGGGTCTTTGGCACCGCCGAGCCCTCTAAGACCGTAACTGTCTGCTTGGCCGACAGTGGAACATGGTCGGTCAGGGGGTTGCCGATTCGCGCGGCCGATGGGTGGCGGATCTTCAGCGTCGGCCTGGTCGGAACCCATAAGTCTTTGCATCTGGATACCGCCCTCCGACCGCTCCCAAACCAGGGCCAGATGCTCCAAGCGGTGCGCCGATGACGACACGCATCCAACCTGCGGCCACTGCCGAAACCGTCGCCGCCGCCCGACTGCTGCTGACCCAAATGGGCATCTCCCCTGCCGATCTCGTCACCGTCGGCGCGGCGGTCCTCACCTTCGGCGAAGTGATCCCGAAGGTCCGGGCACGGCTGTCGGCGGGCACGCTACGGACCTACAACACCCACCTCGAGCGTAGGATCGTGTCACCCGGCACATGAAGCCGTGTTCGGCCCAGTCAGCGGTGCGTGGCGGGGTTTTCGCCGCAGGTCGCGGCATCCAGGAGTTGCTGGGCTGGCCGTAGGGCAGACGGGCGAGCCCGGTGTCGGGGCACACGTCGCAACCCTCGAATTTTCTTGCCGGGGACACGTTTGCTCCGCGCCACACGCGCAAATCGTGGTTCTATGTCACCGTCGACTCGAGGAGCACAATGCGGATACCGATCTGCCTGCACGCCGGTGTCGTAGCCACGGGGATCGCCGTCGCGGGCATCCCCGCCATGGCCACCGCATCCGCGGCCCCGGTCACTCAGCCTCAGTCACCGCCGACCGTGGTGCAGGATGTCGGGCCGGCGGCCGAGGCGGTACCGCCCGGCGGTCTCATCACCAGCTTCCTGCGGAATCAAGTCATTTACTGCTCGATCATCTGCCCGCTCGCCGTTCAGACCGCCGTAACAGCCTCCGTCACGACGCAACAGGCACCGAGCACGTTCCTCACCGCTTCGCAGTCGAACGACCCGGTGAAGGCAATCGGCATCACCGCCGCATCGATCACCGGGCCCACGAACGCCGCGGCACAGCAGACCATCCTCGCCGACGGCACCATAGTGGCGCCCAGGGCACTGAACGCGTTCGAGGTCGGCGTGGTCGGCCTGCTCAACGTCGTACCCGCGGCCACGGACGGGCCGCCCGCGATCGCCACGGCCCTCCAGACCGCCCGCCAAGACACCTACACCGCGCTCAACCTGCCCATCGTGCCCAACCCCACACCAACCGTCACCCCGCAGGGCGCCGCGCAGGTCGCAGTGGTGGCGGCGATCGACGTGGGCGCAGCGGTCATCTTCCCGGCCTTCAACCACATCCTGTCCGCCACATTCCAAGCCCCTGATGCCGCAGCGCAGGAACTGGCAGCGACCGGCAACCCCGAACAAGCGCTCGCCGCGGGTGTCGACACCGTGACCGCAGCACAGACCGCAGCCAACACCGTCATCGCGGACGCGACCGCCGGCGCGGTCGACAAAATCCGCACAGCCACCGAGTAGTCTCTACCCACCAGCCCCGGCGACACCGTGCTAACAAGGAAGCAGCCTCGGCGAAATCACCAGCAAAGACCGGAATCCCAAGACATCACTGCACCGTCACCTCACGTCAGCGACCGAACAGGAGTAATTCCGGCGACTACCTAGCCATGCAGAGTTTCATGTACCAGGTGACACGACCGTTAACGGTACCCCATCTTCGAGGGGCACTCGATGTTTGCCTCCGTTATGTGCGACTCGGCGGGTATGCAGAACGATGGAGACGTGAATACCCCTGCACCCGGGCCTGTTTTCGATGTGATCGCCGTGTTGAACGGCGTGGTGGACCTGCGGTCTTATCCGCGCCGGAACCTGGTCCTGAGCTCGGCTCAGGCTGGCGGCTTCGTGTTCGGCTCGGCCGGCTACCAGCGTGCGATCTTCGATCCGGTCGTCCACCTGGTCAATGGAATCGAGCTGCTCGAATCTCAGGGCTGGGAGCTGGTCAGCGTGGTCGAACGGAACATCGAGAACGTCTACTACACTTTGGCGTTCATGCGCCGGGCCTGATGTAGGCCATCCGATGGCCGATCTCACTCAGGGCAGCAGCTGCGGTCTAACCGTCAGGAGGCGTGCACGTGCCCTCTGAAATCGATTCCGTGTTCCCGCGTCTGGATGCGGACCACCGACAATGCACCGGTTCGGCGCGGTGGTGTGCGATCGTGGGCAGGATACGAGCGCTCGATCGTTTTGCTGGAGACCGAAGTTCCGCACGCGAAGAGACTGAATCTCACTATGGAGAGGGTTCCTCATGCGTATCGTTCCCGTCCTCGCAACAGCTTCAGGGATAGCCGCGGTGTGGCTGACACTGGCGCCGGCGCCGGCCATGGCCGAATTCGCCGTACCCGTCGGCGCAGAGACGCTGCTGTCCTTCCAATTCGGCCCAGGTGAAGCCCGCAATGAATGCCACAGCGGAACATTCCTGTGCGAGCCGAACGAATTCAGATGTGACAACGACAGATGCGTCCAGAAACAATGGCTGTGCGATGGGGACGACGACTGCGGCGACGGATCCGACGAACGGAACTGTCAATAGATCCCGCTTGACTCGCTGTCCGCGTTGGGAAAACACACCTGAACATCCGCGGTCGCCGCACGATAGTCCACACTGCCAAGGCCGCTGCGCAGGGCGCTTCGGGCGGCACCGAGGCACACTGTCAGCTCCCCCATGGGAGGTGCGGTCGGCGCTACGGCTCCTGTCGCCGGCGTCGATCAATCGACCAGTCGATGCCTGCGGCGCGATCGGGCGCATATCCCTAGTGCGCGCCTGCCCTGATCACATCGACGGTCAAGGTCATCACGCTGCGTGTCGGCGCCGTCCCCACACAGCCGCCGTCCTGTCCCTGCGGAGACCGCCGGCACCATGATGGGTGCTCGCCCAACGCAAATCGCGGAAGTCCGGCCATGCGCGTACCGTTCGGTATGTGGCAGCAGAACCTGCCGGTGTGCGAGGTCATGCAAAGACCGATCATCGCCGTGCGGCACTACAACACGGCACGCGGGGCGGCGCTGATGCTCACCGAATCGGGCTATGCGGCGTTGCCTGTTCTCGACCAGGACGATCGCCTCATCGGAGTCCTCACCAGCGGTGACCTCCTGCGGGCCGGTGCACTCCACGACACGGTCAGTGCAGTGATGACCACACCGGCGGTCTCGGTCCCCGGCAACGCGGTACTTTCGAACCAGGCCCCGCCGAGCGGGACTCATCGAACGTGCGTAACGGGACCAGGCCGAAAACGGTGCTGCCGAGACGACCGGGGAACACGAACTCCTGGCAGAGCGGGAATCATCGGCCGCGACGCGACCCAGACAGCGCCGACGACGACTGACTCATCGGGCCAACCGTCCCGACAGCCGCAGGGTCGTCACGGCCTTCCCGTCGCCGGTCGTGCTGGTTGACCGGTCGAGGTCCTCGACCGTGCTCTGTGCGACCAGCTTGCTGTTCGTCATCGGCCCCCGTCCTCGACGGACATGCGGTAGTACGCCCTACTTCGGTGCCTGGAAGCCGCCGATCGTCTGCTCGAGCAGTTCGGCCAGCCGCAGCGGGGTGCGGTCCTCGAACATCGGACCGATCAGCTGCACCCCCACCGGCAGCCCTTCAGGTGACCGGCCCGCGGGTATGGCGGTGGCAGGCAGGCCGGGCATGGTGGCCACACCGGCCCAGACGAGCTGGTCGAAGTACGGGTACTCCACGCCGTCGATGTCGATGTGCCGGTTCTCCAGACCTCCGTTGTGGTCGTGCGGGAAGGCGGGAGTGGGCGTGATGGGGCACACCACGGCATCGAACTCGGCGAAGAGCTGCCGCCAGCCGTGGCGGTGGAGTTCGCGACGGTTGTTCGCCTCGACCCAGTCGCGGTGGCTGAGCACCATGCCGCGCAGCCGCGCCGCATCGAGACTCCGGTCGTCCGCGCTCAGGGCGGCGGCGTGGGTTTGCAGCTGTTCGTACACGTCGACGGAAATACCTGCGGCGGCGTTCGACAGCATCAGCAGCATGTAAAGCGTCGCCGCTTCGGTCGGATCGGGCAGCAGCGGACTGCGCCGTTCGACGCGGGCGCCCTCGTCGACGAGCGCCTCGGCGACCCGGTTCACGCCCGCCCGCACCGCCGATCCGGTCGGAATGAGCGGATGGTCCTCGATGATCAGGACACGGAAGTCGGCCAGCCGCTCGTGGCGCGCGGGCGGCAGTGCGACGTCGTAGGCGACGCCGTGGGTCAGCGGGTCCGGTCCGGCCATCACGTCGAGCAGCAGCGCGAGGTCGCGGGCGGTGCGCGCCATCGGGCCGACGACGGCGAGGTCGAGGTCGATCGGCAAGACCGGCGCGGGCGGCGCGCCCATACCGCGGGCCGCCACCAGCCCGAGTGTCGGCTTGTGCGCGTAGACACCGCAAAAATGCGCGGGGGTGCGCAGCGAACCGGCGAGGTCGGAGCCGATGGACAGCGCACCGAACCCGGACGCCAGGGCCGCCGCCGAACCGCCGGAGGACCCACCCGACGTGCGGCCGTGATCCCACGGATTGTTGGTGGTGCCGTAGATCTCGTTGAAGCTCTGGATATCTCGCAGCATGAACGGCACGTTGGTCTTACCGAGCAGCACCGCGCCGGCGGCCTTCAGCCGCGACACCTGTACCGCGTCCTCGGCAGGCACGTAGTCCCGCTGCGCTGGCATGCCCCAGGTCGTGGGTAGCCCGGCGATGTTGTAGGACTCTTTGACCGTCACTGGAATGCCGAGCAGCGGCCGGTCCTCGCCGCGGGCGCGCGCTTGGTCGGCATCGCGTGCGGTGGCTCGCGCGCGGTCGAAGTCCGGTACGCAGATCGCGTTGATCACCTTGTCGTCGCGCTCGATACGGGCGATCGCCTCGTCGGTCAGTTCCACCGAGGTCACCGCACCGACACGCAAGGCAGCCGCGAGGTCTTCGGCCGACTGAAAATTCCACTCCATGAATCCGACGCTATCGATCTGCCGCAGAGGACATAAAATGCCGCTTCGCACAACGGGACAGATGTCTCAATTGTCCGGCTGTCGCTGCCGGTGCTGGCCGCACTCTGCGACATCTTCAACTGCACCCCGGCCCAACTGATCGCCACCAAGGCCGAGAACCAGGCTCGCCAGGTCACCACCGGCGAGGCCGACGTGGTCGACATGGCCACCCCGATCCGGCCCAAACGCGCCCGGATCCGCGCCGAGGAACGAACTCCGCCTACACGCCACGCCAGAGCAGTACGAACGCTGGTTTGTTCGCGACTGCGTCCGCTGCGGGCGCCGCGGCCGCCGCGCTGCCAAGGCCGCGAACCGGGAAGGCCCGATCTGCCGGACCTGCTACACCAGGGCGGTGCGCACACACGGCCGCTGCCCGGCTGCGGCCGTGTGTGCGCCTGCTGCCCGGATGGCGCGACGACCACGCAGCGAGCTGCCGGGACTGCGCCGCCATCACACGCGACTTGGGCTCACCTATCGTCAAACTGGACAGCTTGGTTCTGCCAGGGGCGGGAACGGGTTCTGCCTGCTGTGCCACGTCCGGTGGCTGTGCATGCGGTCCGAACGGTCGCGGAGGATGCTCTCGGGCGCAGGCGCCGTTCGCCGCCCCTGGAATCCCCTTTTGCTTTCTGCAGGAACGGGCATCACCTCGCTCTGTTCGCTTCCGGTTGGCCATGTAGGGCTCCGCTGCGCCCGGGCGGGCTGCGCTGGCGGGGGTGCAGCGGGTCCGGTGGGCGCCGTTGTCGCCGAGGAGGCTCTCGCCGATGACCGGCGCGCCGCGACCCCGGGCTGGGCACCGCGGCGGTCCGCGGTGGCCGCCATTCGCGGGCCGGGCGCAAGGCGGCGTCGACCTCGGCGAACAGGCCCTCGAGATCGGGATCGAGGACGAGCAGCCGGGCATCGAGCCGGGACAGCTCGTCCGCTCTGGTCCCGATCGATGCGGTCATTGCGGTCATTGCCGGCCCCCTTTCTGGCAGCGTCGGCCGGCCGTCAGGCGCTGATGGCCTGACGTTCGTGGTCGTGGTGTGAAATCTCGATCTTGCGGGGCTTGGCCTTCTCCGAGACCGGGATCCTCAACCGCAGCACGCCGTCGCGGTAGTCGGCGCGGATCGCGTCGGTGTCGAGGTTCTCGCCCAAGAACAGCTGGCGGCTGAACACACCCCGGGTGCGTTCGGCGGCGATCATCGACCGGTCCGAGTCCAGCTCCGGACGAGACGCCCGCACGGTCAAGACGTTGCGTTCGACATCCAGCTCCAAAGAGTCCGGCTCGATTCCGGGAAGATCCAGCTCGACGAAGAATTCGTCATTCTCGCGCCAGGCGTCCATCGGCATCACCGCCGGACGAGCGGGCGTGCCGAACACCTGCTGCGTCAGGCGATCCAGATCACGGAAGGGATCGGTGCGCATCAGCATGGTCGTCACCTCCAGTTCACTCCATTCTCGATCGAAGGTAACTCAGATAACTTATGTCATCTGACATAGATAACTTTTAGCACTCTCGACAGTAGAGTGCAAGCATTGTCCGTAGATAATGTGATCGAGAGGACAGCGAGGATGGTGACGGGTTCGGATCGACACGCCCAGCAGCCCGAATCGGGGCAGGCCGTCTCCACGATTTCGGTGGCCGCCGAGCTGACAGGCATCGGCGTAAACCGGCGCTGCCATGGCCTGACCTGCGTAGATTCCGGTATTGCGCCGCATCCGGCCCGGATTAGGCCGAGGCCTGGGAGCGCGTGACCGTGTCACCACGCATTGCGCACTCCCGCGCACGTCGGCGTGTCCACACAGCTGGCGAGTATTGAACGGTGTCCCGCACGGGCACCCTGGTGAATCGTTCGGGACCACCCGCTTTCGCCGGCAATGCGGGACTTACACCCTGGTATACGCCGGATCGGCGGCCGGGTAGTGGTAGAGCTCACGGCGCAACCGTTCCAACTCCGGCGCTGCGGAATCGGAGGTCGGCGTGTACCGAGCGGCCTGATGCAGCCCGAACGCCGTGTCCTTACTGTTCTCGTAGATCGACAGGTACTCTTTCCGCCGGCCGGATAGACCGGGAATCATGCGGAGCAGCGGGGGGATGTAGCGGGTGACCGCGTCGATCTGGGCGCGTTTCTCGGCCACCTGGTGTTGCACCTGCTCGACGGCTTCCTCGCGGCTACATCCGGTCTCGTGGCGGATCGCCCTGACCAGGTTGTAGGGGATATGGTCGGCCTCGTCCTGCTCCAGCCCCGCCAGGTCGTTCTCCGCGGCCGTCACCCAGAACAGCAGCTCCTCGAAACGGCGGATCACTGGGTGACTTCGCAGCGTCGATGGCAGTTCGAGGTCTTGGTAGACCTCCATGCAGGCAAGGACGATTTCGGTCCCAAAGGTCGATTTCCGCAGTGGCAGGTGGTCGGCTGTGGTGGGGATGTAGCAGTCTATGCGATGGTGCGCTTCGCGTTCGCAGGCGTCGAACCATTCTTCGACGCTGTCGAGGAACCGCTGCTGCCAACCGATAGTGCGGCCCTCGCGCAGGCGCGGCCACAGACTCGCCCACGCCGTCGCGATCGCGCCGGGCCGCTGCGACGTTTGCGGATCCTGGCGCAGCACGGCCACCAGTCCTTGCCGCAGGGCGGTGACGGCTTCGGGATCCCCCAATCGCGGATCCTCGAACAGGTCATCCCACACCACGGTCAGCGCGCACATGCCGACGAAGGCCTGTTCACGGGGCGAGTCCGCCGCAGCGGCGAGCTGTCTCGGGAACCGGAATGCTCCTGCCCACCGGTGGTGACGGTCGAACTCGGCCGGGGAGGTGATCAGGCCGGTGTCGGCCATCCAGTTCCTCAGCCAGGACATGACCTGCGGCGCGAACACCTCACTGTCGGTGCGTGGCTGCCTCGACTGCGGGACGCCGACAGGACGCGGAGTTCGGCGATCGAGTACCGATCGGGCGTAGGCGATCATCGCGTGGCGGGCGCTCGGGTCAACCGGCAGGGCGGCAAGCTGACCAGCGGCCTGGGCCATGAATTCATCGGCGCCTGCCTGTGCTTCCTGTACGGCGCCAGACGCGATGACAAGCTCCCGGGCGCGTGCGGCTTCCTCGGCCGTCATCGTTCTGCGTAGCAGACGGGCAAGGTCCCGGTTACGGGCAGCCGCGCGGATCACGGGAAGGGTGTAGATGCCCTCGGGCAGATCCGCGTTGACGGGCTTGCCCATCTCTTCGGCGGTCGAGGTCAGATCGAGGATGTCGTCATACAGCTGGTAGGCCAACCCGAACTGTCGACCGAACAGGGCCAGCGCCTCTTCCTGATCCTCGGAGCGACTGGCCTGCATCGCACCCACCCGGCAGGCCAGCGACAGCAGCGCCGCTGTTTTGCCGTCGATCGAGTCCAGGTAGGCCTGCTCGCTGCGGGATGCCACATACTGATCGGCGGCCTCGATCACCATGCCCGCGCACATCTGCTCACTCACGATCGCCGCCGCGGAAACTTCACGCTGGCCGAGGTCGGCCAGCATGCGCGTACTCGAGGATGTCACGGCATCCCCGGCCAATACGGCCATGTGCGAACCCCACACCGCATTGGCGCTGGGACGGCCACGCCGCTGGTCCGCGTGATCGATGACGTCGTCGTGATACAGCGATCCCAGATGCAGCAGCTCCACCGCGGCAGCGGCGCGCACCGCCCGGTCATCGGCCGGCGCCGCCGGATCGGTGAGCAGGTAGTACGACAATAAGGTCAAAGTAGGACGAACCAATCGACGCGAGGTGTCCAGGCCCTCGTCGGTGAGTGCGGTCAACTCGGGGCGGCCCTCGAACCGCACGGGGCCGAGAACATCCCGGACGCGGTCGAGGTCCGCATCCAGATGCGGGAAGACAGCCGGATCGATTTCGTGTGGCACGCGGGCACTCCTGACTGGTTACATCGGTCATCGACAACACCGCCGATCAATGGCAATTCGACACCACCCGGCGCGGAAGAGGTTGGCATCAGCCAATTTTGATGGTTCCACAACTCGCGTGATGTAGGTTGGCGAGTGCCGTTGGAGGCGAACGATCTATGGACATCTCCGGTATTCGTCAGGGGAGAGCGTGCCCACGCGGTCCACCGCGTGGGTTGCCTGAACGCCAGAGGTGGAGACACGCCGGCGTAGCGTGCGGCGAGTGAGTTCTCGCGAGCACGCCCCGTCCAGTACCCGCCCCACGGCCGGGATCTCCGATGCCGACACGGCCACGACTGTCGAGATCGAAGCCCTGTTCCGGACACTGGAATCCGCGTTGGAAGCCAAAGACGCAGCAGCCTTCGACCAGCCATTCACCGAAGACGTCGTCTTCATCACGCCGGCGGGCGCAATCTTCTGCGGCTGGGACGAACTGCACGACTACCATCGCAAACGCCTCGGTGACAGCCCGGACGCGCGAGCCCACTTCGAGCTCATCGCCCTACGTCTCCTGACACCCGAACACGCAGTCGTCAACGTCGAGCAAACACTGCACACCGCAGAATTCTCTGTCGCCAACCGAGGCACCTGGGTCCTGCTCGAGCGCAACGAGGCATGGTGGGTCTGTTCGGTGCACAACACCAACATCGCTGGATCGGTCAAAGTCTGATCTGCTGTCCGACGCCCGCCGCCAGGTCGACTTCTCGACCAACCCACTCGCCTGACCTCGCTTGGTTTGGTTCCCATCCCCCGATATCGACTTCGGAGACTTCGTTGCCCGGACAGCTCAGGGATGTCGGTAAACCGATCATTTTATCGACATCGGCGCGTTGGCGATTCTGATCTTCACCGCCCAGCTGCCGCACCTGCTCGGGGTGCCGTGGCTCGTCTATCCGATGGTCGCTGCCGGGCTGGTGGTGATGGTGTTCCTGCCGAAACTGACCACCGTCGTCCCGGCGCCGCTGGTCGCGATCGTTGCGTTGACCGCGGCGACGATGGTGTTCGCGCTCAACGTCCCGAATGTCGGTGACGAGGGCGAACTTCCCCACAGTCTGCCCACGTTCTTCTTCCCGGATGTGCCGCTCACTCTCGACACCCTGAAGATCATCGGCCTGTATGTGCTGGCGATGGCGCTGGTCGGACTACTGGAATCGCTGATGACCGCGAAACTGGTCGACGACATCACCGATTCGCACTCCGACAAAACCCGCGAAGGCTGGGGCCAGGGTGTGGCCAACATGGTGACCGGGCTGTTCGGCGGTATGGGCGGCTGCGCGATGATCGAGCAGACCATGATCAACGTCAAGGTCTCCGGCGCCTGCACCCGCATCTCCACCTTCCTCGCCGGGGTGTTCCTGCTGATCCTCGTCGTGGGCCTGGGCGGGCTGGTGGCCCAGATCCCGATGGCCGCCCTGGTCGCTGTGATGATCATGGTGTCGGTGGGCACCGTGGACTGGCACTCCATCGCCCCGAAAACCCTGCGTCGCATGCCGATCGCGGAAACCCTGGTCATGCTGGTCACCGTCGCGGTCACCGTGGCCACCCACAACCTCGCCTACGGCGTGATCGTCGGTGTGCTGGTCGCGATGGTCGCCTTCGCTCACCGCGTCGCCCACTTCACCCAGGTCACCGGATTCGACGACCCCACCATCACCGACGACGGTGTCCTACAGGGCCGACGGGTGTACAAGGTGCGCGGGGAGTTGTTCTTCGCCTCCAGCAATGACCTGGTCTACCGGTTCGACTACGCCACCGACCCCGACCATATCGTCATCGACATGTCCGAAACCCATATCTGGGACGCCTCCACCGTCGCGGCCCTGGACGCGATCACCACCAAATACGCCGCCAAAGGCAAAACCGTGGAGATCATCGGCCTCAACCCCGCCTCCGAAGCCCGCCACGGCCGCCTCTCCGGCCACCTAGCCGGAGCGCACTGACCGATGGGCGAACCAGGCGGGGAAGGGTTCCTGCAGATCGGCCACGTCGCCGAACGCACCGAACTGTCGATCAAAACGATCCGCCACTACGCAGAAGTCGGGCTGGTCACCCCCTCGGCGCGCTCGGCCGGCGGGTTCCGCCTCTACACCACCGCTGATGTCGACCGGCTGCTGATCATCCGGCGCATGAAGCCCCTCGGGTTCAGCCTCGCGGAGATGAAGCAGCTCCTCGACGCCTTCCAGGTCCTCGACGACCCCACCGCCACCGGCGAACAACACGTGCAGGCACGGGAGTTTTTGCAGCAATGCCGGCAACGGACTCGCGACAGCGCCGAACGGCTCCGCCGCCACCTCGCCTACGCCGCCGAATTCGGCGACCTCCTCGACACCCGCGCCCACACCTGACCACCACCGACGGCAACTAATCGATCTTTGCGCTGATACCGGCGTCGGTTGCCTGGGTGCCGTCGCCTCTTCGGTACCGCACTAGACGCGGTAAAAGTCCCAATTCACCGAGTCGGCATGCGGGTCGGGCGACGTGAGCTCGAATTCCCTAGCATGGGCGGAGTCGCAGACGCGGGGTGAGTACTTGGTACCAGCCCACTTTCCGTTCCGGTACCAGTCGAAGCGCATTTGCACGCATTTACCGTCCCTATAGCTGTCTGCGACCCAGCCTTTGACGTAAGCGGGATTCCAGCACTTGCTCCCTGCCGAGTCTCCCCACCAAGGGCTGTAGTTCCAGCCTCCGGGGCAAGAGGAGGCTTGCCGGTTGGTTTGCATCGTTTGCGCAGTCGCCGAGGCCATGCCTGACACCGCCACCGTCGCGGCCACTGCCAATGAACCCGCGACAGTTACAGCACGCCGGACAAACGGTTCACCTGCATACTTGCCGATACCAGACACAGTCAACCCCTCACGCCAGGATCAGAATCCGTCCTGATGACAGACGGCGATGCGAGGCAAAAGATTCGGCCGTTGCATCAGCAATTATTCGGAACCGCAGGCGGTTTGGACTGACACCTTTCCGCAGTGCCCGATAACCATAGTTATCAGGCAACAGGCGGGCGCCGACCTACAGTCGACCGCAGCGGCCGGTGAGCAAGGCGATGAACAGCGGCACCGCGAGATCGCGCGGCCAGTCGATCTCGGCCATATCGGGATCGGCGGTCAGTAGCACCATCGATTCGACGTCATCGGTCTCGGCGTATCGCACCGAACCAGCTACATCAGCGCGCGGAAGCAGCATGAGCTTCTACAACCTTGTTTGGACGGGGCTCGGCATCATTCGGGTTTCGTTCGAATCGACAGTCGGTCCAGACCGGGCTCTGCCGATAACGGACAAAATCGGATCAGGGATTCCATTGCCAAGTGGTAGTAGCTCGAGGGTTACTGGATAGAGCTGTGCCACAACGAACTCGGCGCCGATGCAGGGAACTTTCATCTTGCGTCACTGTGGGAGGGGAGCCCCATGCCTACTATCACGTCGCTTTCGCCGACTTCGGGGCCGGCGTCGGGGGGCAATAGTGTGGTGGTCACCGGCACCGGATTCAGTGGTGTCGGTCCATTGACTGTCCGTTTCGGCTCGGTGGCAACCACATTCACCATCGACTCCGATACCCGGATCACGGCCATCGCACCTGCCGGAACCGCTACGGTGGCAGTCACTGTCACCGCACTGCTGGGCGGCACGAGCAACGCACTGCCCTACACCTATGTGCCGGTTCCCTCCTTGAGGTCGATCAGTCCTGCTCAAGGGCCGACTGGGGTCAGGGTTACCGTCAACGGTTCAGGTCTGTCCAGCGCGACCGGGGTGAATTTCGGTGGTGCTGCGGCCACTTCGTTCACGATCGTGTCGGACACCCAGATCACCGCAACCGTTCCGCCAGGGACCGGCATCGTCGCGGTGACCGTCACCTCCCCGGCCGGTATGAGCAACCCGCTGCCCTACATCTATGTCCCATTCCGTCCTACTATCACGTCGCTTTCGCCGAGTTCGGGGCCACCGTCCGTGTTCAATACGGTGGTGATCACCGGCTCCGGGTTCACCGGGCCTACCACGGTGCGGTTCGGTTCGACCGCGACCACCTTCACCATGGATTCCCCCACGCAGATCACCGCGATCGCTCCACCGGGGACGGGAACGGTGCCGGTTACCGTCACCACCGCGGGTGGTACCAGCAATGCGGTGACCTACACCTATCTGACCACGCCGACATTGACCTCGGTCGTCCCGAACTCCGGCCCGGCGGCGGGCGGCAACACCGTTGTGCTCACCGGCACCAATCTCACCGGTGCGACAGCCGTGAAATTCGGTGCGGCTGCGGCGATCTCGTTCACGATGCTCTCCGCAACGCAGATCGCCGCCGTAGTCCCCGCGGGCGCCGGTACGGTCGCGGTCACCGTCACCAACCCGATCGGCACCAGCAACCCGGTGTCCTACACCTATATCTCGGCACCGACACTCAGTTCGGTTGTCCCGAACTCCGGTCCACAGACCGGTGGCAACACCGTCCTCCTCACCGGCACCGGATTCACCGGAACCACCGCGGTGAACTTCGGTGCGAGAGCGGCGATGGCCTTAACCGTCAACTCCGATACCCAGATCACCGCCATAGCACCGGCCGGCATCGGCACAGCCGACGTCACCGTCACCGCGACCGGCGGCACCAGCAACCCGGTGACCTACACCTACATCCCAGCACCGACACTCGCCTCGATCATCCCGAGTTCCGGTCCGGCGACGGGAGGCAACACCATCGTCCTTACCGGCATCGACCTCGCCGGCGCCACCGTCGTCCGTTTCGGCGCGAATACCGCGATCGCTTTCACCGTCGTTTCGGACACCCAGATCAGTGCGTTGGCGCCTGCGGGTACCGGCATCGTCGATGTCATCATCGCCACCACGGGCGGCGTCAGCAGCCCGGTGCGCTACACCTACATTCCGTCGCCTGCGCTCGCCTCGATCGTCCCCGACTCCGGTCCCGAGGCCGGTGGCAACACCGTCACCCTGACCGGCACGAACCTCACCGGTGCCACAGCCGTGTCTTTCAATGGGACACCGGCGATCTCGTTCACCGTGGTGTCCGACACCCAGATCACCGCTGTGGCACTCGCTGGGAGCGCTGGGCCCGTCGTCGTCACGGTCGCCACCGCTGGTGGCACCAGTAACGGGGTCCTCTACACGTATGTCGCCGCACCGACGGTGGTCTCGACCACCCCGGACTCCGGGCCCCAGATAGGCGGGAACACCGTCGTCGTCCAGGGCACCGGATTCACCGGCACCAGCGCCGTCCGTTTCGGCGCGACCCCGGCGGCCTCGTTCACTGTGGTTTCCGACACCGAGATCAGCGCCATCGCCCCCGCAGGTACCGGCAGCAGGGCCGTCACCGTCACCGCGACGGGTGGCACAAGCAACCCGGTGGCCTACACCTATGTCCCTGCACCCGTACTCGGCTCCGTTGTCCCGGACTCCGGTCCGGAGACCGGGGGTAACACCGTCGTCCTGACCGGGACCGATTTCACCGGCGCGACCGCCGTCCGTTTCGGCGCGAATACCGCGATCTCGTTCACCGTCGTCTCGGATACCCAGATCACCGCCGACGTGCCCGCGGGTACCGGCATCGTCGATGTCACCGTCGCCACCGCGGGCGGCGTCAGCAGCCCGGTGCGCTACACCTATGTCCCGGTACCTGCGCTTGCCTCGATCGTCCCCGTCTCCGGTCCCGAGACGGGTGACAACACCGTCACTTTGACCGGCGCCGACCTCGCCGGCGTCACCGCCGTGCGTTTCGGCGCGAATACCGCGGTCTCTTTCACCGTCGTCTCCGACACCACGATCACCGCGGTCGTGCCCACGGGAACCGGCTTGATCGACGTCACCGTCATCACCGCTGGTGGCCTCAGCAACCCGGTGACCTATACCTACATTCCGGCGCCGACACTCACCACGGTCGTCCCTAGCTCCGGTCCCGAGACCGGTGGCAACACGGTCACGCTGACCGGCACCGGGTTAACCGGGGCCGGCGCGGTCGATTTCGGTGGAACAGCGGCGGTTTCCTTCACGGTGGTTTCGGATACCGAGATCACTGCGGTGGCTCCTGCGGGGACTGGCACGGTCACGGTCACGGTCACGGCGCCGGGTGGTGACAGCAATGGCGTCTCATACACCTATGTTCCGGCTCCGACGCTGGCGTCGGTGGTCCCCGACTCCGGTCCGGAGACGGGCGGCAACGTGGTGATCCTGAGCGGAACGCGATTCACCGGGACTTCCGCGGTGCACTTCGATGCGAACACGGCGGTGTCGTTCACCGTGGTGTCGGACACCGAGATCACCGCTGTGGTGCCCGCCGGGACGGGCTCGGTGAATATTACGGTCACCACGGCGGGTGGGGTCAGTAATCCGGTGGTTTACAGCTATGTTCCGGCGCCGGCGCTCGCGGCGGTCGTTTCCGATGCTGGTCCGGAGGCCGGTGGCAATCCGGTCACTATCATCGGCTCGGGGTTGGCCACCGCAACTACTGTGATCTTCGGTCAGGCTCCGGCGCCTGCGTTCACTGTGGTGTCGGATAGCGAGATCAGGGCGGTTGCTCCCGCGGGTGCCGGTACGGCCGCGGTGACCGTCGAGACCGTCGGTGGTACCAGCGATGGTGCCCTCTACAAGTTCATCCCGGCGCCGACGCTCGCCTCCGTCGATCCTGGCGCTGGTCCGGAGACCGGTGGCAACACGGTTACCTTGACCGGCGGCGGATTCACTGGGGCGAGTGCGGTTGATTTCGGTCCGGCGGCGGCGGTTTCCTTCACGGTGGTTTCCGGAACCGAGATCAGCGCGGTCGTGCCAGCCGGGACCGGCACGGTGGATGTCACGATCACTACACCGGGCGGGACCAGCAATGGCGTCCGCTATGCCTACGCTCCGGCCCCGACGCTCACCACGGTGGCCCCCAACTCCGGACCCGAAACCGGCGGCAACACGGTCATCCTCACCGGCAGCGGATTCACCGATGCGACCGCGGTGGAATTCGGTGCGAACCCCGCGGGCGGGTTCACCGTGGTCTCGGATTCCGAGCTCACCGCGGTCGTGCCCGCGGGCATCGGTTCGGTGAATGTCACCGTCACCACCGCCGGCGGCACCAGCAACCCGGTGGCCTACGCCTACGTGCCGCGCCCGACACTCACCAGTGCGGTTCCCCGCTTCGGGCCGGAGACCGGCGGCAACACGGTCACCCTGACCGGTGCCAACTTCACCGGAACTATCGCGGTTCGTTTCGGCACGACGCTCGCTACTTCGTTTACCGTGGTGTCCGATACCCAGATAATGGCTGTCGCTCCCGCGCGCACCGGCACTGTGGCGATCACCGTCACCACGCGGGGTGGCAGGAGCAACGGTGTTCTCTACGGCTTCACTCCGGCTCCGACGCTGACCACGGTCGCTCCCCGTTTCGGGCCGGTCACCGGTGGCAATACCGTCACTCTTACCGGTGCCAATTTCACCCGAACTGTCGCCGTCCGCTTCGGCGCGACACCCGCTACGTCGTTCACCGTGGTCTCCGACACCGAGATCACCGCGGTGGCCCCTGCGCGTGCCGCCGGCGTAGTTGGGGTAACAGTCACCACGACGGGTGGTACCAGCAACGCGGTGGCTTACGGATATGGCCCGGCGCCGACACTCACCAGCGTGGCTCCGCGCTTCGGGCCCGAGACCGGCGGAAACACTGTCACTCTTACCGGTACGAACCTCACCCGAACCCTCGCCGTCCGCTTCGGCACGACACCCGCCACGTCGTTCACCGTGGTCTCCGACACCCAGGTCACCGCAGTGGCCCCTGCGCGTGCCGCCGGCGTAGTTGGGGTAACAGTCACCACGACCGGTGGTAC
The DNA here is from genome assembly GCF_040639505.1 of Nocardia sp. NPDC023852. Classification (NCBI taxonomy): domain Bacteria; kingdom Bacillati; phylum Actinomycetota; class Actinomycetes; order Mycobacteriales; family Nocardiaceae; genus Nocardia; species Nocardia sp. NPDC023852. The sequence goes on from NZ_JBFAAB010000034.1 coordinate 46,405, forward strand.
CAGCAACGCGGTGGCTTACGGATATGGCCCGGCGCCGACACTCACCAGCGTGGCTCCGCGCTTCGGGCCCGAGACCGGCGGAAACACT
>NZ_JBFAAB010000034.1:46590-52633 GCF_040639505.1 Nocardia sp. NPDC023852
TACCGGTACGAACCTCACCCGAACCCTCGCCGTCCGCTTCGGCACGACACCCGCCACGTCGTTCACCGTGGTCTCCGACACCCAGGTCACCGCAGTCGCTCCCCCGCGCACCGGCGTAACCGCGGTCAACGTCACCACCACCGGCGGCCGCAGCAACGGCGTCCTTTACGCCTTCCTCCCGGCACCCACCCTCGCCTCCCTGAACCCCGACTCCGGTCCGGAGACCGGAGGTAACACCGTCACCCTCACCGGTACCGATCTCGCCCGGACCACCGCCGTCCGTTTCGGCGCGACACCCGCGACCTCCTTCGCCGTGGTGTCGAGCACCGAGATCACCGCGGTCGCTCCCGCGGGGACCGGCACAACCGCGGTCACCCTCACCACCCCGGGTGGCACCAGCAACGGCGTCTCCTACACCTACGTCCCGGCACCGGTACTCGCGGCGATCGTCCCAGGCTCCGGTCCGGAGACCGGCGGCGACACCGTCAGCCTCGCCGGCACCAACCTCACGGGTACGACTAGGGTCGCCTTCGGCGCCACCCCGGCGACCTCCTTCACCGTGGTTTCGGACACCGAGATCAGCGCCGTCGCCCCCGCGGGCACCGGCACGGTTGCCGTCACGGCTACCACCACCGGCGGCACCAGCAACGGCGTCTCCTACTCCTATGTTCTTGTCCCCACGTTGGATTCGGTCGTTCCGAATTCGGGTCCGGTCGAGGGCGGCAACACCGTCGTCTTGACCGGCGCCAACCTCACCGGTGTCACCTCGGTCACCTTGGGTGCCACCCCGGCGACCTCGTTCACCGTCGACTCCGACACTCAGATCAGCGCCGTCGTCCCCGCCGGGACCGGTACATTGCCGGTCACCGTTGTCTCGCCCACCGGTACCAGTAACGCAGTTCTCTACACCTACGGTGGTGCGCCTGCCCTCCTGGCAGTGGTCCCCGACCTGGGCCCCGAAGCCGGCGGCAACACGGTCGTGCTCCAAGGCGAGAACTTCACCGGGACTCTGGCGGTGGATTTCGGCACCAACGCGGCGACCTCGTTCACCGTCGACTCCGATACTCAGATCACCGCCGTCGTCCCCGCCGGGGCCGGAACGGTGCCGGTCGCCGTCACCAATCAGTTCGGCGTCAGCAACGAGGTCCCGTTTACCTACCTCGGAGTGCCAGCCCTTACTTCGGTCGACCCGAACCACGGCCCCACCTCCGGCGGCAACACCGTGACGCTGACGGGCACCGGATTCACCGGGGCCAGTGCCGTCGATTTCGGTGGTACAACGGCGATTTCCTTCACGGTGATCTCCGATACCCAGATCGGCGCCGTCGCACCCGCCGGGACCGGCGCGGTCGCCGTCACCATCACCACTCCGGGTGGCACCAGCAACGGCGTCTCCTACACCTACGTCCCGGCACCGGTACTCGCAGCGATCGTCCCCGATTCCGGTCCGCAGACCGGTGGCAACACGGTTACCCTGACCGGCACGGGCTTCACCAGCACCACCGCGGTGAATTTCGGTGTCGGCGCGGCCGTTTCGTTTACCGTGGTGTCGGATACCGTGATCAGTGCGGTCGTGCCCGCGGGGGCCGGGTCGGTGAATGTCACCGTCACCACGGCGGGTGGCGTCAGCAATCCGGTGGCCTATACCTACGTTCCGGCGCCCACCGTCGCCACGATCGTTCCCGGCTCCGGACCGGAGACCGGCGGCAACACCGTGACCCTCACCGGAACCAACTTCACCGGTGCCACTGCTGTGAATTTCGGCCTGACTCCGGCGGCATCGTTCACCGTGGTGTCGGGTACCGAGATCAGGGCGGTTGCTCCCGCGGGTACCGATGTGGCCGCGGTAACCGTCACCACTCGCGGCGGTACCAGCGATGGTGTCCTCTACACCTTCGTCCCGGCACCGACCCTCGCCTCACTGGTCCCGACTGCTGGACCGCGGACCGGCGGCAACACTGTCCGCCTGATCGGCACCAATCTCACCGGTGCGACGGCGGTGAGATTCGGTGCGACACCGGCCATGTCCTTCACGGTGTTCTCGGATGCCGAGATCACCGCTGTCGCTCCCGCGGGGACCGGGACAACCGCGATCACGGTGACGACCACAGGTGGTGCCAGCAACCCGCTGACCTACGCCTACGTCCCGGCGCCCACGCTGGCCTCGGTGGTCCCCGGCTCCGGTCCAGAATCCGGTGGCAACACCACCACCCTCACCGGCGCTGGGTTCACCGGCGCGACGGCGGTGAATTTCGGTGTCGGCGCGGCCGTTTCGTTTACCGTGGTGTCGGATACCGTGATCAGTGCGGTCGTGCCCGCGGGGGCCGGGTCGGTGAATGTCACCGTCACCACGGCGGGTGGCGTCAGCAATCCGGTGGCCTATACCTACGTTCCGGCGCCCACCGTCGCCACGATCGTTCCCGGCTCCGGACCGGAGACCGGCGGCAACACCGTGACCCTCACCGGAACCAACTTCACCGGTGCCACTGCTGTGAATTTCGGCCTGACTCCGGCGGCATCGTTCACCGTGGTGTCGGGTACCGAGATCAGGGCGGTTGCTCCCGCGGGTACCGATGTGGCCGCGGTAACCGTCACCACTCGCGGCGGTACCAGCGATGGTGTCCTCTACACCTTCGTCCCGGCACCGACCCTCGCCTCACTGGTCCCGACTGCTGGACCGCGGACCGGCGGCAACACTGTTACCCTCACCGGTGCCAATCTCACTGGCGCGACGGCGGTTTCGTTCGGGGCGACACCGGCCGCGGCCTTCACGGTGGTGTCGGATACCGAGATCAGCGTGGTCGCCCCTGCGGGCACCGGCACGGCTGCGGTGACCGTCACCACCACCGGCGGCACCAGCAGCGCCGTCGCCTACGCCTACGCCCCGTCGCCGGCGCTCGCCTCCGTCGATCCGGACTCTGGTCCGGAGGATGGTGGTAACACCGTCACTCTTACCGGCACGGGATTCGCTCGGACTACCGCGGTGAGTTTCGGCGCGAATTCGGCGGTGTCCTTCACCGTGGTGTCGGATACCGAGATCACGGCGGTCGTGCCCGCGGGGACGGGTTCGGTTGACGTCACCGTCACCACGGCGGGTGGGGTCAGCAATCCGGTGGCCTATACCTACATTCCGGCGCCGGCACTCGCCGCGGTGGCCGACGATTACGGCCCGGAGACCGGTGGCAATGCCGTCACGATCAGGGGCACCAGGTTCGCCACTGCCACTGCTGTGAACTTCGGTCGGACTCGAGCGCCTGCGTTCACGGTGGTGTCGGATACCGAGATCAAGGTGGTTGCCCCGGCGGGTACCGGCACCGCCGCGGTCACCGTCGAAACCGTCGGTGGCGCCAGCGACGCTGCCCTCTACACCTTCGTCCCGGCACCGACCCTCGCCTCCGTCGATCCCGACTCGGGACCGGAGACCGGCGGCAACACCGTCACACTTGCCGGCACGGGATTCACCGGGGCCAGTGCGGTCGAGTTCGGTGAGACAGCGGCGGTTTCGTTCACGGTGGTGTCCGATACCGAGATCAGCGCGGTCGTGCCCTCAGGGACCGGCACGGTCGACGTCACTATCACCACACCGGGCGGCACCACCAACGGCGTCTCCTACACCTACGTTCTGGCACCCACATTGATCTCGATCGTCCCGGACTCCGGGCCGGATACCGGTGGCAACACCGTCACCCTGACCGGCAGGAGTCTCAGCAGCGCGACCGCGGTACGCTTCGGTGCGGTGTCCGCGGCGTTCACAGTCGTCTCCGACAGCGTGATCAGCGCCACCGCCCCTCCCGGGAGCGGGACGGTGGGCGTCACAGTCACCACCGCCGGTGGCACGAGCAACCCGGTCCTCTACGCCAACGTCCCGCCACCGACACTCGCCTCGATGGTCCCGAACTCGGGTCGCACGACAGGCGGTGAGATCGTCACCCTGACCGGCACGGGATTCAGCGATGCGACCGCGGTCACCTTCGGTGCGAACGCGGCGGCATCCTTCGTCGTGGTGTCGGACGCCGAGATCAGTGCCGTGGTACCCGCTGGGGTCGCCGGGACGGCTACCGTCACAGTGACCGCAACGGGCGGCGCCAGCAACGGCGTCTCCTACATCTACGTCGCTGCGCCGACGGTTACCACAGTGGTCCCGAACTCGGGGCCGAGCACCGGCGGCAATACCGTCACCATCGACGGCACCGGATTCACCGGCGCGACCGCCGTCCACTTCGGCGCGACACCGGCGAGCTCCTACACCGTGGTCTCCGACACCCGGATCACCGCTGTGGCGCCCGCCAGGTCCGCTGGATCAGTCACGGTCACCGTCACCACCGCGGGCGGCACCAGCAATAGCGTCGTCTACACCTACATCGCCGCACCCACGCTCACCTCGGTGGCCCCGAACTCGGGTCCGGCCACCGGCGGCACCACCGTCACCCTCACCGGCAACAACCTCACCGGAACGACGGCCGTGCGCTTCGGTGCGACGGCGGCTGTTTCCTTCACCGTGGTCTCGGCTTCCCAGATCAGTGCCATGGCGCCCGCCGGCACCGCCGGGCCGGTCGCGGTCACCGTCACCACCGCGGGCGGCACCAGCAACGGCGTCGTCTACACCTATGCGGCCGCACCCACACTGACCTCGGTGGTCCCTGACTCGGGTCCGGTCGCGGGCGGCAACACCGTCACGCTCACCGGCACGGGGTTCACCGGCGTCAGCGCCGTGAGGTTCGGCGCCACCCCCGCTGCCTCCTTCACAGTGATCTCCGGAACCCAGATCAGTGCCGTTGTCCCCGCCGGGACCGGAACGGTGCCGGTCGCGGTCACCGTCACCACCACGGGCGGCACCAGCAACGGCGTCGTCTACACCTATATTCCGGCACCGACGCTCGTCGAACTCATCCCGGACCTCGGGCCTACCTTCGGCGGCAACACGATCACCCTCGCCGGCACGAGATTCACCGCCGCGACCGCGGTGAGTTTCGGTACGACGGCGGCGACATCGTTCACCGTCACCTCCGACACCCGGATCAGGGCCAGGGTCCCTGCAGGGACGGGTGTCGTCGCCGTCACGGTCACCACCCCGGGCGGCACCAGCAACGGCGTTCCCTACACCTACCTTCACACGTCCACGCTCACGGCAGTCAGCCCCTCGGACGAATAGTTCGCGTCAGTGGTCACACGGCCGAAAACGCAGCAACCACAAGATGTTCTGCGGCGGCGCCAGCCTGAGGAAGGACCGGAGTCGTGGGAAGGCGGCGCTGCACCACGGCAGACATATCGCGACCGGGACGCCGTGGAGTTGTCCCCATCAAGCGGCCAGGGTATCCGGGCGTCGCGGGTGCCGGTATCGCCACGCGTTCCGAAACCCCTTGTCGCGCTGCATCGACGGTTCTTCGTGCTGTCTTACCTGGATGCGGGTACAGACTCGTCACCCCAGCAATTCCTCGACAACGCTCGCACTCATTCTGTTTTCGAAATCGTGTCGGCCTGATACCGGTGTGTGTGAGTGCAGACCACGTCCACGTTGTGGGCGCGCGTGCCACGACCTGGGGTGTGGGTGTCGGATCCTGCTTCTCAGGAGAGGTGATCAGCGCGATATGGTTTCCCAGCACCTCCAGGCGATGGATCGGCTTGTCCGGCGTGGCAGGCTGGCCTCTCCACCCGCGGCCCGAGAACGTATTGATCCTTCGTACCGGGAACATCCAGTAGCGTAACGTCTTTCGTCGTCGATGCCCCGGCAACCTCCATCGTGCCGGAGCGCCAAGGAGTCCCCGGTGTGCCGGAGCGTGTGCAGAGGGGCGCGGGAAGAGCGGGGATAGCATGAGCGTGGCCGCGGGCCTGCCTGTTGGCGAATTCACCGGGCACACAGCACAACGCATTGGGCGGGGAAGCGCGCTCGGGGACACGGAATTGGCCGACGCGGTGGGGATCACCGGTGCGCCGATCCCCGCCGCCGTCGACCCGCGCCCGAGTCGAGCGCGCCGATGAGCGAGATCGCCGTGATGACCGACCACGGTTCCACCGAAGGCAGCTCCGCCGAACTCGTCCGAGC
>NZ_JBFAAB010000035.1:0-45711 GCF_040639505.1 Nocardia sp. NPDC023852
TGCCGCCCGGGTGGCGGTGCGTGGCCCTGGGCTCGCGTCCGAGCGACCGCCGCTGGCGACTTCGTCGCGGACGCGTCGGCCGCTCGGACGCGAGCCGGGTCGCGAACGGGCAATGCCAGGTCTCGCTTCGCTCGGAACCGGGGGTGGGCCGATGTGGCTGCGTCAGGAGGTGGGGACGGTATCGTCTGGTCGGCATCCGGCACTCGACGGGCCCTGGTGGCATGGCGAGCTGGGAATTGTGTTTGTGAACGGCGGCGGGCGCGGGTCAGCATAGTTGGCTGAATGATCGCTGGTGGGAGCTTTCGGCGGGGACGGGTTCCCTCATGCGATCGACTGGGGCTGGCTTCTGATCAAATCTCGACAAATCTCGGCCCGCATCACGATCCAGTATCTGCGTGTTTTCGGGGAGACTGCGAATCCTGGGTGGCCGCGGCGCCGCCTCGGTGAGTGGGACCACACACGACCAAGTGTTCGAGATGCTGTCCGGCCTGAGCGCGAATCCTGGGGTGAGTGCCCGGTTCCTGCCATGAATGGAATATCTTGGGTTCCAACACGACATCACCGCCAGAACGCGATAGGGTCACCGCACCATCACATACTGCGAACGGCCGGATTTCGGCAGTTGAAAGCCCCGGGCCTTGCTTAGGCGAGGGGTGTCGAATATCGTCCACCGAGCGCAAGTGTGACCAGAACGTTGTAGCGCCATCACTAGTACCGAAATGTCGGGATTCGGTGCGCTGTGATGTGTGTCTCGTTGGCAGCACGGGTGCTGTTCGGCCCCACAAAGGTGGCGAGCGGCACCACAACAGCAGAAAGAGAGCAGAATTCATGCGTTTCGGCAGGGCGGCCGCGCCGAAGAGAACCAAGTCGGGACGGCGACGCGCACCTCGTGGTTGGCGTAATCGAATTCTGGCTGTCGGTGCCGCTGTAGTGGCGCTACCGATCGCCGCCGGGCTGGCGATCCCGACTGTCGCCACGGCGGCACCGTCGGTGCAAGCGCCGGTACTGCGGGCTCCCGCGGGCGGCTACGAGGACCTGATGGTCCCCTCCAGTATGGGCCCGATCAAGGTCCAGGTGCAGTGGGCTTCGCGCGGCGGCAACGCGGCGCTCTACCTGCTCGACGGTCTGCGGGCACGCGACGACCGCAACGCCTGGTCGTTCGAGACCAACGCGATGCAGCAGTTCGGCAACGACAACATCACCCTGGTGATGCCGGTCGGCGGCCAGTCCAGCTTCTACACCGACTGGTACGCGCCGTCGAACCTGAATGGCCAGAAGACGACGTACAAGTGGGAGACCTTCCTCACCAAGGAACTCCCGACCTTCCTGGAGGGCTACGGCGTCTCGCGCACCAACAACGCGGTCGCCGGCCTGTCCATGGGCGGTAGCGGGGCGCTGGCCCTCGCGGCCTACCACCGCGACCAGTTCAAGTTCGCCGCCTCCTACTCGGGCTACCTGAACATCTCCGCGCCGGGCATGCGCGAGGCGATCCGCATCGCGATGCTGGACGCGGGCCGCTTCAACGTCGACTCGATGGCCGCCCCGTGGAGCCCGGCGTGGCTGCGGATGGACCCGTTCGTCTTCGCGCCGCAGCTGCGGGGCCTGCCGATGTACATCTCGGCGGCCAGCGGTCTGCCGGGTCCGTACGATCAGCCGAATTCGGCGGTCGGCGTGTTCAACACCAGCACCGCGATGGGGCTGGAAGCCCTGTCGCTGGTGAACACCCGCGCGTTCCAGGCCCGCCTGAACTCGCTGGGCATCCCGGCCCGGTTCGATTTCCCGGCCGCGGGCACCCACACCTGGAAATACTGGGAGGGTCAGCTGTTCGCCTCGCGGAACATGATCCTCGACGCCACCGGCGGCTGGTGACCTAGTTCGCCGCTTCGCGCCTTCAGGCCGCACCGAATCGGTGCGGCCTGAAGCGCGTTTCGGGCAGGCTCGATCGAACCGGCTCGATAGCGTTCGGCACACGCAGGTGGATTCCTGGCCCAGCAAATCAGGCAATCCGGTCTGCTCGCAGCGCGTGTCTTCCCGAAACACCGCCAGTGCGGGAGTACAAAGCTCTTGTGGCAGGGATTACATGCGGTAAATGGGGGAGGCGCGTACCTCGCGGTGCTCGTCCGGCCCGCGGGCGGCTCATGCTGCTTGCCGCCGCCATGGTGCTACCGCTAGCCGCGGGTTTGCCCGTCAGCGCCCCCGCCACCGCGCAGCCCACCGTGGCCCTCGCTCCGCCGCTCGTCGAGAAGGTCGTGTGGCTCACCGACCGGAGGGTCTCGCTGTGGGTCAATTCGCCGTCCATGGGGTCGCCCATTCAGGTGCAGCTGCTGCTGGCGCGGGACTGGAACGCCCGTCCGGACGCTAGATTCCCGGTGCTACTGCTGCTCGACGGCCTGCGCGCCGCCAACGACGAGAGCGGTTGGACGAAGGACGCGGGCGCGGTCGACTTCTTCGCCGACAAGAACGTCACCGTCGTGCTTCCGGTCGGCGGCCAGTCCAGCTTCTATTCCGACTGGCTAGAGCCGAACAACGGTCACAATTACAAGTGGGAAACCTTCCTGACGAAGGAACTTCCTCCGCTGCTCGAGAGTAAGTGGCGGGCCACGGAAGTGCGTGGCATAGAGGGCCTGTCGATGGGTGGAACGGCCGCCATGTTCCTGGCCGCGCGCAATCCCGGCTTCGCGAAGTACGCCGCCTCGTATTCCGGTTTCCTGACCACAACGACACTGGGCATGCCGCAGGCCATCCAGTTCGCCATGCGCGACGCGGGCGGATTCGACTCGGCCGCCATGTGGGGTCCGCCGACGAGTTCGGAGTGGGAGGGACACGATCCGTACGCGCTGGCGGACAAGTTGAAAGGGATCAGCCTCTACATCTCCAGCGGCAGTGGCGCGACCGGTCCCTACGACCATGCCTCCGGAATTCCCGGGCTGAGCACCAACGTCGCGGGCATGGGCCTGGAGCTCCTGTCCCGACTCACCTCGCAGAACTTTGTGACCAAGCTGGGCAAACTTGCCATCCCAGCTCAGGTGAACTACCGCCCGTCCGGCACGCACTCCTGGCCGTACTGGGATTTCGAAATGCGCCAGTCCTGGACACATGCCGCGGCCGCGCTCGGCGTGGACCCGGGCAAGCTCGCCTGTGCGGCGGGCGGCGCGATCGGCGCGGCGGCCGCCGGGAACGGCTGGCTCGGCGAGTGTCTCACCGGCGAGTACCAGTTGGCCGGTGGCGTGGCACAGGACTTCAAAGGCGGCCGAGTGTTCTTCTCGCCTGACACCGGCGCGCACTCGGTGGGCGGCATGATCGGCGCCGGCTACCAGGCCGCCATGGGCCCGGCCGGTCTGCTCGGGCTGCCTACCGACGACGAGCGTCCGCTACCGGACGGCCGTGGCAGGCTGCAGACCTTCCAGAACGGCTCGCTGTACTGGACGCCGCAGACCGGCGTCCAGGCGGTGCGCGGCGCGATTCTGGAGGAGTGGGGCAGGCAGGGCTACGAGCGCGGCCCCGCCGGATATCCGATCGCACCGGAGATCCAGACGCCGAACAAGGCCGGCGCGGTGCAGGCCTTCGAGAATGGACCGTTTTACTACAACGAGAAGACCGGTGTGCATCGAGTCCAGGGCCTGATCTTCGGGAAGTACGCCCAGATGGGCTACGAGAACAGCTGGTTGGGGTTCCCGGTCGCCGAGGAAGAGCCCCTGAAGGATCTCGGCCGGTTCAGCCGCTTCGAGGGCGGCAATGTCTACTGGAGTCCGGTGTCGGCTGCCTGGGCCGTGCAGAACGGTTCCGTCATGGACGCCTGGCGCGACGCCGGATACGAGAACGGCAAACTCGGCTACCCGATCAGCGACCAGTTCCCGATTCCTGGCGGTGTGCAGCAGAACTTCCAAGCCGGATTCATCACGGTGCGCGACGGCACACCGGAAGTCCACAGCCTCTGAAAACAGACCGGTTTGTCAAGGATGGCTGCCCTTCTGGAGTGGCCACCACGAGCGAGCTGCAGGGGGTTGCTAGTACGCAGCGCCGCACGGGGCAGCCACCTCCACCAAGCGATCGCCTGCCGGGTTCCCGGTTCCGAGCGCAGCGAGACCGAGCATTGTCCGTTCGCGGCCCGGCTCGTATCCGAGTGACCGCCGCGTCCGCGACGAAGTCGCCAGCGGCGGTCGCTCGGACACGAGCCAAGAGGGGGCCGCGAACACGCAGTGCCGAAGGCGCTGCAAAACAAACACAGCTAGCCTTGTGGTCGACCCGACCCGCTTCGCGAACAGATCGAGGACAAGAATTCATGCATCGGACCCGTGGAAAGGTAGTCGGCGTGGTTGCCGCGATCGCAGCGACCGGCCTGCTCGCCGCGTGTGGTGACAATGATTCGACCGTATCGAGCACGCCGACGCGCACCACGACGGCGACGCAGCAGGCCACCTCGTCGACCACCGCGGTCGCCACTGGACAGCCCGCGCCGGAGCAGCCGCCTACGAGCGCGGAGACGCCCGAACGGCCGCAGCCGGTGCCTACCGAGGCCGCTCCACCCGCGGACACCTCGAAGCTCACCGACAAGGACAAGAGGTTCCTCGACGAGCTGCGGAAGCAGGGCATCACCCCGGCCACGCCCGACATCGCGCTGAGTATCGGCGCGTACGTCTGCCAGGGCACCGCCGCGGGCGCGTCCGATCAGGATCTGATGACCTTCGTCACCGCGATGGCCGGTTCGGATCCGTCCTTCGATCCGGCGAAGATGCCGGTCGAGCGGGCCGGGCAGATCTACATCGCCACCTCCAAGGCGACGTACTGCCAGTGAGTGCGCGCAGCCGTTCGACATCCCGCCGGTCCAAGCCGGCGGGATGTTTGATCTTGATCGGCATCGTCGTGCTGATCATCCTTGTCGTCCTGCTGCTGTGGTATCTGCTAGCGGGGCGGTTGCGGCCACCGGAGCCGGGACCGAAGCCGCCGGAGCGACCGACCTCGCAGCCGGCGAGTTGTCCTGACGTGCAGATGATTTCGGTGCCGGGCACGTGGGAGTCGAATAGCTATGATGATCCGCACAACCCGGCCGCGAACCCGCTATCGCTGATGCTCAACATCTCCGATCCGGTTGCGCAGAAGTTCCCGACCGAGCGGCTGGACGTGTACACCGTCCCGTACGTCGCGCAGTTCTCCAACCCGATAGCGATTCCGCCGGATGGCCAGCAGTCCTATAACAACAGCCGCTCCGAGGGCACGAAGCGGATGGTCGACGCGATGGTCGCCCGCAACAAGGAGTGCCCGCTGACCACCTATGTGCTCGCCGGATTCTCCCAGGGCGCGGTGATCGCAGGCGATATCGCCGCGCAGATCGGTGCGAACAATGGCCCTGTGCCCGCCGACCTGGTGCTCGGCGTGATGCTGATCGCGGACGGCAGGCGTACCGGCGACACGGGGCCGGGCCAGGCGATCCAGATCGGCACGCCCCCGCCGGGCGTGGGTGCCGAAGTCGCGCTGAATGGGCTCAACGTGCCGGGCATTACGATGACCGGTCCGCGTCAAGGGGGCTTCGGCTCGCTGGCCGACCGTACCTACACGATCTGCGCCCCAGGCGATCTGATCTGCGACGCACCGAGGGAGGCGCTGAGCCCATGGAACATCGTGGTCAGCGTGAACACCCTGGTCCGCGCGGTGGGCAATCCGGTGCACAGCCTCTACAACGGCTTCGTCGTCGACGCCGACGGCACCACCGCGACCCAGTGGACGGCCAACTGGGCCGACAGTCTCATCGAGACAGCGCCGCATCCGGCGCATCCGTGAAAATTCACAGCACGTGAGATACCCCGCAGGCGGATGGCGTGACAAGCGCAACTCGAGTTGGGCAGCACGCTGTAAAGTGCGCTGGTGATCGCGACGCTGGGCAACGCCGCAGGCACGGGCGTCGCGCCCGAATCTCCCCAGAGCCAGGAGCATGAGTTCATGACAGATGCCGCCGCTAGCGATCGCTTGCGGGTCGCTCGAAACGGCGCCGCACCGGCCACCACGGCGAGCCGTGAAGCGGACGCTGCGTTGACCGCGCTGGGCACTCCGTTGCGTCCGTTCCGCTTCGCGGCGGCGGGCGAGGGAAACAAGCAAGAGGGCGGTGCCCGCAAATTCGTCCAGACGGCACAGCAGGCCGAGGAGTACGGCTTCGACACCTTCGTCGTGCCCGACCACCTCGGTGAGCAGATCGGACCGATCGCCGCGCTCGGCGCACTCACCCAGGCCACCGAGAAGATTCGCCTGGGAACCTCCGTCCTGGCGAACGGTTTCCGGCACCCTGTCGTGCTGGCCAAGGACCTGGCCACAATCGACGTGCTGTCCAAGGGACGGCTCGAGGTCGGTCTCGGCGCGGGATGGATCAAGGAAGAGTTCGAGAACGCGGGCATCTCCTACGAGTCGCCCGGCATCCGGCTGGAGAAGCTGGACGAGGCGTTGACCATTCTCGACGTGCTGCTGCGTGGCCAGGAGTGCACCTTCGACGGCAAGCACTACCAGGTGCGCGGAATCAAGGGCACGCCACGGCCGCGGCAGGGCCCGCGCCCGCCGATCTGTACCGGCGGCGGCGGTCCGAAGATGCTGCGGCTGGCTGCCAAGCACGCGGACATCGTCTCTGTCGTTCCGGTCACCACAAAGAACGGCAAGGGCCTGCTGTCCGGCATCACCATCGAGAAGGCTGTGGAGAAGGTGAACTTGATCAAGGAGGCCGCCGGTGACCGGTTCGCCGACATCGAGCTGAACTGGGCCATCACCGCTGTCGTGATCACCGATGATCGCGAGAAGACAGCGGAGATGGCGCTTTCGGCGTTGGATAGGGGACTACACCCGAATCTCGAGGTGGATGTCCAGCTTTCCGTCGAGGACATCCTGAACTCGCCCTATGTGGCGATCGGCACATTCGAGGAGATTGCCGAGCAGATCCGACGTGTGCGCGACCTCACCTCGATGTCGTACGTGGGTGTATTTCCCACTCAGATGGACGCGTTTGCCCCCGTGATTCCCCTGCTGCGAGACGAGTGAGCCGGCCTGCTCTGTAACATGACTCTGATTTGAGTAAATCTAGCCGATAGCGGTCACCGCGCAGACCGCACAAAATCTGCAGGCCGGCTCTGCACTTGGAGCAACCCGCGGGCGAAAGCGAGTCGGGGCCACACAGGCAACAGCGGCGATCTCGCCGTCTTGCTGCGTGCGCCTCGGAGGAGAAGAAGGAATGGAAGAGACTTTCGACGACTACCTGGACGAAACCGGGAACATTCGCATTCCCGAGGATCACACCCTGGTTGATCACGTCGAGAAGCACACCCGGAACGACGCGAACACCCTGGCATATCGCTACATCGACTACTCGCGGGAGCGCGACGGCGAGGCGCAGGAGCTGACGTGGCGTGAGTTCGGTATTCGGCTGCGCGCGGTGGCCGCTCGATTACAGCAGGTGACCAACCCGGGCGACCGGGTCGCTATCCTCGCTCCGCAGGGCTTGGACTATGTGATCTCCTTCTTCGCCGCGATCTACGCCGGCACCATCTCGGTGCCGCTGTTCGACCCGGACGAGCCCGGCCACACCGATCGTCTGCACGCTGTGCTCGGCGACTGTGAGCCGTCGGCCATCCTGACCGCCAGCTCCTCGGCGGCCGGGGTCCGGCAGTTCTTCCGCTCGCTGCCCGCCGCGCAGCGCCCGCGCATCATCGCCGTGGACGCGATTCCGGACGGTGTCGGAGAGAGCTGGGTGCGTCCGGACGTCGCGGTAGACGACATCGCCTACCTGCAGTACACCTCGGGCTCCACCCGGGTGCCCGCCGGTGTCGAGATCACCCACCGCGCGGTGGGCACCAACCTCTTGCAGATGGTCGACGCGATCAACCTGGACTGGAACTCGCGGGGCGTCACCTGGCTGCCGTTGTTCCACGACATGGGCCTGCTGACGGTGATCCTGCCCGCTGTGGGCGGCAAGTACATCACCATCATGTCGCCGAGCGCGTTCGTGCGCCGCCCCTATCGCTGGATCAAGGAGCTGGCCGCCGCCAACGACGGCGCGGGAACCTTCGCCGCCGCGCCGAACTTCGCGTTCGAGCACGCGGCCGCGCGCGGTCTGCCGAAGAACGGCGAGGCGCTGGATCTGTCGAACGTCATCGGACTGATCAACGGCAGCGAGCCGGTCACGACCTCGTCGATGAAGAAGTTCAACGAGGCATTCGCCCCGTACGGTCTGTCCAAGACTGCCATCAAGCCGTGCTACGGCATGGCCGAGGCGACGCTGTTCGTCTCCGCCACCAAGGCCGAGGACGAGGCCAGGGTCACTTATGTCGACCGCACGGAACTCAACGCGGGGCGCATGGTGAAGGTCGAGCCGACCGCCGAGAACGCGATTGCCCAGGTGTCTTGTGGTTATGTCGCGCTCTCGCAGTGGGCCGCCATCGTCGATCCGGAGTCGGTCGACTCCGACCGCGGCGGCAAAGAAGTGCCCGACGGCCGGGTAGGCGAGATCTGGCTGCACGGCAAGAACATGGGCATCGGCTATTGGGGTCGTCCCGACGAGACCGCGGCGACCTTCCGGAACAAGGTCACCCAGCGCCTGACCGAAGGCAGCCACACCGACGGCACCGAGCCGGACGCGGACTGGATGCGCACCGGCGACTACGGCGTCTACTTCGAGGGCGAGCTCTACATCACCGGTCGCGTCAAGGACTTGGTGATCGTGGACGGCCGCAATCACTACCCACAGGACCTGGAGTTCTCCGCACAGGAGGCGAACAAGGCGCTACGGCCCGGCTTCGTCGCCGCGTTCTCGGTGCCTGCCAACCAGCTCCCCGCCGAGGTGTTCGAGCAGGGCAGCCATTCCGGCCTGAAGTTCGACGCCGACGACGCCTCCGAGCAGCTGGTCATCGTCGCCGAGCGCGGACCGGGTGCGGGCAAGGCCGACCCGCTGCCGATCGCCGACGCGGTGCGGGCCGCCGTCTCGCTGCGCCACGGTGTGACCGTTCGCGATGTCCTGCTGGTACCCGCAGGTTCGATTCCGCGCACATCCAGCGGCAAGATCGCCCGGCGAGCCTGCAAGGCCGCCTATCTGGAGGGAACACTGCGGGGTGGTTACACCCAGCAGGCGTTTCCCGATGCACTGGAAGAGTGATTGCCAAGGGCGGCCTCGGACCGACCATCGTTGCTCGGCGCCGACCTTCCCACGCCGAGCGTCAATTGACGGTACGCCCGGTACGTAGACAGGTAGCTTGAGGAATTGATGGCTGACAACGAGGGCACGCCCACACAGACGATCGAGACCCCGCCCGCCGAAGCGACCGCCCATGCGGCAGCCGGGAGTTCGGCCGAATCCCCGAAGGGCGGCACGCAGGCCGACCTGTCGGTGGCGGAGCTGCGCGAGTGGTTGCGCAGGTGGGTCTCCGAAGCGACCGGACAGCCGATCGAGCAGATCACCGTGGACCGGCCGATGGAGGAGTTCGGGCTCGCCTCACGCGACGCCATCGCCCTGTCCGGTGATATCGAGGAACTGACCGGCGTGATGCTGACGGCCACGGTTGCCTACCAGCATCCGACCATCGCCTCGCTCGCCGAGCGGATCGTCAACGGTGAGCCGGAGGCAGCGGAGGAATCATCCGACGACGCCTTCTACACCGCGGGCTACACGCCGGGCGCCGCGCACGACATCGCCATCGTGGGTATGTCGACGCGGCTGCCCGGCGCGGGCACCACGCCGGAGTCGACCTGGGAATTCCTGATCGGACGCGGCGACGCCATCCGCGAGCTCCCTGACGGCAGGTGGGCCGAGTTCTCCAGCGACCCGGTGGCGGCCAAGGCGATCGCCGAGGGCAATAGCTTGGGCGGCTATCTCGACCAGGATGTAGTGAAGGGCTTCGACGCGGAGTTCTTCGCGATGTCGCCGATCGAGGTCGAGCGGGTAGATCCGCAGCAGCGCCTCATGATGGAGTTGACCTGGGAGGCGTTGGAGCACGCGAGGATTCCGGCGAGCGAACTCAAGGGTGAGCCGGTCGGTGTCTTCATCGGCACCTCGACCAACGACTTCATGCTGATCGCCGCGCTCGGGCTCGGCGAGGAGGACCCGTCCGCGCCCGCGTCGGCCGCCGCGTACGGCTTGACCGGCAGCTCGTCGGGCATCATCTCCAACCGCGTCTCCTACTTCTACGACTTCCGCGGACCATCGGTCGCCGTCGACACCGCGTGCTCGTCCACGCTGGTCGCGGTGCACCAGGCGGTGCGTGCGCTTCGTGATGGCGATGCCGACGTCGCCCTGGCCGGTGGCGTGAACATGCTGCTCGCGCCGATGGCTACGCTCGGCTTCGACTCGGTTGGGGCGGTCGCGAAAGACGGCCGGATCAAAGCGTTCTCCTCCGACGCCGACGGTATGGTGCGTTCCGAAGGCGCCGGGCTGGTGGTGCTCAAGCGACTCGCCGACGCCGAGCGCGACGGCGACCGGATCATGGCCGTCATCAAGGGCTCCGCGGTCAACAACGATGGCCGCTCCAACGGCCTGCTCGCCCCGAACCCTGACGCTCAGGCCGACGTGCTGCGCCGGGCTTACCGGGACGCGGGCGTCGTGCCCTCGACCGTCGACTACATCGAGGCGCACGGCACCGGCACGTTGCTCGGTGACCCGATCGAAGCCGATGCGCTCGGTCGGGTGGTCGGCCGCGGCCGCGAGGCCGACAAGCCCGCGCTGCTCGGCTCGGCGAAGACCAACTTCGGTCACCTGGAGTCCGGCGCCGGTGCGGCGAGCCTGGCCAAGGTGGTGATGGCGTTGCAGCACAACGTACTTCCGCCCAACATCAACTACGAGGGGCCGAACCCGTACATCCCGTTCGAGCAGGCGCACCTGAAGGTGGTCACGGAGCCGACCGAGTTCCCGCGCTACAGCGGCACCGCCACCATCGGCATCTCCGGTTTCGGGTTCGGCGGCACCAATGCGCACGTCGTGCTGCAGGAGTACGTGCCGAGTGCGACGGAGGGCTCTGTCCCGGCGGCGGCGCCCGAGGTTGCCGACGTCGAGGCGGCGCTGGACGAGACCACCGATGTGGTCGCGGAAGCCGCCGCCGTCGTCGCGGACACCGAAACCTCCTCGTCCGTTGCCGAATGGACCGCCGAGCGCACCGAGCCGCTGCCGATGATCCTGCCCGTGTCGGGCTACCTGCCTTCGCGTCGTCGCCGCGCCGCCGCCGAGCTGGCCGACTGGCTGGAGTCCGAGGCGGGCGCGCGGACCCCGCTTGCCGATGTGGCGCGCTCGCTGGCCAAGCGCAGCCACTGGCGCTCGCGCGGTGTGGTACTCGCCAAGACACACGAGGAAGCGATCGCCGGACTGCGAGCCATCGCGGCGGGCAAGCCGGGCGTCGGCGTGTTCACCGCCGATGCTCCGGCCGCCATGGGCCCGATGTGGGTGTTGGCCGGTTTCGGCGCACAGCACCGCAAGATGGGTAAGCAGCTCTACCTGGAGAACTCGATCTTCGCGAACACCGTCGACGAGGTCGACGAGCTGGTGCTGGACGAGGCCGGATACTCGGTGCGCGAGATGTTTCTGGACGACAGCCAGGACTACGACGTCGGTACCTCGCAGGTCGGCATCTTCACCATCCAGATCGGTCTGGCCGCGCTGCTGCGCGCGCACGGCGCCGAAGCCCAAGGCGTGGTCGGCCATTCGATGGGCGAGGTCGCGGGTGCCTACATCGCGGGCGGCCTCGACCTCGCGGACGCGGTTCGCGTGATCTGCGCCCGCTCCCGCCTGATGGGCGAGGGCGAGCAGATGATCAGCGACGACGATGTGCGCAACATGGCGCTGATCGAATACAGCGCCGAGGACGTAGCGAAACTGCTGCCGGACTACCCGGACGTCGAGGTCGCGGTATACGCGGCGCCGACCAACACGGTGATCGGCGGTCCACAGGATCAGATCGCCGCGATCGTCGCGCAGGTGGAGGCCGCGGGCAAGTTCGCCCGCGTGTTGCAGACGCGCGGCGCGGGCCATACCTCGCAGATGGATCCGCTGCTCGGTGAGCTGGCCGCGGAGCTGGCGGGCATCGAGCCGACCAAACTGAAGCTCGGCCTGTACTCGACCGTGCACAAGGAGAAGTACATCCGTCCCGGTCAGGACCCCATCCACGATGAGGACTACTGGGTCAAGAACATGCGCCACAGCGTGTACTTCACCAATGCGGTGAAGCTCGCGGTGGACACCGGGCACACCACGTTCCTGGAGTTGGCGCCGAATTCGGTGGCGCTGATGCAGGTTCTGGGTACCACCTTCGCGGCGGGCGTGCACGACGCGCAGCTCATCCCGACGCTCAAGCGCAAGGAAGACGAGTCCGCGGGTGTCATCGCCGCACTCGCTCAGCTCTATGTGCACGGCCACACGGTGGATCTTCCCTCGCTGCTGCCCACGGGCGACTACGCCGACATTCCACGAACCACGTTCCTGCGCAAGGAATACTGGCCGAAGGCGAAGATGTCCGTGAGCGGCACCAGCCGGGTGCCCGGAGCGCACGTCGCGCTGCCCGACGGCAGGCACGTCTGGGAGGTGCAAGCGTCGTCCGTCACCGATCTGGTAGCACTGGTGAATTCCGCTGCGGCGCAGGTACTCAGCGATGTTTCGCTGAGCGCCTCGATCCCGCACGGCGCGATCCCGGCCGCGGGCACGCTCACCACGACACTCACCCCGCACCCAGGTGGTGCGTCGGTGCAGGTGCACGCCAATGAGAACGCCGCATTCCGGCTGCTGTTCGACGCGGTGGTTATCTCGAGCCAGCCCACCCACTCGGTGCCGCTGCCGGAACCCGTTGTAGCCGAGTCGGTTCCGGCCGCTACGGCGGTGCAGCAGGGCGACGCCGACATCGAGATCGTGGAGACCTTCGGCGCGCGGTGGGATCCGAACGGCACGCAGACCGTGGAGGAGCGGCTCGCGCTGATCGTCGCCGAGTCCATGGGCTACGCGGTCGAGGACCTGCCGATGGAGATCCCGCTGATGGAGCTCGGTCTGGACTCGCTGATGGCCATGCGGATCAAGAACCGGGTCGAGTACGAGTTCGACATCCCGCAGCTCCAGGTCCAAGCCGTGCGCGACGCGAGCCTCCATGAGGTCGGCAAGGTGCTGCGCTACGCCATCGAACACCGCGACGAGGTGCAGGCGATGGCTGACAAGCAGGCCGCCGACAAAGCCGCGGGCGGTTCGGGCGAGCTCACCGTCGACGGCGATTTCATGGCCGCGGCCAGGGCTGCCCTCGCCACCGGCGCGGACCCGGTCGCCGCGGTATCGGAAGTGGTGTCCGCGACGTCGGCCACCGAGACCACGACACCGGGCACTGCTGCCGCCGCATCGGACGCCGCTGTCGCGGCGCTGGAAAACGCTGCGCCCGAAGCCGACTCGGGCCAGGTCGCAGAGCCCGCTCCCGCGGTGGCAGCGGCGCCGGCGACACCCGCCGCGCTCTTCGGCGGCAGTCAGCCCGCCGATGAGGACAGCGTCCCGCCGCGCGACGCCGCCGAACGCCTGACCTTCGCCACCTGGGCGGTGGTGACCGGTAAGTCGGCCGGAGGGATCTTCGACACTCTGCCGATCCTGGACGAGGACACCGCCGAGAGGCTGGCGGCGCGTCTCAGCGAGCGGGTCAAGGCCGAGATCACCGTCGACGACGTGCTCGACTGCGAGACCATAGAGCAGCTGGCGGGCATCGTGCGCGAGCTGGAGGACAGTGGCGCCGATGTGGACGGTTTCGTCCGTCCGCTGCGCGCGCGGACGGAAGGCTCGACCGCGGTGCCGGTCTTCGTGTTCCATCCGTCGGGCGGCAACACACTGGTCTACGAGCCGCTGCTGAAGCGCCTGCCCGCGGACACACCCATGTACGGCTTCGAGCGAGTCGAGGGTTCCATCGACGAGCGGGCTCGCCAGTACCTTCCCGAGCTGCGCAAGATCCAGGGTGACGGTCCGTTCGTGCTCTACGGATGGTCGCTCGGTGCGGTGCTGGCCATGCAGGCCGCGCAGTTGCTGCGCGCCGAGGGCGCGGATGTGCGCATGGTCGGCCTGATCGATCTCGCCATCCCCACCGCGGGGGAGGACAACAGCCCTGACGAGCGTGTGCGCCGGATCGAGCGCTACCAGGCTTTCGCGAAGAAGACCTACGGCGTCGAGGGCGAATTGGACCGCGAGCAGTTGGAGACGCTGGCCGGGGCCTCGGACGAAGAGCAGTTCAAGATGATCAGTGATCTGATCAAGATCAGTGGCGCGAAGATCCCGGGCGGTGTACTCGAGCACCAGCGCACCTCATGGATCGATAGCCGTCATCTCGCCAGGACCCAACCGTCCCACTACGACGGGGATGTCGTGCTCTACCTCGCCGACCGCTACCACGACGGCATGATCGAGCTCGAGCCGCGCTTCGGCGAGCGAGTGCCGAACGGCGGCTGGGACGACTACCTGACGAACCTGGAGATCGTCCACATCGCGGGTGATCACCTGCAGATCATCGATGAACCGCGGATCGGGAAGATCGGGGCCGACCTGACCGCGAAACTCGCCGCGATCGAGGCGAAAGGGGCGAAGTGAGCACTACGGCCGAGAAACTCGCCGACCTGCGCAAGCGACTGGAATTGGCGCAGGAGCCTGCGGGTGAAGCGGGGGTGGCCAAACGGGCGAAGAAGGGAATCCCCAGCGCCCGCGATCGGATCAACATGCTGCTCGATCCGGGCACCTTCGTCGAAATCGGTGCACTCGTACGCAAGCCGGGCGATCCGGCAGCGCTCTATGGCGACGGCGTCGTCACCGGCCATGGCCTGGTCGAAGGCAGGCCGGTGGCGGTGTTCTCACACGACCAGACCGTCTACGGCGGTTCGGTCGGCGAGATGTTCGGTCGCAAAGTGGCCGGGATGCTGGAGTACGCGGCCAAGGTCGGGTGCCCGGTGGTCGGCATCAACGACTCCGGCGGCGCGCGTGTGCAGGAGGCGGTGACCTCGCTGGCGTGGTACGCCGAGCTGGGGCGGCGTCAGGAGCCGCTGTCGGGTTTGGTCCCGCAGATCTCGATGATCCTCGGCAAGTGTGCGGGCGGCGCCGTCTACGCCCCGATCAACACCGACGTAGTGGTGGCCACCGAAGAGGCGTACATGTTCGTCACCGGCCCGAAAGTGATCCGGGAGGTGACCGGCGAGGACGTCAGCCTGGAGGAGCTCGGCGGCGCGCGCAGCCAGGCCGAATACGGCAACATCCACCACGTCGCCAAGGACGAGGTCGCCGCGTTCGAGTGGGTGCGGGATTATCTGAGCTACCTACCGACCAGCTGCCAGGAGCCTGCGCCGATCGTGAACCCTGGTCTGGAGCCGGAGCTCACGGACAGCGACCTCGAGCTGAACTCGATCATCCCCAATTCCGACAACGCCGCGTACGACATGCACGACGTCTTGCTGCGCATGTTCGACGACGGCGCGTTCCACGAGGTCGGCGAGTCCGCGGGCCGCAACATCATCACCGGGTTCGCCCGCGTCGACGGGCGCAGCGTCGGTGTCGTCGCCAACCAGCCGATGGTCTATGCGGGCGCGCTGGACGCGCGGGCGTCGGACAAGGCGGCGCATTTCGTGCGGCTGTGCGACGCGTTCGAGATTCCGCTGGTGTTCGTCGTCGACACGCCCGGCTTTCTGCCTGGTGTCGAGCAGGAGAAAATCGGCGTCATCAAGCGCGGGGGGCGGTTCCTGTTCTCCTTCGTGGAGGCCACGGTGCCGAAGGTGACCGTGGTGATCCGCAAGTCCTACGGCGGCGGCTATGCCGTGATGGGTTCCAAGCAGCTGGGGGCTGACGTGAATCTGGCGTGGCCCACCGCGCGCATCGCGGTGATGGGCGCCGAGAGCGCGGTCAGCCTGATCGGCGGCAAGCAGCTGGAGGCCGCGCCGGAGGAGCAGCGGGCGGCCATGCGCCAGCAGATGATCGACTTCTACAACGCCACTATGGCGACGCCGTGGGTGGCCGCCGAGCGCGGGTACATCGACGCGGTCATCGAGCCGTCCACCACCCGGCTGGAGCTGCGCCGCGCGCTACAGCTGTTGCGGGACAAGAGTCTTGCCCGCAACCCGCGCAAGCACCACCTGCTCCCGTTGTAGCGCCGACGGACCACGATCGGGCCGCACCCATTGGGGCGCGGCCCGATTCGCGTTCTGTGCGAAGAAAGATCAACCGATGCTGGCGGATTCGATGACGACGTCGTCGACCGGAACATTTTGGTGCATGCCCGCCGAGGAGGTGGAGACGGCGGCGATCTTGTCGACCACCTCGGTGCCCTCGGTCACCGCACCGAAGACGGTGTAGCCCCAGCCCGACGGGGTGGGGGCGGAGTGGTTGAGGAACTCATTGTCGGAGACGTTGATGAAGAACTGCGCGGTCGCGGAGTGCGGGTCGTTGGTGCGTGCCATCGCGACGGTGTACTTGCTGTTCTTCAGGCCGTTGTTCGCCTCGTTCTGGATCGGTGCCTTGGTGCCCTTCTGGCGCATGCCGGGCTCGAAGCCACCGCCCTGGATCATGAAGCCGGGCATGACACGGTGGAAGATCGTGCCGTTGTAGTGGCCCGCGTTCACGTATTCCACGAAGTTGCGCACCGTGCCCGGCGCCTTCTGGTCGTCCAGTTCGAGGATGATCGGTCCGTAATTCGTCGAGAGATTCACCTTGGTCATACCCCCACCTTTCCATCGGTGTCGCTATCGGTCAGCAGTACGGGGTCCCTTACCGCGCCGGGGCGTGCCGGTAATGGCATTTTCCGGTCTGCCGGGCACGCCATTCTGGCAGTCGGCCGCGAATAAGCTGAGACCCCGCAAATTCTCCGGGCCACGCTCTGCCCGCGCGGAGACGCGGGCAGATAGCATTGCCAACCGTGCCCGACGCCGCTACAGCTGTACTGACGAAGCCGCCCGCCGTTCCGGCGGTCACGCCGAACGATTTCCGCACCGCGCGAATAATCGCTCTGGTCGCCGGGGTGCTCGGCGCGCTGTTCGCGCTGGCGACGCCGTTCTTACCGGTCACGCAGACCACCGCGGTGCTGAACTGGCCGCAGAGCGGGACGCTCGGCAACGTGCAGGCGCCGCTGATGTCGCAGGTCCCGATCGAGCTGAACGCGACGATTCCGTGCAGCACTATCGCGCAGTTGCCCGAGCGGGGCGGCATGCTGCTGGCGACCGCGCCGCCGCAGGGCGACCGGGCCGCGCTGGAGGCCATGTTCGTCCGCGTCTCGGAGAGCTCGGTGGACGTGATCGACCGCAACGCGGTGGTGGTGTCGGCCGACCGGGAGCGGATGGGTGAGTGCACGTCGCTGACCATCAGCTCGGACAGCGATCGCACGCGCGCGGTATTCGACGGGCTCACCAGGCAAGTCGAGCAACCGGTCGCTGGTGCGGCGCCGGGGGTGACCGAGATGGTCACGGCGCCGGTGGAAGGTCAGCTGAGCGGCGATCTGCGTCCACAGGTGGTCGGGGTCTTCTCCGACCTGAAGGGCGCGGCGCCGGAGGGACTGGCGTTCCACATGACCGTGGACACCCGTTTCTCATCCGGCCCGACCGCGATCAAGCTGATTGCGCTGATCGCGGCGGTGCTGTGCACACTGGTTGCGTTGGCGGCGCTGGCTCGGCTCGACGGCAGTGACGGGCGCGGGCACCGCCGGTTCCTCCCGGCGAACTGGCTGAAGCCGACCTGGGCGGACGGCGCGGTGATCAGCACGCTGGTGCTCTGGCATTTCGCCGGCGCGAACACCTCCGACGACGGCTACATCCTCAGCATGGTGCGCGTCGCTCCGCATGCGGGGTACATGGCCAACTACTTCCGTTGGTATGGCGTGCCGGAGGCGCCGTTCGGCTGGTACTACTACGTGATCCAGGTCTTCTCGGAGATCTCCACGGCCAGCCCGTGGGTGCGGTTGCCGGCGCTGGCCTGCGCGATTCTGTGCTGGATGGTGATCAGCCGCGAGGTCGTTCCTCGGCTCGGCCGCGGTGTGCGCAGCAGCAAGGTCGCGTTGTGGACCGGTGGTCTGGTCTTTCTGGCGTTCTGGCTGCCGTTCGACAACGGTCTGCGCTCCGAGCCGATCGTCGCGCTCGGCGCACTGCTGACCTGGGTGTCGATCGAGCGAGCCATCGCTACCGGCCGCCTGCTGCCCGCCGCCATCGCCGTGCTCGTCGCGGCGTTCACTCTCGCGGCGGCGCCGACGGGTCTGATGTGTGTGGCGGCGTTGCTCGCGGGCATCCGTCCGCTGGTGCGCATCGTGGTGCGCAAGCACCGGCGGTTCGCCGCCGACGGGGTGGGGCCGTGGGGCTCGACGCTGCCGCTGCTCGCGCCGATCGCGGCGGCCGGTGTTCTCGTGCTCACCGT
The DNA here is from genome assembly GCF_040639505.1 of Nocardia sp. NPDC023852. Lineage (NCBI taxonomy): Bacteria > Bacillati > Actinomycetota > Actinomycetes > Mycobacteriales > Nocardiaceae > Nocardia > Nocardia sp. NPDC023852. The sequence continues at coordinate 18,341 of NZ_JBFAAB010000035.1, forward strand.
GGTCTACAGTGACCAGACCTTCGCCGGTATCCAGGAGGCCAACCGGGTGCGTCAGGTGACCGGGCCGAACCTGGCTTGGTACGAGGACTACCTGCGCTACTACTACTTGTTCGTGGAGACCGTGGACGGTTCGCTGTCGCGCCGTTTCGCCTTCCTGGTGATGCTGTTGTGCCTGTTCACCACCATGCTGGTGCTGCTGCGCCGCAGGCAGGTCCCTGGCATCGCGAGCGGGCCGACCTGGCGGCTGATGGGCGTGGTCTTCGGAACCATCTTCTTCATGATGTTCAACCCGACCAAGTGGACTCACCACTTCGGCGCCTACGCGGGCATCGCGGGGTCACTGGCGGCGGTCACCGCGGTCGCGGTCTCGGCGAGTGCGCTGCGGGCGCGAAAGAACCGGGCGATCTTCCTCGCCGGGTTGCTGTTCGTGCTCGCGGTCGCGTTCTCCGGCATCAACGGCTACTGGTATGTGTCCAGCTTCGGTGTGCCGTGGTTCGACAAGCGCATCTCGCTGCACGGCTATCAGTCGAACACCGTGATGCTGGTCCTGTTCGGCGTGGCGCTCGCGCTGGTGGGTTGGTACGCGCTGCGCGAGGACTACACCAAGCCACAGCCGTCACCGAAGTCGCCGCGCGGCAAGCGGATTCGCAAGTTCGCCGCGATCCCGCTGACCGTGGTCGCCGCGCTGATGGTCGCGTTGGAGGTGCTCTCGCTGGTCAAGGGGGCGGTCTCGCAATACCCGGCGTACTCGCTGGCCCGCTCGAACATCGACGCGCTCGGCGGCAATACCTGCGGACTCGCCAACGACGTCCTGGTGGAACCGAACCCGAACGGTGGCAGGCTGGAGCCGATCATCGATCCGGCGCATCCGCCGACCGATCCGGCTGACCCGCTCGCGGGTGTCGATCCGGTCGGTTTCGACCCGAACGGCGTGCCGAACGATCTGTCAGCCGACAGCGTCGAGGTGAAGCCGGGCACCGGCAACACTTCCACCCAGTCGGTCGGCGCGGCGTTCGCCGAGGGGCAGAGTGCTGGTACCGGAGGTGGTCAGGGCGCGCGCGGCGTGAACGGCAGCACCGTCGCCCTGCCCTTCGGCCTCGATCCGGCGTCCACGCCGATTCTCGGCAGCTACCAGAACGGCGTGCAGCAGCCCGCCAACGTCACCTCCAGTTGGTATCAACTGCCCGCCCGTTCGGCGGACAAACCGCTGGTGGTGATCTCGGCCGCAGGTCGCATTCTCTCCTTCGACGACACCGGCGCGATGAAGTACGGTCAGTCGCTCACCGTCGACTACGGCAAGCACCTGCCCGACGGCAGTGTGCAGAAGCTCGGCACCTACCTGCCGCGCGACATCGGCCCGTTCCCGTCCTGGCGTAACTTGCGGGTGCCTCTGGACGAGATCGCGCCCGACGCCGACGCGGTGCGCATCGTCGCCAACGACCCCATCCTGATCGGTGACCAGTGGCTGGCGTTCACTCCGCCGCGCATGCCGAAGCTGCAATCGCTCAACAACCTCCTCGGTTCCGAGCAGCCGATCCTGCTGGACTGGGCGGTCGGCCTACAGTTCCCGTGTCAGCGGCCGTTCTACCATGAGAACGGCGTCGCCGAGGTTCCGGGCTACCGCATCCTGCCGGACCGCCCGCTGGCCATCAGCTCGACCAACACCTGGCAGGCCGAGGAGTTCGGCGGCCCGCTCGGCTTCGCGCAGATGCTGGGCAAGTCGACCACGGTGCCGACCTACCTGAAGGACGATTGGGCGCGCGACTGGGGTTCGCTGGAGCGGTACGACCAGTACGACCGCAACGCGGTCCCGGCCAGGCTGGACACCGGCACCGCCACCCGCTCCGGGTTCTGGTCCCCGGGCAGCCTGCGGGCGTTCTGACCCATTCCCGGCCCCCGAAACAGGCGACCATCCCGTCACACCACTCACGGCCAATATACACACCTAAGTGTGTATATTGGCCGTATGGCTCGGCTCAATGTGTATGTTCCCGACGAACTGGCTGAGCGCGCCCGTGAACGGGGGCTGAATGTTTCCGCGCTGACACAAGCCGCGATTCTCGCGGAACTGGAAAAGAGCGCGACCTCGGCTTGGTTGGCCGAGCTCGCAGACGACCGCCCCGAGGTCTCGCATGAGGCCATCCTTGCCGCCCTCGATTCCGCGCGCGACGAGTTCGGCCGGTGACCGATTCCGAACAGATCGTTCTAGATGCCAGCGCGATGGTCGATGTCCTTGTGCGCAACGACCGCACAGCCGCCGTAAGCGCGAGGATCACGACGACCGTCATGCATGTCCCAGCCCACTTCGACGCCGAAGTCCTCTCCGCACTGGGGCGACTGAACCGAGCCGGCGAGCTGACCGACACCGACGTCGAGACCGCACTGAGCCGCCTCGCCCGCGCGCCACTGACCCGCCACCCGCTGCTGAACCTGACCAAAGGTGCTTGGGCTCGACGGGCCGCGATCAGGCTGACCGATGCTCTCTATGTCGAACTTGCCGAACAGCTGGACATGCCGCTGATCACCACGGACGGACGGCTGGCTCGAGCGTCCTCACGCGCCGAGGACATTCGCGCTGCGGTGGAACAGCGAGAATGAGTTCGGTCGTGCGGACACCTACCTGATCCCGATCGGATCGTCGGTCTGCGAGCCTGCCGGTAGGCTCACGGCATGACGAGCGGCGGACCCAGTGACTGGTACCGCTGGATTCCGGAACAGATCACCGCGCGGGACTATGAATTGCTGCCTGCCGACTTCTGTCGAACTATCGAGGTTGTCGACGGCCATATCGTGAAGTGCGAGAGCCCATCACGGCTGCACAATAGGGTGGCGCGGCGTATGGCGGCGGGGATGGAAGCGGCACGGAAACCGGAGCCGTGGTTGATGGTCGAGACAAACGTGGACGTCCGGCTCAGCGACGTTCCGCTCAGCCTCCGTCGTCCGGACGTCATCGTGTATCGCTGTCTGGACGATGATGCGAAGCTCTACGCCGGTGACACCGTGCTCGTGGTGGAGATCGTCTCGCCTGACAGTTCGCACCACACTGATACGGTGGAGAAGAAGGCCGCGTACGCGGCGGCCGGTATCCCGGTATACCTCATAGTGTTTCTTACCGAGGCAGGCGACGGAATCGAGCAGATCGAGGAGTACCGGCTCTCCGAAGCTCGCTATCACCTTGTGTGCCTGCATACTCGCCGACTGACCCTGGACGTGCCGATATCCATCGACGTCGCTTTTGGCGAGCTGACGACAGGGTAGGAAGCCCGATACCCCGGACACAGGGCCGCCGCGCAGGTAACAACCCTGCGCGGCGGCCCTGCCATTTGCACCGGTGCGAAACCGGGCGCTCACACCTTCAGTCGAAGACCGAGTTCGCGCCGGAGCACCTCTTGCGAGGGGAGGCGGTTGAGCACGCGCAGCACCGCAGGCCGCAGCTCCCGTTGTTCCTCCTCGTTGAGCAGTCCGACAAGATCGCGCAGATCCATATCATCGAATGCCGTGGTCATGGTGCTCAGATTACGACGCGTTCAGTGATTCGTCCTGCATTGCATCACCACAGGTGGGAGCACTTTTGCATACCGTACAACCGGTTTGGTGCTAGGCGCCGTCGTAGCGCGCCCGCGCCGCGAGGACGTCGTCCATCCGCTTCTCGGCCCACGCTTTGACGGCGCTCATGACCGGCTGCAGGCTGTGCCCGAGCGGGGTGAGTTCGTAGTCGACGCGGAGCGGAACCTCCGCGGTCTAACTCGATTGCTGGTGGAATCGCCAAGCGTCGCGCACTATGTCGACGATGTCCAGCTTCTCCGGTTTCCATCCGAGTTCGGTCTGTGCCAGCTCCGATGACGCGTACAGTGTTGCCGGGTCGCCCGGCCGCCGCGGCGCGGTCTCGACATCGAACGGCATGCCCGTGACTTCACGAATCGCTTCGATCACTTGGCGATTCGAGAACCCGATGCCGTTGCCGAGGTTGTAGATCTTGTGCTCGCCTGGGTGGATGACATCCAGGGCGAGCAAGTGCGCGCGGGCGAGGTCGGTGATGTGGATGTAGTCGCGTACGCATGTCCCGTCGGCTGTCAGGTAGTCGTCTCCGAACAGGCTGAACTTGTCCGCGCGGCCGATCGCGGCGTCCAGCGCCAGGGGGATGAGGTGGGTTTCGGGGTCATGGCGTTCGCCGATCATGGTGCCGTCGCCACAGTCGTGTGCACCGGCGCCGTTGAAATAGCGCAGCGAGATAGCGCCGAAGGTCTCGCTGGCGCGCGTGAATGAGGCAATTGCGCGGTCGATGGCGAGTTTGGTGTCTCCGTATGTGTTGACCGGGTTGGTCGGTGAGGTCTCGACCAGAGGCAGCTCGGTCGGTTCGCCGTAGACGGCGGCGGTGGAGGAGAACACGAGCTTGTTGACCTGGGCGGCGCGCATTGCGTCGAGCAGGGCCAGCGAGGCACGCGTGTTGTTGTCCCAGTGCCATTCGGGATGATGCATCGACTCGCCCGCGGCGATGAGCCCGGCGAAGTGCAGGACCGCGTCGAACCCGGCCCCGGGGGTGAGGACTTCCGCGATGTCGTGCACGCGCAGTTCGATGAACTTTGCACCGTCTGGAATCTGCCGATCATCGCTGCGGGAGAGGTCGTCGACCACGACAAGCGCGGACGCGCGCCTGCGCGGATCCAGCCAGCGCCTACTCGAAAGGGCACTCGAGGACGCACCAAATTGCGTCGCGGCGAGGTTCGCGCGGGCTATGGGCAGCGAGCCTGAAGGCCCCAACGAAGCCGATCCACGTTTGCCCAGAGCGGTTACGCTGGCGAACGACACCCGCGGTCGGCTTCCATCGGTCGCGCTGGGTGTTGATGAACTTGATCAAGTCAGGGTGCCCGCCCGGACCGCCGCTGGAGAGGTCGTCCTCGTGTCACTCCCACGTCGCACAGTAGTCACCGGTATCGGGGTAGGCGCGCTAGCTGCGGCCGTCGGCGTCAAGCCCGCGGCCGTCCTTGCAAACACCCCCCAGATCGACCACGTAGAACACTTTCGCAAGCTGCGCCTGTCCCTCATCGAGAGCGACAACCTGTACGGATCGCGTGATGTGATCCCGCTGATGGAACAGGGCATCGAGAGGATGGGTCAGCTCGGGCGTGCTGGCGTTGGTGGTCCGACCGCGCTGCAGCGCATGCGGATCCTGTATGCGGAGACCACTGCGTGGCTGCATCAGGATTGCCGTTCGTGGGAGCGCGCTCAGTACTGGACGGATCGCGCGTTGACGTGGTCGCACCAGTTCGGTGACGACTACTTCATAGCGGCGACGCTCATACGGAAGGCTCAGATCGCAAACGATATGGGCGACGGCACCGAAGCGCTCGAGCTGGCCGAGGCAGCCGAGCGGGCCGCACCGCCTGGTACCCGGTTCGGTGCTGTCGCTGCGACTTTCGCTGGTTACGGCTCGGCGCTATCGGGTGATCGTGCAACTAGCGAACGCGCTTTCGACAGGGCGCGGGCTCTCGCCCACGATGCGAACGTTGATCCAACGTGGGGATTCTTCCTCGATAACGCGTATATCGACGTTCACCAGGCGCACGGACGAGCAGCACTCGGTGACTACCGAAACGCGATCGACCAGTTCGGCGCCGCGATCAACAATATGCGGTCGGGCTTCACCCGCGACCAAGCTGTGTATATCGCGCGCCAAGCGGTTGCTTATGCCAAGGCCGGCGAGGCCGAGCCCGCTGCACAACTGGGTCAGGCCGCGATGCAGGTTGGCGTCAGCACGGGATCGGAGCGAATCCTGCACAACATTCGCCAGCTCAACGACCTGCTGGACCCAGCGAGCGCCCGGACCGAGATTGTCGAGTTCCGTGCGGCGGCTAAACAGTGGGAAGTCGTCGCATGACCCGACCGTTCGTATTGCTGTCGGTGGCAGTCAGCGTTGACGGCTATATCGACGACACGAGCCCCGAACGATTGTTGCTGTCTAACGCTGACGATTTCGACAGGGTGGACCAGGTGCGCGCGGACTCGGACGCGATCCTGGTCGGCGCCGAGACGCTGCGGAGTGACAACCCGCGTCTGATCGTGAAAAGTGAAGCGCGACAAGCGCAACGCGTCGCGGCTGGAAAGCCGGCGCAGCCACTGAAAGTGACGGTCACCGCAAGCGGGAACCTCGATCCAGCCGCGAAGTTCTGGCACCACGGTACCGAGCAGCAGAAGCCGGTCGTCTACACCACAGCGGCGGGCGCGGAGACGCTGGCCGACCGGCTCACAACACTCGCCGATGTCGTACTACTCGGCACAGCAGTCGATTTCGGTGCGCTGCTCGACGACCTCGGAGCCCGCGGTGTCGACCGGCTCATGGTCGAAGGCGGCAGCCACATGCACACCGGGTTTCTGTCGGCCGGGCTCGCCGATGAGCTGCACGTCGCGATCGGCCCCAACCTCGTCGGCGACTCGGACGCACCGCGGTTCGTGAACCCCGCGACATTCCCGGGCGGACCCTCCCGCAGGATGCACCTGCTCGACGTCACCCAGATCGGTGACGTCGCCCTGCTGCGTTACCGGCCGAAGCAGATCGACGGGGGATCGACCTTGACCGCCACCACTGGATGAGTCGAGTCATCGTCGCGCGGGTCGCCGTCGGCGATCTCACCCTGTAGTCGACCGATACCGTGCCGTTGACTCCGATGGCGATCACATAGAAACGGTCGACGGCGTCCGGGGTCGTCTGGCACTCGTGCCTTGACCTCGCCGAGAACTGAACCGGAACAGCAGGGCGGGGCGCACGATTCGTGCACCCCGCCTGCTCGTCAGCGGACCCGGATCGGATCGTCGGTCGCCAGCCCGGTGCGGGTGTCGACGGTGACATTGACGGTGGCGGGTCTGGCGTTCGGATCGTAGGGCGTGAACTTCTCCAGCGAGCCCCAGTCTCGCGCCCAGTCGTGGCCGAGGTAGCTGGGTATGGTCTGCGACTTCAGCAGCAGGCCGGTCCAGCCGAGTGGTCCGCCGCCGATGTCGTCCTGCCAGGCGTTGGAGGCGTCGGAGCCGACCCGGTCGGGCAGAATGCGCCAGCCGGGGATCTCGGCGACACCGTCTTTGTGGTTGAACGGACGCTGGCAGGGGAAAGCCAGGCCGACGTGCCAGTCCAGCAGCACCGGCTCCTGGGAGCCGACCACGGAATTCAGCCTGGCCAACTTGGGCAGCCTGGGCGGCGTGACGGCCAGCCACTGCTTCTGGGTGATGTCGTTGTCGACCGCGACCAGCCGCACCGCGTTCACCTCGGCCGGCAAGCGGTCCAGCGGTACCCGTAGGTTGCGCCAGGACGGTGCCGGACCGATGTCCAGCGGGTCGATCGATCCGAGCGTGCGGACCTCGCCGTCCGCGCCGCGGACGCCGTATTCGAGATGCAGTTCCTGGCCGTAGGTGAGCACGCCGTCCGCGTCGACCGTCCGGATGCGGCCCGCCGCGGTGATCGACAGAACCTGGTAGGCGGGGTCGTTGCGCATGCTGTCGGTCAGGTCGAGTCGGTACCACTGCGTGGTCAACCCGGCCTGCTGCTGCTCGCCCTCCTGATAACTGCCGAGGACCGGGGTTTTGGCCGGGTCGAGCCCGAACGGCAGCGCGACGGTGCTTCCGTTGATGCCCGCCTGCGTGGTGGTGCCGCCTCCGGTACCCGCGCCGGTGGTCTTGGTGGTCTTGTTCTCCGAGTCCTTTTCCACCGAGTTCGCGCCGCCGCTGACCGTCTCCTCGGCGTCGGCGGTGAGGTCGCGCGCGACCCCGTTCGGCGTGAATCCTTTGTTCTGGGCGGCTAATCCATCCGCCGCGGAGCCGGAATAGGGCTGCAGCAGCGAGTCCGCGGTATCGGTCTCCACCAGCACCTCGTTCGCCATCGCGCACGAATCACCGCGCAGCGATTGCAGATTCGACTTGGTAATCGAGTACGCGGGATACTGCGTTGCCGCGGCCTTGGCCAGCGAGGCGACCTCGAACAGCACCAGAAGGGCGGCGGCGATGGTCAGCGGCGCCGAGGACCACCGGTCGAAATGCCGTGGCGCCGAGACGCTCTCGCGCCGGTACGGCTCGCGGTAGTGCTGCCAGACGGCCGCAAGCAGGGCCACCCCGCTGAGTCCGAGGAACAGCGTGGACAATCCCTTGCCCGCGATCAGCGGAGCCTTGTCCCACCATGGCACGCCGTAGCTCGAGACGTACCACCAGCCGTTCGAGCCGGTAAAGGTCACCGCGAGCAGGAAGAGCACCGCGGCCCCGAACAGCGCGCGGTTGCGCGGTGAGCGGATGCCGGTGCTGCCCACCGCGACCGCCGCGAGCGCGGCGAGCGACCCGGCAAGCCCGGCATAGACGCCGAAGTGGTGGGTCCATTTGGTCGGCGTGAACATCATCAGGAACAGCGACGCGAACACGATGCCGAGAATGCGCACCGACGGTCCGCGCGAGGTGCCTGGAATGCGTCCCTTTCGCAGCACCTGCAGCACGCAGACCAGCAGGCACAGCAGCATGACCAGCACACCGAACCGCCGCGCCAGCGAGCCGTCCGGCGAGAGCATCAGCAGCGAATCCCAGCGGGTGCGCTCATCGAACCATGCCACGTTCGGGCCGACGATCGTGCGCACCCTGGTCGCCTCCAGCACCGTCGACAAGGTCTGGTCGGCGAAGATCACTACAAGGACCAGCGTTCCCGCGGCCAGTCCCGGCGCGAGCAACGCGGCGAACCGGAAGACGGTCGTGGTGAAGGACGGCCGCCGCGCGCCCGCTGTGGCGTTCACCGCCGCGTCGGCCTCGACGGAACCGGCGGCCGCCGCGTCGGCATCCGGGCCGGTCCGCGCCGGGATGGCGCCGCGCGCCCGCTTGATGATGATCAGCAGCACCGGCCGCGAGCCCGCGATCAGCGCCGCGATGCAGATGAGGCCGGTCGGTCCCGCCGCGAGCGAGAAAGCGGCGATCAGCACGGCGACGGCGGCGGGCAGGAGGCGCCCGGTAGCGATGGCGCGTTCGATCGAGCACCAGGTGAGTAGTGCGCCCGCCGCGATCAGCGGCTCCGGGCGCAGGCCGTTGTCGTAGGGCAGCCAGAACGCCAGGAACACCAACCCCGCCGTCCACAGCGCCACCTTGTTCCGGCGGACGCGGGCGCCGAGCCGCGGCAGCACCTCCCTACTGATCACCAGCCAGCAGACGATACCGGCGGCCAGCGTCGGGAGCCGCATCCACGGGCTGGCGTCGGAGATCCTGGTCAGCCAGGCCAGCACCTCGTAGGACCAGCCGAACGGAGCTTCGGGCACCGCGAACCACCGGTAGTAGTTCGCCATATAACCTGCGTGGCCGGATGCGCGCGCCATGTTCAGGATGTAGCCGTCGTCGGAGGTATTGGCCCCGATGAAGTGCCACAACGCCAGCGTGCCGAGCACGACGGCGTCCGGGACCGTGACCCGCCACCAGTGCGCGGGCAGGAACCGCCGCGGCCTGCGACCGTCGCTGGTGTCGAGCAGGTGCAGTGCGACCAGTGCGATCAGCGTGAACACCGCGGCCGCGATCATCGCGGCCAGCTTCAGCCCTGCCGGCGTCGAGGAGAAGCGCGAGTCGATGTCCGCGTGCAACTGCGCGCCGCCGAGCCGGCCGGCGTCCAGGTCGGTGAATACGCCGACCACCTGCGGCCGGATGTCGCGGCCGACCGTGGACCGGAACGGCGTGCCGTCCTGTCGGGACACCCCGGTGAGTTCCGCGGTCGTCGCGGCCGCGCTCGACTCGACGGTGAGCGTCGCACACGAGCCGACCTCGGCCAGCGGCGCCGACAGCAGCGGGACGTCGCGGAGCACCACCGACAGCACACCGTCGGCGACCGAGACCACCAGTCCTTTGGTCGGTGCCTGGCCGGACGCCACCGGAACAGTGGAGAGCAGCGTGCCCGATGCCCCGGCCTCCCGAACCAACGCGCAGGGCAGCGTCGCGCTCAACCGCAGTGGCTCGTAGGACACCAGCGGCGCCTCGACGTTCGCGGTGCCCGGCTGGGGCCAATCCAATGTCGCCTGATCCTGCTGCACCGGCAACAGCGGTGTCAGCAGCGCCAGCACGAATCCGAGAAACCCGGAGACGAGGGCGATCAGGCGGTTACGGGTGAACGCTCGAGGAGATCGGTCCGGTCGCACGGTGGTTGATGCTATATACCGCGTACTGTGATCGGCGACTACCGCAGCGGGTGAACGTCCCACAGCCAGACATCCTGGACCCGGGTCGGCGCGTATCCGAGCAGCTGCGTGACGGTTTCGCGCAGCACATCACCATTCGGGGTCGCCGGTAGCACCAGCACGTCTGCCTGCCAGAACCGCAGATCGTCCAGCGCCAGCATGCGTGTGTCAGCGTCGATCGGCGGCACCGCACCGGTGTCCTGCGCGCTGACCAGCAGCGCGGTGGTCGGGCGGGTATCCGGGCCGTAGATTCCCTTCTTCGTCGTGCCGGTCGGCCCCACGAAGTAACCCCCCGCGAGCGGGAATGCGAAGTCGGCGTCGGCCTGCCAGCGCAGTGCCCGCGCGTCTGGCGGTCGCGGTGGCGGAACCATGACCACCGAACCGTCCGTGACGTACCGCCGTACCGTCCTGTCCGCGAAGAACTCCGGCGTCGGCGCCCGGTTGGTGACCGGGAGGATGGTGGGGGTCAGCGGCAGCAGCGCGCACGCGAGGACACCGAACCAGGCCAGCGGCTTCCAGTCGACCGCGGACTGCTTCCACGTCGTGACCGCCCGCTCGGTGGCCAGTGCGAGCACCGCCGCGATGGCGGGGATCGCGGCCATCGTCAGCCTGGTCTCCAGCACCGTGTTCAGCAGCGGCACATGTTCCGCCCAGCGCCACGGCAGCTCGATGCCGGTGGATTTCTTGCCGATCGTGGCGACCGCGCCCAGCGAAAGCACGCCGAACACGGCGATCACCGCGCCAGCGGCCCGCACCACCCGGTCGCGCCACAGCAGCGCCACCGTGATGACGACCAGGAGCAGCAGGGGCCATCCGAAGTACGCGTTCTGTTCGGTCGGATTGATCGCTACGTTCTGGCCTGGGGAGAACACACCACCCAGCGATTCGGACGGGAACTGCACCAGCGCGTCGACGTCGTTGCCCATCGGGCCGTGGTCGATCGACCGATAGCTCTGCGGTCCGAAGAATTGCCACCACAAAGGAATCTCGGTAAGCATCATCGTGATCACCCCGGCAAGCGCCACGGTAGGGGTGATCCCACGCAACACGCGCCCGGCGGTGCGCGGCGCGTGCGAGTAGTAGACGAGGGCGAACAGTCCGAAAGCCAGCGCGAAGATCAGCAGCGGCTCCTCGCCGAGCGCGATCTGCAGTGCGACGAGCAGGCCGAGCGCCACGGCATCGCGGACCCGCCTGCGCGGCCGATCCCAACCACTCATGACCCCGCCTCGCTGGCGCTCGGCCCCGTCATGCGCGCTGCGCGCGGTATCGATGATTCGCTCCCTCACAAGTGCTCGCCGCGCCATCCGGATCAGCTGACCGGCGATGATCGGAAGCAGAGCCAGCACAACGAAATTCGGGTGCGCACTGGCGTGCGAGATCATCGCGGGGGCGAACCCACAGAACAATCCACCGATTCCGGCCGCCACCCGCAAGTCGACGAGCTCGCGGGAGAACAGCCGATACCAGGCGAACGCGGTCCCGGCCAACCCGAGGGTGAGCACGAGCACGAATGTGACGGTGGGCCCGAAGAGCAGGGTGACCGGGGTCAGCGGAACGCCGACGCCGAAACTGGCCGTGTTGGCCATCATGTTCACCCCGGCCGGGAAGTTCTGCAGGTCGGTGCCGAGCGGGTTGCGCAGGGTCGCTACCGAGTGCGCGGTCACCGCGAAGAACCATTCCCACATCGTCTGGTCCTGACCGCTCTTGATCAGGTACCCGCTATCCGTATCGCGCCACTGACCCGACAGCACCGTGGCAGCCAGCGCCAGATACCCGGTCGCGACGAGCAGATCGATGCGGTGGAATCGGATTCGCGGGAGCGGACGCCTGGGCGGCGCGTGCAGCGGTCTGCCGAACACGCCGGTCGGTGTCGTTTCCTCGGTCGCGACCCCTCCCGCCGCCGACGCCGCCTGCCCGGCAGTTTCGACGTCCTGTGCCCGTTCCACCTGCAAATCGCTCCTCTATAGCGCTGGATCAGCCGCCCAACGTACCCAACCACGCCGTGCGTGGGCTGACAACCGGAGAGTCCGTCCATGGTCTCCGGATTTCGACCTCCTCATGTAGCAACGGATTCGCGGCTTCCTGCCGGAAACGCTTACCGGTGAACGGTGACGAGGGTGAACGGGCCGATATCGGTGGTGGTGAAACGCGGGTCGGCCAACAGCTTCTTCGGGAAGCTCACCGTGTAGCGCGCCACGTTCGGGTCGTTCGGGTACACATCCTTGGCCAGTCGCAGCGTGTAGGTATCGCCGGTAGACCGGAACAGGAACGCGTCCGGCGCGCGCCACGGGCTCGCTGCCAGTGCGTCCAGCAGCGCGTCCGGCGTCTTCAGCTTGCTCCAGGCCTCGATGGTCGCCGCCCGGCCCGCGAAGTCCGCGAGCGGGTTGGCGTAGTGCGAGGTGAGCGCTTGGAAGCCGAAGTAGGGATAGAAGGAGAGGAAACTGGTGTCCGCGGTGAGCACCACCGTGTCCGAGCGCGGACGGCCGGTCTGTGCCGTCAGTGCCGCGTCCACTTCGCGATAGAACGACACCGCCGATGGGGCGCGTTGGTCGGCGCGCTTCCCGTCGCCGTCGGTGTCGGTATATGCGGTGGTGATCTCTGCCGCGAGGATGTGCGGAATGTTCTGAGTGAACGCAAGCGCGCCGATGGTGGCGACGACCACCACCGTGAGGCGAAACCGGCCGGGTTCGTTCAACGCCTGATAGATCGCCCGCGCGCCCTCCACGAACCCGAACGCGCCCGCTGCGGCGAGCAGCACGAGCAGGATCGGCTCCAGCCGGAACGACAGCAGCGTGGTGCCCGCCGCGGTCGCCACCATGGACAGCAGCGTCCAGAGGTAGATCGCCAGTACGCCGATCGCCAGCGCCTGTGCCCGCCGTGACGAGGCCGCACGCAGCACCAGCCACACGGTGCCGAGCAGGCACAGCGCGCCGAGCAGGGAGAACTCGAACATCGGCAGCGGAAGTTCCGCACCGGACTCGGGCAGGTAGTGCAGTGCGGTGCCGGAGCTGGCGGTCGGGCCGCGCAGCGCCTTCAGCAGGTATGGCGTCCACACGATCAACGCGACCAGCCCGGCCACCACCCCGATCGCCACCAGCCGCACCAGCGGCGGCACTGCGGCGCGCCACGCCGAGCCCTTCGTGCTCTCGCCGCCGTGGTCGCGCTTCGGATGATCGGCCACGTGCTGTTCGCGTACCGCGAAGGCGGCCGCCACCAGCCCCATCAGCCCGATCGCGAACGCGGCGACACCGAAGTAAAGAGTGTAGAACGTGGCCGCCAGACCGAGGAAAAGGCCGGTGCCGATGACCGCGCCCCAGCCACCGGCGGTGCCGCTGACTCGCGCCGCCTGATCGCCATCCGACGCTGTCGTGCGGGCCCCGACGTTCTCCAGCGGCCGGTACAGTGCGCCCCAGGCCAGAACCAGCGCGGGCGGGAGCAGGATCACGATGACCGCGCTGTAGGCCTCCGGGGCGGCGTAGGCCACGGTGACCGCGGTGATCGCCGCGGCGACGCCGACGGCCCAGTCCGCGCGAATCAGCTTGGACCACAGCACGAGTGCCACGACCGCGGCCACCGCGAGGAAGCCGATCGCGTACGGCTTGAACACCTCCCAGCCGTCCATCCCGAGCAGGTTCGCCACGCGCCCGCCGATCCAGAACCAGCCCGACGGGTAGTACGGCGGCAGGTCCGCGTACGTCATGTCGCGCAGCGCGGCGGAGTCGGTGAGCCGGGTGAGGAACTCGGTGCGGAACTCCTGGTCCACCGACACGCCGAACAGATACAGCTTGGTCGCGGCAAGCGGCATGCCGAGGGTGACCGTGACGAACGTCGAAAGCCCCACCCAGGACAGTAGTTTCGCGATCCACGGCCACTTGTGCAGCCGCAGTAGGGCGATCGCCGCGGCCAGCAGCGCGGCCGCGACGACCTGCCCGACCGTGGTGAGCGCACGCGTCACGTTCGAGGAGTTGAAGGCGGGCCACTGCACCATCGAGAACGCGACCAGACCGACGGCGGCCACCGCGGCGGCGACCAGCGCCGCGAGCGCCGCCTCGCAGACACCGGAGGCGATCTGTCGCATGAGCGACGCCAGCCGTCCCGGCGCTGGTGCGGGACCATCGGAGCGCGGCGGCGCCGCGCCGGGCGCGGTCACCGTGGTCAACGGACCGTTCCGTAGCTGATTGCGGCGCTGTGTGCTCGCGGCCCTCTCGCGGCCCGCGTCCGACTGACCGAGACCAGCGCCTGCGGCGCATGCGCTTCGGTCGCTCGGGCGGGAGCCGGGCCGCGAACGTGCTCGTCGCACTCGATTACTCGCATGGCGCCTCCGGATTCACTGGGGTCGACTCCGTCAGACGATAGGTGCCCGCGTGATCGATGATCACGCGGGCACCTCGGTCCGAGTCCGATGGCAGGGATCAGATCGGCAGTCTGCGGAAGATCGGCCGCGGGATGTGCCGCAGGATCATCATCACGTAGCGGAAGGGCCCGGGTGCCCAGACCAGATTCTTGCCCTTCTGCGAGGCCGAGACCGCCAGCACCGCGATGTCTTCCTTGTCGATGGTGAGCGGAGCCTCTTTGACGTGCGCCGAGAACCTGGTCCGCACCATGCCCGGCCGGATCACCAGCACGCGCGGGCCGTGTGGGCGCAGCGCCTCGCCGAGTCCGAGGTAGAAACCGTCCAGGCCGGCCTTGGTCGACCCGTAGACGAAGTTCGAGCGCCGTACTCGTTCACCGGCGACGGAGGACATGGCGATGATCCGCCCGAAGCCCTGCGCCTTCATCTTCTCGCCGACCAGCACGCCGACGGAAACCGCTGCGGTGTAGTTGATTTCGGCGACCAGTACGGCCTTGCGCTGGTTCTGCCACAGTTCTTCCGGATCGCCGTCGATGGCGAACGCGACGATGGCGACGTCCACGTCACCGGTGTCCCAGGCCGCCTCGATGACCTTCGGGTGGCTCTCGGTGTCGAGCGCGTCGAAATCGATGACCTCGACTTGGCTCGCGCCCGCCGCCTTCATCTGGGAAACGGCTTCCTCGCGCAGCGGATCGCCCGGCAGTGCCGCGAGGATGATGCGCGCCGAACCCTTCCTCAGGTACTCCGCGCAGATTGCCAAGCCGATCTCCGAGGTGCCACCCAGCAGAAGAATCGACTGGGGATTACCAACGGCATTGATCACTGCAGCTCCAGTCTTCTCGCCATATCGGACATGAAAACGCCTGTGGGATCGACACTGCGGCGGATCTTGATCCACTCGTCGATCCGCGGGTACATCCGGTGGAACGTCTCCGCCGTGGTCCGCGAGTCCTTCGCGGTGTACAGACGCCCACCGAACTCGAGCACCCGCCGGTCCAGCTCGCCGACCAGTTCGTTCAAGCCCGGCTTGATCGGGAAGTCGACGCAGATGTTCCAGCCCGGCATCGGGAAGCTCAGTGGAGCCTGGTTACCCGGACCGAAAAGCTTGAACACATTCAGCGCCGAGTAGTGCCCAGACGCCTGGATGTCGACGATGATCCGCTTGAACTCCTCGACCGCCTCGGTCGGCACCACGAACTGATACTGCAGAAAGCCGTTGGAGCCGTAGCCGCGATTCCATTCCGCGATCATGTCCAGCGGGTGGTAGAACTGTGTCAGGTTCTGCACCTTGCCGGTGTAGTTGCCGCCCATCCGGTAATACGCCTCGCCGATGGACATGAGTGTCAGCTTGTTCATGGTCCAGTTCGGGAAGATGTCCGGCACCGTCATCAACTGCGGGGCGTCGAACTTCAGCGGCTTGCGCTGCAGTCGCTTGGGCAGCTCGTCGAGCTTCGCCAGCCTGCCGCGCGTGATGGTGGCCCTTCCCAGCTTCGGAAGCGGGCTGATCACGTCGAACCACGCACTCGAGTACGTGTAGTTCGCCTCGCTGCCGTCGCTGTGCGCGGCGATCGTCTCGTCGAGGGTCGTGGTCTTCACGCCGTCGTTGAGGAAGTAGGCGGTTTCGGTCGGCACCATCTCGATTGTCGCGCGCAGGATGATGCCGGTGAGCCCGTTGCCGCCGACGGTCGCCCAGAACAGCTTGGCATTGCGCTTCGGCGTGATGTGCTGCACCTGCCCGTCGGCGGTGAGCAAATCGATCGAGCGCACGTGGTTGCCGAAGCTGCCCTCGCTGTGGTGGTTCTTGCCGTGGATGTCGGAGGCGATGGCGCCGCCGATGGTCACCTGCCGCGTGCCGGGTAGCACCGGCACCCACAGCCCGAACGGTAGCGCTGCCTTCATGAGCTGGTCGAGGCTGACGCCGCCATCCACGTCCACGATCCGTGTGTCACGGTCGATCCGATGGATGTTGTTCAGTGCGGTCATATCGACGACCAGGCCGCCCGCGTTCTGGGCATGGTCGCCATAGGAGCGGCCGAGGCCGCGCGCGATCACGCCGCGGCGCAGGTGGGCGGGCTTGCTGTCATTGTCCTCGGCGACCATGGCCACAGCCTTGGCGATCAATTCGGGATCGCTGGTCGAGAGCACTTCGGATGAGGTTGGTGCGGTGCGACCCCACCCGGTCAACGTGCGGGTGCGCGTCGGAAGCGCTGACGCGTTCCTTGCGGCGGTGCCGTCGGTTGTGACGCCGGCGCCGTTGTCGTTCCCGGTTGTCGTGGTGGCGGTCGGAGCTTTCGTGGACATCGGCATAGAGGCTACAGGTATGACGGCGCATCCGGTCGTCGTCATCGAACCCACGGTGGTGACGTACGCGTCGGTTTAGAACCGGATCCCTGTGTCCGCCCCGGTCGGCGCTACGCTCGTCGGCGTGCAAGCCGAACCCCACCTGCCGCTTCCGGTCGAGCTTCCGCTGCTCGACGAGCCGGGCGGTACCGATGTCGACCTGAAGACGCAGATCGTCCGCTTCACCGTAACCGGGGGGCTGTCGGCTGTCGTCGACTACGGGCTCTACAGTCTCCTGCTCAACCTGGTCGGACTTCCGGTCAGCGTCGCGAAGTCGATCAGCTTCGTCGCGGGCACCACCACCGCCTACCTGATCAACCGCCGGTGGACCTTCCAGGCGCCGCCCAGCCGGATCCGCTTCCTCGCCGTGATCGCGCTCTACGCGCTCACCTTCGCGGTGCAGGTCGGCATCAACGCGGTGCTGTACCACTCGCTCGACGAGGTGTGGTGGCGGCAACCGCTGGCATTCGTCATCGCACAGGGCACCGCAACCGTGATCAACTTCGTCGTCCAGCGTCTGGTGATCTTCAGGATCTGATCGCGTACTCGTAAGGCTCGCACCCGACGGGGTGGTAGTGCGGTGAGCGGGGGTTTCGTGAGTGGTGGGCCGAGATTCGCGCTGCGTCGCGTGCGCGGCGGTTGCTCGGACGTGAGCCGGTTCGTGGACAGGCGCTGGTCAGACGGTCGTCGTAGCAGCGCTCGCTCGGTCTTGGACACCGTTCCAATCCGGTAGTTCGCACGCGGCATGGGTTCGGTCGCGGTGCCGAGCGCCAGCAATTCGGCGTAGTCGGGTTCGCGGAGGGAAGCCACTCGTGTACCGGGCAGGTATTCCGTCTGGTCGCCGGAATCCGGTTCCACGAGGATCAACACCGGACCGCGATCGCACCGAAGCCGTGGCAATCCAAGGTCTCCCCGGCCGAGTTTTCTCCAGCCGGTCGGTGGTGCATGTGCGCTGAATAGTGGCTCAGGTCGGGATCAGGGTGACCGGTACTCCGTTGAATACGGCGTTGCCGGAGGGCATGTCGACCACGGAGTCGTCGGTGAGCACGTTGGCGTTGACCCCGGCATGGGCGCGGGCGACCGTTTGCGCGCTGTCGGTGTGGCCCCAGCCGTGCGGCAGGCTTACCACCCCCGGCATGATCGCCTCGGTGGGCTCCAGCGGAACCGTCAGGGTCCCCGCGGCGGATTTCACCACGGCCTGGTCGCCGAGCCCGAGCCGCGCCACATCGGCCGGGTTGATGTGCAATGTGCAGCGATTGGAACCGCTCACCAGTGGCGCGATGTTGTGCATCCAGCTGTTGTTGGACCGCAGCTGGCGCCGTCCGATCAGAACGATATCCGGCGCGGCGTCGGCGAGCCGGGCCCGCATCCGCACGACGTCCGCGAGTAGCGGCCGCGGCGCCAGGTCCACCTGCTTCGTTACCGTGCGCAGTATGCCGGGCAGGCGTGGCTGCAAAGGGCCGAGATCGATGCCGTGCGGATTGTCCAGCAGCGCTTGGAGATTGAGCGTGCCGCCATTCCATTCGCCATACGGCCCGAGACGCAGCATCGAGTCGATGCGCTGTTCGGTGCTGTTCTCGCCGATCAGCTCGGCGCGCCGGTCCGCGAGCCCGGCCTTGCGCAGGGCACCCGCGATGACGAGTTCGTCCGCGGCGGTGAGCGGGTCGGCTCCGTCGGAGCCGTCGTGCGGCCTGCCGGTCAGCGCCGCGGCGAGACGGGCGAGGACCGCGGGCTCCGACGGCCGGTCGCCCAGCGGCACCAGCGGGCGCGAATAGCGGGCGTAGTTTCGGACGGCGAATTGCAGCAACGCGAAGTCGTAGTGCGCGGACTGGGTCGGGCGCGGCGGCGGCAAGATCACATCGGCGTGCCTGGTGGTTTCATTCAGGTACCGGTCCACGCTGACCATGAAGTCGAGCTGGGCGAACGCGGCGTCCAGTCGCGCGCCGCTCGGTGCCGAGAGCACCGGATTCCCCGCCACTGTCACCAGCGCGCGGATCTGTCCCGCGCCGGGGGTGGTGATCTCGTCGGCCAGCGTCGCCACCGGCAGCTCGCCCATGGTCTCGGGCAGTTCGCGGACCCGGCTGGTCCAGCGCCCGGTGCGGAACGGTCTGGTCCGCACGATGCCGCCTGCCGCCGCGCTGGCGAACATGGCACCGCCGGGGGTGTCGAGATTCCCGGTCAGCGTGTTGATCGCGTCGACGAGCCACTGCGTAATCGTGCCGAATTCGGCTGTGCAGGTGCCCATTCGGGCGTAGACCGCCGCGGTCGGCGCGGCGGCGAGCTCGCGGGCGAGCCGGACGATAGTCGGCGCGGGCACGCCGGTGCGCGTCGCCACCGTCTCCGGATCGAATGCGGTCGCGGCCGCGCGCAGTTCATCCAGTCCGGTGACCTCGACCCGGACGTCGATCAGATTCTCCGCGAACAATGTGCGTATGATGCCGAACAACAGATACGCATCGCTGCCCGGACGGATGAACAGGTGCTCGTCGGCGAGCTTCGCGGTGCGGGTCTCCCGGGGATCCACCACGACGAAGCGGCCACCTCTGCGCCGCAGCGCCTTCAGCCTGCCGGGAAAGTCTGGTGCGGTGCACAGCGAACCGTTGGATTCCAGCGGGTTCGCCCCGAGCATCAGCAGGTAGTCGGTGCGGTCCAGGTCGGGCACCGGAACGGTCAGCGGATCGCCGAACATCAGCCCGCTGGACACCTGCTTGGGCATCTGATCTGCGGTGCTCGCCGAGTAGATATTCCTGGTGCCCAACGCGCGCAGCAGAATCGGCACGTACAGGCCACCCGCCACGGTGTGCGCGTTCGGGTTGCCCAAATACACTCCGGCGGAGTGATTTCCGTGCTCGGCCACGATCGAGGGGAACCGCTCGGCGATGAGATCGAAGGCCTCGGTCCAGGACGCGGTGCGCCAAGTGCCCAACGCGCGGTCGCGGATCAGTGGTTCGGTCACCCGATCCGGGTCCTCATCCAGGTGGCCGAAGCTGGCTCCTTTGGGGCAGAGGAAGCCTTTGCTGAAGGGATCCTGTCGATCGCCGCGGACCGAGGTCACGTGGTTGTCGGCGTCCAGCGTGAGTTCGAGTCCGCAGACCGCCTCACAGAGGGGGCAGGTCCGCAGCAGAGTGCGCGATTCTGTGATCGGTGCCATACCTCATCTTGGGCCCTTGCGGTGGAACTGAAAAGAGAACGACCGACATCCGCGACGCCGAACGACCGGTACTCGCCGAGCGCTTCGGAGGTGGGAGTCCGGAGCGTCGGCGCGGATACCGGTCATTACCAGGCTGATCAGCTGGTTGCCTCGCCTTCGCTCGGCTTGGCGCGGCGGACGGCGCCCGGCTGTGTCGTAGATGCGGCGGGGCCGGCGTTCAGCAGGCGAACTCGATCACGAACGCGCTGTTTTCAGCAGGCGATGGTGAGCTTCGCGGGGTGCGCGGTGGTCGCGGCTCGCACGGCGGCGCTGATCGCGACGACTGGCGGCACCCAGCGGGCCTCGGCGGGAGCGACTCCCCAGCAGGCCGAACCGGCCGAGAGCTGGGTGGGTGGCAGGGAGATGCCGGCGCCGTCGGTGTAGACGGTGGCGCCTGCCTCGCGCAACGCCGCGAACGCCAGTGCGGCCTTGCGGACGCCGGTGACCAGGTGGATCTCGCGACGCTCCGCGCCCGGGATCTCGATCACCGGGCCGGACAGGTTGTTCGCACGCAAGAAGCGGCGGACCTCGGCGGCCAGCTCGCCGGTGACCTCGATGGCGGACAAGTCTTCATCCGTGATCAGGCTGAGACCGTTAGCCGTTTCGGCGACCGTCCATCCGCGCTGGGTGTAGTCCTGCGCTGCGGCGGTCATGTCGGCCGCCGAGACGGAAGTCGGAAACGTGGTGCGCACTGTCTTCTCCATTCCCCAGTAGATCTAGGTCCTGCATTCATGGGTCGTATCGCCGGGAGACGCCGGGAGCGTTACGCGATCTACGAAACAATTTCCCGAGTGTCGCCTACGTCTCATTTCTGGGCGTGGTCGACCACGTACCGCCTGGTGTCCCGAGGTGGCTCGCAGTTATTGCCACGCAGCTACTTTCGGCCTCCGACCTGATCACTCGCTGTGCCGATGCTGCGAGAGTGCTGTGGATGGTGTGACTGTTGTTGCAGGAGCGATAACTTCCTGTTCGCGCGCATTTCCAGCTGGATCGCGCCGATGCGAACGGGGAGGATTTCGGCATGAGCGAGCGAACGATGAGCACAGCCGCGTTCTCGATCATGGTGGAGCCGAGCGCTAGCGAGGTAAAAGCATGAGCGATGAATCCAGAGGTAGGAGCGATGAATCCAACGGCATCGGCGCGCCCACGGGAAGTGCGGTGCCGGACGCGGAGGAGTACGATGCCGAATCGCGTTGGATCGCATGGAAAGAGTCGGCGGCCAAGCGGTTGTCTCGCGGCGATGTCGACGACGAGGGGACCGCCGAGCCGTTCCGGGGCCCGCGCGCCTTCCGGCTCTGGGGTGTGGCTGCGGCGCACGCTCTGCTGGATGTTCAGTTCCACCGCCCGGCCACCCGCACGCTGCTTCCGCTGGCATACATCCTCGGGCTGGTGTTCGCCTTCGCTGGGCCGATCGCGGTGACCGTCGCGATGTGGCGGGAGTCCGCGGTGCTCGGCATGCTCGCCGCGGTGATCGCGGTTCCGCTCGGTCTGGCCATCGCCGCGGCCGTGCGCCTGATGCTCGAGTTCCTTGTCAACGCGTCCCGCCTCGCGACCAAGGTGGAACACATCAGTGAACTGGCCGACGATCTGTTCCAGGCGTTGTCCGACGTCGCCGAGCCGGTCAACCAGCTTTCCGAAGACGTTCGGGCTGTGCAGTTCTGGCGCTTCCGCAGGCGCGGCCCGCGCAGGTAACGTGCGAAACCGCGCCGCATGGAAGGATGTCGGCGCACTCTACCCGGCAACCTGATACGACGCTACCGTGACCGACGTCAATTCTGCTGTGCCGCAAGGCTATTCGGCACCGCGCCAGGTCTCCCGCGGGATGGTCGTACCCGCTCCGCATGATCCGATGGACGCAAGGGCATCGACGGTACGCGCGGATCGCTGTGATCCGGATATCTCGGCCGACTTGGTCGTGTCCTTACCCAGATGCTCGCGGCACGCGTCAGCACCTCGGCGGGCCGGGCAATTTCCAGGTGTCGTTCAATACGGCACGGTGGGTCGGCAGGGCCTGTTCGTAGACCTCGCGGCCCTTCTCGGTGAGGCAGACGAACACGGCGCGACGGTCTTCGGCACACATGGTTCGCCGCACCAGTCCATCGCGCTCCAGCCGGGCCACGGCCCGTGACAGCGCGCTCTGACTCAGGTAGATGTCGTTGGCCAGGTCGCTCATGCGGTAGTCGCCGCAGTTCGCGTCGATCAGCCGATCCAGCGTCTCGAACTCGCTGAGCCCGATCCGATGCTGACCCTGTAGCGCTTTCTCGAGTGCGCAACTTACCGCCGCGTGCCGATCGAGCAGCTCACGCCACTCCTCAACCAGCCCGGTCGGCGCGACGGTGCGCCGGGCTGTGTCCATGGTCGACGGCTTCGACATGGCCTCATCCTAGTGGTCGCGCCATGTACATGCAACTGCATTAGATGTGTTGGCATTTAATGCAGGCGCATGTAATGTACCCCGCATGACTTCACCAGCAACGCTCTCGGCCGCCCAGGCGACCGATCCGACCAGATGGCCGACCCGGCTTTGGGCCATGCTGATCACGCTGTGCATCGTGCTGTTCCTCGATGGTCTCGACGTGTCGATGATCGGTGTCGCGCTGCCGTCCATCGGCGCGGAACTCGATCTGTCGACCTCTACCCTGCAGTGGCTGATCAGCGGCTACATTCTCGGTTACGGCGGCCTGCTGCTGCTCGGCGGACGCACCGCCGACCTGCTCGGCCGCCGCAAGGTCTTTCTCATCGCGCTGGCGGTCTTCGCGGTCGCCTCGCTGGCCGGCGGCCTGGTGACCTCTGGCCCGCTGCTGATACTCACCCGTTTTGTCAAGGGCCTCGCCGCCGCGTTCACCGCACCGACCGGACTGTCCATCATCACCACCAACTTCGCGGAGGGACCGGCAAGGAACAAGGCGCTGTCCATCTACACCGTGTTCGGCGCGGGCGGTTACTCCTCCGGGCTGCTGTTCGGCGGTCTGATGACCGGTGTCGGCTGGCGCTGGACTTTCCTGCTTCCAGTGCCGATCGCACTCGCCGCGTTGGCCGCTGCCTATGTGCTGGTGCCGAAGGACAAGCCCGCCGAGGGCGGCGGACACGACCTCGTCGGTGCGCTGCTGTCCACCGCGGCCATGCTGTTGCTGGTCTACACCGTGGTCACCGCGCCGGACGCGGGCTGGGCCTCGGCACGCACCATCGGCTCGTTCGTCGCGGTCGCGGCCCTGTTCGGCGGGTTCATCGCGGTGGAGAAGCGGGTGCGCTACCCGCTGGTGCGTCTCGGCATCCTGCGCAAGTCTTCTCTGGTGCGGGCCAGCCTCGCGATTATCGCGGTGGCGGGCTCCTACTTCAGCTGGCAGTTCATCGTGACGCTGTACCTGCAGGACACCCTGGGCTGGTCGCCGCTGAAGCTGGCGATGGCGCTGCTGCCGGTCGGCCTGCTGGTCGTGCTGTCGGCGTTCTTCTCCGACAAGCTGGTCGATCGGTTCGGCACCGGACCGATCATCGCGGTCACCATGGTTGTCATGGCCGTCGGCTACCTGATGTTCCTGCGGCTGGACACCGCGCCGTCCTACCTGACGATGCTGCTGCCCGCGGTGCTGCTCATCGGCATCGGCTGGGTCGGCTTCCCGGCCATCAACATCCAGGCCACCAATGGCATCGATGACGATGAGCAGGGCCTCGCGGCGGGCGTACTGCAAACCTCCATGCAGGTCGGTGCGGCCATCGTGCTCGCCGTGACCACAGCGATCATTTCCTCCGGTGCGCACGCCGACATCTCCGCGACCGGGATGCTCGACACGTACCGACCCGGTCTGGAGTTCGCCGCTGGTGTCTCCCTGGTCGGCGCGCTCGTCGCTCTGCTGGCCTTCGCGCCGAAGTACCGCAGACAGCAGCGGGCGGTCGAAGAACGGGAGCAGGAGATGCAACTCGTCGGCTGACCCGGCCGCTGGCGCTCGGTGTTTCAGGAAAAAGGCGGGGCTGCGGTGTCTTTGGCGGAGCGGATGAAGGTGAGTTTGTTACCGTTGCGGTCCGCCTCCGGCCACTCGATGCCAAGCGTGGCGTCGAAGGCGTCGATGTCGCGGTCGAACTCGGGCTGGTACTCGAGCGAACACAGGTAGGTGACCGTCGACCCGTCCTCCAGTGCGAGGATCGCGTGCCCGAGCCCCTCGGACAGGAACACCGAGCGCCGATGGACGTCGTCGAGCAGCACGCTGTCCCAGCGGCCGTAGGTCGGTGAGCCACGGCGCAGATCGACGACCACGTCGAGAAACGCGCCGCGCACACAGGTCACGTACTTCGCCTGACCCGGCGGGTCCTCGGTGTAGTGGATGCCGCGTAGCACGCCTGCCGCGGACACCGAGCAGTTGACCTGCTTCAGGTCGAACGGCCGCCCGGTCGCCTTCTCGAACTCCGAGGCCTTGAAGCCCTCGAGGAACATGCCGCGATCGTCACCGAGCTGGCGTGGGGTGATCACCCACGCGCCGGGCACCGCGAGCTCCCTGAACTCCATGTTCACCAATCCCGTCCGCGTTCGAGCAGGTCGAGCAGGTAGGTGCCGTAGCCGGACCGGATAAGCGGTTCGGCGAGGGTCCGCAGCTGCTCGTCGTCGATGAAGCCCATCCGCCAGGCCACCTCCTCCGGCACGCCGATCTTCAGGCCCTGCCGCTCCTCGATGGTGCGCACATAGTTGGCCGCGTCCAGCAACGAGTCGAAGGTGCCGGTGTCCAGCCAGGCGGTGCCGCGGGCGAGCACGTCCACCTGCAGCCGATCCTGTTCCAGGTAGGCGCGATTGATGTCGGTGATCTCGTATTCGCCGCGTGCCGAAGGACGCAGCGAGCGGGCGATCTCCACGACGTCGTTGTCGTAGAAATACAGCCCGGGAATGGCGTAGTTCGAGCGCGGCGCCTTCGGCTTCTCTTCGATGGAGACCGCGCGGCCTTCGGTGAATTCCACGACGCCGTAGGCCGTCGGGTCCGACACCCAGTAGGCGAATACCGCGCCGCCGTCGATCCGGTCGAAGCGGTTGAGGCTGGTGCCCAGGCCCGGACCGTGGAAGATGTTGTCGCCGAGCACGAGTGCGGCGCAGTCGCTGCCGATGTGGTCGGCACCGAGGACGAAGGCCTTGGCCAGCCCGTCCGGCTCCGGCTGGACCACGTACTGGAGTGCGAGGCCGAACTGGGCGCCGTCGCCGAGCAGCCGCGCGAATGCGGCGGCGTCCTCCGGAGTGGTGATCACCAGGATGTCCCTGATTCCCGCGAGCATCAGCGTGGAGAGGGGATAGTAGACCATGGGTTTGTCGTAGACCGGGACCAGCTGCTTACTCACCCCGCGCGTGATCGGGTGCAGCCGGGAGCCGGTGCCGCCCGCCAAAATGATTCCGCGCATGCCTTGGAGTCTGCCAGTCTCATCGCGCCGGGATTCGGCGAGGTTCCGAGATCTGCTCGATTCGATTACGGCGGGTCTAGCTTCGGTACCGATCGGGCGATTCTGTTGCGTAGATCACGTTATGCGTGGTTTTGTCGAACGACACTGTGTGAGATGTCAGCGCCGACAGCTCGCCTGTACCCCGGTCCGGTCGTGACTCGGCGCGCCAGTTGTTTAGGTAGGTGCGCGATGCCAGCGACCGAAGTCGGCGAACCCGGCCTTGTGATGAATCCGGAGGGGCCGAGCGCACAATCCCGCCTGCTGCTGGCGACCTTCATGGGTGTGGTGCGACCGGTGCTGCGAACTGTCCCGGTCACCAGGGCGACTATTCCGATCGGCGCCGCGGCGGTGCACGGGCTGGCGGGGCTGCGTCCCCGGCCACGTGGCGTCGACCGGGAGCAAGTGTCGCTCAACGGTTTCCATCTGGAGATCATTCGTCCCGCCGGGGCCTCGCGTGCGCTGCGGCACGGCGCAGTGCTCTACATGCACGGCGGAGGGTTCGCGATCTGCAGCACCCGCAGCCACCGCCCGGTCGCGGCGAGCCTGGCCCGTCGCACTGGGCTTCCGGTGGTCAACGTCGAGTATCGCCAACTGCCCGGCCGACGTATCACCCAGTCGGTGCGGGACTGTATGACCGCCTACCGCTGGCTGCTGCGGCACGGCGCGGACCCGGCGCGGATCGTCTTCGCGGGCGATTCCGCGGGCGGGTATCTGGCCTTCGCGACCGCGCTGCGCGCGATCGAGTCAGGCCTGTCCGCGCCGGCCGGGCTGGTCGGACTGAGCCCCTTGCTCGACTTGGATTACGCAGCGAAGCGGGGCTACGTGAACGTGACGCGGGATCCGTATATCCCGCTGTCGGCGTTGGAAGCGGTGGTGCGAATCGGAGCCGAGGTGGGCGGCATGCTCGATCCGCTGCTGTCACCGGTGAACGCGGGGTTGTCCATGCTTCCGCCAGTGCTGTTGATCGCCGCCGAGGACGAGGTACTGCGGTTCGATTGCGAGCTGATGACGCAGCGGCTCACCGCGGCGGGCGTGCCGAATGCGCTGGAGCTTTGGCGTGGACAGGTGCACGCTTTCATGAGCATCGCGCCGAACCTGCCGGAGAGCAGGGCGGCACTGGCGCGGGTGTCGCGGTTCGTGCGCTCCCGCATCGAGGAGGGACAGCAGGCGCGGACGGCGTGAACCGTCCCGCCTGGCCAGGCGAGCCCCGCCCCGCAGCGGCCGGGACGGGGCTCGCGTCTGTGCGGACGGGTCGATCGCGGGATCGCCTCCGGCCACTTCGATCGCAGAAATCACGCCTGATGAATGTCCGAATCGAAATACTCGGCCCTCACTACGACTGGTGGCTCTACGGCGAGGGAGGTATCACGAAGCAATAACTGTGCGTCCCTGTGCGGTAGAGCAACTGTTCACCTGGCGATTATGGCTCGGACAAGCGGGAAACCCCCTCCACGCTGTTGCGCGGACGGGGTTTCCCGACTTGGTTCAGTTGTGCGAATTCAGTTGTGGCATTTACTTCGGCGCGACGAACGGCTGGTTGATCGTCGTGAAGTACTGGATCGCGGCGCCGATGGCGACCGGGGCGGTGACCAGCAGCTGGCCGGCGAGGGTGCCGAGGGCACCGACCGCGATGATGCCGCCGAGGCAGCCGATAGCGGCGGCCGGGATGAACGCGCCGAACAGGCCGACGATGGTCGCCGCGGCGACGGTCGCACCGGCGATACCGCCGAGGACGCAGCCGACGGCTCCGCCGCCGAGGCCGCCGATCATGGTGCCGATGGTGGCTCCGGTCGCGATGGTGTCCTTCATGCGGGAGAAGGCGGCCTGCTCACGGTCGTATTCGGTCTTCCACGGCGCCTTGTCCTCGAAGGGGAGGGCGACCGGCTTGTAGGTCGCGTGC
>NZ_JBFAAB010000036.1:0-44043 GCF_040639505.1 Nocardia sp. NPDC023852
GAAATCCGCCGTCTTCTGGCACACGTGATCACACACTCACCCGACCGCGCAGCGATCTGGCGATGGTCAACCTGGCGCCGACGCCACCAATACAGAGCCAAGAAGGCCCACTACCAGCGCCGACACCGATTACATCACGAAGTGCAGCTGGAGTACTAAGCACAAAGCCCGTCCGAAAGTGTGTCCCCGCAGACCTTTCCGGCCTCGGAGACACCCATTACCCTCATACTTCGTGGCAAGTCGAAGATGGTCGAGGTCACGGCTGCGGCCATTGAACATTTCATATGGCGGCGCGCCTCCGAATCGGGTTATCCGTATATTCCAGGACCAGGATGTCTGAGAGTTCACCGAGCGTTTCGGGGCCCTCCGCGGCTCCACTCGAGGTAGCCGTTTCGGCGGCGCGGACGCCATCCGGGTTTATTTTCCCCGAATTGCTTTCGCGCTCGTGGTCTCCTGAGGAGGAAATATGGGGTTGACCACGGGGGATCTTCCGCCGGTCGACCCGCCGACATTCCAGCAACGGCCTCTTCCGAACCGGATACGTGTGCTGTCGAAACTATCCCGACGATCTGCGTCGCTCCGCGGCGGCTGGCGGGGTGCCATATGTACTCGGAACGTTCGTGGAGATCAGCGTCCCGCTGCTGTTGTTGTGCGCGACGCATCCGGTAATCATCCTGCTCGGTGTGGCGGTCGCGTTCCACTTCTTCATCGTGTCGACGTTCCCGCTCGCGGTGCCGACGGAGTGGCACATTCTGTTCGCACCGACCGGGTCGCCGACGCGGTCGCCGAACGGCCCTGGTCGCCCAACAACCCGATCCCATTCGACATGGAGTGGGTGTTGGACTCGCATACCAACCCGGTCTTCCAGACCGATCTGCAGGAGTCTCTATGCACAACCCCGCATCCTCGACCGGCGACGTTCGGCGGACGTGACCACGGCCGTCGTCGTCGGCGGACCCGATGGCTCGCCGCAGCCGTCCGCATATCCCGGTACGGTGTCGAAGGTCAACTGGCGAAGGGAGTCGACTGTCATCCACCGCAGTCGGCGAAGTTCGGCACTGCGGTATCCGCGGACACCTCCTCGTTCGCCAGTCACGAAGGAGGCGCACCTATGACCGCCTTTCCCGGCTCGCCTCATCAGCGCCAGTTGTCCCAGGTCCCGGTGGATGATGCCGTCGCGGTCATAGCGGACATCGCACGCACGCTGAAATCGCGCGAACGCGAGATCTCCCAGGCGATGAGCGCCATGATTGCGCGAGAAGTCGACCACCTCGACAACGACCCACAATTGATGGAAATGTTCGAGGCCAGTGTGCACGGCAACCTCGCCACCCTCCTCCATGTCTTGGCCAACGATATTCCCGTCGACCATTTGCAACCCACCACCGCGGCCGTCGAAAACGCATTACGACTCGCCCAGCGGGAAGTTCCCTCCCATTCCCTGGTACGTGCGTACCACATGGGCCAGAACTACATGCTGCGGATTTGCCACGACGAGATCGATCGCCGCCGCCTGCCCGCGCCGCTCGCGCTCGCCGTCGTCAAGAGGCTCACCGAGATCATCTACACCTACGTCGAATGGATCACCCTCTACGTCCTAGCTGCCTACGAGGCTGAGCGCAGCCGGTGGGTGAATGCCCGCGGCAGCGTGCACTCCTCCACCGTCCACGCCGTGCTGTCCGAGGACACTGCCGATACAACTGCCTTCGAGACCGAAACCGGCTACCCGCTCGACCAAACCCACCTGGCTCTTATCCTGTGGCGCCCCGGCCATGAGAAACCGAGCACCTGGAAACTCCTGGATACCCAAGCGCGGACGCTCGCCCGTGGCCTGCGCGCCGAGGGCCCGGCACTGGTCACGGCCATCGACCGCCACACAGCATGGGCGTGGCTGCCGTTCGGCCACCGCCACCCGGTGATCGACACCACCGAACTGCACGCCATGGTGGATCCCGCCGACGGGGTGCGACTGACGGTCGGACTGCCCGGACACGCACTCGGCGGATTTCGCCGCTCGCATCGACAGGCCATCGCCGCATACTTCGTCGCCAGCGTTCCCGGGATTTCGTCCTCGCATATGATCGTCGGCTTCGGCGATCCCGGTGTGGCCGTCATCTCCTTGCTGGCCAAGGACCTGGACTCCACCCGCGCGTGGGTCCGTGAAGTCCTGGGCGAACTGGCGTTCGACACCGACCAGGCAGCCACTCTGCGCCGCACCCTCAGCACCTACTACACGACCAGCGAAAGCCATGTGCGTACTGCCCAAATCCTCACTCTGCACCGCAATACGGTCAAATACCGCGTCATCAAGGCGATCGAGGCCACCCGCGTCGGCACCGCCCCACACGACAAACTCGATATCGCGCTGGCTTTGCAGGTCTGCCGCTTCCTCGGTGCCACCGTCCTGCGCCGACCCTCCTGATTATCCGATAATTCTGCAGGCACGGCACGCGGTGCTACACCACCGGCAGAAAAGGGTTACGAATACACCGAAATCAAGGACGTCGGAATAATGATTTTCCGGTGTGGGTGACTGCGGTAGGTTGCAGTGAGTATTTCGGCTCTAGTGGCCCACAATAGAACGACCGTGGTGGGCGATCTCCTTCAATCGAGCTCCGTGGCCCGGCGAGGTCATTCGCCGGGTCGATCGGCATGACTGCCTGCGTTGCGAAATTCTTTTGTGCTCCGAACTGATTCGATTTCGAAAAGGATAGTCTGTTGATTGAGGAACGGGTGACGGTTCGCATTCTGGCCGGTGTAGCCGGGCTCAGCCTCGCTCTTATGGCAGGGATGGTCAATGGCGCCGTGGATAGTTTGAATTCCAGGAGGGCGAAAATTCTGGCTGATCATGGTGTCACACGGCCGACACCTATTCAGCCAGTCGTACTAGGTGTCAGCGGAGGGGCTATCGGGGCTGCCGCCGCAGCATTGGGAATGACTCGCGCGCAGCTACGTCAGATCGCCGCCGATCATCCGGCAAACGAAGTAGTCGGCAACCGAAGCCTTCGCGCGATGTTGACCAAACGCACCCTCTACCCCGATGCTCGGCTACGCGAACTCGCACACGCGGTGGTCGGCGATCGGACATTCGCTGATTTCGCGCTGGAACCGAACCTGGCTCGGCGGCAGCCGTCGGGGATCGTTTCCTCCTTGATCATTTCGGTCTACTCGGGCGAGCACGGCACGTTATTCCTTCCACAGGATTTGCCGAAGCTGGGTTTGACCGATATGCCCGTAGCCGATGCACTGGTCGCGGCGACACGGATACCGGGAGCCTTTCCCGCGGCCACCGCGCTCGATCACATCTTCGACGGCGGAACGCACCATCGTGTCCCGTATGAGGTATTCGGGTCTCATCCCGCGCTGATTCTCGACCTCTACGGCCCGGAGCCGCACTACAGCCGCGGCGGTCTACTCCTCCCGGTGGTCCACTCGTCACTGCCGATGATTCCCCGTCGTCCACGACCTTTCCGTGACGAAAAGGTATGCGCGCGAACCGTTTTCGCCGAGATGCCATATGGGTCGGCGTTGCAATCCCCGACGCGTTCGCCCGAGGAGCTCTTCGACTACGGCTACGACATCGCGGCAACGTGGGTCGACACCCGCACCGCCGACCAACTCTTCGCCGTCGTCGATCCAGATGTACTCGGTGAGCTGATGCCGGTGTCACCGGCCGAAGATTTCGCGGCGCTCGGCCCTCGGCGATAACGGTAGACCGGAACTCGAGGTGCGGATGCTTGTCGCTTCGCGAGGCACGATGGCGTCAGCAGCGCCGGTGAGGCCCCGAGTCCGCGGCGGATTTGCTGTCGAACTCGCCTGCCGGCCCTACGGCACTCGACGGCAACGAGTGAACGCTCCAAGCAGTAGAAAGGACTCCCGTGGCGATCACGGACATAAAGACGTTTTCCCATATGAACCAAGCAGATATCGATGCCCTGTGCAAGAAACTGGACGCGATTCGTCGAGACATCGAATTGTCGCGAGGTGAACGCGATGCCAATTATATTCTGCGTGTGATCAGAGCGCAGCGGATGCTGGAGTTGGGCGGACGATTGACATTGTTCGCGAGTCGACGGCGACCGGCGTGGCTGGTCGGCACAGCGATGTTGGCTCTAGCGAAGATCATCGAAATGATGGAGCTCGGACACAACATCAGCCACGGTCAGTGGGATTGGATGAACGATCCGGAGATTCATTCTACGTCGTGGGAGTGGGATTTCGTCGGTTCGTCGGCGCATTGGAAGCGGTCGCACAACCACTTCCACCACACATACACCAATGTCTTCGGCATGGACGAGGACCTGAGCTTCGTCGTCATGCGAATGACTCGGGACGAACCGTGGCGTCCGGTTCACCTGTTCCAACCGGTGTCGAGCCTTGTGGTCGCGGCGTTTTTCGAGTGGGCGATCTCGGTGCACGACTGGGCGCTGGAACGCCGGTTCACGCACACATCGCGCCAGCGGTTGTTATCGAAGCCGAACAGGGAGTTCGCGCGAAAGATCGCCCGCCAACTAGGCAAAGATTTCGTCTTCTATCCGGCGCTGACAGGTCCAGCGTTCAAACGAACGCTCGGCGCCAATGCCGCCGCGCTGCTGCTGCGGAACCTGTGGTCGTTCATCGTCATCATGTGCGGGCATTTCCCCGACGGTGCAGAGAAGTTCACTATCGAGGAGTTCGACAACGAAACCCGTGGTGAGTGGTATCTCCGGCAACTGCTTGGCACCGCCGACTTCGAGGCGGGGCCGGTGTTGGCGTTCATGTCAGGAAATCTCAGCTATCAGATCGAGCATCATCTGTTTCCCGACCTGCCGAGTAACCGCTATGCCGAGATTGCGGTGCGGGTACGTGCGCTGTGTGACGAATACGACTTGCCCTACACTAGTGGCTCGCTGACCAAGCAATTTTTGCAGGCATTGCGGACGATCCATAAACTTGCGCTGCCCGACGGGTTGTTGCGTCGCACCGTTGACGACGCGCCTGAGACCAGCTCCGAACTCAAATTCATCGGTGTATCGAGCCAGCATGCGACATCAGATCGGCTTCCGGCTGACCCCGTCACCGGCAAGCGCCGTGGCCTCCGTACGGCACTCGTCAAGGCCAAATCAAACCTGAACCCATTGTGAGCGCCCGTTCAGCCGCCGTTGAGTGCTTCGCCCAGGGCGGTGGTCTGGGCCTTGACGAAGGCCCGGGAGATGGCGGCCTTCGCTTCGATGGAGTCGAAGTTGTGGTAGGCGCCGGGCACTACGTGAAGGGTGCAGTCGACGCCGGCCTGCTGCAGTCGCCGGGCGTAGGTGACGTCCTCGTCGTGGAACAGGTCGTTCGTGCCGACGCCGATCCAGGCGGGCGGAAGGTCGGAGAGGTCGCCGTAGCGGGCCGGCGCGGCCAGCGGGGGCACGTTGCCGCCCGCGGTGGCGGGGCCGAGGTAGGCGCCCCAGCCGAACCGGTTGCTAGCCGGGCTCCAGATGCGGAGTCGCCGCGGGTCGATGTCGGTGCGGGTGGTGGTCCGGTCGTCCAGCATCGGGTAGGACAGCAGCTGCAGGACGGGACGGATCTCGCCGCGTTCCTTCGCCAGTAGCGTCAGCGCGGCGGCCAGACCGCCGCCGGCGCTGGCGCCGCCGACGGCGAGGCGTGCGGGATCGATGTCGGGCTGGCGGGCGAGCCATTGCAGCGCGGTGTAGCAGTCCTCCAGCGGCGTCGGGAACGGGTGTTCGGGTGCGAGCCGGTACTCCACCGAGACGACGACGATGTTGAGCTGATCGGCGATCCGGCGGCAGAAGGCGCTGTCCTGCGCCGCGTCGCCGAGCACCATCCCGCCGCCGTGGATCCACAGCAGCGCCGGAGTCCGAGGCCGGGCCGAAGCCGGCCGGAAGACGTGTACTGACACGTCGGTGTCGACGGAGACGACCTGCGCGTCCGGCCGCCGAGTGCTCCCGATGAGCTTGGTGAGGATACGGAGCGTGGGAAGCGTTCGGGCGTTGATGATGGTGCGGGGAAGGAACCGCGCGGCTCGCAGCTGCGGGTTGAAGGTGTGCTCGGTCATCGTTTTTCCTGACAGGAGGGCGACGTCGCCGGGTGTGCCGGCTTGTCAGCGGAAGTGTCGGTCATGGTCGGAGCTCGGCGTCCACCAGGGCCAATGCGTTGCGGAGGCCCTGCTCGAGGAGGTCGTCGGAGAGCTGGCGGTCCGTCAGGGCGCGGGCGAGCTGCAGCGTCCCGGCCATCAGGCTGAGGAGGCTGAGCGCCTTCACGCGGGACGCGAGCGGATCCTCGGGCGTCATGCGGGCGGCGAGGCCGTCGATGACGACCAGCACGCCGTCGGTGTACACCTGCCTGGTCGTGTCGCCGCTGCGCGCGATCTCATCGAGCAGGGCGGCGTGGGGGCAGCCGTCATCGAGGTCGTCCCGGTGGTCGGGCGACAGATACCAGCGCACGATCTGTTCGAGGCCGGCCGGGCCGGGCTCAACCTGCTCGACGATGTTCACGTGCAGTGTGTGCAGCTGGTGGGCGATCGCGGTGTCGACGAGGTTGTCCTTGGATGCGAAGTGGGCGTAGAAGGCGCCGTTGGTCAGGCCCGCGTCCTTCATGAGCGTCGCGACTCCGGAGCCGTCGATGCCATCTCGCTTGAGGCGTCGACCGGCCGTCGCGATGATCCGCTGCCGTGTTTCCTGCTTGTGTTCTTTCGTGTACCGCACCATGCGTTCCTCCATCTCAGCCCGGGCTTACGCTCCGGATACCGCCCTGGCCAGGGCTTTGCTGCTGCATGACTCTCCTCGGTAGATCTGCGAATGACTGGTTGGTGGATCTCGGCAGCGATCAGCTCGGCATCCGGTTGAATCTGCGGATGACGCGGTCGAAGATCCGGGCCGGGGCGACGCGGTACACCGCGTTGATGGTCCGGGCGGCCGTACCGGCGGTGCGCCGTAGTTTCGGGTTCCGGTCGGTTGCCGCCGCGACGATCACCTTGGCGACGACGGCGGGGTCGTCGCCGCTGCTGAGGTTCTTCTCCAGCAGCTCGTCGTAGTTGCGCCGTCCCGCCGCGTAGAGCGGCATGGGGGTGTCGGCCTCCACGCTGTGGCCTGCGAACGGAGTGTTGATCGGGCCGGGCTCGACGAGCAGGACCCGGACGCCGTACTCGCGAACTTCGTGGTCCAGCGACTGGGAGTAGCCCTCGACCGCGTGCTTGGTCGAGACGTAGACGGTCATGAACGGGCTGGGGACGAACCCGCTGAGGGAGGAGACGTTGATGATGCGTCCGCGGCCTTGGGCGCGCATGTGCGGCAGGACCGCCTTGGTCGTCCGCATGACGCCGTAGACGTTGATGTCGAAGATGTCCTGCGTCTGGGTGATCGAGAACTCTTCGGCGGCGCCGGTTGAGCCGACGCCGGCGTTGTTGACCAGGACGTCGATGCGCCCGCACCGGTCGATCACCTGCTTGACCGCCGAGGCGACCGATTCGTCGCTGGTCACGTCCAGGTCGAGGTAGGTCACCCCGGTAGGCGCAGTGAGGCGCGCGGTGTTGCGGCCGGTTCCGATCACCTCGAAGCCCGCGGCGGCCAGCGCGATCGCTGCCGCCTTGCCGATGCCTGAAGTGGCGCCTGTTACGAGCGCGACCTGCTGAATTGTTGTCAGCACTGGCTCCCTACGGTTTAAATTACGTTCATACGACCATAGCGGGTCGGCGGCCGCGAGGGGAAGGCCTTCCAGAAATTAGATTATGATCGTACTCTCAGTGGGCGGAGGCGAGGACCACCAGCGGGCCGGACGGGTGAAGGAACATGCGGTGCGGTACAGCAAGGGGCACAAGCGGGCGACACGGCAGCGGATCATCGAGGCCGCCGGCCGCCGGTTCAAGACCGACGGCATCGACGGCTCAGGGATCGCCATGCAGATGGCGGACCCGGGGCTGACGCGCACCAACAGCCCGCCCTGTTGGCGAGGCCCGCCGCACCTTTGGCTTGGCCGCCGCCGATCAACTTCCAATGCGCCCGGGCAACGTACTAGGCGGTACCAGCGAAGGAGGGGAGTGGGTATCTGGCGACGGCTCAGTCGACGTTATCGGGCAGGGCTCGGCTGGAACGGGAGCGTCTCTAGCAGGCCGACCTGCGAGAGGGAGTGCCGCGTACTTCTCGAGTCGATGTAGTCGACATCGAGGCCTCCGGTAGCTCACCGGGGCTTTTGTCGTCTTCGGAAGTGTTCATGTCGGGGGTCGGGACTGGTCCGCCCCGTCCTACGCCAGCCCCGTGACCTGCCCGCTTAGCGCCGGATCGGGCGGATCTGCTCCCCGACCCCCGAGGACTACTCGCCGAGCCGCTCGTCCGCGTAGACGACCATCGCGTCCCGCTGATATTCGGCCAGGCCCTCGGCGATCTTCTCGTAGTTCGCCTTGAACCGCTCGTCGTCCAGATACATCTGGCCCAGGCATTTGTACGCGTCCCGGTTCGGGGTCCAGAAGCGGCATATGCCCTGGTATTGCGTGTGGATCTCTGCCTGGACCGCCACGTCGCCGACCGGTGTGCCTGCGACCATGAACTCGGCCATACGGATCATCGCCGCGGTCATCTCACGCTGCATGTGCTCGACGTCCTCGGCAGTCATCGTCGCGGTGTTGCGCTGAGACTGCTCGAACTCCTCCGGCCAGCGCTCGCGGGCCTCGTCGTCGTACTGCGTGTGGTCGAAGCCCTCGAACAGGTTCTCCGGGCGGTTGATCTTGACTGTCATTTCCGTCTGCCCTTCGAGTTCAGCGATGGTGCGCGCCACGGTGTCGGCCATCCGCGCCAGGCGGTTGCGCTCTCCGAGCAGGCGGATGTGCTGCCGTTTGAGGGCGGCGAGCGTGTCCGGTTCGGAGTCGACCGCCTGCGCGATCTCGGCAAGGCTCAAGCCGAGTTCGCGCAGGACGAGGATCTGCTGCAAGCGCAGCAGTTGCTCCTCCTCGTAGTAGCGGTAGCCGTTTGTGCCCACGTAGGCAGGCTCGAGCAGTCCGATGTCGTTGTAATGCCGCAAGGTGCGGGCGGTGACGCCCGACATCCTCGCCACATCCGCGATCGACCAGCTCATGACACTTCCCATCGTTGCGTGAGGCCGGTCCGTCCGGCCTCGTCTTCGACCGTAAAAGTTGCCGTAACGTGAAGGTCAAGCGGGAATGCGCCGAATCAGCTGAGAATTCTGTCTGCCCACCGCATCGATGATGACGACGACAGCCTCGTCATCCCCTCGGCTGTGAAGAGGTCTTCATCGACAAGGCATCCGGCGAGCTCGCCTCGCGCCTGGAGCTGAGCAAGGCGCTGCTGTTGCCAAGCTCGACCGGGTCGGCCGCTCCCTCGAGCACCTGATCGAGCTGTCCGAGACCATGCAGGAGCGTGGCGTGGATCTGGTCGGGCGAACCTTGTTCGGGGACAGGCTCGTTCGACCGCGTAGCTCGTCGTCGGTGAACAACTCGAGTAGCTGGAAGAGGTCGTCAGTGCTGGCTAGGCCCCATAAATCGAATCCGAGAGCTCAGCCGTGGGTGACTACTCGTTCCTGGGCTGAGCTCGTCCGAAGAGCGCATCGTATGCGTTGAAGTCCGGCTTCATTCCCGCGGCGACGAGTTCCCATAGCACTTCGTCGGTACCGCTGCCGATCCGGGACAACCGCATGTCCTGCCACCATCTGGCGAGCGGGGTTTCTTCCGTCAGATATCCAAGACCACCGAAGATGTGGAGGCATTCACCGACAACTTCTTGGCCCAGCCGCGCAGCGGTGACTTTCAAGCCCGCAGCCGTTCGTACGTCGATCTGCTCCGCCGCGGCCACCCCCTGCAATGCGAGTCGTAGCATGGCGACCTTGGCGTGCAGATCTGCCACCCGCAGGCGCAATGCCTGGTGGTCGAAAAGAGGTTTGCCGAACTGCTCACGTCGCATCATCCGCGCAACGGTGAGGCCGAGAACCCGGTCGCATGCGCCCGAAACTTGAGCGGCGATCGACAGGCGCTCATGCGTCAATCCCCAGGTTATCGCGGCCAATCCGGTGCCGGGACGACCCAAAAGCGCCTCATCGGGCAGCCACGTGTCGAACTCGATCGGGGCCGTGTCCAATGAGTTCGCCCCCAACTTGTCGTACGGTTTACCCACCGACGCCGACGTCAGGGGCAGTACGAACAAACCGAGGTTCCCCGGCCGATGGTCGCCTCCATTGTCTACACATTGCGCGAGCACCAACGCGAAGTCGGCGACGCTGGACAGCGATACGAACGCTTTCGCCCCGGTAAGCGCATACCCGCTACCGTCGCGGACGGCGGTCGTCCGTACAGCTTGCAGGTCCGAGCCGGCCATCTCTTCCGACGCGCCGATGCAGAACACCGCAGTGCCTGCCGTCGCGTCGGCGCAGAGCGAGCGGAGATGATCCGAACTGGCAAATCGATGAAGTATGGCGAGTGCTGAATCGTGCAGACTCACTCCTACGCCGACGCCGCCCGAGCATGCCGCACCGAGTGCCGTGTGCAACTCGACGAGTTTGGCGAGTTGGAACCGATATCCTCCCGCCCATTTGTCGGTGAAGATCCCGGCAGCACCGAGTCGGGCAAGAATTTCTCGTGGAAAAACGCTCTGCCGCTCTGCCTCCGCCGCCGTCTCACGGAATCTGTCGTCGAGCACGGCCTCGACTTCGGCACGGAAATTCTCGACCGAGTTGCCTCTCGTCACCGCGTTATTCGGCATGACGAGGCCTCCGATGCTTGTCAGTGCAATCCAACGTATTTCGTGGCGACATCACGAGAACCATGTCGCGACCTCCAGCCTCCGCAATTTCTCGGAGGTCGTGCGAGGTAGTTCGCCTGGTTTCACCTCGGCAACCATCAACAGACATTCGGTACGTACTTTCGAGATCGGGATCTCTGGTCAGCGCCGCACCCACGTCACACCTGTCCCACCATCAGTTCGCGCAGATGCTTGGCGAACAGACCGACATCTGGCAACGCGGCGGGGTCCGCCATCATCCCGATCGTGACCTGATCGCGCAGGATCAGGGCGGTTACCGCGAGCTCACGACCCAGCATCGGGTGGAAGCCGACGACATTCGTTATCTCTCGACCCAGCAGGCGGTCGTCTGGACTGAAAGCAGGGTTGACGCCTACCGCCAGGTCCCAGCTGTCGGCTGCGATCAGCTGGGTCATCAACACCTGTGCGCGCCATGGCAGATAGCTCAATCCGTGTGAGGTCTTGGGGGCGTCCATGGCTTGGCGCAACGGATCCGATCTGTGCAGCGCAGCCTGGACATCGTGGACTCGCTTCGACAATGAATCCGCCGCGTCGGGTAGTTCGAGGATCGCCAGCGACGCGGCATTCCCCGTGTGCGCCAGCGTATGGTCCAGCGATACCGGAAACATTATGCGTAGCGGACGATCGGAGTGTTCCGGGAAAGCCCGCGCGAAGGCGAGCCCGGCCACCGCGTACACATACTCTTGCGTCGAGGCGCCCAGCTTCAGTCGGTTCTGCCGCACCGTCTCGGTGGGGACCGCGATCTCGGCTACCCGACGCACGGCCCGGTCCCCCACGGGGCGCACGTGTCCCCGGCGCCGACCTTTACGCCTGACCAGTCGAGAACTCCGCGTCCCGGCCGCCAAGGCCGCGACCGCATCGACCGGACCGACCTCGAATCGCGGCGTGCTGACAAAGCGCTGGTACTCGGCGGTGCTTCCGGAGACAGTATCGATGAGCATGGCGACGAAGCCGGCCGCGGCGAGCCCGTCCGACAGCGCATGATGCACACGCAACAACAAAGTCTGAGCTTTGGTGTCCTGCTGGTGGACCAGAGTGAAGTCCCATGGGGGAGCATCACGCCGCATCGGACTACCCATGAGTTCTTCCACCTGACGGAGCATCCCGAATCGGTCCGCGACATGATGCTCCTTCGCATGCTCGGTCGGGTCTATCGAGGTTGCGATGGTGAAATGGGGTTTGCGTCGAGGACGTGTCGGCAGCACCAACCGATACAGATCACTCTCGTTGACCCGCTGTGCGATTCGCGCCCGCACATCGTCGATCCGGACGGGCTCGCCGTCGGAGGACAATTCGAGCACAAGAACCCAGTTCATCGGATGCGCGGGAACATCCAGGCGCAAGTGGTGACTGTCGAGGCTGCTCAATTCGATCTCGGCGGGCATGACAATCGCACTCCTCTCTCGTCCATTGGAGATTGTTATGCATCCGCCGACGTGCCCGGAGCGCCCGCAAGCGCGACCCGAAACAAAGCGTCGACTTCGCCTATCGTGCGGCACTCCATCAGTCGTTGTCCGGACAGCTGAAGTCCCGTTTGTTCCTCGATGGCGACCAGCGCGATCGCGAATGCCACCGAATCCATTCCGAGATCTTCGATCAAGCGATCGTCGGGATCGACGTTCTCCACATCGAGGGCGAGATCTTTTTGGAAGACACGGCATAGCTTGTCGCTCAACCAGCTCGACATGCTGTTGAACTCCCTTCGACAATGATGGCGGGGTCTGAACTGTGTTCTCGTCGGCCGCGCGCAGTCGGCCGGTCACCGGCCGGCCGACGGCTGGGAATCGGCAGCCGTGCTTCGCAGCATTTCCTTGCTCACTCGGCGTGCGAGGGCGGTGGGATCGGGATTGTCGAAGAGTGCGTCGGTGCGCAGGTGCAGGCCGGTCAGCCGATTCAGCCGGTTGCGGAGCTCCACGGTGGTGAGTGAGTCGAATCCGAGATCACGGAAAGTCTCGTCTGCGGCGATCGAGTGGCCGACGGGGTAGCCAAGGACGTCGGCTGCCTGTGTGAGAACCAGTTCGAGTACGAGACGGTCCCGCTCCGGTTCGGTGGCTCCGACGAGTTTGTCGGTCCACGAGCCCTTTTCGTGTCGGGCCGGTTCGGTGGTGGCGCCGGTCCTGCTCTCGCGCTCGGGAACGAGGTCGCGGAGTATCGGCGGCTGTTCAGCTCGGGAAGAGCGCAGGACCGACAGATCCCACCGTGCCGCGATCGTCATCGCTCTGGTGCTGTGGCGGGCCACGTCGAACATCTCGATGCCATCGGCGGCGGACAGCGGGACCATTCCGCCACGGGTGACGCGTCGGTGGCCGATCGGGTCCAGTCCGCGGCTGATCGGCGACGGTGAAGCCCACAGGCCCCATGCGACCGCGCAGGCGGGCAGTCCAGCGCCCCGGCGGTGGTAGGCCAGGGCGTCCAGAAATGTGTTGGCCGCGGCGTAATTCGCCTGACCGGCATTGCCGAAGACACCTGCGGCCGAGGAGAACAGCACGAACTCGGAAAGATCGAGATCGCGGGTCAGTTCGTGCAGGTGAAAAGCGGCGTCCAGTTTCGGACGCAGGACACGGTCCAGCCGGTCGGTGTCGAGAGATTCGAGGGTGCCGTCGGCCACGATGCCTGCCGCGTGCACGACAGATCCCAGGGAGGGAATCGAGGCCAGCAGTGCGGCTACCTCTTCGCGTACCGAGACGTCGCAGGACACGATGCGAACATCGGCTCCCCGCGCGGCAAGTTCGGTCGTGAGTTCCGAGACCGACTCAGCTGTCGGTGCGTTGCGGCCGGCCAGCACCAGGCGCCGCGCACCGTGCCGGGTTACCAGGTGCCGTGCGATCTGGGCGCCGAGCGTGCCGGTGCCCCCGGTGATGAGCACAGCGCGTTCCGGATCCGGCCGTACCGGCACGGTAAGTACGACTTTGCCGGTGTGTCGCGCATTGCTGACGTAGCGGAGTGCGTCTCCGGCCTGCCGGATGTCCCAGGCGCTGACCGGCAGTGGGCCGATGGCCCCGTTATCGATCAGTGCCTGCAGCGCCCGGAAGAGGTCGGCGACTCGGTCGAGCTCGAGATCGGCGAGGTCGAACGGCCGGTAGGTGACGCCGGGATGCTCGCCGGTGACGGTGTGGGGGTCGCGGAGGTCGGTCTTGCCCATTTCCAGGAATCGCCCGCCCCGTGGCAGCAGGCGCAGTGAGGCGTCGGTGAACTCCCTGGACAAGGCGTTGAGCACTACGTCGACTCCGCGTCCGTCCGTGGCCTGCCGGACGAGTTCTTCGAAGTCGAGCGTTCGCGAGGACGCGATATGCCGATCGTCGAGGCCCTGGCGGCGCAGGGCCTCCCATTTGCCTGGGCTCGCGGTAGCGAACGCTTCGGCTCCGAGATGACGGGCCAACTGCACGGCCGCCGTGCCGACACCTCCCGCGGCCGAATGGATGAGAATCGACTCGCCCGGTGTGAGATGCCCCAGATCGACCAGGGCGTGATATGCGGTGAGGAACGCGATGGGGAATCCGGCCGCCTGGGCGAACGACCAACCGGTCGGGATGTGGACCAGGCAGCGGTGATCGGCGTCGGCCTGGGTCGCGAAGGCGTCGTCGAACACGCCCATCACCCGATCGCCGACGGCGAAGGTCGTGACGTCCGAGCCCACCTCCGTCACCACTCCGGCAGCCTCTCGCCCCATGCTCGACGCGCCCGGATAGATGTCCAAGGCGACCAGCACATCGCGGAAGTTGATACCCGCTGCGCGCACGGCGATCCGCACGTGCCCTGGCGGCAGCGGTGCGAGAGGGTGGGATACGAGAGTCAGCCGGTCGAGGTCGCCAGGCTCCTCGAGGTGCAGGTGCCACGATGAGCTATCGGCGGGGGGCCTGAGTTCCGTGGTCCCGGTGTTCGCGCGTACCAGTCGCGGCACGTATAGGGTGCCGGACCGCGCCGCCGACTGCGTCTGTCCGGACGCGAGCGCCGCGCTCAGCGCCGCAGGCAGGCCGGCGCCCTGGTCCACGTCCAGCAACAGGATCCGGTCGGGGTTCTCGGTCTGTGCCACACGGACCAGCCCCCAGATCGGTGCGTGGGCGAGATCCGCGACGTGATCGCCCGCGGTGATCGCTACCGCTTCGCGTGTTACCACCGCCAGGCGCGAGTCGGCGAAACTCTCATCGGCGAGCCAGGAACGAAGCAGATCCATGACGCGGGCGGTCTCGGCATGTCCCGCCTGGATCACGCTTGTGCCGTGCTCGTCCGGGCCGGCGCAGGAGACCACCACCACCTCTGGTGCCGGTGCGTCTGCGCCCACCGCCAGGGCGAGTGTGTTCCAGTCGGGCACGGTCAGGACCGAGTGCCCGCTCGTTGCGAGAGCGGCGGTCACGCCGATCCGGTCGGTGCCCAGCACAGCGATGCCGCGTTTCGCGGAACGCAGTGCGACGTCCGGTTCCGGGGCAGGGACCCAGTCGAGCCGGAACAGGGCCTCCGCCGTGGACTGCGCCAAGAGCCGGTGCTTCACCTCCGGAGGCGGGCACAACGTCGCCTCGCCCCCCCGCGCGGGCCGCAACATGAGCGAGGCTACGTCGAGGACCGGTCGTCCGGTCTCGTCGGTCACGTGGAGCGACAACTTCATCGAATCGTTCGCATCGGGACCATCGACCCGGATCCGGGCCCGAAGCGTGCTGGGCCGCAAGGCGCTCCGAGTGACGCCACTCCACGAGAACGGCAGCCATAATCCGGTCGGTACCGCGAATTGCGTGGCGTGCATAAGGGTGTCGAGGGTGGCGTGCATAAGGGTATCGAGGAGAGCGGGATGGATGCCGAACCCACCGACGGATACCCCCTCGGGCAGATGTGCTTCCACATATACGTCGGCATCCGAGCACCAAGCGGCTCGCAGGCCACGGAACGCAGGACCGTAGACCATTCCGCGCGCGGCGAGCTGCTGATACAGGTCGTCCACGGGTAGCGGGACCGCG
Source organism: Nocardia sp. NPDC023852 (assembly GCF_040639505.1). Lineage (NCBI taxonomy): Bacteria > Bacillati > Actinomycetota > Actinomycetes > Mycobacteriales > Nocardiaceae > Nocardia > Nocardia sp. NPDC023852. Next base: position 15,698 of record NZ_JBFAAB010000036.1, read on the forward strand.
TCGGGCGGGAGCCACTGCACATCGCCGGCCGGCGGTTCGGCGTCGGAACGCAGGACTCCGGTCGCATGCCGAGTCCACGGTTCGGGCTTGCCGGTATCCACTCCTGTTTCCGGCCGGGCGTAGATGGTCACCGGCCGGTCACCGTCGTAACCCGCCGCGCCGACCTCCACCTGGAGCCGAATATCGGTGTCGTCGGGCAGCAGCAGCGGTTCCTGCAGGATCAGCTCGTCGAGCCGATCGCAGCCGAGGTGGCCACCGGCGTGCAACGCCAACTCCAACAGAGCCGTTCCCGGAAGTACCGGATTGCCGCGGATGGTGTGGTCGTCGAGCCACGATGCGCTGCGTCGGGAAAGCCGGCCGTCGAAGACGTGCCCGGCGGTGCCGGCAAGCTCGACAGGCGCGGAAAGCCACGGGTGGTCGTCGGCGCCGGTCCGTGTGATGGTCCCGCCTACAGGCCAGTAGCGTTGCCGTTGGAAGGCGTAATTCGGCAGGTCGACCTTTCTCGGTCGAAGTGCGGCGAAGAGAGTGTCCCAGTGCAGGGGCACGCCGTGGACGTGGGCTCCGGCCAGAGCTGTCGCTACGGTGCGGGCCTCGGGCCGACCGGGACGCAGGACCGGACCGAGTTGCCGATCCTCGGGCAGGCAATCGCGGGCCAACGCGGTGAGCACCCCGTCCGGGCCGATCTCCAGATACCCGGTGACGCCGTCGGCGTCCATCCGGAGCAGCGCGTCGTAGCAGCGTACGGTGTCCCGGGCCTGCCGGACCCAGTACTCCGGGGAGCAGGCCTGCGCGGCGGTGAGGGGAGCGCCGGTGACACCCGAGATGATCGGGAGCTGCGGTGCGGCGAATGTGACACTCTCGGCCACCTGTCGAAACCGTTCGAGCATGCCGTCCATGCGCGGTGAGTGGAAGGCATGGCCGACCCGCAGTAGCCGGGTTCGGCGCCCCGACGACTCCCAATAGGTGGTCTGGTCGGCTATAGCTGTGGCATCGCCCGAGAGTACGACGGACTGCGGCCCGTTGACCGCCGCGATGGCCAGGTCGAGGTGGTGCACGGCCAGTGCCTCGGCGGCTTCGCGCTCACCGGCCGCGACCGCCAGCATCGCTCCGCCGGGGGGCATCTCCTGCATCAGCCGGCCCCGCGCGGCGACCAGGGTGCACGCATCCGTCAACGACAACACGCCCGCGACATGTGCGGCGACGAGTTCGCCGACCGAGTGGCCGAACAGCACGTCCGGTCGTACCCCGGCCACCTCCAGGAGGCGCACGAGTGCCAGTTCACACGCGAACAGGGCAGGTTGGGTGAACTCGGTCCGATCGAGGAGTTCGGCGTCCGCGGACCCCGGTTCGGCGAAGAGGATCTCCAGCAGCGGCCGGTCGAGCAGCGGGTCCAGATGGGCGCAGGTCGTGTCCAGTGCGTCCGCGAATACGGGGGAGCGGTCGTACAATTCGCGCCCCATGCCAACACGCTGGGCCCCTTGGCCGGTGAACATGAACGCGATCTTGGGGTCCGGTGTCGCCGTCCCCTGTATCACACCTGGCTGCTCGTGACCCTCCTCGATCGCTTCGAGACCACGGAGGTAACCATCCCGGTCGTCCGCGAGCACGACGGCGCGGTGCGAGAACGCCGTGCGGGTGGTGGCCAGGGCATACGCGATATCGACCATCGGGAGATCCAGATGGGAGCGCAGATGATCGGCGAGTCGGGCTGCCTGCGCGCGCAGTGCGGGACCGCCGCGGCCGGATACCACCCAAGGCACGGTTCCGGGCTCGGGCGCCGGACTCGGTCCGGAGCGGGCCGGGCCGTCGGGCGTGGCTTCCTCTTCCAGGATCACGTGTGCATTCGTCCCACTGATTCCGAACGAGGACACCCCGGCGCGGCGTGGGCGTTCGACGCGTGGCCACGGCCGTGACTCGGTCAGTAGCGATACCCCACCGGCCGACCAGTCCAACTCCGCCGGCTGGTCGACGTGCAGCGTGCTGGGCAGCACGCCGTGGCGCATGGCCTGCACGGCCTTGATGACACCGGCGATCCCGGCAGCGGCCAGAGTGTGGGTGAGGTTCGATTTCACCGAGCCCAGCCACAGCGGCCGCTCGGGCGGCCGCTCGTGACCGTAGGTCGCCATCAGCGCTCGAGCTTCGATCGGGTCGCCCAGTTGGGTACCGGTGCCGTGGGCCTCGACCATGTCGACATCGTGCGGCCCCAGGCCGGCGTCGGCCAGTGCCTGCCGGATCACCCGGCGCTGCGCGGGGCCGTGCGGTGCGGTCAGGCCATTGCTGCGGCCGTCCTGGTTGATCGCCGATCCGCGGATGACCGCGAGCACCCGATGGCCATTCCTGCGGGCATCGGCCAGTCGTTCCACCAGCAGTACCGCTGCCCCTTCGCCCCAGGCGGTTCCGTCGGCCGCTGCGGCGAACGCCTTGCACCGGGCGTCAGGCGCCAGGCCGCGTTGTTTGCTGAACTGCACGAAGGGCTTCGGAGTGCAGATCACCGACACGCCGCCCGCCACGGCCAAGGAACAGTCACCCGCCCTCAGCGCCTGACCCGCCAAGTGCAGTGCCACCAGGGATGACGAGCAGGCGGTGTCCACCGTCAACGCGGGCCCCTCGAATCCGAGGGCATACGCCACGCGTCCCGAGGTGACCGCGAACGAGTCGGCGGCGCCAAGGTAAGCGCCGTCCTGGCCGGGCTCATGCGACAGGCTCTCGTACCCGTGGGTGGTCATACCGAGGTATACGCCGGTCTGTGTCGCACGCAGGCTGGTCGGATCGATCCGGGCGTGCTCGATCGCTTCCCACGTCGTTTCCAGCACCAGGCGCTGCTGTGGGTCCATCGCCAGTGCCTCGCGGGGCGAGATGCCGAAGAAGGCCGCGTCGAAGCGGTCGGCATCGGCGAGGAACCCGCCGTGGCGCACGTAGCAAGTACCTGGGCGATCCGGGTCCGTGTCGAAGAGGCTGTCCAGGTCCCATCCCCGGTTGCCAGGGAATGGGGACAGGGCCGAGCGTTCTTCGGCGACCAGGCGCCACAGATCATCGGCGGATGCCACCCCGCCGGGCAGGCGGCAACTCATCCCGACGATGGCGAGTGGCTCGTCGGACGTGACGCGATCCGGTGCGGCCGCGGTCGGTCGCGTCGGGCGCGTGGCGGCGGTCAGGACGCTCCGGAGATATTCGGCGAGTGCCCGTGGGGTCGGGTACTCGAAGACGACACTCGCTTCGATGGGCACGTCGAGCGCGTCGGACAGGAGGTTGGCCAACTGTACGCCGGCGATCGAGCCGAGACCCGAGTCCCAGAACGCACGGTCGATCGCGATGGCCTCGGCCGGAAGGTTTCCGTGCGCTCGGGCGGCTGCCTCGCGAACGAGTTCGGCGAGGCGCCGCTCGTCGTCGGCGACACCGAACCCGTTGCCTCCCCGATGCTTACGATCTGGAGCAACGATTGACTCTTCGCCAGAGTTCACAGCACACTTCCTTTGTGGGCCTTTACATCACAGGTGGGTCGGCATTCGCCGGAAAGTGTTCGAATCGCGTGTCGAGGCATCATCGTATCGTGCACAGAGGCGAAAACACTTGGGATCGAAAGGAATCCGTATGCGAGGCTTCCCGGACTCCGTTCTGGAACCGCCCATCGGCGAAACGCCCGACACCGAGGATTTTCTGGCTGCGGCCATGCGCTGGCATTTCTCCCCGGACACCGGTTCGAACTTCTGGCTCGACCGCGCCGCGACGCTCGATTTCGATCCGGTACACGATGTCCGGTCCTTCGCCGATCTCCGGCGGTTTCCCAACGTGGTCGACGAACTACGCACAGTGCCGGTCCAGGACCTGATTCCGCGCGGGTATGGCCGCAACGCCCCGGTGTTCGGTGTCTACGAAAGCGGCGGTACGACAGGCAGTCCCAAACGCCTGGTCTTCCTGGCCGACTGGATGGACCGCGTCGTCGACTGGGCGATGCGGGACATGGATACCCGCGGACACCCGTACGGCGTCAACTGGCTGACTCTGGTCCCGAGCGGGCCGCAACTGTTCGGCGACTGGACCGCCGAGTTGGTCCGGCGCCGGGGTGGCGTCCGTTTCTGTATCAATATGGATCCTCGCTGGGTGAAGAGGATGATCGGTGCGGGTGAATCCGCCGTCACCGACCGCTACGTCGACCATCTCATAGCGCAGAGCGCGCACGTCCTGCGCAGCCAGGACGTCGGAGTACTGGTGTGCACTCCTCCCTTGCTGGAGCGGCTGTGCCGGGACGACGAGCTGGTCGAGCTGATCAACGCCAAGGTCCGGCTGATCGTCTGGGGGGGAGCGCGAATGGATCCGGATACCCGTCGGTTCCTGCGCACCGATGTATTCCCGGGCATCGAGCTGTACGGCTACTACGGCAACGTCACGATGCTGGGCACGACGATCGAGCGCCCGGGTCCGTCCGACGACAGTCGGTGCGTCTACGACACCTTCTCTCCGCACATCACCCTCGCGGTCGTCGATCCGGAGACCGGACTACCTGTTGCATACGGCGAGCGCGGCCAGGTGATCGTGAACCACATCAGCCGGGCGATGTTGCTGCCCAACAACTCCGAGCGTGATCTCGCTGTCCGAGTCGAACCGCCGCCGGGGCGGCTCGGTGACTCCGTCGCGGACATCACATCGATGACTGCCTTCGCTGGGACAACGGTCATCGAGGGCGTGTATTGATGCCGGACCCTGTGCAGCTCGACGTGCTCGGCCCGCGCGGTGCGTTCCGTGCCGTAACCCGCCGACGCATCGACGATGTCACCGGAAGTTCGGTTGCCGAGCTGAGCTTGGCGCCGCAGGTGTTCGTGAGCCGCGCACTGTCCGCTCTGCGACAAGCGTCGGTGGCGCCGGAAGATGAGCGCATCGCCATGCTGGCGCGGGCGGGCCACCTGTTCGCGACGAGCACGCTGTGCGGGCTGTCACCTGCCGACTATCAGTGGCTGACCTGCCGGGTCAGTGGTGTGCCGATCGCCGCGGTGCGCCGCGCGACGCAATGGATACAGACCTGCGCGGAACATGTCGAACGTGCGGTGACCGATGCCTGTCCGCGAGCGGCGGCGGACAACGGCGCTCGCACCGGTTCCGAACTCGGAATCCGCCGCGTTACCTGGGCTCGGCGCGGTGACGTGTTCGCCGTCTGCGCGGCGGGTAATCACCCCGCCGTGCAATCGCAGTGGCTGGAGGCCGCGGCGCTCGGATATCGCGTCGTGGTGCGCCCCTCCTGGCAGGAACCGTTCACCCCGCACCGGCTGGTTGCCGCGCTGCGCACAGCTGGCTTCGGGGCGGATCAGGTCACCTTGCTGCCGACCGACTCGGAGGGCGTCGATGCGCTGATCCGCGGCGCGGACCTGGCGGTGGTGTACGGCGCGGACCTGGCCGGTCGGTACGCGACCGACCGCACCGTGGCAACGCACGGCGCCGGGAGGTCGAAGGTCCTGCTCGCCGGCGACGGTTGGCGTGACCATCTGGACATGGTCGTGCAGTCGGTGGCCCACGACGGTGGCACCGCCTGCGTGAATGCGACGACCGTATTGGTCGATGGGGATCCGGGGCCGCTCGCCGAGGCCCTGGCCGCGCGGTTGGCGGAGTTGCCGAGCCTGCCGCCGCAGGACGACCGGGCAGTGCTTCCCGTGCGCTCACTGGCGAGCGCGCGGGTGATCGAGCAGTACCTGCTGCGTCATGTGCAGGGCGCTCGGATATGGCTGGGTAGCGACGGAGTCGTAGACGAGCTGGGTGACGGCAGCGCTGCGCTGCGGCCGGCGGTGCTGCAAGTGGACCGGGCAGGGGCTGCGGGAATCGGTGTCGAGCTGCCCTTCCCCTGCGTGTGGGTCGCCCCGTGGTCTCGGGCAGACGGGGTGGGGCCGCTACGGGACACACTCGTACTGACGGTGGTGACCGACGACGAGGAACTGATCGACCGGCTGGTCGTCGAGCCGTCGATCGGCAATGTACATATAGGCAGCCACCCGACATGCGCTATGGAGGCGGGTATTCCACCGGACGGATACCTGGCGGACTTCCTGATGCGCGGCAGAGTGGTGTTGCGATGACGACACGGACGGAACAAGGGGGAGGTCTTCGATGCAAATACGCCGAATCGGTGGTCTGACCGTGGGAGCCCAGGGACTCGGGTGTGCCGGGATGAGCGAGTTCTACGGTCCGACAGACGATGTCGAGTCGACCGCCACCATCCATCGGGCCCTGGACCTGGGTGTCACACTCTTCGACACGGCCGACATCTACGGCCGGGGCGGGAATGAGAAGCTGATCGGGCAGGCGCTCGCCAAGCGTCGCGACGAGGCGGTGATCGCTACCAAGTTCGGCCTGGTCCGCGCCGCGGACGGATACGCGAGGACCGTGTGTGGCGATGCCGGTTATGTGCGGCGCGCGTGCGAGGAATCACTGCGACGTCTCGGGGTGGACCATATCGACCTGTACTACCAGCATCGCGTCGATCCGGCGGTCCCGATCGAGGAAACCGTCGCGGCGATGGCCGAGCTGGTTGCCGCGGGCAAGGTCCGGGAGCTGGGGCTGTCCGAAGCCGGTGCCGCGACGATCCGGCGGGCACACGCCGTACATCCCCTTGCCGCTGTCCAATGCGAGTGGTCGCTGTGGACCCGCGATCTGGAACAGGACGGCGTTCTGAGAACATGCCGGGAACTCGGCGTGACCCTGGTAGCGGCCTCTCCTCTCGGCCGGGGCTTCTTGACCGGAAGATTCACTTCGGCGGCGGATTTCGAGCCACTGGACTTCCGCAGGGCAACGCAGCCGCGGTTCGCCGACGGGAACCTGGAACACAACCTGCCGATCGCTGCCCGGTTGCAGGCGCTCGCGCACCGCCACGGTGTGACAGCAGCGCAGTTGGCGCTGGCGTGGGTACACCACCGTGGTGCGGACGTGGTGGCGGTCCCTGGTACCAAGCGCAGAAAGTATTTGGAGGACAATGTGATCGCGGCCGATCTCGTCTTGTCCGAATCCGCACTCGGTGACCTCTCGGCCGCCGTTCCGGCGGCCTCCGTCGCCGGAGAACGCTGCGGCCCCGCGATGGCCCGGCAATTGGGCCTGTGACGGCCGCCGGTCGGTGGTCTGCGACCGGGCCCGCCGCGGATCAAACGAAGGTCACCGGCAGCGACTCGAGCGAGCGAACGGACAGGTTCATCCGCCATCGAATCGGCTCACCGGTGAGCCGCACAGCGGGCGTGACGCGACACAACTCGTCGAGCACGATCTCCGCTTCCGTCTGTGCCAGCGTTGAACCGGGACAGGTGTGTACCGAATAACCGAACGCGAGGTGCCGGTCGCTGCCGCGCCAGATGTCGAACCGATCCGGATCCGGGAAGACCTCAGGATCCCGATTGGCTGCGCCCGCATGGAAGTACACGAGGCTACCCTTTTCGATCCGGATGTCGCGCAGGGTGGTCTCGGCAGTCGTCAGGCGAGAGATTCGCTGCACGGGGCTTTCATAACGGAGTGCTTCCTTCACCGCGCCGCGGATCAGCTCTTGATCCTGGCGCATCGCAGCGAGCTGTTCCGGATGCCGAAGCAGCAGCATGATCCCGTTCCCGATCAGATTGCTCGTGGTCTCGAATCCGGCGAAGACCATCATCAGGCAGATCGCGACGATATCGTCATCGCTCAGCGATGGATCGCCCGCAAGTGTGCTCAGCAGATCTTGCCGCGGCTTCTCGCGTCGGGCGTGCACCATCGGACATAGCAGGTCACTCGTCCGTAGGACGGCTTCCATCGCGGCCTCTGCGCGGGGTAGGTAAGCCTGCGGATCCGCACCGAAGAAGTCGACAATGTCCACGGCGCAGCGCTTCAGCAATCCCACCGCGTCGTCGGGGACACCGAGGATTCGCGATGTCACGTACAACGGCAGCGGCAAAGCCAGCTCCGCTATTATGTCCATGCCGCCGCGTTTGACTCCGTCCCACAGCAACGTCCGGGCCGTATCGCGGATCAGCCGTCGGAAGCCCGCTACGGTCGCCGGTGTCATCGCCCGCGTGATCGGGATCCGCAATCGAGCATGTTCATCGTGATCGAGCATCAACGGCCAGCGGCTCAACACCTCATACAGCGGAATGAACCGGTTCCGTTCGTCTGCGGGAAACTGCGCCAGGCGTGGGCTGATTCGGTCGGCGGAGATCGACGGGGCGGCCAGCCCGTAGCGGACGTCCGCATAGCTGGTGACGATCCAGGCCTGCAGGTGTTCGCTGAAGGTCACCGGTCGATCGTTCCGCAGCCGGCCCAGGACAGGATAGGGATCGTTTCTCGCTCCAACGGTGTGCAAGTCGTAGTCGTATGCGGCGTTGGCCATATTCAGTTCCCATCTCCGAGGCGGGGGGCCCGCGGAGCCACCGGGGCGATACCGATGCCCGCCGACAGGTAATCGAGGTCGATGCGGACCGGTGAGGCGGGTGGACCGAGTACTGACACTGTCCGGGTGTCGTCGTACCTGCGACGATGACTCAGCATCGCTGCGGTGGGCGACCTGTCGAGGAATGTTTCGAGTGCGGTCCGTTCGGCATGCGCCGAGGATTCCATCGTCATCTGCAACGGAGCCAGAGTTTCCATGAGGTCCATCAGCACTCGCACCGAAACGTCGTGCCCGTGCACGACATGGTACGTCGCCATACGACGGGGGTGCTCTGCGTCGGTCAGCCGGGCCAGGGTCTGCGCGGCGCGTTCCACCGGGTGGAAGTTCAAATGCCCTTGCGGGTATCCGATCACACGCACCACAGCCCGCGATGTCCCGCACAGGCGGGCAGCAGCATCTCGGATGATCTGTCCTAGGGACAACAAGGTATGCGGTGGCAGATCCGCATGTGGTGGGCGGTCGGTCACCAGGACACTGGGACGCGCCACGACCACAGCCCGGTCGTGCCGGCGAGACCAGTCCCGAACCAGCGTTTCCGCCTCGAATTTAGTTTTCTCGTAAGCGTTTTCGAACCCCGCCGAACCGTCCAGTTCCGACTCGTACACCACCCCCTCGCGACGGGCTCCTGCCACGAAAGCGGTACTGACGTGACACAGCAGCGGCGGGCGTCGCCCGGCCGATACGAGCTCGAGTATGTGGCGGGTTCCGTCCACGTTGATCGGCCACAGCGATTCCAAGTCGCCGTGTAGTTCGGTGCTGGCAGCGCTGTGCCAGACGACATCCACTTCGTCGGCCAGCCGGTGGAAGGCCGTGCGGGACAACCCGAGCATCGGCAACGACACCTCCGATTCGACGATGCGGATCCGCCGGGGCAGCGCATCCAGCAGCCGCGGCGGTTCGCCCACGAGTTCGAGAAACCTCGCGATACGATCCAGCGCCCCTGGATCACGGACCAGAGCGACGAGATCGTGGTGGCGAACCAATAACTCACGAACGAGGTGAAGACCAAGAAAGCCGGTCGCACCAGTAACCGCAACAGAAGACATGAGGACCTTTGCTGACCGCCGGGCGAATCCCAGACTACCGGTTCTTCACCTCGGACTCGGCCGGATCGGTGCGAAAACCACCGTCCGATGCCGGTCCGAGGAGATTCGGCGCTGAGCCGGGCCGCTGTCTCGGTCGTCCCGGGAGCAAGGATCGAAACCTGTGGACGACCGGGAGGAATACCTTCCCGGATGATCTGAAGGGCAACGGGTTTCGATCGCCGGGCGGAAAGATACGTCCCATGCTCAGTAGCCGACGATCGGTCCGACTCCAATCCGGACGGCGCGCCCCGCGGGGTTGCCGCTGGACATCGCACAGTCAGCTTCGGAGCGGGCTCGCGTTCCAGGTTCGGATTGTGTCCTGCCACATGTGGTGAATTCGGTCGAGGCCAGGAAAGCCCTTGTCCGCTCTGAAACATACTGTGGCGTAGCCCTCGTAGGTGAACGAGAGTACCGCGAGGGGAGTCCCCGCAGGGGCGCACATCACCGGGTATACAGCGGTGACGGGGCTGCCCCGAAACGCCAAGCGATGACGAAGAGTGATATGTGATGCGCCGACAGGGCCACGTCGACGACCTGCGATCGTGTTCACCGTGGCGCGCGCAAGCCACATAGGCACGTGGTCGACGCCGGCACGTAGCGCTGTTCGGACGCACGGAGATTTCAATGGCATGGTCGCATGGATCGTGCCGGCTATCCGTTGCGCCGGATCGAGAGACGTTGCGGGCAGCCTGATGTGGGTAAGAGCGGTTCGGTTGCCTGGCAGGTCCACCTCCGCCGGTCGGCGGATATTGGCTGGCACCGCGAAAGCGAGGTCGCGTCGGGCGGGAATATCGCTCATCGTATCCAGCCAATGCGCAAGGCTGTGGGCGATGGCCGCGATGTACACATCGTTACGGGTTCCGTCGAAAGTCGCAGCGATCGATCCGAGCGCGTCGGTGGGTACACGGCTCCAGTGAAGCGTCCGATCGGGCGTTGTTCGACAGTGCGGCACATTCCACTTTCTCGCCTGCCGAACGTTGCGGACGGACATCCTAAGACAACGCCCGTAGTCCGCCGCCGTGGGGCGGTGCCGGGTGTAACCGTGGTACACCGCTGAGGATGTCTCTGCGGGGATTTCCGGGCCGAACAGCGACTCCAGAGTGTGCAGCATGCCTCCGGCGTCCTGCAGGTAGTGGTGGGCCAGATACAGCAGTGCATACTGCCGTGGGGTACGGCCGTGGAGCAGCCACAGTCGCCAATGCGGGGCCTCATCGGGCAATTCGGTCCTGGTCAGCTCGGCGACGACACTTTCCAAGTTTTCCTGCTCACCGGGCGCCGCGCGCTCTGCCACATGAACCGCGAGATCTGGGTAGCAGGAGACTGTCCACCGGGTGGCTCCCGGGGGCAGATATGAAGTCAGGGCGGGTAGTACTGGTAATCGGGCGGCAATGTGGTCCCGAAGCTCGCTCAGTTCTGGAGGTTCACCGTCCACGTGGAGGACCGCGCCGACAAGCATTTGCGTATCGGGGGAGCGGGGCAAGAGCGCCCGGAATGCCCGGTCCACCGCTGCGGCGGACGCTCCGCGGACACTGCGGATCGCGACCATCGTTATCCTGCCACCCCGTTAATCATCCCGAGCCACCTTCGTAGAAGCATACGACCGGATCGCCTGCTATGTGCCCGTTTCTGCGGATGGTCGACCTGGATCGACTGGGTGTCAATGACTCTCGCCGTTTACTGCCGGTGCAGCGGTGTCTCGCCGAACCGTGCGACCAGTGGGTCCGGCCGTCGCGTCGATACGTGCTTCGAAGCAGGTGCGTAGCCCTTGCGGTGTCATGATTTCGGCTCTGTGCTCGGCCGCCATCTTCTACATCGACGAGCGGAGGTTGCGAAGATGGGGTGGTCGCTGCCGTTGGTCAGGACCGCCTGCTCGGCGGGTTTGCCGCGGCGCAGATAAGGGGCGGGCTTGGCCTTGATCACCTCCAGTGGGACATGAAGAGCGATCTGACCATTGACGCGACGGTAACGGCCGGTCTGCTTCGTGTCGTTGTGTTGGACGGTGATCTCGTAGCCGAGGAACCGTGCCGCGCCTGTGTGGGCATGGGTGACCAGCGGTTTCTCCTGGGACAGTTCCAGTTTGAGGTCATCACGGGCCCGGCGACGTCGATCGGGAAGGTGCTCGCCCCAACGGCACCCATCGACCGATATCACCTTTGTGACGGAGACGTCGAAATTGGCTGACATCAATACATTCCGCGCCAGGGTGGTGTCAAATTCCACTGATCAACGGTGTGTGTAGATGACCGATGTACCCAGTCAGGAGTGCCCGCGTGCCACGTGAAATCGATTCGGCTGTCTTCCCGCATCTGGATGCGGACCTGGACCGCGTCCGTGCCGTTCTCGGACCCGTGCAGTTGCCGGGCAGGCCCGAGCTGACCGCGCTCACAGATGAAGGGCCCGACACCTCTCGCCGCCTGGTGCGCCCCACGTTGACGTTGCTGTCGTACTACCTGCTCACTGATCCCACGGTCCCGGCCGACGATCGGGTGGTGCGCGCCGCCGCTGCCGTGGAGTTGCTGCATCTGGGTTCGCTTTACCACGACGACGTCGTCGATCACGCCTATGAGCGTCGCGGCCGTCCCAGTTCCAACGTGGTGTGGGGATCGCATATGGCCGTATTGGGCGGGGACTCCGTGATACTCACGAGCGTGCGCATGCTGGCCGAACTCGGCCCGCGCGAAGTTCTCGCGGGGGCGATCGCGGGTGAGCGGATGTGCGCGGGCATGGTGATCGAGGCCGCTGATCAGTATGTGGCCTCTCGCAGTGAGCAGTCCTACCTGGATGCGATCGACGGCAAGACGGCGGCGGTGCTTTCGCTGGCGTGCCGGGTGGGTGCGATGCAGGCCGGCTGCTCCGAGGAGCAGGAAGAGGCGTTGGCGCTGTTCGGCCGCCACTTCGGGCTGGCCTACCAGCTGTATGACGACATTCTCGATTTGACCTCGACCGCCGAAGAGATGGGCAAGCCCGTCAACGCGGATCTGCCCGAGGGCATCTACACCCTTCCCGCGATACGCGCCGCTGCCCGTGACCAGGACCTTGCCCGCCTGCTACACAGAGCAACAACGCGTGAGCAAGCCGCACGCGCCCGCGAGCTCGTCATCGCCTCCGGCGCCATGGACGAAGCACAGGCGGTCGCCGAAGAATTCATGGACCAGGCCGCCGGTCACCTCGCCGCTTTGCCCGTCGACCGGCGCATCCGCCATGCAATGAGCACCTACGCCAAATCCATACTCGACAGGCGAACTCCTGATCCCGCGGCCCCCTCGCAGGCGACACAACCACCTCGAGCCCACGGTGATGGGCTCCCGCCGCATCTCACGCAATGGTTTAGGAGCTGGCTGGTAGACACCGGCCTTGCCCTCACCCCTGCCGAGACCGACTACCACCGGTGGATAGGAGCGATCCGGAGCCTGGCACACATCATGACACCAGCAGCGGACGTGGCCCAAGAGCAGGCCGCCCTCGCCATTGCCGTGCTGGACCTTGTGTGGGACGACCTCTTCGATGATCCGCAGCTGAACGACCCGGAAGCCGTCACCGCGTTGAGGCGTGGCATGGTGGCAACACTGCGCCAAGACCCAGAGAAACCGTGGCGGCCCGGCGCGATCCCGACGGCCTGGGCAAGTTTATGGCCGCGCCTGTGCGAGGGCCGCACCGCCCGCTGGCAGGAGCGGTTCCTCGACAACCTCGAGGAGTGGTACGAAGCCTGCGAACGCGAAGCGCACCATCGCATCAACGGCTACATCCCGCCCACAGCCGACTACCTGCCGCTGCGGATGTCGACCAGTGGGTACGAAATCGCCATCGCCGGCCTGGAGGTGTACCACGACCGGGAACTGCCCTCGACGCTGCGCCACCACCCCGTGATCCGCCGTCTCGAGGAACTCGCCTTCTGGGTGGGCTTCGTGGAGAACGACGTGGTGGGATTGGATCAGGACGAGGCCGACCAAGTCCCCTACAACCTGGTGAGGATGGTCCGTCACGAGACCGGGTGCACCCGCGGCGAAGCCGTCGAGCAGGTGCAGCGCCAATTGGCGGAACATCGCGCCCAGCTCGAGGCACTGAACCGCTACATCCCCGCGCTGCTGCGCGTGCTTCCCGGCCTGTCGGGCCAGGGGAAGGACTATGCGGAGTTGTACGGGAACATGGCCAACATAGTGCTCTGGGGCCATGAGAGCGATCGGTATGAGCAAACCCCCACTTCCGCGGCGCCGGACTTGGAACGCTTGCGCCGTGAGATCTACTACTACCCGGCCGACGAACCGGCTCCTACCGCGCCGTAACCACGCAGCCGGCAAAGCAGGGTGTCCCCGCGATCGACCGTGGTAGTCGCGGGGGACGATTTCAGGAAGGTTACGCTTCCAGCCGGGGTATTCGACGCAGCTCATACCGCAACCAGGGGAGTCTCGCGTTCCAGGAATGACTCGATTCTCTTCTGCAGGAGCAGTGTCAATCGAGTACGACCACGTGCTTGCCCGGGACCGCACCGGACTCCAGGCTGGTCTGCGCTTCTCGCACACTTTCGAGGCCACGGTAGGTCTTCGCGATGGTGACCTTCAGCCGGCCCTCGGCGATGGCCTGAAGCTGGCGCTGGAATGCTTCGGCGGGCAGGTCGGTGGCGGCGCCGCCGTAGGCGGTCAGCCGTACCCCGTTCGGGATATACCCGAGGGGGCTGAAGTCCTGGATGGTCCACGTGTCCGACAGCGCGCCGGTGAAGCAGACCGTGCCGTGGGCGCAGACTGACCGCAGTGTGTCCTGCAGATCCCGCGTGCCGGTCAGCTCCAGTGCCGCGTCGACCCCGTCCGGACAGACTTCCCGCACGGTGCCGGCGATCGTTCCGTCGTCGATAATCGGGTGGTCGACGCCGAAGGCGCGTAGCATCCGTGCGCGTTCGGGGCGGCGGGTGGTGGAGAGAACGGTGGCTCCCAGGTCCTTCGCCATCGCCGCCGCGGTAAGCCCGACCGTCGAGGTTCCGCCGCGGATCAGCAGTGTCTGTCCGGCACGGAGATCTAGTCCGGTGCTGAGGGAGCCGTAGGCGGTCTGGAACATCTCCGGGAGTGCTCCGAGGGTCTCCCACGGCAGCTCCGAGTCGAACGGAATGATCTGATCAACGGGAACCAGGGTGTACTGCGCGTACGCTCCGTCGAACGAGCGCCCCATCCCGCCCATCATGGTGGCCACCTGCTGGGCGGCGTGCAGGCCGCTGCAGGACGGTGCTTCGTCGACCACGCCGACGCATTCGATGCCGGGCACGCGGGGCAGCGTCACATCCGGGGCGGAAAGTCCTTTACGGGTGGTGACTTCGGATTCGTTGACTCCGAACGCCTTGACCTCGATACGCACCCATCCGGGCCTGACCCGCGGCAACGGCACGTCCTTGACGACGAGCCTGTTCACGTCGCCGGGCTCGGAAAGTACGACGGCCCGCATCGTCGGAGACTTATCCTCGGTGGTCCCCGCGGGTCTGCCTGCGTGTGCGCCCTCGGCGCCGGGCGTCTGCCGTTTGTGGCCGGGTGTCTCTTCCATGGCGATTCCTCCGATGTCCTTCAGGGTGCGCGGCCGCAGCCGGTCGGCTAGCGGGCGTGCGAATCGTCGTCGAACAGGGACAGCGTTTTTCTTCGTGCTTCATGGACGTGTCAGTGGCTCCAGGCGGGCGGCTGCTCGTCAGTCGGTGATGCCGCTGTAGGCGATGACCTTGGTGGGGTGTGGGCGGACGACGAGTCGCCGGGGACCGGCATTGCGCCTGCCGAAGTCCTGGGCCAGGTCCGCGCCCATGTACCGGGCGCCCGCCTGGGTCGCGACGTCGAGGAGTTCGAGGCATGACGCGGGTCAACCGCGGCGGCCGTAGGTGTGCGGGTCGACAAGCTGCCGGGACTTGGGGAGCCGGCCGACCACCAGACGGTAGGACTCGGTCACCAGCTCCCTGACCAGCCTCTCGCCGATCGCGTCCCCGCCCTCCACCGTGATCCAGTGCTTCTTGTTCATGTGGTAGCCGGGGGTGATGTTCTCATGCTGCTCGCGCAGGGCCTTGGCCTCGGCTGGGTCCGACTTGAGGATCACGACGGGGCGTCCGGGAACCTCGGTCATCAGCATGAAGACCTTGCCGCGCACCTTGAAGACCTCCCAGTCAGGGCCGAAGGGGTGCTCCAGGCCGGCCCCGGGCAGTTCCTCGGCGTAGTCTGCCGCAGTCTTCAGCAACGTCTCTCCGTCCAAGGTGGTCAACTCCTCGATCGATGTCAGTGTCTGTTCCTCGCGATGTAGGGTCCGGCCCGTCGAAAACGGCGGTGGCCCGTTGCGGTGCCGGTGGCCGCCGCCGCAAGGAATGTCCGAGCCTGCCGGGACGCTCGTTGCCGGTGGGAATCACTTCTGCGGAGACTTTTCTTTATCCCAGGCACGCAGTCGCGGGCCTCCTCACCATCTTTTCCTCGAGATCGACAATTCGGCTGGTACATTGCGGACATGTGATGGTCAGCAGCAGACATTCTTCGAGTTCGGGGCGGCGTTCCTCCTCCATCTCATCCTCGCAGCCCCTTTTCATCGCATCTGCCGAGCCGGTTTCCGTCCCGCTGTATGGCTTCCAGCCGCCGGTCGCCACCCCGTACGGCTTGGAGGTGACCACGGTCGAGGACTTCCACGCCCACCATGACGACTGGCCGTGGAATCCCCCTCGTCCGGGCAGGGCTACCTTCCACTACCTGATCCTGGTTACCGAGGGTGCCCTGCGGCACGACGTCGATCACGTCACGCGCACTGTGGCTCCCGGCCAGTGGCTGTGGGTGCGTGCCGGGCACGTGCAGTGCTGGCACGATCCCAGCACCGCCCGCGGCCCCTTTGTTCTGTTCGAGCCGGAGGTGCTCCGGCCCGAGACCGCCCGCCTGCTGGCTCCCCTCACCTCGCACGACGCCCCCGCCGTCCTGACCCCGCATCCCGACGATGTCCCCTGGCTGGAACAGACGGCGTTCCAACTCCTCGACGAACACCGCGCGCTCGGACGCCGCTCGCTCGCGGCCCACCACGCCCTGCGATGCAGCCTCCTCGAAACCCTGTTGGTGCGCCTCGCCCACTCGCCAGGTACCTCGGGCCCTCCGACTGACGCTGCAATCGGCTCCTCGGGCAGCAGTCCCCACACCGGCACCACCACCGGGCGCCGCCACACCTACGAACGATTTGTCG
This sequence comes from Nocardia sp. NPDC023852, assembly GCF_040639505.1. Classification (NCBI taxonomy): domain Bacteria; kingdom Bacillati; phylum Actinomycetota; class Actinomycetes; order Mycobacteriales; family Nocardiaceae; genus Nocardia; species Nocardia sp. NPDC023852. The sequence goes on from NZ_JBFAAB010000036.1 coordinate 32,345, forward strand.
ACGCCCTGGAACTGCACTTCCGTGAGCTGCACCGGGTCGACGACTACGCCCAGATGCTCGGCTGCTCGGTGCGTACTCTCAGTCGCGCCGCCCAGGCCGCCACCGGCAAGAGAGCACGGGAAATCGTCAACGAACGGCAGCTGCTCGAAGCGCGCCGCCTCCTCGGCCACTCCCGGTGGACCGCCCACGCGGTCGCCGCCCACCTCGGCTTCGCCGACGCGGCCAACTTCGGCCGCTTCTTCCGCCACCACACCGGCCTCACCCCCGCCGCCTACCGGGCTCGTCAGACCGCTCCCGATTCCTGACTCACCAGGCGCACACGCTAGGCCCAGGTGCCGCCTCGAGCCCTAAGCCGTCGAGCTCACCGCGGACGGTCGGCTACAACTGCCGGGCAGGCGCGACACACCGTGTCGACGCCTGCCGAAGCACGATCGCATCCTGAACCGACCTCGCCGGCACCGTGATCGCGCGGGCCAACTGCCTGTCCACAGGCAGCGTGCGGTGCGCCTGCGCGTTGGTGCGCAGGATGTCGGCCAAAGGCATCGCGTCGACGTGATCAGATGTCGCCAGCGTCTGCCAATAGCTCCAGTAGCGATGCGGCGCATCGACAGACCGGACAGGTAGGCCACGTCGTTGCCGCAGACTCGGCGACGGTGACCGGCAGGGCGCCGATGGTGCTGGGTTGGTGGACCACGATCAGCCGCGGCCAATGGGTGGCGAGCTTGTCGAAAACCGTTCGTAGCCATGCTTCACGTTGGGTAATGCCTTGTCGTACAACCCGTTGCCGCCGGTGTCGAGAACGACCGCGTGATGTCCACCTTTACCTACGTCAACGCCGCAGAACACGGCATACGCCTGTACCACTTCGCAGTTCCGTAGCTGGTGGGACCCGCACAGTGGGGCCGACGGCACAGGAAGTACACACGCGCCGGGCGGATACGGCCGGCCACAGCGTCCATGAAGGGATATGGGATGAGCGTCAACAAGGAAGAGGTCGGCAAGACCCTCCTCGAGCTGGAGCTCCGTGCGTGGAACGCCACCGAGGCCTACCGGCTGATCGGCGGTGAGTGGCGCATCGTGCACTCCAACTGGGCGTTCCCCCAGACCGCGGAAGGCGCGATCGCATCCTGACCCTCTCCGGTAGCAGTACCTGTCGACGAATATGGCTGGGAAGGGCCACTTCAACAACATCGATTCCGTCGGCACGTAATGTCGCGGCTTGATGTTGAGCGCCTCACCGGCGACCGGTAGGCACCGACCGGTCGGCTGCCTGGCAGGTGTCGAAGAGTTCAGCTTTCGGCTTGCAGCACAGTCTATTTCGGTGACGAGACCGTGTCCGAGTTGGTAGAGTAGTTCCCGTCACCGTGGCAACACAATCGCAGAGTTCCTGCTGGCATTTGCCGATGTTGGCAGACGGTCACCGTCGAAGATGCGCGCGGTGTCGATGGGGTAGAGCCGTCGATGTCGTTCGGCCGGTAGTGCATCCGCTGTAGTCGATCTGTCTTCTGGGCTGCTCGCGCGAGTGGAGCGAGTGGAGATCGGTGGCAGCACGGTCGGTTTCGACGAGACCGTATGCGTCCGATTGTCCGCGGCAGGCCAGTCGGTGGCTGTGCGGTCCTGGGATCCTCGCCGAATGGCAGCCGTTCGCCGCTGGTAAGGAGGTGCCGAGCTCTCTTTGGAGTCAATGAGCTGTTGATACGTGGCCGTCTTCTGATCGTATTCAGAAGACGTGATGAATTACGTGGATTCAAGTTCGGCGAAGGTCGACGCAATAAAACTTATCCGACGTGGTGACATGGGCGATTATGACATGCGAATCGAATATCTGTGCCGCACGGCTGTGGTCGTGGGTCGATTCGCTTCGGCGAGTACGCGATCGACTGGCTATGGAAAGGTGTGATGTAGGGTGAATACAGGGCAAACGGATCGCGTCCAGGAAGCTCCCGAGCAAGGAGACGGCGAGGGCGCTCTGGCGTGGCCGGCGGCGAATGTGCCCAGTTCGGATGCCAGGAGTACGCGATATGTGACGCGTCGGGCGACGAGTTTCGAACCGTCACGTACATATCAGCAGTCGCTTCAGTTCGAGCTCATCGAGGAAGTGGCGACACCGAACACGCCTGAACGAGGGCGTGCTGTTCGTATCAGCACTCGTGGCACGGTGCTCGATACCGCCCGCCTACGCCGACCATTCGTGGACGGCCGGTGGGCGATGCACTCCATTCTCGCAGGACGGTTCACGCCGGACGGCCTGAAAAACAGCCATGTACTCGGGAACGACTATTTGAAAGATAACGGTTACATTCTCGACAATTTTGCGATGACCATTCAACCGGCGACTCCGTCCGCAGATTCGGGAGTGCAGTTCAGTAAGGATTGGATCCTCGGTGACTACTCACCGATCACCCACAACCAGGCCGAGACTGTCAGTACTTCGACAACGATCGGCGCAAGTGTGGGTTTCTTCGGCGACGTCCCCACGGCAGGGTTGAGTTACGCCTACACAAGCGGTGCATCGTGGACACTCAAGGACTACCAGTTGGTGGCTGCCGGTGGCACAACAGGGGACGGCCCGTGGGTTTCCTGGTCGATCAAGCGCAGTAAAGACGATACCGATCCGGACATAGCTCATTCTGCGCTGTCTCCGCATTTCGAGGCTGTGTTCCATCTGGGGTCGAGCGCGGCAACCGAGCGTTTTTCGGCGTTCAATGTTTTGACGACAGTCACCGTCGATAAAGCGACGGAGGAGGTCATCAATTTTCCGCTGGACTATCTGTCGTTCGGCTGGTTGATTCCGAACCGATACAAGCAGATTAAAGTCACTCACCATTACCCCTGTCCGATGCAGTTCGTGCAATCGTATGTGATCGACTGGGATCGGGGGACCGTCAACACAATAGGCGCAGACATCAAGAAAAACGCCGAAGATCTTGCAGAGATTTTGGCTGAGGAGTTTTCCAGTTATGAACCATATCTGGCAGTAGTTGCCACAACGCCGATGCCGGAGGAACTTCACGATCCACCCGCGATGGTAAAAGTTGTCGACTATTTCCGGCAAAAGGAAAATGACGGAGATGGTCACGACATCGGAAGGATGTTCGAGCTGCCGGTGGACGAGTTGGCCGGGGCCACACCTTTGCCGAACCGCCGCGGGCGGTTCCGGTATCGCGGGGAGTCCCCGGTGGGCACGCTGGTGATTCCTGCGACGGGCGAAGAAGGAGACAAGAGTGCGGAGATCGCGATCCCGACCGAACGGCTCGGCCAATACTACGACGGCTTCAGCATCGACGGTATCAATATTACCCAATACGAGTGGATTCGTCCTCGCCGTTCGGTGATCGTCGATCACGACGTCGCCAAATGGTGCGCGGTGTGGATCGCCCCGCGTGGCTTCCGTGGCGGTGTGTGCAGCATACCGTCATCAGGCCCCGGCGGACTCGCCCAAATGTACGTATCCGACCTGCGGCTACCCGAAGTACCCGACGCGATCATTGGCTACTACAAAGGACCGGCAAACCCCCCCGCCCGGTCCTTCGCGTTGTGGCGAGACTGCATATACACCCTAACTCCACGCATGCGGTCCGGTGACACTGTCCCACAGCTGAGTCTGGAAAACCCGAACCGGCTGCCCACTTTCCCCGACCTGCCGATAAACCGAGACGTGGACTGCGCCTTCAGTTTCTACGAAACCGACACCAAGACAACGATAGTCGTTACCACAAAAGACACCACCGTTCTCACCTGGACCTTAAGGGAGGACGGGAATCTCATTTTCATCGACGGTGACAACAACATCAAGATAAACCTCCCCGGGGTGATCACCGCTCTCGACGGCAGGCTCGACGCGGTCATTCCGGTTGCCGGCCGCGAAAGGCACTGGTATGCCTTCGGCGGTCGCATGGTGGCTGAGATCGATCAGCACGGCAACCGGATCGGGCAGCTCAAACCCTTCGAGCGGGTCGTCGCTGACCCGCTTTTTTTCCAGGGACAACTGAGCCCGGACTATCTGATCGACGCCTACGGCCAGGTCAGCGTCGAGAAGGAAGGGCAGCCCAGCGTGTACGACCTAGTCCTCCATACCCCGTCCAGCTATATACCAGCCTGAGGGGTGGACGCATGTCAGACACATCACCCACAGACACCACGCTGTGGTTCGGCCGCCGCCCCGAATCGCGAACCGATATCACCGTGACCGTTCGCGATCTCGGCAACGGTATCGCCCTCCTCGACCGTGACGTCGCCGATCTACTGCACTTGCTCCGTATGGACGTCGGCAGTGACATTTATCGGAGGCTTCTCAATCGCAGATACCATCACCGACGCAGGAAACGAGCTCCATCGTGGCCGGGGAAGGTTGGATTCGAAAACTACGGCCAAACGTTACTGGCGATGTTGGCCGACGACCTTCACAGCGGCGGGACTTCGTCCGCGAAGAAGCTGGTCGAATCGTTCTCGAAGTTCACGCCGATCCCCGAGGGGTTCAACCTGTCGACATTGGACACCTACGATCCGACCGGGTTTCGCGACCAGTGGAAGCGCGACCCGGTCACCGGATGCAACCTCCAGATCCTCGAGCTTCCGCCCGGCGACGGTAAATCCTACGGCGAAGACAGCGGTATTCGCATCATCATCGCCAACGGCGGCGACGACATCGCCAATACCGGCGTTATCCCCGCGGATCGCGTCTGTGCCCGTGATTGCCGCGGGACCTGGTCCATTGTCTCACTTCCGCACGGTTTGCTCCTGGAAACCGAGGGTCGCATCATCCGCCCGGACATCATGCTCGGCACCCTGCTCCGAACCGCCGCCGGTCTGCAATCGGGAAGTTACGACGACATCATCGTGGAACTTCCCATCAGAACAGGGACCCGAAAACGGTATACCCGTGATACCGCACTGTCGTATCTCACCTCATTCGAGATCCTGGGAAACCAGAGCGCGTTGAACTATTACAATCAAGGAAACAGGCACACCGCATGTGATCAGTCACCCACACCGCTACCCGTCACGCGGATTGCGCACGAAGTAGCCGAGAAATTCAATGACATCCTGCGAAACGTCACGCCCGAGCAAAAACGGACAGATCCCGGTCTCGCCGGTCTAATTCACCGAGCCACCCAGCTACCCGCCGTGCGATCCGAAACGGCTGACATCAACGAAACCCTCCTGAGTACTGAGCGCGGACTCACTCCTCGTATCTCACCAGCGTTCTCATCTGGACTGAGCTGGATCTATCAACTCCGACTTCTCGACGATCCTCGCCGGCTGACCAAAACAATCCTCGAAGCGCCGCAACGCTCCGGGCTGCGCGGCAGCCTACTGACAGGTCGGGAGCTGGTGTGGAAGAAGGCCGTCGAACCTATCGTCGGAAACATACCCGATGCACAGGAGTACATGAACGACAACATAATCGGTCTCACGGCAACCGGAGCCACACTCTGAAAGTGCACACCATGCCATCAAACTTGCATCAAGTACGAGCCCGAAAAGCCGAACTCCGCCGGCACAGCATGCCCCCCATCCTAGAAGACCCCGAACCCGAGCAGGCCGAACAAGGTCTGCCACCTAGAGATTTCGAACTCGTCAGGAATCTCGGACATAGAATCGAGCCCCTCCTCACCTATTTCGAGCAACACGCCGATGAAATCAGAGAAAATCGAAGACTCCTCGCCGAGCTACCCTTCGACATCGCCGCGCCGATAGATTTCGACGAGCGCACCATGCCGAAAACTTCCGACATCGCGGTAATCGGAAGGCTGTCAGGCACCGAGAAGTTGAGAGGAGAGCCGGGATACAACATCCTCTGGGTGAATGATTGGTCACTGTTCCTCAACCACCGATGGGTCCACGAAGCAATCGATACCGGCCAAATCGTGTTGGTCACCTCCGATCCGGCAACGCAATTCTATGACACTCCATCCGACGATAGCCAACCGCCGGACACACCATGGGGTCGAACAACGGTTTTCGCCAGAGAGTTTCGCAAATTCGAAGCTTCAGGCTACCGATATGTCGAACACGAAAATCGCAGATTCCTCATCCCGCCCAGGCCAGAGTCATACGCAACCGACGAACCGGATCCGAGCTCACCAACCACGTCCGCCGACTTGGACGCGGCTATGCGCGCCGGAACTGAGCACCCCGCCAACGACTATCTCTGGGCTCACCTCCCCGGCTTCGGCACAGGCCCGGCATGGGACCTGTTGAGCTGACGGCGATTCGACGCAGCGTCCGGCAATGACCCGTAAGCTGCGGCGAGGCAGCCACAAACGGATCACCAACACATGCCACCACGCTGATCCGCCTACGGCCTTCACACTCCAGTGGCTCCTCTGGAGTGGCTGTTGACCAGGCGGCGGCGGCCCGGTGGTCGAGGACTGGGTCACCGCCAGCGTCCTGCAAATCCTCACCGGCCACACCGGCCAGGCCGCCGACGCAATCGAAACCGAAGCCACCTACCTCGCTCCGGAACAGCGCGAAAGGCGCCGCCGCCATCGGCTACTTGCGTGGGCACATCGAAAACCTCCACTACGGCATCGCTCTGGCCAACGGCTGGCCGATCGCCACCGGCCTGATCGAAGGCGCAGCCCGGCACCTGATCGTCGACCGGCTCGAATCGGCGGTGCCAGAAGGGGTTATGGCCGTCGTACCATCACCGCAAAGGCCAGGCGAGCCCGCGGCCGAACCCAGCAAAATGGCACGGTAATCTGAAAAAGAAGACCGCCCTTCTTGTACTCGTCTCGGTCTGCGGTAGCCGCCCGACGAGGATGCGGTTCGAATCGACGCGCAGCGGGGCTCGGGCGGCTTGCCTGCCCGCGGTCGGTAGTTCGGTGAGGGCGAGCCCACGTAGCCGCACGTTGGGTTCTGTGAGCAGGACCGCAGCAGCGCGAACGCTTGTTGCTCGCCGATCCCGTACACCAAGCATCAGCATGCCTTTGGGCTGCTCGATCACCTCGCGACCGGCCTCGAACGCGAACCGATCGGCATCGTCGGCGGTCGGGGCTGGTCAATGTCCACCCCACCCCTACTCGAGGTGGGGCGTGCAGAAAACGTCTACCGGGAAGTAGGAAACTCTGTATCGCAGGATGTAGACATTGTGTAATATCCGATATATAGTCGCTGTCGTTGGAGATGAGATGTCTGGTTGGCCGGGCAGGTGAACTGCACCGGAAGCAAGATCCACCATCCCCTCCGGCGGAGAAGAGAACCCGGTGCAGTCGGCCGGACCGCCGGAGGGGATGACGAAATGACGCAGGCCTGACCGGCAGCCCAGGAGGTGGTCGCTGAACAGCTCTTCCCAGATTCCGCGTCCCGGGCTGTGGCCGGGTGCGGTGCCCGAGGTTGGCTCTACCGGCCGATCGACGGTATTGACGTGAAAACCCCCTCGATCCCAGGCCTCGGTGCACAACGCGCCGGGGCCTGTCGGCGTAGAACCCACTTGCTCAGCGAAAGTTGTTTCGCTGCATTCGGAGTTGTCGCAGAACAACCCGCGGACCTGCAACCTGATCACGACCTCCCGGCTGGTGATCGAGGTATCCGACAACCGCTGCTGATACCGGCTGTCGACACGGCCTGACATCGTCCCGCACTCGGGGCAGCCGACGGGATCGCCGCCGGTGGCGGCCTCGATCCGCACTGTTGAGCCCGCCGCGCGGATCAGCTCGATTCGAAGACCGTCCAGATGCGGAACATGTTCAGCACCTGGAAACCGGAAACCAACCCAGCACTGACCATCGGCGACACCGCCCACGGCGTCATCATCCGCTCACGCGTCGTCGAGAAATTGCAGGACTGCCCGGTGCCGGTGCTCGCTATCGGAGGCGACGACGACCACGCAGGCCACTCCGCAGCCCTCGAACAGCCCGAGGCAGTCGCGCGGTATCTCGACGAGCACTTCGCCCTCACCGAGGGAGTCTGAGCGGACAGGGACAGATGGACACCCTCGCTCCACGGCGGACACGCCCGCTGCTGCTGATGATGTCGTTCTCGGTTGCGATCTCTTCGGGGATTAGCAGGGAAGCGGATTGCAGCAGCTTGGGGGACGTCATGCGCTGATTCTGAACCAGGAGATCGCTAATCGATGCGAATGCGAATCTGCTCTGAGTCTGTGGTGTTGGGGGTACACCGAATTTGCCACCGCATAAGGTCTGACTCGGTCCGCCCATCGGGGGCAGCTGAGTGGAGGGATTCGAAGCATGAAGTTCGACAAGATCACTGCTGCCGTTTTCATGGCCGTCTCGGCCATTGGAATCACTGCGGCAACCGCCCATGCAGAGCTGGCCGTAACGGAGCAGCCGACTGCGGTGACTACAGCGGACACGACTTCCGGTGTAGATCACGGAATCAATTACCAGATCACCGTTTCGCCAGTCGACAAGGCCATTATTACCACCGTCGAGAACGGCAAGTTCGAGATCGCGCAGAACGGTGCGGTGGTGCTCGAGTCCGGCGACGGAGCGGCGGTGACCGAAGTGCCGCACCAGTACGCCGTCGACGGGCTTTCAATCGCGATTGCGCAGCAGATCGGTGCGGACGGCCGCACCCTGACGCTGACACCAACCCTGACGGCAGAAGATCTTACGCAACTAAAGGACATCAGCTCCTACGACCGGCTCGAGGAGCAGGTCAACAAGAACCTGCCTGGCGTCGTCGGCGGTGCCATCGTGGGCGGCCTTCTCGGGGCGTGTCTTTTTTTGATATGGGGGATCAGCATCCCCGCCGGTGCGCTGATCGGTGGAATTGTCGGCGGATACGCGCAGGGCGGCCCGGAGTTCCTCGACGCCGTACTGGCGTTCGCCACCGGCCAGCCGTGATCACGGGCAAGTGGAATAGCATGTGTACGGACAGCGGCGGCGACGGTCACGAAAGCTCCACCGTTCGCCGGGATCTGACCGGGAAACGTCCGCAGATCCGGGTTCACCACACCTCGGGCGGATTTGGTGAATCACGGGACTCCCAGAAACCGGCCAGCCGACCTGATCGACGAAGGACGGATGCCAGGCTGAGGTGCGGGTCGGTGGGTCGCCCGGCATTGTGCGCGAGAAACTCCGGCCTACAGCTCCGCCATCAGTGGAACCGCATCCTCGATCGCGGCGGCCTCGTGTGCGAGTAGAACGTCGCCGCCTTGCGTCGTGACGATCGGCGTGTAGGGGTCCTCGAAAAATTCTTCGCCGAGCAATTCGCGCAGCACCGCGACCCCGCAGAAGGGGACATAGTGTGGGCTGTATCCGCCCTCTTGAACGAACCCGATCCGGCCCCCGCACACGTCGGCGGCCGTTTCCAGCATGCGACGAGTGAGCTTCTGGAAGCCTCCGCTGGTGACCATCTGCCGTGCCAACGGGTCGAGGATGCTTGCGTCGAAGCCGGACGCGACGATGACGAGCTGGGGCTGGAAGGCGCGTAGCGCCGGCTCGACCACACGATCGATGGCGTGGAGATAGGCGGCGTCACCGCTGCCCGGTGGCAGCGGGACGGTCGATGCCGAGAACGGATTTCTCGTAGGCGGCAGCGACCGACACATTGTTGAAGACGCAGAATCCCATGCCGGTCGCACGGGTCGCGTGGTGTCCAGGCGGATTGACCAGCGCATAACCGTTGTCGACGGTGCCTGCCACAATATGTTTGACGAGTTCGATCGCACCACCGGCCGACAGCATCGCGATGTCGTACCCGCCCTTGCCGAATGGCGAGGTACCGTCACTGGCATCCCCACCTTTCGGTTGAATGCTTTCGGACTTGATCCGCGCCAGATGCTGTGACGTGTGCACACGCAGGATATCCGCCTCGAGCTCATCAGCCACCATTCGGCCTGCCACCGGTTGTGAAACGCTCGCGGTCGTTGATTTCATCGATCCCACGATTACGTTGAAAGGGCTCCTGAGAAGAACGCTGCCTGCGATGCGGAGTCACCGTGGTATCGGGGCGACAGTGTCGATCGACCGATCTTCAGCTCCTGGTGATGCGGCCGCGGCGGCCGTGTCTCCAAACCATCTTCGAACTGGATACGGAGAGAGTGAGGAAGATAGCGTGCAACTGAATTTCCGCAAGGAGCGTCGTCGTTTCCGCCGTGTAGTCGTGGCACGGGTTATGGGCAGGGCGCTGGCCACGGCGGTAACAGCCCCGTTGATGCTCGCGGCTGCGGCGGCCGTTCCTGGCGCCGGTCCCGCCGCTGCGGACACCTCGGCGGACACCCTGTACATCGCCGAAAACGGCAACGGTCGAGTGGTTTCGGTGCCAGCGGCGGGCGGCACACCCACCGCGGTGGCTTCCGGCCTGAACGAGCATCGTCCGTACGGGGTTGCGCATTCCGGTGCCACCCTCTATGTCGCCGAAAAAGGTAGTCACGCGATCATTTCGGTGCCGACGTCCGGTGGCACACCGACCCCGCTGAACATTCCCGGCCTGGTGGACCCGGTGGGTATTGCCGCTTCGGACACCACTCTGTTCATCATCGAGAGCGCTGGTGACGTTGTTTCGGTGCCGACGTCCGGCGGCATACCCACCATCCTGGCCTCAGGGTTACCCAACCCGCAGGGCATCGCTGTTTCCGGCAGCACCCTCTACATCACCGGAAACGCCGCCGGTGGCATCGTGACTTCGCTGCCGACCTCCGGCGGCACACCCACCACCGTCGCCACCGGCCTGCCCAACCCGACAGGTATCGCTATTTCGGGGACCACTCTGTACGTCACCGGAAGTATCGACAACGTCACCGGAAGCACCGGCACGGTCGTCTCCCTGCCGGCCATCGGGGGCCCACCCATCACCTTGGCCACAGTGAATGTTCCTGTGGGTATCGCCGTTTCCGGAACTACCCTGTACATCACCGAGAGGAGCGGCAACGTGGTTTCCCTGCCGACCATGGGCGGCGCACCCACCACCATCGCCACCGGGTTGAGCGGTCCTGCAGGTATAGCTGTGTAACTTGTCGGCTCGGGTGTCTGTCCACCGATTCTCGCTGCGAAAGTAGATCCCACGCGTATGGCAACCCACCGGAGACGATCGTGCAGCACGCCTGGCATCCGCGGGCAGCAGCGAATCCGCTTCCAACCGCACTTCCGTTGCCGGGGGTGCACCGGTTGTTCATCTGCTGTGCGCTGGCCCGGACGTGCGGAGAGGAGGTTCGAACAACACGGTTGGGCGCTGCTGGTCGGCAACGGCCACATCAACCAGCAGATCGTCACCGAACTGTTCCTCAGCGCGGCGACGGTCGAATACCACCTTCGCGAAATCTTCCGGCAGCTCGATGTCATCTCCCGTCATAAGCTGCGCAACCGGGCCATGGACCGGCCCGACTGGGAGGGACACCGAAGGGCCGCCCCGCCCGGCTCGGATCAGCAAGTTTTCTCTGACAAAGACGCTGAGCGTCGTGGTCATGTCGGAATCTCCGATTGTCCCGGATCGCAACGGATCTGCTCGGCAGGATGGTTTTGCTCAGTCGGTCGCCGACGCGACAGCGTGATGGTCGGGTCGTGGTCGGCGTCGAGGGCATCGAGGTGGGCGAGCACATAAGGGACGGTGACTTTGTCGAATCCGCCCGGGACATCGAGCACCGGGTGCACATTCACTTCGAAGACCACCCCGCCGTGGTGCGGGACCAGGTCGACTCCGCCGAAAGGTAGTCCGACCGCGGCGGTCGCGGTGATCGCCAGATCGAGCAGCTCACGCGGGAGCGCGTCGGCGGGTAGTACGGTCGAGACCGC